>NZ_JACAXB010000019.1 GCF_013391415.1 Aquitalea sp. LB_tupeE
AGGACACTGCCAGACTCCCGTTTAGAAGCCCAGCTCACACGAGCTGGGCTTTGTGCTTTGTGCGTGATTCCCTGCCTGGACGATGCATGCAGCGCTTATCCAGCGAATCTGATATCCGGCTTCCGGATGGAAGCAAATAATAAAACCAATGCAAAAAGCCACCTTCGGGTGGCTTTTTGCATTGGTCAGGCCATTTGTTTTTCTTACAGCATCAGGTTGAGCATGCGATCGATACGTACCCGGCTTAGCCGGGTGAGGATGGTGCGTACCTTGAGCGGGTAGTTGCGCACACTTTCCAGTTGGCGGTAGTGATGAATGCGGGTGGTGTGCTGCAGGATATGCTGTTGTTCAGCATGGCTTTGTGCTTGCAGCTGCTGCGCCGGATCATGAATCAGCAAGGCATTTTCCAGATCCAGGCGGAAGGCTCGCGGATTCATGTTGTTGCCGGTCAGCAGAATGTGCTGTGCATCGCACCACATGCCTTTGAGGTGGTAACTGTTGTCGCCATCTTTCCACAGGCACAGATTGAGTTTGCCGTTTTCGATCTGGGCCTGGCGGCGCTTGGCGAAGCGACGCAGGTTCATTTCGTACAGATAGGGCAGGGCACCAATCAGCTTGAATGGCTCTGTCTCGGGAATGAAAAAATCATTGGCAGTCTTGTCGCCGACGATGATGGTGACTTCAACGCCACGGCGTAGGGCACGGTTGATGGCGCGCAGCACCGCCATGGGGAAGTTGAAGTAAGGTGTGCAAATCACCAGCCGGTGCTGGGCATGACCGATCAATTGCAGGATGAGACGATTGAGCGGATTGCCCTTGCCCAGTCCGACAATCGGTGTGACACCCATACCTTGCTGACTGATCTGCTGTCGCGGCAGGTGGTAGTGGGCTTGCTCCAGCCGGCCACGAAATGCGCGGATTTCCTTGCGAATGCTACGCGTGCCCGGGACGGGTTTGTCGAGCCGGAATACGGCTTCGTCATTGCAGATGTGTTGCAGCATGAAACTGGCCATACAGTCAGCCAGTGCCATGCTTTGAATCAGGTGGTAACGATCAAAACGATACTTGTCCTGCTTGTGCAGGTAGACGTTGTTGAGGCTGGCTCCGCTGTATATCACCAGGTCATCAATGATGAAGCCTTTCAGATGCAGTACGCCGAACAGCTCTCTGGTCTGGGTGGGGACACCATAGATGGGTACCTCAACAGCATGCAGGCTGGCCTCTTTTCGATA
Source organism: Aquitalea sp. LB_tupeE (assembly GCF_013391415.1). Lineage (GTDB taxonomy): Bacteria > Pseudomonadota > Gammaproteobacteria > Burkholderiales > Chromobacteriaceae > Aquitalea. The sequence continues at coordinate 1,233 of NZ_JACAXB010000019.1, forward strand.
CCAGGCGGCATTGCAGCTGACATTGCTCTCGCCGATGCGTCCGCGTTGCGCACGGTGCCAGTCGACCAGAATACGTACATCCAGTGCCGGATTGCGTTGTTTGGCCGCAAAGATGGCGGCCAGTATCTCCTGCCCGGCTTCGTCCTGTTCCAGATAGAGTGCCGCGATATAAATGCGCTGTTGCGCTGAATCCAGTTTGCTCAGCAGTGTCTGGCGGAAGTCGGCGGCAGATGGCAGGGAAGCAAAATTGCTGGCCGTCAGTGCAAAGCGTGGCAGACGCTCTGGAGAGGGACGTGGGAGTAGAAATGCCATGTAAATTACACGTAAAACAGTTGATCGGGGCATCCTAGCATCGTTTGCCTGTTTTGGGTGATGCAGCTGCCTGAGGGCTGTCCTTGCGCAAGCCCAGTGTACATTTTGTCTAGAAGCCTAGAGCATCACGCAGGCGGTAATACATGCTGCCAAGCCGGATCAGGCTTTCCTCCATGGAGGCCGGTAGCGGTAGCGGGTGAGCATACAGTTTATTGAAAATGTCAAAGCGACCCAGATCCCCGGCGATGGCTTCGGCAATCATCTGTCCGGCAATGCCGGTGAAAGCCAGTCCATGTCCGGCAAAGCCCTGAGCATGATAAACGCGCTGTCCCTGGCGACCAATTTGGGGCAGGCGTGCCGGGCCGATATCGACATGCCCACTCCATGCGAAGTCGATCTGGCTGTTGTTGAGGCTGGGGAAAATGCTGACCATGCGAGCATACCGATCGGCAATCAGAGCCTGTCGTTGTGCATAGGGTCTGCTTGAGCGTCCACCAAATAGCAGGCGGTGGTCTGGCGTCAGGCGGAAGTAGTCCAGCAGCTTGTCACTGCTGCAAACGGCAGCGCCTGCGGGTAGCAAGCTGGCGGCGTGTTCGGCCGTGAGCGGGGCGGTGGCAAGGATGTGCGACTCAACCGGCAGGATGCTGCGGCGCAACTGCGGTTGCAGGGCGCCAATATCGACATTGCAGGCCAGGACCATCTTGTCCGCCCGTATCCAGCCACCGGACGTGCCGATTTGTAGTCCCAGCCTGTCCTCGTCGATGGAGCTGACCGGGCTGTGTTCGAACAGCCTGACCCCGGCGCGGGATGCTGCCCGTGCCAGCCCCTGGGCATATTTCAGCGGATGCAGGTGGCCGCAGCTACTGTCGTGCAGTGCCGCAGTATAGGCCGGTGAGTTGATCTGCTCGGCCAGTGCCTCACCTTCCAGCCATTGGGCATCGTGGTAGCCACAGCTTTGCAGTGTCGATAGTTGCTTGCGTAACTGTTGTTGCTGGTGGCGGTTGCTGGCGGTGGTAAGAAAGCCCCAACGCAAATCACAGTCAATCTGGTGCTGGTGAATACGATTGGCAATCAGCGCCAGTCCGTCCAGCGAGGCCTCCCAGCATTGCCGGGCGGCGCGTGTACCCAATTGCTGTTCGAAGGCCCGGAATGGGGCGGCAAAGCCGTGCAGGATCTGCCCGCCATTGCGTCCGGATGCGCCAAAGCCCACCAGTGCGCCTTCCAGTACGGCCACCGATAAGCCTTTCTCCGCCAGGGTCAGGGCGGCCGACAGTCCGGTCAGGCCTGCCCCCACCACGCAAACATCGCAGCGCACCACCTCGCCCAGTACCGGGTAGCGCTCGCGCAAGGGGGCACTGGCGGCGTACCAGGAGTTGACGTGATGGCCGTCAAATTGACTGAGGTGAGGTGCGTGTTCGCGTTTCATCTGGCCTCTTTCATACCTGGGCAAGCAAATGGCGGTATTCCCAGGCGGTGACGGTCTGGTTGAATGCCTGCCATTCGCTCAGCTTGAGTTGACAATAGCTTGCAACGAAGTGAGGACCCAGTAGTTCGGCCAGTGCCTGATTGCCAGCCAGACCTTCGATAGCTTCCAGCTGCGTGCGGGCAAAAGCATAAGGCCGGCCATAGGCGCTGCAATCGAGCGGCGCGCTGGGTTCCTGTTCCTGTTGCATGCCAAGCAAACCGCAGGCCAGCGTGGTGGCCAGGGCCAGGTAGGGGTTGGCATCCACGCCCGGCAAGCGGTTTTCCACCCGGCGGGCCTGTGGGCCGCTGTGTGGTACACGCAGGCCGCAGGTGCGGTTGTCGTGACCCCATTCCACATTGATGGGTGCTGCGGTGAATGGAGCCAGGCGGCGATAGGAGTTTACATAAGGGGCGAGCAATAGCAGGGCATCCGGCAGATAGCGTTGCAGGCCGCCGATGTAGTGGGCAAAGCGCGGGCTAGGCTGGCCATTATCCAGCGAGAATGCATTACGCTGGCTGTCGGTATGAATCAGGCTCTGATGGATATGCATGGCGCTGCCGGCATCATGGGCCAGCGGTTTGGCCATGAAGCAAGCCTCCAGGCCATGGCGTGCTGCAGCTTGCCGCACCATGCGCTTGAACAGAAAGGCCTGGTCGGCCAGTGCCAGTGCATCACCATGTTGCAGATTGATCTCCAGCTGACCGCAGCCTACTTCCTGCAGCAGGGTGTCGGCTCCTATGCCCAACAGCTCACAGCCATGGTGGATGTCTTCCAGTACGGCTTCCAGGTCATGCAGCCGGTCCAGCGCATAGGGCTGACGCAGGCTGTCGGCTGCTTTGCCGTAGCAGGCCGGGGCTTGCGGGGCATCGTCCAGCCCCTGGCGCTGGGCAAACAGATAGAACTCCATTTCCGGTGCGACCACCGGTTGCAGTCCAAGTTGCTGATAGCGTGCCAGTACGCGCCGCAGCACATTGCGCGGTGCAAATTCCACCAGGCTGCCGTCTTCGTGGTGGCAATCGTGAATCAGCATGGCGGTGGGTTCGCGGCACCAGGGCAGGCGGCGCAGTGTGCTGTAGTCGGGGGATAGCACCATGTCCGGGTCCAGTTCCGGAACCAGTTCTTGCAGGCAGTCGCCGGTAATGCTTTGCATCAGGCCTACCTGGGAGAAGCGCAATTCGCTGCCGCTGGCAACGCTGCTACTGGGAAGAATCTTGCCGCGTGCAGTACCGGTAATGTCGGAAAACAGGCATTCGACCTGACGAATGCCGTACTGATGCAGCCATTCTGCAGAAGTGTGCATGAAGGGGTCCTTAGTGCGTTGATTTGTCGAGAGCCGCCTTGGGAGCGGGTAAAACGGCAAAACGCTAGCGGTGACCGACTGCAGTGAATGGCTGGATGAAAAAGCCCAGCGACAGGGCTGTCGGATTGACCCAGGCGCACGGCACCGACACTGCCGCAGGCAGTGCAAGGTGTATGGCCAAGGGTGAATGGACGGGCATGGTCGCTTGGTTTTCCGTGTGGAGTGAAACAGTTGTTGTGCTGGATTTTTAAACGCCTTTGCCCTGCAGCGTCAATTTATTTCATGCCCTGGTAAAGCCAGTGTGGTGGAATCGCCGCTTGGCTCTCGTGTCAGGTGCATGGCAAGAGCTGTCGAAATGTGCAAAAATTCGGTCAACTAGACGAATTGCAGGTTTTTTTCATGCTGGACCGGGACGGATATCGCCCCAATGTCGGAATCATCCTCATCAACGGTAAAAATGAGGTGTTCTGGGGCAAGCGGGTACGCGAACATTCCTGGCAATTTCCGCAAGGAGGCATCAAGCCGGGCGAAAGTCCGGAGGCGGCGATGTACCGCGAGCTTCTGGAGGAGGTCGGGCTGTTGCCGCAACATGTCAAGATTGTGGGGCGAACCCGCGATTGGCTGCGTTACGAAGTGCCCAGCAACTGGGTGCGGCGCGAATGGCGTGGCAGCTACAAGGGGCAGAAGCAAATCTGGTTCCTGTTGCGGCTGACGGGGCGCGATTGCGATGTCTGCCTGCGTGCCAGCAGTCATCCGGAATTTGACGGTTGGCGCTGGAATGATTACTGGGCTCCGGTGGATGCTGTCATCGAGTTCAAGCGCGACGTGTATATCCGCGCGCTGACCGAGCTATCCCGTTTCCTCAAGGGGATGGAAAGCTACGACGGTTTTGTACAGCGCATGCGTGAGTCGGCAAAGGCGGCACCGCTGGCTGAGGGTCTGCCGGGCCCGCAGCAGGATCACTGAACCGCCTGGCGGTTTGCCTCACCCATCAAGCAAGCGGCGGCCCTGGGCTGCCGTTTGAGCATCATGGCCATCCCTGCGGGGGTGGTGACATCACCAGGCTGGCCCTGCGTACAGGGCTGCTACAGGCGACGATATATTTATGACTCAACAGTACGACGAATCTTCGGTACGGGTGCTCAAAGGGCTGGAGCCGGTCAAGGAAAGGCCGGGTATGTATACCCGCACCACCGACCCCACCCATATCTGTCAGGAAGTGATTGATAACGCGGCGGACGAGGCGCTGGGCGGTTATGCCCGCAAGATTGCCGTCACCGTGCACCAGGATGGTTCATTGTCGGTGGAAGATGATGGCCGCGGTATTCCGGTCGGCCTGCATCCGCAAGAAGGCGTGCCGGTGGTGGAACTGGTATTCACCCGCCTGCATGCCGGTGGCAAGTTCAACAAGAAAGATGGCGGCGCTTATGCCTTCTCCGGCGGTTTGCATGGTGTAGGCGTGTCGGTGACCAATGCACTGTCTACCCGGCTGGACGTAGAGGTGAAGCGCGAGGGCGGTGTGCACCGGCTGGTATTTTCCGGCGGTGACGTGATTGAACCCTTGGCGCGCGTTGGCGACTGTGGCCCGCGCACCAGCGGCACCCGGGTGCGGGTATGGCCGGATGGCAAGTATTTTGAAAGCCCGCGTTATTCGCTGCCGGAGCTGGAGCGCCTGCTACGTGCCAAGGCGGTGTTGCTGCCGGGCGTTGCCGTGTCGCTTACCGTGGAGAAGCCCAGTGGCGATGAGGTCAAGGTTTGGCAGTATCCGCAGGGCCTGAAAAGTTATCTGGCCGAGCTGTGCAACGGCGATGAGCCGATTGCGCCGTTGTTTGCCGCGGAAGCCTATATCGGTGACGATCACGAGCAGTTTGCCAAGGGTGAGGGCGTGCAGTGGGCGATGGCCTGGTTCGAGGACGGGGCCAGTGGCGAGAGCTATGTCAACCTGATTCCCACTCCTTCCGGCGGTACTCATGAGGCAGGCCTGCGCGCCGGGGTGTTTGATGCGGTGAAGACCTTCATCGATCACCACAACCTGCTGCCGCGCGGCGTCAAACTGATGGCAGAAGATGTGTGGAGCCGGGTGCGCTTTGTGCTATCGGCCCGTGTGCTGGATCCGCAATTCCAGGGGCAGACCAAGGACAAGCTCACCAGCCGTGACGCGCTCAAGCTGATTTCCAGCCTGTCGCGCGACCCGGTGGAACTGTGGCTGAACCAGAATGTGGAGGCGGGCAAGAAGATTGCCGAGCTGGCCATCCGTCAGGCGCAGTCCCGTTTGAAATCCGTCAAGAAGGTGGAAAAGAAAAAAGGCTCGGGTGTTGCTGTCTTGCCGGGCAAGTTGACCGACTGCGAGAGTGAAGATCTGGAGCGCAACGAGCTGTTCCTGGTGGAGGGTGACTCGGCCGGTGGCTCGGCCAAGCTGGCGCGCGACAAGGAATACCAGGCCATCCTGCCTTTGCGCGGCAAGGTGCTCAATAGCTGGGAAACCGACAAGGATCAGCTGTTTTCCAATGCCGAAATCCACGATATTTCTGTTGCCATCGGCGTGGACCCGCACGGGCCGGATGATCACCCGGATTTGTCCAGCCAGCGTTATGGCAAGATTGCCATCCTGTCCGATGCCGACGTGGATGGCTCGCACATCCAGGTGCTGTTGCTCACCTTGTTCTTCCGCCATTTCCCGCGACTGATCGAAAACGGCAACATCTACATCGCCCAGCCACCGCTGTTCCGTGTGGATGTGCCGGGCTCGGGCAAGAACCGCCCGCCGCGCAAGATTTACGCGCTGGATGAGGGTGAACTGAATGCCATTCTGGACCGTTTGCGCAGCGAGAATGTGCGCGAAGGCAGCTGGGGGATTTCCCGCTTCAAAGGCTTGGGTGAAATGAACCCCGAGCAACTGAAGGACACCACCATGAATCCGGATACCCGCCGCCTGTCGCGGGTGCAGGTGCGTCCGGGTGAAATGGCGCAAACCCTGTCCACCTTTGTCATGCTGATGGGCAAGGGCGAGGCCTCCAGCCGCCGTAGCTGGATGGAAGCCAAGGGTAATGAGGTGGAAGCCGATATCTGAGCCAGCTGCTGTGTGGCGTTGAAGGGCAATGCAAAAGGGGACCTGCGGGTCCCCTTTGTGCTGGATGGCAAACAGGCCTCAGTCGGCCAGCGTCACCACCACCCGCTTGTTGCGCGCGCCCTTGCTTTCAATCTTTTTCACCAGCAGGCGGCCGATTTCGCCGGTGCGGCGCACATGGGTACCGCCACAGGGTTGCAGGTCGACGCCGTCGATTTCGATCAGGCGGATTTCCGGTAGCTCCAGCGGCGGGGTGACCGACATGGTCTTGATCAGCTCCGGGCGGGCTTTCAGCGCTTCGCCGCTGGTCATCTGGATGCTCACTGCCAGGTCCTGTGCTACCAGTGCATTCAGGCCAGCCTCGATCTCGTCCTTGTCCAGTTCCATCCCCTCAGGCAAATCAAAATCCAGTCGACCGCCTTCTGCGGTCAGATTGCCGCCGGTCACGCCGGCCTTGATCACCACCGACAGCAGATGCAGGCCGGTATGTACCCGCATGTGACGATGACGGCGCGCCCAGTCCAGTGTCAGGGTGACCGGGCTGCCTGCGTCCAGTCGCGGCGCATCGGCCGCGGTGATGTGGGTAATCTCGCGGGTTTCACGGTTGCGGCGGGTATCGCAGATGGCCAGCGTGCGGCCATCTGCCAGGGTCAGCGTGGCGGTGTCGCCGGGCTGGCCGCCGCCCAGCGGGTAACACAGGGTGTCTGCCAGTACCAGGCCGGCATCATCATGACGGATGACCGTGGTTTCCAGGGTGGTTTGGTATGGGTCGAGGTAAAAACGCTCCGGCATGACGGCTCCTAGCATGGGGAATGATCTGATCATGACAGGGTGATGGCGTTGCGCTGCCATTTCAAGTGGCAATTCCCCGGCAAATTCAGGGTGACAGCTTGTGAAGCCGCGTCGGGGGTAAGATAATCGCCGCTCATTACTTATTCTGTTCCCCTGTTGCCGCCATGAGCCAAGCCCATAATCTGGAAAACTACACCCCGCCGCCGGATACCGGCCTGTCGGTCATTTACGTGGATGACTGCCTGCTGGTGGTGGACAAGCCCTCCGGCCTGCTGTCGGTGCCGGGTCGTGGCGAGGGCAAGGACGACTGCCTGATCAGCCGGGTGCAAAAAGTGTATCCGGATGCGCTGACCGTACACCGGCTGGACATGGCCACCTCCGGCCTGGTGGTGTTTGGCCGTGGTGCGGCCATGCAGCGGGCACTGTCCATCGCCTTCATGGACCGCAAGGTCAAGAAGCGCTATATCGCGGTGGTGGATGGCATTGTCCAAAGCAATAGCGGCACCATCGACCTGCCGCTGATCATCGACTGGCCCAATCGCCCGCGCCAGAAAGTCGACCATGTAGAAGGCAAACAGGCCATTACCCATTACCGTGTACTGTCGCGCGATACCACGCGTCAGCTCTCGCGCATGGAGCTGGACCCGCAAACCGGCCGTGCGCACCAGTTGCGCATGCATATGCTGCATCTGGAAAGCGGCCACCCGATTCTGGGCGATGACATCTACGCCCCGCCGGAGGTGTTGGCCAAGGCCGATCGGTTATTGCTGCACGCGTCGCGGCTGGTGTTGCGCCACCCGGTGACGCAGGAAGAAATGGAATTCGACGCGCCGACACCGTTTTGAACGAGGAGTGGCGAGCAAATGAAAAAAGGATGCCAGGTGGCATCCTTTTTTGTTTGGTGTGGTGTCCGGGTTATTGCCGTGCCGTCCGGATATTATCCTCCGGGGCTTGCTCGGCATTGCTGCGCCAGGGGTTGATATCCAGGCCGCCACGGCGGGTGTAGCGGGCGTAAACCGTCAGCTGTTCCGGTGCGCAGGCACGCAGGATGTCGGTAAAGATGCGCTCCACGCATTGCTCGTGGAATTCATTGTGCTGGCGGAAGCCGATCAGGTAGCGCAGCAAGGCCTCACGGTCCAGCTTGGGGCCGGTATAGCGGATTTGCACGCTGCCCCAGTCCGGCTGGCCGGTCACCAGGCAGTTGGACTTCAGCAGATTGCTGCACAGGGTTTCGCTCACGATGTTGCCGGTGTCGGCACGCAGGATGTCCGGGCAGGGTGCATAGTTGTCCACGGCGATGTCCTGCTCGTCGATGTAGTCGCCAGCCAGTTCGGTAATGCGCTCCACGGCAAAGTCCTGCGGCAGTAATACGCTGACCGAGACCGCTCCACCGGCTGCATTGGACAGGTCCAGCGCCAGCTGGGCCTGCAACTCGGCCAGGCTGGCAATCCGGGTCTGGTTATAGCTGTTCAGATACAGCTTGAACGACTTGGATTCGATCAGGTTGGGGCTGTCAGCCGGAATACGGAAAGTGGCAATACCCACTTGCGGCTTGCCGCGTGCATTCAGCCAGGACAGCTCGAAACCGGTCCAGATATCCACACCGGCAAACGGCAGCGCCTGTTCGCTGATACCGATTTCATCGCGTTTCATCTTGCGTGGAATGGGAAACAGCAGGCTGGCGTCGTACTGGTCCTGATAGCTGACAGTCTTGCCCAGCGGGGACTGTTCCGGTGACATGGCTTGGGGTTTCATGGTGTTTCCTTGCAATACGGATCAATGTTCACGGCGCATGAACTGGCGCGGGCGGAAACCCAGCGCAAACAGCATGGCAAAGTAAGTAATGGCCCCGGCCACCACCAGCAGCGTCAGCCAGCACACCCGTTGCCAGGCGTGGCCGTCCCAGTGGATGGGTAGCAGCCATTGCAGCGCCAGCAATACGGCGGCCATGGCCAGGATGGCCAGTGCCATCTTGCCAAGGAAGCTGCTCCAGCCCGCTTGCGGCTGGTAGATTTTGCGTTTGAGCAGGGTGGACAGCAGCAGGCCGGCATTCAGGCAGGAAGCCAGGCCAATCGACAGCGCCAGCCCGGCATGCTTGAGCGGGAAGACAAAGGCCAGATTCATCAGCTGGGTGCAGCACAGGGTGATCAGTGCAATGCGTACTGGCGTCTTGATGTCCTGCCGCGCATAAAAGCCTGGTGCCAGTACCTTGACCAGAATCAGCCCCAAGAGGCCGAAGGAGTAGGCAATCACCGCCTGCTGCGACATCAGCGCATCGTGGGCGGTAAAGCGGCCATACATGAACAGGGTGGACAGCAAGGGGCCGGACAGCAAACCCAGGCCCACGGTGGCGGGTACGGCCAGCAACAGCGACAGGCGGATGCCCCAGTCCAGCAGCACGCTGAATTCGCTATCGGACTTGCTGGCCGCGTGCTTGGACAGCGAGGGCAGCAGGATGGTCCCCAGTGCCACGCCCAGTACCCCGGAAGGGAATTCCATCAGCCGGTCGGCGTAATACATCCACGACACGCTGCCAGTGGGCAGGAAGGAGGCAAAGGTGGAGTTGATCAACAGCGAGATCTGCGCCACCGATACGCCGAAAATGGCCGGGCCCATCTGGCGGATCACCCGCCAGACGGCCGCATCCTTGAAGTCGAAGATGGGCATGGTAAGCATGCCGATCTGCTTGAGAAAGGGCAGTTGCCAAACCAGCTGGATCAGCCCGCCAACAAACACCGCCCAGGCCATGGCCATGATGGGCGGATGAAAACTGTGGGTGAAAAACAGCGCAAACACGATGAAGCTGAGGTTCAGAAAGGTGGGGGTGAAGGCCGGAATCGAGAACCTGCCCCAGCTATTCAGAATGCTGCCGGTCATCGACGACAGCGAAATGAAAAAGATATAAGGAAACGACACGCGCAGGATGTCGGCAAACAGCGCGGCCTTGGCCGGTTCGCGATAAAAGCCGGGCGCGGAAATCCACATGATGGCCGGGGCGGCCAGCATGCCGATGGCTGTCACCAGCAGTAGCACCGAACCGAGCACGCCGGTTACTTTGGCAACGAATTCGCGGGTTTCTTCTTCGGTTTTCTGGTTCTTGTATTCGCCCAGGATGGGGACGAAGGCTTGCGAGAACGCGCCCTCGGCAAACAGGCGGCGCAACATATTGGGAATCTTGAAGGCGGCATTGAAGGCATCTGCCGACATGCCGGCACCAAATACGCGGGCGATAAGCGTGTCGCGGACCAGGCCGAGAATGCGCGACACCATGGTCATGCTGCTGACTGCAGCCAGCGCCTTGAGCAGGTTCATTGATAGAGGGAGGGCGGGTTGAGCAAGCCGGCTAGTTTACGCTGGCGGGTTTATTGTTGCAAAACCTGCTGTTAAGGCTTAGAATCGCGGGTTTCAGATTCCGCTCATCAGGAGAAAGATTCATGGCTAACAGCGCACAAGCTCGCAAGCGTGCACGCACAGCCCTTAAGCAGCGCGCGCACAACGCCAGCCTGCGTACTGCGTTCCGTACTGCAGTAAAGAAAGTGCTTAAGGCAATTGAAGGTGGTGACAAGGCTGCTGCTAAGGTAGTGTTCCACGCTTCCACCAAAGTAATCGACCGTATCGCTGACAAGGGCGTGTTCCACAAGAACAAGGCAGCTCGTCACAAGAGCCGTCTGTCCGCTCAGATCAAGGCCATGGCCTGATTCCAGCCCAGCGCTGCAAGAAATGCATAAAAGCCCCGCATTGGCGGGGCTTTTTGTTTGTCTGCATGGCGCGGCTTGTTGTGCTTTTGCCACGCAATATTTTCTACTGGTTTAGCAGGGAAAACGCCTGTCTGGCCATCTCGCCTTCTTCGTCGGTATCCAGCGCATAAGCGTGGTGCTGGCTGTCTGCCGTGGTCAGCTGGCGGGCATGTGCCAGATTGGCCGCATGGTCGACAGCAAAGCCCAGCCAGCCCAGCTGGCTCAACACCCGGCCACGCACTTCTGCCGAATGCTCGCCAATGCCCGCAGTGAAGATGATGGCATCCAGCCCCTTCATGGCGGCGGCCAGCGAAGCAATTTCCCGTACGATGCGGTAGCAGTACAGCTCTACTGCTTCACGCGCAGCGGGCAGCTTGTTGGCCAGCAGTTCGCGCATATCGGCCGACAGTCCGCCGGACACACCCAGCAGGCCGGAGTTCTTGTACAGCTCGCGCCGCACCTCGCGCACCCCCATGCCTTCATGCTCCATCCAGTACAGCACCACTTCCGGGTCCAGATAGCCGGGGCGCGTTCCCATCATCAGTCCGTCCACCGCAGAAAAACCCATGCTGGAGGCCACACTTTGTCCGTGCTCGATGGCGCAGGCACTGCTGCCGCTGCCCAGATGGCACACCACCACTTTACACTCGGCCAGGTTCAGTTCCGGCAGGCGGCGGCTGATGGAGGCATAGGACAAGCCATGAAAGCCGTAACGCCGCACGCCTTCCTCATGCCAGTGCCGGGCAATGCCAAAGCGGGTGGCGACTTCCGGCTGAGTGGCATGGAAGGCGGTATCAAAGCAGGCCAGTTGTACGAGCCCGGCATCCACGGTGCGGAAGGCTTCAATCACTTGCAGGCTGACCGGCTGGTGTAGCGGGGCCAGCGGGACATAGTCATCCAGCGCCTGACAGACAGCTTCATCCAGCCGGGTGATCTGATGGAAACGACTGCCGCCGTGTACCACGCGGTGCACCACGGCGGTGACGGCAATGCCGTGATCGGCCAGGGTGTTGATCATGGCGGCCACGGCAGCTTCGCGGCTGTCATCGCCCAGCTCGCGCTCTTCCAGTTGCTGATGCAGGGTGTCGTGCAGGCTGAGGCTGGTATGCGGCTGGCCGAAGTGGTCGATCAGGCCGCGCATCAGCAACGCGCCGCCTTCCATGGCGTAGGCGCGGAACTTGAGCGTGGAAGAACCGGCATTGACAGCAATCAGGGCCTTGATCACAGGTTGGCTCCACGGCGACGGTGTGCCAGTACATTGGCGACAGCGGCAGAGGCCAGGCGGCCGGTGGCGTCTTCGGCGCGGCTGGTCAGCACAATCGGCACGCGCGCACCCATCACGATGCCGGCAGATGCCGCTGCTGCCAGGTAGGTCAGCTGTTTGGCTAGCATATTGCCGGACTCCAGCTCCGGCACCAGCAGGATGTCCGGATCACCCGCCACCGGGGAGACAATGCCCTTGGTGTCGGCCGCTTCATGCGAGATGGCATTGTCAAAAGCCAGCGGGCCATCCAGCACTGCGCCTGTAATCTGGCCGCGATCGGCCATTTTGCACAGCGCGGCGGCATCCAGCGTGGCGCGCATGGCCGGGTTGATGGTTTCCACTGCCGCCAGAATGGCCACCTTGGGGCGGGCAATACCCAGTGCATGGGTGAGGTCGATGGCGTTCTGGCAGATGTCGCGCTTGGTCATCAGGTCCGGTTCGATGCTGATGGCAGCGTCGGTAATGAACAGGTAGCGCGGATAGCTTTCCACTTTCATGATGAACACGTGGCTGATGCGGCGGTCGGTGCGGATGCCGGTGTCGCGCGCCAGTACTTCGCTCATGAATTCGTCGGTATGCAGGCTGCCCTTCATCAGGATGTCGGCATAGCCATCGCGCACCAGCTTCACCGCTTGTTCGGCCGAGGCATGGCTGTGCGGAGTGTCAATGAGTTCAAAGCGGCTGATGTCCACATCCAGCTCTTCCGCCAGCTTCAGCATTTTGCTGCGCGGGCCAATCAGGATGGGGGTGGCAATGCCGTGATCCGCGGCCTCTACCGCACCCAGCAGGGCTTCACGGCTGCAGGGGTGGGCCACGGCCATGGGCAGCGGGCCTTGTGCGGTGGCTTGTTGCAGGATGTCGTCAAATGCTTTGTCATCGCGGGTCATGGATAGTCTCCGGGTCGCGAACGCTAAAGGGGAGGGGGCCGGCTCGCGCCGGCCGTGCTGTCATCAGGCCATGATGTGGTGGCCGCCATCGACATAGATGGTTTGGCCGGTCAGGCTGCGGGCAGCATTGGAAATCAGGAAGGCGCAGGTCATGCCCACGTCTTCGATGTCCACCAGCTTGTTTTGCGGGGCGCGGGCAATGGCGTCGTCGATCAGTTGATCGAAATGGGCAATGCCGGATGCCGCGCGGGTCTTGAGCGGGCCGGGCGATACGGCATGCACACGTATGCCCTTGGGGCCCAGTTCGCTGGCCATGTACCGCGATACGCTCTCCAGCGCCGCCTTCACCGGGCCCATCATGTTGTAGTTTTCCACCACTTTGTCCGCGCCGTAGTAGCTCATGGTGATCAGCGTGCCACCGTCTTTCATCAGCGGTTCGGCATGGCGTGCCATTTCCACGAATGAATAGCAGGAAACGTGCATGGCCTGCTGGAACCCGGCTAGCGAGCAATCCACCACGCGGCCATGCAGGTCTTCCATCGGGCAAAAGGCAATGGAGTGGATGACAAAGTCCAGCTTGCCCCAGTGTTGTTCGATATCGGCAAATACCTGTTGCATCTGGCTGGGCTGTTCCACGTCCAGCGGCAGTACCAGTGGAGCTTCCAGTTTTTCGGCCAGCGGGCGGACATACTTTTCCGCCTTGGCGTTGAGGTAGGTGACGGCCACTTCGGCACCCAGTTCACGCAGCACGCTGGCGCAGCCATAAGCAATGCTGTTTTCGTTGGCGATGCCGACAATCAGGCCTTTTTTGCCACTGATGATGTTGCGAATGCTGTCCATGGAATCCTCTTGGGTTTGGCGGGTGGATGACGGGTTTGATGCATCCTGGCAGCGCGATATTGCGAGTGCGTGAAAAACAGCATTTTTGTATTGCGGCGTCAGTCGGATATAATCATCCGTTTGCGGGCTGGCGACTTGCATTTGCCTGACCTTGACCGCATTTTGCATCATAAGTCACATGGCCCACTTTATTGTGCACCGTAGCAAATTTATGTTGCACTGTAGCAAGAATATGCCATTTATGCCATTTAGATAGTGGTTGGAGCAAGGAATATGCCGATCTACGAATACCGCTGCACCGCCTGTGGCGCAGCCAAGGAACATTTGCAGAAGATGAGCGACGATCCGATCGCCCAGTGCCCGGCTTGTGGCAGTGCCGACTACCACAAGCAGCTGTCTGCTGCCGGCTTCCAGCTGAAGGGTTCTGGCTGGTATGAAACCGATTTCAAGAACGGCAGCTCCGGTGGTGGTCATAGCTGTGGTAACGGTTCTTGCGGCGGCGGGTGCGCTTAAGCCTCCATGACACACATCAAAATGACCGTACGGGGCTATCTGGTTGCCGGCCTGCTGATCTGGCTGCCGCTGGGCATTACCCTGTGGGTGCTGAGCCTGATCATCGGCTCTTTGGACCAGACGCTGAACCTGCTGCCGCATGAATGGCAGCCCGAGCAGCTGTTCGGTTTCAGCATTCCTGGCCTGGGTGTAGTGTTTGCCTTCCTGATGCTATTGGGCACCGGCATGCTGGCGGCCAATGTGCTGGGGCAAAGACTGGTGGACTTCTGGCATGGCCTGATGTCGCGCACGCCCTTCGTCAAGTCCATCTACAGCAGCGTCAAGCAGGTGAGCGATACGCTGCTGTCTGATTCCGGCCAGGCCTTCAAAAAAGCCCTGCTGGTGCGCTGGCCGCACCAGGATAGCTGGACAGTGGCTTTCCAGACCGGTTCGCCGGCACCCCAGGTGGTGGCGCAAATGGGTGAGGAAGAACATGTCAGCGTTTATGTACCGACCACACCGAACCCGACTTCCGGCTATTTCATCATGGTGCCCAAGCGCGACACGCGCGAATTGGCCATGAGTGTGGATGATGCCCTCAAGTACGTGATTTCCATGGGTGTGGTCGTCCCCGCACCGGCACCGGATGCCCAGGGCAGCAACAAAAACCAGCAAGCTTAAGCCGTCTGCCGGCCTTGTCCGGCAGATGCTCATTTGATTCAGCATGACCAATACAGAATTCAATACTAAGGGTTACCCGATGCGTACCGACTACTGCGGACTAATTGACAAGAAATACCTCGGCCAGACCGTCACCGTGAAAGGTTGGGCACATCGTCGCCGCGACCACGGTGGTGTGATCTTCATCGACCTGCGCGACCGCGAAGGCCTGGTACAGGTGGTGATTGACCCGGATACCCCGGAAGCCTTCAAGCTGGCTGACAGCAGCCGTAACGAGTACGTACTGGCCATCACCGGCGTCGTGCGCGAGCGTCCGGCCGGCACTGCCAACAGCAAGATGATTTCCGGCGAAATCGAAATCCTGGCCAAGGAAATCGAAATCCTCAATAGCGCCGCCACCCCGCCCTTCCAGATCGACGACGAGAACATCTCGGAAAACGTACGTCTGTTGAACCGCGTGATCGACCTGCGCCGCGCACCGATGCAAAAAAACCTGCGCCTGCGCTACCGCGTGGCCATGGGCGTGCGCAACCATCTGGACAAGCAGGGCTTCATCGACATCGAAACCCCGATGCTGACCCGCTCCACACCGGAAGGTGCGCGTGACTACCTGGTGCCGTCCCGCGTGCATCCGGGCGAGTTCTTTGCCCTGCCGCAATCGCCGCAGCTGTTCAAGCAGCTGCTGATGGTGGCCGGCTTCGACCGCTACTACCAGATCACCAAGTGCTTCCGCGACGAAGACCTGCGTGCTGACCGTCAGCCCGAATTCACCCAGATCGATATCGAAACCTCGTTCCTGAACGAGGACGAGATCATGGACATCACCGAAAACATGGCGCAGGAAATCTTCCGCGACGTGATGAATGTCGAGCTGGGCAAGTTCCCGCGCATGACTTACAACGATGCCATGTTCTACTACGGCTCGGACAAGCCGGACCTGCGCGTGTCGCTCAAGTTCACCGAGCTAACCGACCTGATGAAGACCGAGGAATTCAAGGTATTCCGCGGTGCCGCTGATCTGCCGAACGGCCGCGTGGTGGCCCTGCGTGTACCGGGTGGTGCTGCCCTGTCGCGCAAGGAAATCGACGAATACACCCAGTTTGTCGGTATCTATGGTGCCAAGGGTCTGGCTTACATCAAGGTCAACGACAAGAGCAAGATCACCAACGACGAAACCAGCGGCCTGCAATCCCCGATCGTCAAGTTCCTGTCGGTGGCTGCGCTGGAAGAAATCATCGCCCGTACCGGTGCTGACAACGGCGACATCATCTTCTTCGGTGCCGACAAGGCCAAGGTGGTGAACGAAGCCATTGGCGCGCTGCGTATCAAGATTGGCCACGAGCATGGCGAGAAGGGTGGTTACTTCGTACGCGAATGGCGTCCGCTGTGGGTGGTGGACTTCCCGATGTTCGAGCACGACGAAGAAGCTGACCGCTGGACTGCTTGCCACCATCCGTTCACCAGCCCGAAACCGGGTCACGAAGACCTGATGGATACCGATCCGGGTGCTTGCCTGGCGCGTGCCTACGACATGGTGCTGAATGGTTGGGAAATCGGCGGTGGTTCGGTGCGTATTCACCGTGCCGATGTACAGGAAAAGGTATTCGCGGCGCTGAAGATTACCCCGGAAGAGCAGCAGAACAAGTTCGGCTTCCTGCTGGACAACCTGAAGTTCGGCGCGCCGCCGCATGGTGGCCTGGCCTTTGGTCTGGACCGTCTGGTGACCCTGATGGCCGGTGCCGAGTCCATCCGCGACGTGATTGCCTTCCCCAAGACCCAGCGCGCCCAGTGTCTGCTGACCAATGCCCCGAATGCGGTGGACGACAAGCAGCTGCGCGAACTGAACCTGCGTCTGCGCCAGAAAGCCGAACCGGCCGCCTGAGCCTGATGGCGGTGGCAGCAAACAAGAACGGACACCCAGGTGTCCGTTTTTTCATGCTGCAAGTCAGCAGGCATAAGCTGTTCGGAAAGCGAGGCTTGAAACCAAAGCGGGCTGCCCGCATTTGCTAAAGATGGCCAGCTGGGCGAGTTGGCTATTGTGAAACTTTATCGACACGATATGGATTTACAATTTGCTCGTCCTCTGCCGCCTGATTTATAAAGCTCCCGCATTCCGCAGCGTTTTCGTATTGCCCGATACCGCAAACGCTGCCACATCAACAACACAAGGAGATCCGCATGGCCGTACTCGTTGGTAAGCAAGCACCGTTCTTCGCAGGTGAAAAAACCTTCTCCGCCGTTCTGGGCGATGGTCAGATTGTTGACAACTACTCCTTCCAAGAAGCCACTGCCGGTAAATACGCCGTGGTGTTCTTCTACCCGCTGGACTTCACCTTTGTTTGCCCGTCCGAGCTGATCGCTTTCGATCACCGCCTGGCTGAATTCAAGGCTCGCAATGTAGAAGTGATCGGCGTGTCCATCGACAGCCAGTTCACCCACGCTGCATGGCGCAATACCCCGGTGGAAAAGGGTGGCATCGGCGAAGTTGGCTACACCCTGGTGGCTGACATCCAGCACGAGCTGTGCAAGGCCTTTGATGTAGAAGCCGAGGGTGGTGTGGCCTTCCGTGGTTCCTTCCTGATCGACAAGGCTGGCGTGGTACAGCATCAGGTTGTCAACAACCTGCCGCTGGGCCGCAATGTGGATGAAATGATCCGCATGGTGGACGCACTGCAATTCACCGAAGAGCACGGTGAAGTGTGCCCGGCTGGCTGGAACAAAGGCAAGAAGGGCATGAAGCCGAGCGCCGAGGGCGTGGCTTCCTACCTGGCTGAAAACGCTGCCCAGCTGTAATCGACCTTGCTGATCGGCACTGCCGGTCTGCCATGTTGTGTGAAACCCCGCCATCGCGCGGGGTTTTTCATGTGATCTGCTATATCTTATTAACAGACCAAGCAGATAGCGGAGGCTAATTTGAGCACGTCTCCAGCCGGAGAGGACGCGGCAGTCCAGTTGCACATCATCAGGCGCTTTCGCGCCGCATTGCCTTATTCGACTGTGGGCGGGGCCTTGCTGGCGGTTGCCATGTCCTGGCACGCGCCCTTGCGCAATGTCTTGCTCTGGTGGGGCGTGCTGATTATCTGGCAGGGCCTTTATGCCCAATGCGTCAAGCATTGGCTGAATGCTGCGACTGATACTGGACTGTCGCCGCGCCAGTTTCACGGTTTTGTCCTGATGACCACCCTGGCTGCCATCTGGTGGGGCAGTGCTGTCTGGTGGCTGGTGCCGGATGGCGACCCGCTCTACCTGATTGTGGTGATGCTGTGGCTGGCGGCCGTTGCTGCTTCTTATGCCGCTTACCTGACTGGCATTCGTGCCTTGCCCTTGCTGGTGCTGGGCCTGATGTTGCTGACAGTACAGCCCCGCCTGTGGATGGCGGACTCCCCGGTACTACACCTGGCTGGCTTGTCCGTGCTGTTGTTTACCGTAGTACTGATCACCATGACCTGGCCCTTGCATCGTTATTTGCGGGAAAACTACGCTGCACGCGAAGAGAATAATCGCTTGCTGCAAGACATGACGGCTCAGCAAGACACACTGGACCAGTACAACCAGCAACTGGAACAACGCGGTCGCGAACTGGATGCCGCACTGGCGCGTGTGGAAACCCTGGTGGCACATGATCCGCTGACCGGGGTGTTGAGCCGGCGTGCCATCATGATTCAGGCCGACCACCTGCTGGTGGAAGCGGTGGCCGGCAAGCCCTTTTGTTTGGCCATGCTGGACCTGGACCATTTCAAATCCATCAACGACGGTTATGGGCATCTGGTGGGAGATGAAGTGCTGCGTCAGGTTTGTCGTCTGGTCGGCGCGCAAATGCGCTGTAACGATAGCCTGGGCCGCTATGGCGGCGAGGAATTCATGCTGCTACTGGAGGGCATGAGCCTTGAGGCTGCCATGCTGCGGCTGGAGAATATCCGGGAGGAGATTGCCCGGCATGATTGGTCCGGCTTGCTGGACAAGCGCGGGGTGACCGTGTCGATGGGCTTGCTGCACTGGCAGCCGGGGCTGGATTTGCCACAGCTGATCAAGCGGGCGGACGACTTGCTGTATGCCGCCAAACGCGCAGGGCGCAATCAGGTGCTGACCGAGGCGCTGGCTCGGCAACTGGTCGGGGGGAATGCATGAAACGGCTGGCGTATCTGCAACAGGAAAGCCCCCACTGGCGTGAAGAGGCCGACCTGACCCGTTATTTTGTCGATGCGGCCTACCAGTCCATTGGCCCTGCCGTGTGCAGTACCCCCTTGTTGGCCTGGATTGCTTACGGACACGCCTCGTTATGGCGCATGTTGTGCTGGATGGCGCTGTTCTGGCTGGTGGAGTGGCGGCTGATTCTGGTGGTCCGTCACTTTCGTCAGCACGATACCCATCCGCTGGTGGTCTATCAGTACTACCCGGCGGTGAGGGATTGCCTGTTAGCCAGCAGCCTGCTGTGGGGCAGCTGTATCTGGTTCATGGCACCCATCCAGCCGGACCGGCCTTATGAAATGCTGCTATTGCTGTGGGTGTCAGGCATTTTCGCCTTGTTGTGCATCATGATGGCCGCCTGCCGGGATATTCATGTGCTGTTTTTTGCCGCCTTCTGGGCCTTCCCGGTGTTTTCCTTGCTCAATGACGGACAGCGGCTGGAGCTGGTGGCACTGCTGGGGGTGGTGTTGTACCTGCTGTCGCAATGGCGTTTTGTACGTGGTTTCCGCCAGACCCTGTTCGAGACGGTGCAACTCAAGCATGCCAATCAAAGCATGATGGAACAGCTGGTGGAGATGCATGTGCAAGCCAGCATGAAACGCGAAAGCCTGGAACAGAATCGTCTGGCACTGCAAACTGCACTGGCCGAGGGAGAACGTCTGCTGGAGTGTGATGCCCTGACTGGCTGTTTCAATCAGCGGGCATTGCGTCGCCAACTGGATCAATATGCTGCTGACAGTCTGGAAAACGGCCAGGGCTGGTCCTTGTCTATTCTGGACCTGGACCACTTCAAACAGGTGAACGATACCTTTGGTCATCAGGCTGGCGATGCGGTTCTGGAGCAGCTGGTGCACAAAGTATGCGAATTACTGCCAGAAGACATGCAATTGTACCGCTATGGCGGTGAAGAGTTTGTCGTGCTGGCCCCCCGGCAGTCTGCAGCTGCATTGGCCGCGGTGCTGGATGCCATTCGCCAGCAACTGTCGACCTCGCGCTGGGATGCGCTACCGGCCTCCTGGCAACAAACCATCTCTGCCGGTGTGGTGGCCTGTGAGCCAGGCCACCCGGTCAATCACAGCCTGCAGCAGGCTGACATGGCGCTCTATGCTGCCAAGCATCGCGGCCGCAATCGCATCTGCATGGCCAGCGAGCTGGCCACCCCTGTGCTGCAGGGGTTCTCCCATTCCTCCTGAGGCCTTATTTCAACGGCAGCTTGGCCTTGACGGTGTGCATCATGGTAGCTTGTACGCTGGCCACCGGATGTAGCCCGTCCGGCTGGAATTTGCTGATGTCAGTGGCAAAGCCTGCCACCAGCAGCGGAACGTAGGCCAGCTGGTTGCGCTTGGCAACACGGTCGTACACCGCGCGGAACTCTGTGGTGTATTGCGGGCCATAGTTGCTTGGCAAGGCCATGCCCACCAGCACCACCCGGGCTGCCGCCTTGCGCGACAGGTCTACCATCTGCTGCAGGTTGTTTTCCATGCGGTTCAGCGGCAAGCCACGCAGGCCATCGTTGGCACCCAGTTCCAGCACCACGATGTCGGGCTTGTGACGGCGCAGGGCATCGGGCAGCCGCGCGAGGCCCCCGTCGCTGGTTTCGCCTGAGATGCTGGCATTGATAATCCGGTGCTTTGGCTCCAGATCCTGTTGTAACAGGCTGACCCAGCCTTGCCCCGGTGTCAGGCCGTAACCGGCCGACAGGCTGTCGCCCATCACCAGAATGGTGGCGGCGCTGACCGGCAAGGCCAGCAGGCTGATGCACAGCGTGCACCACAGCTTCAATTTTGCAGAAAGCATATGACTCCAATACATGACAAGGCGGTATTGTCGGCGCGGGATCTGGCCAAACAAGTTGTTTTCAACGGGGCACCGCTGGACATCCTGCACGCAGCCAGCCTGAGCGTACAACCAGGGGAGAGCGTAGCCATTGTCGGCGCCTCCGGTTCTGGCAAATCCACCTTGCTGTCCTTGCTGGCCGGACTGGACCAGCCCAGCCAGGGCGAAGTCTCCCTGTTTGGTCAGTCACTGTCCGGCCTGAGCGAGGATGGCCGTGCTCTGCTGCGCAGGGACAAGGTGGGGTTCGTGTTCCAGAATTTCCAGTTGATGCCGCAACTGACGGCACTGGAAAACGTGATGCTGCCGCTGGAACTGGCCGGGCGCAAAGATGCCCGTGATACCGCCAGCCAGATGCTGGGCCATGTCGGCCTGGCACACCGGCTGCGTCATTATCCCAAGCATCTGTCCGGGGGCGAGCAGCAACGCGTGGCGCTGGCGCGGGCGTTTGCCATCCATCCGGGCATCCTGTTTGCCGATGAGCCGACCGGGAATCTGGATGCCGCTACCGGCCGCCAGATCATCGACCTCTTGTTCCAGCTCAATAGCGAACAGCATACCTCGCTGGTGCTGGTGACTCACGACAATGAACTGGCCAGCCGCTGCGATGCCATCTACCGTCTGGTGGATGGCCGTCTGAACGGAGCACGCGCATGAGCTGGTGGAGCCGCTTGTTGCTGGCCGCCCGCTTTGTGCGGCGCGAAATCGTTTCCGGCGAACTGAGCATACTGGCGCTGGCGCTATTGGTGGCGGTGACGGCGCTCACCAGTGTCAGCTTCTTTTCCGACCGGGTGGCGCGGGCGCTCACCACCCAGGCCACCCAGCTGCTGGCAGCTGACCTGGTGCTCAACGGCAATCAGCCGGCACCGGTCGCCATCCGTCAGGAGGCACAACGCCGCGGCTTGCAAGTGACCGATAACATCAGCTTCCCTTCCATGGTGTTTGCCCAGGGGCAGGCCACGCTGGCCACCTACAAGGCAGTCAGCAACAGCTACCCCCTGCGCGGTGAAGTCACCGTGCGCCGGGTGGACGGCCAGTTGCAGACGGGCCGCCTGCATCCGGCAGCCGGCATGGTATGGGCCGATGCGCGTCTGCTGCGCAAGCTGGGAGTGAAGTTGGGTGAGCATATCAATGTCGGCAATATCTCCTTGCAACTGGATGGTGAAATCCTGCGCGAGCCGGACGGCGCTATGGATTTGTACAATTTTGTGCCACGACTGATGTTCAATAGCGCCGACCTGGCCGCCACCGGGCTGATTCAGGAAGGCAGCCGTGCGCGCTGGCGGCTGATGCTGGCCGGGGATGACCGGCAAATCAGCGACCTGCGGCAATGGCTGGCGGCACGCTTACCGCCGGGCAGCCGGTTGGAAAACGTGGAAGAAGCGCGGCCGGAAATCCGCACTGCGCTGGAACGGGCCCGCCGCTTCCTGGGCCTCACTGCCATGCTGACTGTCGCCTTGTCTGCCGCTGCGGTGGCCCTGGCCGTGCGACGTTATCTGGCGCGGCACTGGCAGTCGGTGGCGGTTTTGCGTTGCATGGGGCTGACTTCATCCGAGGTGCTGGGCCTGTTTGTCTGCCTGTTCCTGTTATTGGGCTTGCTCAGTGGCGTGCTCGGTGCGCTGGCAGGCTTTGCCGTGCAGCTGGGGCTGATGCAGCTGAGCAGCCGTTTTGTCGGCGAGGTGCTACCCAACCCTGGCTGGCAAAGCTGGTTGCTGGGGCCTGCGGCATCGCTGCTGTTACTGGCGGGCCTCGCCTTACCGCCACTGCTGGCGATTCGTCAGGTACCGCCGCTGGCCGTGCTGCGCAATGATGTTCCGCTGCTGCGCAGCAGTCTGGTGGCCCCCTTGCTGGCCGTGCTGGTGTTGCTGCTGCTGGCAGCATGGCAGATGGATGATCTGGCACTGGCCGCCTGGTTGCTGGGCGGCATGCTGGCATTTTTTGCCGGGGTCGGGCTGCTGGCCTGGGGCATGCTGTCCTTGTTGCGTCGCTTGCCGGCAGGGCGGCAGGTAGGTTGGCGTTACGGGGTGGCGAACCTGGCGCGCCGTCCCTGGCTGGCCATCGTGCAGATCGTGGCATTGGCGGTGGGCATCATGGCCTTGCTCACCCTGACTGTGGTGCGTGACGACCTGATTACCGCCTGGCAACAAAGTGTGCCTACGGATGCGCCCAACAAGTTTGTCATCAATATCCAGCAAGGCCAGCGTGCCGGGCTGCAACAGCAGTTTGCTGCAGCGGGTCTGCCACCGCCGGAATTGTCGCCGATGATTCGTGGTCGTCTGCTGGCCATCAACGAAAAGCCGGTACGACCTTCTGCGCTGCAGGATGAGCAGGCCAGGCGGCTGGCCGAACGGGAATTCAATCTGTCCTGGCGCGATGCGCTGCCGGAAGGCAACCACTTGGTGGCCGGGCAATGGTGGCAGGCAAAAGCGAAGCCGCAGTTTTCCGTAGAGCAGGGCCTGGCCCGGACGCTGGGCATCCGTCTGGGGGATACCCTGGCCTTTGATATCGGCGGCAGCACTTATCGTGCCAAAGTGACCAGCCTGCGCAGCGTGGCCTGGGATAGTTTCCGGGTGAATTTCTTCGTGCTGGCCCCGCCGTCCTTGTTGCAGCAACAGCCAGCCAGCTGGATCAGCAGCTTCCATCTGGATGCCGCTCAGGAAGACTTTGCCAACCGGCTGGTTGCGGCCTTCCCCAATATCACCATCATTGATGTCAGCGCTATTCTGGCTGAAGTGCGTGCCATGGTAGACAAGCTGACCCGCGCCATCGAGGCCATGTTTGTGCTGGCGCTGGCAGCTGGTGTGCTGGTGTTGTGGGCGGCACTGGCCGCCACGCGCGACGAGCGCCTGTTTGATATTGCCCTGATGCGGGCACTCGGTGCGTCGGACCGTCAGGTTCGCGCGGTGATTCTGACCGAGCTGGCCTGGCTGGGGGCTTTCACCGGCCTGCTGGCGGCACTGGGGGCGATGGGCGTTGGCGGTATTGCCGCCAGCAAGCTGTTCAACCTGCCGTGGAACATCAATGCCAGTTTGCTGCCATTGGGCATGGGCTGTGGCATGCTGGTGGTGATGCTGGCGGGGTGGCCCCTGGTGGGCCGGGTGACACGCACCTCGCCACTGGCGGTATTGCGTTCGGTATGAGCGGTGTCAGGCGACGCCGCCCCATGATAAAGCAGGCAAGGAAGCCTGCAAGGAGTTTGGAGATGGATTCCCAGGTATTGGCTGCCATGGCCAAGTGGCCCAATGTCCCGGCGGTATTCGGCTGGCTGCGGCTGGATGCCCGCGGTCAGTGGTGGATACGAGAGGAAAGGCTGCATCACGATGGCATGGTGGCGTTCTTTAACCGCAATTACAGCCGTGATGCCCAGGGGCGTTATTACGTACAGAACGGGCCGCAAAAAGTGTTTGTCAGCCTGGATGCCGCTCCGTTGGTGGCACGCTGGCAGGATGGCCGTTGGGAAACCCTGCCGTGTGACGACGATGTGCAGGCCCGCGAGGCCTTCATGACCGATGACGGACAGCTCTTCATCGAAATCGCCGGAGAACTGGCCGTGGTGGATGACCGCGACTTGCCGGACATCGCCGCCGCAGGCATGGCTGGCTGGGATGGTGACATCTCCCGTCTGCCGGGCAGCTTGCAACTGGCCGCGCACCCCTTGCCCTTGAGCCGCCACAGTCTGGCTGAATTGTGGCAGCGTTATGGGGTGGTGGCCCGGCCGCACGCCTGAAGCGCAAGTGGTGCACCCGGATTCAATCCAGCCGCCGGGCCCTTGCATTTACCGTTTTCTTTCTGCCGGCCAGTACACCTGCACATAGCGCTGTTATGGCAATGCCGCCAAACAACCAGCCCACTGGTGCCCAGTTGCCTGCCATGTCGTGGATGATGCCGGCGGCCAGCGGGCCGCATGCGGCCAAGGTATAACCCACCCCCTGTGCCATGCCCGACAGATGGGCGGCCACATGGGCATCCGGCGCGCGAAGCACCAGCAGGCTCAAGGCCATGCTGAAAGCGCCACCCTGCCCGATACCCAGCAATACCGCCCATGCCCACAGCTGGCCGACCGGCGCATACAACATGCCCAGCAGCCCGGCCAGGGTGAGAAGCATCACGCAGGCAATGGGCAAGCGTTGGTCCCTTCCGCGCTGAGCCAGCAAGGGTACGCCCAGCGAGGACAGCACCTGCGTCATGATGGACAGCGACATCAGCAGTCCGGCTTGCAAGGGCGTGAGGCCCCGTTCGATCAGCATGGACGGCATCCAGCCAAACACGATGTAAGACAGCGAAGATTGCAAACCCATATAGGCGGTCACTTGCCAGGCCAATGCATCGCGCCACAAGCCGCTGACCTGCCAGTGGCCGGCATGCTGTGCTTGTCGCGCTGACAGCTGCGGCCACCAGGCGATGAAAGCCAGCAAGGCCGTTGTGGCCCAGAACGCCAGTGCCGCTTGCCAGCTGTGGCCAAACAGCTGATCCAGCGGCACGGTGGCACCGGCTGCCAGCGCGGCACCCAGACACAAGGCCATGGTGTACACCCCGGTCATCAGCCCGGCCCGGTCGGCAAAATCCCGTTTGACAATACCCGGCAGCAGCACACCGCAAATGCCGATGGCCGCCCCGGATAGCAAGGCACCCAGCAACAGGCCGACATACCCAAGCTGGCTGCGCAGCAGGATGCCGATGCTCAGCAGCAACAGTGCACCGGCAATGCTGCGTTCACTGCCATAGCGGCGCGCCAGCTGTGGTGCCAACGGGCCGAACAGCCCCAGACACAACACCGGCAGGGTGGTGAGCAGGCTGGCCATGGTGGCCGTCAGACCCAGGTCGTGCTTTACCTGGTCCAGCACTGGGGCCAGGCTGGAAAGTGCAGGTCGCAGATTGATGCCGATCAGCACCATACCCAGCACCAGCATGGCACGTGTGCGGACCGGAGGAGGCTGTTGTTGCACGCCTTCGTCGTCGATTTCGGCATCAATCAGTAATTCTTCTGCCAGCAGCTTGCTGGTGTCGGGTAATGGAGGGGGCATGCTCAATCTCGTGTAGTTGTCGGTGGGGTGATGCTGGCCGGGCTGGGGGGCAACAGGCTGTCCAGTACTTGCAATAGCGGCTGGGTGACTGCAGCGGCAGCTTCGCCAGCGGCCTTGCCATCACCATGGGCAATGGCATCGACGATGGCCTGATGCGAGGCCAGGTCCGGGTCGGGCAGGGCTTCGTCATGCATGGTGCGCAGGATGCTGTCCTGTACCGTCAGAGTGAAATAGCGGTACAGCTCGGCCAGTGCCGCATTGCCACTGGCCTCGGCAATGGCCAGGTGAAAGTCCAGGTCGCGGTTGATGAAGTCGGCGGGGTCCGGATACTGCTGTTGCTCACCGCGTAGCGTCAGCAGGCGGGCTATGCGTGCCACGTCCTGCGGGCTGGCGCGTAGTGCTGCCAGACGGGCGGTGTGTTCTTCCAGCAGGGCGCGGACTTCCAGCTGCTCGCGCAGGCTGGCCCGGCTGATGGCCCGCATGGCCTCGGCGGGGCTGGTGGTGGCCCGGACATAAGTGCCGTCCCCCTGCCGTACCTCCAGCAAACCGGCATACAGCAATACCCGCACGGCCTCGCGCACGGTGTTGCGGCTGATGCCCAGCAGGGCTGCCAGTTCCGGTTCGGTGGGAATGCGGCTGTCCACCGGCCATTGACCGGCGGCCAGTCGTTGGCCGATATCCTCGACGGCCAGGTCTACCAGCGAGCGTCTGGCTTGATGCAGTAGCGGCATGTTTTGTCTCTATTCATCCAATCATCCGATGTATTTTGACGTGAGCAGGGGGGATGAGGCAAGTTTTACTGGGAGTGGGGAGTGGGGAGTGGGGAGTGGGGAGTGGGGAGTGGGGAGTGGGGAGTGGGGAGTGGCGGGCCGTGATGGCCCGCCGGCATGCTTACTTGGGTGCGGAAGCTGCGTCTTTCACGCACTTCTTCACAAAGCTGTTCTTGGCGGCACCGGCCAGTTTCTTGTCGGCAGCCTTGCCTTCGCACATGGCTTGCGGTGCAGCAGCCTTGCTGTCCTTCTCACACTTTTTCAGGAAGCTGGTCTTGGCGGCACCCGCCAGTTTCTTCTCGGCCGCCTTGGCATCACAGCTGGCGTCGGCTGCCAGAGCAACATTGGCAGTGGCCAGGGTCAACAGTGCCATCATCACGAATTTGCGCATTGCAGTTTCCTTTTGGTTGAGTGGGAAGCATCCCGGTTATCAAGCAGAATATTCTGCTGCTTGTGCAGCGTAACATAAACGGATTTTACGGCTTTATCCATTACGGATTGTTACAGCGCTTGTCAGTGTTTGTTCCTGATGCAATCACTGGGCTGGCGACAACGCACGGGCCAGCTGGCTGGCGTTCTTGGCCGTCCAGTTTTTAATCATCTTCTTCAGCAAATCTGCAGTGATCGCTTCATCCTTGGTTTTGCTGCCCGGGTTCTCGATCAGATTGACGCCACCTGCCAGCAAGGTGTGATCCTGCGCGTCTTCAAGTTGGCCCATGGTGGACACTTTCAGCAGATAGGGGTCGGTGCCGGTGGCGAAGCGTGCCAGATTGAAAGCCGCCTTGATGGGCAGGATGTCGCTGACCGCCAGGCCGGGCTTGTCCTGCTGAAAACCGGTGACTGCCAGGCGCAGGCGTGCCACCCCCGGCCCCGGTTCGGTTACCACCCGGATTTTCTCCTTGCGCAGTGCGGTTTCCATGCTCATGCGGTAGTAGCTGTCGATCTTGTTTCTTTCCGCGGCAACCAATAGCTGCCAATTGCCGTCGTTCTGCCGCTCCAGAAAGGACAGCGGCTCCAGAATGACTGCGTGATACTGTTTCAGATCTACGCCGGGTTTGAGATAAATCATCTGGCCGGGCACTTTGGGATTGGGCTGGAAGGCCTCCGGCGGCAGATTGAACAAATGCTGCTGATTTTCCTCGGCCATGGCGTAATGGCCGAGGCTTAGGGCGACGATGGCGCAGGCAAGGCGGAAAAACGGTTTCATTGCAGATGTCTCCGGTATGAGGTGTGCTGCATGGGAGAAGGCGGCGGGCCGGGAGTTCCCGCATATTGACCGCCAGGCACAGCGCTTACTATAGCTGTTATGACATTGTACTGCTTGCTCGCATGCAAACCCGGCCAATGGCTGGCATACCGCACGCCGGTCCATGCGGCATGCCAGCGGCGGCCCTAGCTGGTATCATCACAGCCTTGCCCAATCACCTTGTCGTCAATATCTGCCGTGCCTGCCAAACCCAGACGAAAATCCCCTGCCTTGTGGCCACGCATCCTGCTGCTGGCCGTGCTGACCGCTGTTGCCTGGCTGAGCTGGGTGGTGGTCATTCCGGTCGAGCTGCCGCAATCCCCCTACAAACTCACCATCGGCCCCAATCGCACCCTGGGTCAGGTGGCGCGTAGCCTGGCGGACGAAGGGGTGATCCGTAACCGCAACATCATGATGTTGCTGGGCCGCATGCAAGGCATGGATCGCAAGATCAAGGCCGGGCTGTACCAGTTCAGCGATAGCGCCTCGATGTGGGACATCCTGCAGCGCCTAGCTGATGGCCACCCGGATGAAGCCAGCCTGACGCTCATTGAAGGCTGGAATTTCCGCCAGTTCCGCCAGGCGATTGACCGCAATCCGGACATCAAGCACGACGCACGTGATTTGAGCGATACCCAGCTGTTGCAACAACTGGGGCTGGAGGGTGTCGCGGCCGAGGGCTTGTTCTTCCCCAGCACCTATCTGTTCACCCCGGGTAGTAGCGATCTGGAACTCTATCGCCGCGCCTACAACACCATGCAGCAAAAGCTGGATGCTGCCTGGACTGCGCGCAAGGCTGATCTGCCGTATCACACGCCGTATGAATTGCTGATCATGGCCAGCCTGGTGGAAAAAGAAACCTCGCTGGACGCCGATCGACCGCTGGTCGCGGCAGTGTTTGTCAACCGGCTGCACAAGGGCATGCGCCTGCAGACCGACCCTTCGGTCATCTACGGCATGGGCAGCGCCTATCATGGCAATATCAGCAAGGCCGACTTGCGTCGTGACACCCCCTACAATACCTATACCCGCAACGGCCTGACGCCCACGCCCATCGCCATGCCCGGCAAGGCCGCGCTGGAAGCAGCGGCCAATCCTGCCAATTCCACGGCCCTGTATTTTGTGGCGAAGGGCGATGGCAGCTCCTATTTCTCGGCTACGCTGGACGAGCACAATCAGGCGGTGCGCAAATATATTCTGAAGAAAGGCTCCAATGACTAGTCAGACTGGCTGCTTCATCACGCTGGAAGGCATAGACGGTGCCGGCAAAAGCACCCATCTGGGCTTTATCCGCGACTGGCTGAGTACACATGGCATTGAGGCCGAATTTACCCGCGAACCCGGCGGTACACCGCTGGGAGAGCAAATCCGCACCTTGCTGCTGGCGGTGGACACCGAAGTGTCACTGGATGCCGAAACCCTGCTGATGTTCGCCTCGCGCCAGCAACTGCTGTCCAGCGTGATTCGCCCCGCGCTGCAGGCCGGACGCTGGGTGGTGTCCGACCGCTTTACCGACTCCACCTTTGCTTTTCAAGGTGGTGGACGCGGTGTGCCGACCCAGCGCATTGCCGCGCTGGAAGACTGGGTGCAGCAAGGTTTGCAGCCGACGTTGACGCTGTTGTTCGATGTGCCGCTGGATGTGGCCAGCCAGCGCATGGCCGGTAGCCGCCAGCTGGACCGTTTCGAGCAGGAAAAGGCCGACTTCCACCAGCGCGTCCGCCAGGCTTATTTGCAGCGCGCTGCGGCAGACCCGCGTTTCCGGGTGCTGGATGCCACCCGCAGCATTGCCCAGTTGCAACAGGATATTGCCGGCCATCTGACCGCCCTGCTGGAGCAACGCTGATGCTGTTTCCCTGGCAAGAGCAGGACTGGCAGCGACTGAACAGTGAACGTACACGCCTGCCCAATGCCTGGCTGTTCATCGGCCCGGCCGGCACCGGCAAGCTGGAGTTTGCCCTGCATCTGGCCCAGTCGCTGCTGTGCGAACAACTGGAAGCCGACCATCAGCCCTGCGGCCAGTGCGAGGCTTGCCGCTGGTTTGCCCACGGCACGCATCCGGACTTCCGTCGCCTGTCCCCGCAAACCGATGACGAAGAAGAGGGCAAGGAAGCCAAACCCGGCCGCAAGCTGCCCTTGATCAAGATTGAAGCGGTGCGCGAAGTCATCGAGTTCGCCCACCTCACCGCCCACCGTGCCGGACGGCGCATCATCGTGGTGGAGCCGGCAGAAAACCTGAACCCGGCAGCGGCCAATGCCTTGCTGAAAATCCTGGAAGAACCGCCACAGGATGTACTGTTCCTGCTGGTGGCGCAGGCTGCCCAGCGCCTGTTGCCCACCATACGCAGCCGTTGCCGCCAGTTTCCGCTTTCTGCCCCCAGCCCGGCGCAGGCACTAGCCTGGTTGCAGCAACAAGGCGTGGAGAATGCGGCGAACGAACTGGCGCATAACGGCGGCGCGCCCTTGTTTGACCACGACCCGGCGCTGGCCAAGCTGCGCAGCCAGTTTATTGACGGGCTGGGACAACCGACATTCGCCAGCATCCTCAACCTGGCCGAATTGGTGGACAAGCAAAAGCTGCCCTTGGCCATACCGCTGGGCTGGCTGATGAAATGGCTGCATGATCTGGCTGGTTTGAGTCTGGCGGGGATTGTCCGCTATCATCCAGACAAGCAGCAGGTGTTGCAGGCGCTGGTACAGCGTTGCGACCCGGTGGCCCTGATGCGCTGCCAGGATGCCTTGCAGCAGCTGGCTCCGTTTGGTCAGCACACGCTCAATACCCGGCTGCAGCTGGAAGCCTTGCTGATGGATTACCTGAAGATTTTTGCCGGTGGCCGCCAAGGCTGATACGCGCTGCCCCGGAAGTACTTGCCATGCAACAGGCTGCCGAACAACTCGGCGCTTCAATCATCAATAGCGGATATGCGCAATGGACAATACGCCTCGCCCCGATCCCGCACGCCCAGGCGTGCTGTCGCTGCACATCAAGGAGCGCAGTGCGCTGTTTGCGGCCTACATGCCCTTCCTCAAAACCGGGGGGATTTTCATTCCGACCAACAAGGAAATGAAACTGGGTGAAGAGGTATTCCTGTTGCTGACGCTGATGGACGAACCACAGAAAATTGCCGTGCAGGCCAAGGTGGTGTGGATTACCCCGGCCGGTGCCAATAACAGCCGCGTGCAGGGCATAGGCGTGGAGTTTGCCTACGGTGATGCCGGCAACCAGGCCAAAGCCAAGATTGAAACCCTGCTGGGCGGTGTGCTCAACTCCAGCCGCCCCACCCATACCATGTAAACCCTGCCGCCCGGCTGTTGCCGGCGGCGCTGCCAGCCAGAACACACACCATGCTTGTTGATTCACACTGCCATATCAATTTCCCCGATCTCTCCAGCCGTCTGCCCGAGGTGCTGGGCAATATGCAGCACAACGGTGTCGAGCTGGCGCTGGTGATCGGTGTGTCGCGTCCCAAGTATCCCGAGGTGCTGGCGCTGGCGGAAAATCACGTCAATCTGTACGCCACCGTTGGCATTCATCCGGATGACCCGGAAGCGGAAGAATTCAGCGAGGAAGAACTGCTGGCCCATGCAGCACACCCGCGCGTGGTGGGCATTGGCGAAACCGGGCTGGACTATCACTGGTGCAAGGGCGATCTGGAATGGCAGCACCAGCGTTTCCGTACCCACATCCGCGCGGCAAAGCGCGCAGGTTTGCCGCTGATCATCCACACCCGTGAATCCGCTGCCGATACCATCCGCATCCTGCGTGAGGAGGGGGCCGAGCAGTGTGGCGGGGTGATGCACTGCTTTACCGAAAACTGGGAGGTGGCACAGGCTGCGCTGGAAATCGGCTTTTATATTTCCTTCTCCGGCATCGTGACCTTCAAGAACGCCGCCCAGATCAAGGAAGTGGCGCAAAAGATGCCGCTGGAACGCATGCTGGTGGAAACCGATTCCCCCTATCTGGCTCCGGTGCCTTACCGTGGCAAGCTGAACGAGCCTGCCTATGTGCGGCATGTGGCCGAGCATATTGCCGAACTACGTGGCATCAGCTTCGAAGAAGTGGCCGCCGCCACCAGCGACAACTTCTATCGCCTGTTCAGCAAGATCCAGCGCCCGCAAGCCGGGCAGGCAGGCTGACCCCATGACGGCCCCGCGTGTTGGCGAAATGGAAATCACCATCCTGGGGTGCGGTTCCAGTTCCGGCACCCCGGCCATTGGCTGCCAGTGTGACACCTGCCGCTCCACCGACCCGCGCAATCACCGCACCCGCTGCTCGGCTTATATCCGCTGCGGCGAACAGGGCCTGCTGATCGACACCGGGCCGGACCTGCGCCAGCAGGCACTGCGTGAAGGAATCAGCCGGGTGGACGCCGTGCTGTACACCCATCCGCATGCTGATCATCTCAACGGCATCGACGACCTGCGTGCCTTCTGCTACGTCAAACAAGGCGCGGTAGTGCTGTACGGCAATGCCTTTACCATGAACAACATCACCAGCCGTTTTGGCTATGCGTTGCAACCCCCTTCCAAAGTGTGGGACAAGCCGGTGTTGCTGCCGGAAGTGGTGGAGGGGCCGTTCGAGCATGATGGCTTGTCCATTACCCCCATTCCCTTGCAACACGGCAGCTGGCCCTGCCTGGGCTGGCGTATCGGCAATGTCGCCTGGCTGACCGACCTGTCGTCCATCCCGGATGAAAGCCTGGCGCTGCTGCAAGGGCTGGATGTGCTGTTTCTGGATTGCCTGAACATGGATGGCTACCCCTCACACCTGGGTTTCCATCAGTCAATGGAATGGGCAGCCCGCATTGGCGCCCGCCGCACCGTGTTGATCCACATGATTCACCGGCTGGAATACCACGCGCTGTCAGCACTCTGCCCGCCGGGCGTGGAAGTGGGCTATGACGGCTTGAAGGTGCGGGTGTAAGCGTCAGCCACCTTACTGGCTTGCATATGTGCCAGGCAGGTCATCCAGCGCACTGCCGCTCAGCAGGTGGCGGTTGTAACCCAGTGCAATCAGTTGTTGCCAGGCATCCAGCACCGCGTCCGGAATGGGCAACGCCTGCTGATAACCCAGACGCGGATAGCGCAGTAGGCGGTGGATATCGCCCACCATTTCTTCGATCAGGCCGAACACCCCGACCATATTGGATACGTCCCAGGGAAAGGCAAAGTCCGGCGCATCGACGGAGAAGTCGATGTCCGGCCAGTGTATCGGCTGGGTCTGGGTGACGCGGCGGATGGAGTTGGGCTTGGTGACAAAGGTGACGCGCCGTGCATCCGGGCAGAGGGCGCGGGCAAAGGCCAGATTCTCGGCAAAGCTGCGTGCCTGCGGTTCCAGTACTATTTGCTGTTGCTTGATGCCGAGGGATAGCACGCGCTCGGCAAACACTTCGGCCTCCGGCCTGTTCCACAAATCACGGGTCCAGTTGCCGGTATTGCCGCTGATCAGCATGTACGGGGCAATGCCCTGTTGCAGCAAGTCTGCTGCATGCTCTGCCACTCTCAGGTCATAAGAACCGCATACCACCAGCACATCGCAGGCTTGATGTCTGCGACCGGCTGACAGGAAGTCCCAAAGCCGGCCAGCCAATTGCAAGGTGAGGGTGGGGTGGTCCGGTGTGTGATTCATCGACACCGCCACTTACTTCTGCGGAATGTTCTGGCCGCTCACCGGTACGGCGGTGACTGCATTGTCCGGGCTGCCGTCTACCAGCTTGTCGGAATAAGTCAGATACACCAGGGTATTGCGCTTGGCATCGACAATGCGCACCACCCGCACATGCTTGAAGATGAAGGACGCGCTTTCCTTGAACACTTCTTCCTGTTTCGGCAGCGGTTTGGCAAAGCTGATGCTGCCAATCTGACGGCAGGCGACGGAAAAGCGCGACGGGTCCTTGGCCAGTCCTACCGCACCGCTGTAGCCGCCGGTTTGGGCGCGTGACACATAACAGGCCACGCCGGCTACCGACGGGTCATCGAAAGCCTCTACCACCACCTTGTCGTTAGGGCTGAGCAGGCGGAAGGTGGTGGAAACCTTGCCGATTTCTTCGGCATGAGCCTGCGGAAGCAGGCTGAAGAGGCTCACAGCCAGCAGCAGGGGGCGTAGCAGCGTCATGGTTGTTTCCTGAAGGATGAAGACAGGCTGACAGTCTAAGCCGTGGGCAGTGCTTTGCCCATGCTGACGAATTCCTGCAGCTCGCTGGCAATGAAATGGCTGATCATGGTGCGGTACACCTCGGCGGTTAGCCTGGGGTCTGCTCCCAGTTCGCCCGCCAGCTTTTCCACCCGGCGCATCACCTGATCCACCCGCTTGCCACCTTCCACTTCCTCGTTACTGTGCTTGAAGCGGGCTGCCTGTTTCACATACAGGCCGCGCTCGGCCAGCAGGGAGACCAGCGCACGGTCGATACGGTCGATTTGCGTGCGCACTTCATCCAGATTCTGACATTGATAGACGAATTCCACGGGCATTCCTCCAGTTGGCGGCCACCCGCTGCCGGGTGGCCGTGTTGCCATGACGCATACGCATCGATCAGTAGTAATTCAGCCCCATGGCGGCCTTCACTTCACTCAGGGTGACGGCGGCCACCTGACGGGCACGTGCAGTACCCTCTTTGAGCATGGCCAGTACGGCGGCCGGGTCGCGGGCGTATTCCTCACGGCGCTGGCGGATGGGAGCCAGCAGTTCCTGCAGGCATTCTTCCAGATGCTGCTTGATGACGGTGTCGCCCAGCCCGCCCAGGCGGTAGTGCTCCTTCAGGCGCTTGACCAGTTCGATATTGGGGTGGAAGGCATCCAGATAGCTGAACACCACATTGCCCTCCACCTGGCCCGGGTCGGACACGCGCAGGTGATTGGGGTCGGTATACATCATCTTCACCGCCTGGCGGATTTCATCGGCGCTGGCGGACAGGGTAAGGGTGTTGCCCAGTGATTTGGACATCTTGGCCTTGCCGTCGATGCCGGGCAGGCGCGCGCCTACTTCCGGCACCATGGCCTTGGCCTCCACCAGTACCGGGTGTTCCACGCTGGCGTTGAAGCGACGCACGATTTCGTTGGTCTGTTCGATCATCGGAATCTGGTCTTCACCCACCGGCACGATGGTGGCCTTGAAGGCGGTGATGTCAGCAGCCTGGGCGGCGGGGTAGGTGAGGAAACCAGCCGGGATGTCGCGCTCGTAGCCGCGTTGTTTTATTTCATCCTTGATGGTGGGGTTGCGTTCCAGCCGCGATACCGTCACCAGATTGAGGTAGTAAGACGCCAGCTCGGTCAGCTCCGGCACCAGGCTCTGGATGAAAATGGTGCTCTTGGCCGGGTCTATGCCCACCGCCAGGTAATCCAGCGCCACCTGCAGCACGTTGTCACGCACTTTCAGGTAATTGCCCATATTGTCGGTCAGCGCCTGGGCGTCGGCCAGCAGCAGGAATTGCTGACAGCGCTCTTGCAGCAGCACACGGTTGCGCAAGGAGCCAACGTAATGGCCAAGGTGCAGCGAGCCGGTGGTGCGGTCGCCGGTGAGAATGATGTCCTGGGAAGTGATGTCGCTCGGTTTCATGTCGGGTTCCTGTTGCTGATCAAGTAAGGGAAACCATCGACAAGGCGGAACGTAGACAAAACAAAACCCGGATCCGCCTTGTCGGCAGCCTCCGGGTTGTATGCGTGCGCAGTCGCCGGTGCCACCTCAGGAGAGGCGCCACCACCAGTTGAAGGATGCGAATGCGATGCGGGAGTTCATGTTTTCTATCACAACACGTGGCGACCACGGGCGTCAAGTGCTATGCGTTGCGCCTTGTCACAAGGAGGCGCAACGCAGCAACAGGGGTTTTGTGAGCCGCTTCGCGCTTAGAAGCGACGGGTGAGGGTAGCCTTGTGCATGATGGTGGTGGCAATTTCCTCAATCGACTTGTGCGTGGTGCTGATGAAGGGCACACCGTGGAAGCGGAACATGGATTCGGCCTCGTTCACTTCGAAGTGGCAGTTATCCAGGCTGGCGTACTTGGAATCCGGGCGACGTTCCTGGCGGATGTGATGCAGGCGGGCCGGGTCGATGGAAAGGCCAAACATCTTGTTGCGGTAAGGCAGCAACATCTTGGGCAGGGTGGGGCTGTCCAGGTCTTCCGGGGTGAGCGGGTAGTTAGCTGCCTTGATGCCGTATTGCAGTGCCAGGTACAGGCAGGTCGGGGTTTTGCCGGAGCGGGACACACCAACCAGAATCACATCGGCCTCGGCCAGGTCTTTCAGCTTCACGCCGTCGTCGTGATTGAGCGAGAAGTTCACCGCCTCGATACGGTGGTCGTATTTCTCTTCGCTGCCCACGCCATGCGCCTTGCCAAGGGTGAGCGAGGCCTTCTGGCCCAGCTCGGCTTCCAGTTCGCCAATGAAGGTGTCGAAGAAATCCACCACCAGCGCATTGTCGATGTGCAGCACCTCGCGCACTTCCGGGTTGACGATGCTGGTGAACACCAGAGGCTTGAGGTCGTCCGCTTCAGCCACGGCGCGAATGTGGTGGGCCACCACCTGGGCTTTTTCCACCGTGTCGATGAAGGGGATGGCTTCACGCTTGAAATCCAGCGTATCAAACTGGGTCAGCAGGGTGTTGCCCAGCGATTCGGCGGTGATGCCGGTGCGGTCAGAAATGAAAAAGGCGGAGCGACGGTGTGGCATGGATGCACCTGTTTCGGAAGCAATGGGAAAAAAGTTCAGACAGATTATACCCCTCGCCGCGCCCGCAACGGCAGCGGGTCGACGTTGCAGGTGTTTTTGCCATGATCTGGCCATGAACCGCCCCCATCATGGTTTTTGTTGTAGTCGCCACACTACATGGCGGTCACAAATCTGCAAAGAATTGCCCCCGGATTGACCATTCATCAGCCTTGTTTGCATTGATATGGGGCAAACCCTTGTGTTGTGCGCCGCAAAATGGGCTACGCAAACGCGGTGGTATTCGGCTAGAATGCGGGTTTTCTATCCGTCCAATCCAATACAGGAAGTGAAGTGATGGCAGAGAACTACGTCATCTGGTTCGAGAAGCTGCGCATGACTGACGTTGAACAGGTAGGCGGCAAGAATGCCTCCCTGGGCGAAATGATCAGCCAATTGGCAGGCTCGGGCGTCCGAGTCCCCGGTGGTTTTGCGACTACTGCGGATGCCTACCGTGATTTCCTCCAGCACAATGGCCTGGCTGACAAGATCAGCGCCGCGCTGTCCAAACTGGACATCGACGACGTGACCGAGTTGGCCCGCGTTGGCAAGGAAATCCGCCAGTGGATTATCGATACCCCTTTCCCGGCCAAGCTTGATGAAGATATCAAGACTGCCTGGGACAAGATGGTCGCCGATTCCGGTGGTGCAGATATTTCCGTAGCAGTCCGTTCTTCCGCAACCGCAGAAGACCTTCCCGATGCCTCGTTCGCAGGCCAGCAAGAAACCTTCCTGAACATTCGTGGCCTTGAAAACGTCAAGGATGCCATGAAGCATGTTTTTGCTTCCCTGTATAACGACCGCGCCATTTCCTACCGCGTACACAAAGGCTTTGCCCACGACGTTGTGGCCCTGTCCGCCGGTGTACAGCGCATGGTGCGTTCCGACACGGGCGCTGCTGGTGTGATGTTCACCATCGACACCGAATCCGGCTTTGAAGACGTGGTGTTCATCACCGCTTCCTACGGCTTGGGCGAAACCGTGGTGCAAGGTGCCGTTAACCCTGACGAATTCTACGTACACAAGCCGACCCTGAAGGCAGGTCGTCCGGCTGTGCTGCGCAAGAACATGGGTTCCAAGCTGATCAAGATGGAATTCACCGATGCTTCCCAGGCTGGCCGTTCGGTCAAGACCGTGGATGTACCGGTAGAACTGCGCAAGCAATTCTCCATCACCGACGCTGAAGTGGCCGAGCTGGCTGAATACGCGCTGATCATCGAAAAACATTATGGCCGCCCGATGGACATCGAGTGGGGCCGTGATGGTGGCGATGGCAAGCTGTACATCCTGCAAGCCCGTCCGGAAACCGTGAAATCGCAGGAAGACCGCAAGGACACCCTGCGCCGCTACCGCCTGAACAGCAAGTCCGCCGTGCTGTGCGAAGGCCGCGCCATTGGTCAGAAGATTGGCCAGGGCACCGTGCGCACCATCAAGGACGCGTCCGAAATGGACCGCGTGAAGCCGGGCGACGTGCTGGTAACTGACATGACCGACCCGGACTGGGAACCGGTGATGAAGCGTGCCGCTGCCATTGTCACCAACCGTGGTGGCCGTACCTGTCACGCGGCGATTATCGCCCGCGAACTGGGTATCCCGGCCGTGGTGGGTTGTGGCGATGCCACCGATGTACTGTCCGAAGGCATGCAGGTGACTGTGTCCTGCGCCGAAGGCGATACCGGCAACATCTACGATGGCCTGCTGGACGTTGAAGTCATCGACCTCGAGCTGGACAAGATGCCGGCTGCTCCGGTCAAGATCATGATGAACGTGGGTAACCCGGAACTGGCCTTCGACTTCGCGCAGCTGCCGAACGAAGGTGTGGGTCTGGCCCGCATGGAATTCGTGATCAACCGTCAGATCGGTATTCACCCCAAAGCCCTGCTGGAATTCGACACCCTGCCGGCCGACCTGAAGGCGACCATCAGCGATCGCATCTCCGGTTACGCCAGCCCGGTTGACTTCTACGTGGACAAGATTGCCGAGGGTGTTGCCACCCTGGCCGCAGCCTTCACCCCGAAAAAGGTCATCGTGCGCATGTCCGACTTCAAGTCGAACGAGTACGCCAACCTGATCGGCGGTCAGCTGTACGAACCGCACGAAGAAAACCCGATGATCGGTTTCCGTGGCGCAGCGCGCTACGTGGCTGAATCCTTCCGTGACTGTTTCGACCTGGAATGCCGCGCCATCAAGAAAGTGCGCGACGAGATGGGTCTGGTCAACGTGGAAGTGATGATCCCCTTCGTCCGTACCCTGGCTGAAGCCGAGAAGGTTGTGGAAATCCTGGCTGCCAATGGTCTGAAGCGTGGCGAAAACGGCCTGCGTCTGATCATGATGTGCGAACTGCCGACCAACGCTGTGCTGGCCGACAAGTTCCTGCAGTTCTTCGACGGCTTCTCCATTGGCTCCAACGACATGACCCAGCTTACCCTGGGCGTGGACCGCGACTCCGGTGGCCCGATTGCCGCTACCTTCGACGAGCGTAACGAAGCCGTGAAAGCCATGCTGCACATGGCCATCCAGGCATGTCGCAAGGCTGGCAAGTATGTCGGCATTTGCGGTCAGGGCCCGTCCGATCATCCGGACTTCGCCAAGTGGCTGGTGGAAGAGGGTATCGAAACCGTCTCCCTCAACCCGGACACCGTGGTGGAAACCTGGCTGTACCTGGCACGCGAACTGAATGCCTAAACCGGCATCTGCCGGTTAAGCAAAAACCGCCCTTTCGAGGGCGGTTTTTTTATGGGTGATCAGGTTGCGGGGGATTGATCTAAAGGCTAGGTAAGCTGATGGCTGCTTTAAGCATGGCTTAAGCTCATCAGACTTAAATGGTGGGGCACTTCCCCATTACAAAAGGACCTAATCATGAAAAAAACTCTCTCCATGCTGAGTATCGCTGCTCTCCTGCCACTGAGCGCTCATGCCGAATTTATCGGTGACGGAAGCACTCCGGCCATTACTACCGTTGCCAAGGCACTGCAGGCCGCTGACGACAGCCGTGTCATGCTGGAGGGCAATATCGTCCGCCAGATTGATCACAAGCATTACGAGTTTAAGGATGCCAGTGGTTCGGCAAAAGTAGAAATTGACAGCAAGTATCTCCCGGCTGAAAAGTTTACCGCGCAAAGCAAAGTTCGTTTGCAAGGCAAGGTAGACAAGGAATTTACCGGCAGCAAGATTGATGTCAAACAGGTAGAAATCCTCAAATAGCTCGACTGAGGCTGTGTAGGTCAGGAAAAACCGGACGATGGTCCGGTTTTTCCTGACCGTATATTCATTGGTATTGATTTCACATCATGCAGCCGTAATTTCCCTGCCTCAGCCAACAAGCGTAACTGTGCCGAACGCCATTCTGCCAAGGTCCGTACCCGCTCCTGTCGTGCATCGGCCAAACCAGCCTGCGCATTGAGAATTTCCTGTGTGTCAGCCAGACCCATGGCGTATTTGCGCTGCATGGCCTGCATGGTTTCCTCTGCAATACGCAGCAGTCGGCCCGAGGCTTCCAGGGTGTGCAAGGAGGCCGTGGCTTCACTGTAGGTTTGACTGATGTCATGCAGCACCTGATTCCGGGTTTCCTGCCATTGCGCTTCTTTCTGGGCGATCTGTGCCAGTGCCCCTTGTTGCTTGTAGTGTCGGCCAAAGCCTTCAAACAGCGGGATGCTCAATGTCAGGCCGGTGACCGATTCGCGGGACTGCCTGGCGCTCAGTTCCTGATTGGGCCGTCCATTCAGGTAGCGGCTATGGCTGAAGTCCAGTACCGGCAGGCCATCTGCGCGCGTGGCCTTGTATTGTTCCTTCGCGGCCTGCCACTGCGCATAGGCCGCCACAATGGCCGGGTGCTGTTCGCTGGCGAGTGCCAGCCAGGTGTTCAGGTCTTTCTGGATCAACTGATAACGACTGACATCAGCAGCCTGTATGCGTGGTATTTGCATCCGGTGTTGTGGCAAACCCAATTGCAAGGCTAGCGCCAGGCTTGTCTTGTCTGCATGGGCAGTGGCGCGCGCCAGTTCCAGCTCAGCCTTGGCCAAGGCTGTTGCCGCTTGCAAGCTATCGGTATGCGCCGCCAGCCCTTGCGCTTCGCGCCGTTTGGTCATGGTCAGAATCTCTTGTGCAATATTTTTGCCTTCCGCACGCGCCTCGCGTTCGGCTTGAGCGGATTGGGCGGAAAAGAACAGTGCAATCACATCCCGCATGATTTTTTGAACGATGGCATCCCGGCTGGCAAGAGCTGCGCTCAGCATATGGTCGGCCGCCTGCAGCCTGGCTTCCCTGCCACCAAAATCCAGCAGTCGCCAGGTCAGGCTGGCGTAACGACTATCGGTGGTAATACTGGTATCCATCTGGCGGCTTGAGGCAGGATAGCGGGATTGCTGTTGCTGACGGCTGATGCCTGCGCTGATGTTCGGCAAGTAGGCGGCACGTGCTTCCCCCCGTTGTGCACTGTATTGGCGGATAGAGGCCCATGCATCCTGCGATTGCGGATTAAAACACAGTGCCATATCCAGTGCCGTGGCCAGGCTGATGATTGTTGCAGTGTTGTCCTGCGCGAGCTGGCAAGGCGGGCCATTTTCACCGACAGTCTCCAGCAGGGGCGGGCTGGCCAATAACGGGTCTGACAGCCAGCTTGGCCTGCTGATGTCTGCCATGGCAGATGCCATCGCTAAGACAAGGCAGCTCAAAGCAAGCAGTACATGCGTACGGATATTAGCGTTCACGCAAGGACTCCTGCTGGTGGCGAAGCAGGGGAGATAGCAGATATTCAATCACGCGGCGGTTGCCGGTTTTGATATCCACGTTGACTGCCATGCCGGGGGTGAGCGCCTGTTTTCTGTCGTCAACGAACAGGCTATCCCGGTCCAGCGTGATTTTGCTGGAGTAGAGCAGCCCACGCTTTTCATCCTGAATGGCATCGTGGGAGACATGACTGACTTGTGCCGGAATGGTCCCATATTTGGTGTATTCAAAAGCATCAATCTTGACGGCGGCCATCTGGCCGACACGCACAAAGCCAATATCCTTGTTCTCGATAAATGCTTCCACTTCCACGGCAGAATGCCGGGGGACAATCTGCATCAGGGGCTGCGCGGCCGGGACGACGCCCCCTACCGTATGCACAGTGAGTTGTTGGACCGTGCCATCAACAGGGGCGGTCAATTTTAGTAACTGACTGCGCGAACCGGCACGGCGGGCATCCTGCCCGGAAGCAATCACGATCTTGTTGCCTTCGGTGATGGCGTCGTAGGCCTCTTTACGGGTTTGGGCAATCAAGGCGGTACGCTGATTGCGCGCATCTGCCAGCTGCCCTGCCAGATCAATCCGC
The DNA here is from genome assembly GCF_013391415.1 of Aquitalea sp. LB_tupeE. Classification (GTDB taxonomy): domain Bacteria; phylum Pseudomonadota; class Gammaproteobacteria; order Burkholderiales; family Chromobacteriaceae; genus Aquitalea. Next base: position 43,142 of record NZ_JACAXB010000019.1, read on the forward strand.
GCCTGCTCCTTTTCCATCCAGGCATGGCGGGAGACGGTGTTGTCCTGTGCCAGGATCTTGTAATCCTGTTCGCGCTGTGTCGCCAACGGTAGGGCGGCGGCAAAGCGGGCGATATCACTCTCCAGGCGCTGAAGCTTGGCGCGGAAGTCCTGGTATTGACTGTCCAGTTGTTGCCGGGCTGTGCGCCATTGCTGTGCTGGGATGTCATTGTTATCTGGCAGGCGTGGAGGACGATGCTGGTCCAGAGCCTCAATCAGGGCTTGTGCACGGGCCACTTGGAGGCGTGCCTGTAGCAGGGCGTCTGCAGCTTTGTCGTATTCGGCATCACTGCCGGTGGCATCCAGCTCGACCAGGACCTCGCCTGCCCGTACGCTTTGTCCTTCTTTCACATGCAAGGCTTTGACGCTGGCCACATCGACCGAGGCAATCGTTTTGATGCGTGCTGACGGAATGATCTTGCCCGTGGCGGTGACGATAATGTCGATACGACCAAAGCAGGCCCATACTATCGCCACCAGTAGCAAACCCATCAGTACTCTGGCACTCAGCCGCAAGCTGGCCGAGTCGGGAGTCTCCCGTAATGCCAGTCCGGCGGGCAAAAACTCCGCCTCTTGCTTGTTGAAGAAGTCGGTTTTCAGAGTATTGCGGATACGCCAGAAATGCCGGAAAACCACAGCATAACGGCGCAACAGGTCAAACCCGGCCTGTAGCCGGTGACGCAAGCTCATGCCTGCTCCAGAGGATCAAGCTTGCCATGTGCGATTGGGCTGACTGCCGCTTGTCCTTGCAGCGTTTGCAAATGGCGATAAATGCCATTGGGCCGTTGCATCAATTGGGTGTGACTGCCGGATTCGGCAATCTGCCCCTTTTCCATCACGACGATCCGGGTTGCATCCCGCACTGCCGACAAGCGATGCGCAATAATCAATACGGTACGACCGGCGGCAATCCGTCTCATATTGTCCTGAATGATTTTTTCCGATTCGTAATCCAGTGCACTGGTCGCTTCGTCAAAAATCAGAATGCGTGGGTCAAGTAATAAAGCCCGTGCAATGGCAATGCGTTGCCGCTGTCCGCCAGACAAGCCGGCACCCTGTTCGCCAACCAGGGTGTCATAGGCCTCCGGCAATTCACAGATAAAATCGTGCGCGCCAGCCAGTTTGGCTACCTGAATAATTTTCTCAATTGGAGCGGCAGGGTCGGTCAGCGCAATATTGTCGCGAATTGAACGGGAAAATAAGGTGTTCTCTTGTAAAACCACCCCGATTTGTTGACGCAAGGAGGCCGTGTCCACAATCGCAATATCCTGACCATCCACCGTCACCCGGCCCCGGTCCGGTACATACAGCCGCTGTACCAGTTTGCTCAAGGTGCTTTTACCTGACCCGGAGCGACCGACAATGCCAATCACCTCACCCGGCTTGATTTCCAGAGATACGCCACGCAATACATCGCTGGCATCGGGGCGGTAGCGAAAGGACACCTGATCAAAACCAATGGCACCGGCAATGCGCGGAATGCGGGTTTTATGGCCCTCCACTTCGGTATGGGTATTCAGAATATCGCCCAGCCGCTGCATGGAAATGCCCACTTGCTGGAAGTCATTCCATAATTGCGCCAGGCGCAGAATAGGTGCAGATACCTGGCCGGCCAGCATATTGAATGCCACCAGCTCGCCCACCGTCATTTTGCTATCCAGCACTTGTAAGGCCCCCAGCCACATGATGCCGGCTGTCACCAGCTTGCTGACCAGGCTGACACCGCCACTGGCCACCAGACCCACATTGGTGGTGGATAGCCCTGCTGCCACATAAGCTGCCAGCTGCTTGTCCCACTTCTGCCGCCAGCGCGGCTCCACCGCCATGGATTTGATGGTGTCTATGCCGGTGAGGGTTTCCACCAGAAATGACTGGTTCTCGGCACTCTTATTGAATTTGTCATTCAGCTTGGCACGCAGGATAGGGGTAAAAACAAAGGACAGCAGCAGATAGACCGGAATCGACGCCAGAACAATCATGGTGAGTGGCACGCTGTACCACAGCATCACCAGTAAAAACACAAAAGAGAACACCATATCCAGCACCAGAGTCATGGCATTGCCGGTGAGAAAGGAGCGGATATTTTCCAGTTCTCGAATACGCGCCACCGAATCCCCAGTGCGTCTTGCCTGAAAGTAGGCCACAGGCAAGGACAACAAATGGTCAAATAGCCGGGCACCCAGTTCCACATCAATCTTGCTGCTGGTATTGGCAAATACTGCAGTGCGAATACCGCTGAGCAAGGCATCAAACAAGGTGGCCACAATCAGGCCGATGGCAATCACGTTCAGCGTGGTCATGGCATGGTTTACCAGCACCTTGTCCATCACCACTTGAAAGAACAAGGGGGTGATCAGGCCAATCACCTGCAGCGCCAGTGAAATCAGCAACACCTCGCCCAAGGACTTGCGATACTTCACCACGGCCGGGATAAACCAGGTGAAATCAAATTTCGCCATGGCCCCGGCAAAGCTGGCGCGGCTGGTAAATAAAATCAATTCGCCAGTCCAGCGTGTCAGTAAATCCGGCAAGCTCAATACTTGCGGCGGCTGGCCGGGTTGTTGAATCAGCACCCGCCAGGGCTCATGGGTGGTATCCACCTTACCCATGATAAAAAAGCCGCCATCCCGCCATATTCCCATGGCTGGCAAGGGCGCACGTTCCAGCCGCGCCATGTCTTGTTGAATACATTTGGCAGTCAGCCCCAACTTGCGTGCTGCCAGCAACAGGGTTTGTACTGAAAACGGCGCACTGCCAAATTGGTGGTTCAACTGTGCTGCATCCGCTGCGATGCCGTGTAATTGGGCCATCAGAATCAAACAGTGCAGGCCGCTGTCGGGCTGGCCGGTGTAGGTAGAGTCAGATTGCGTGGAAGAGGGCGTAGACATGAAAAAAACACCATAACAAACAGGGTATGATGGTGCTGAATCACCATCCAGAATGAGCGCAATACAGGCAGCAAGCATGGCTTGCCACCTGACTGTTCAACAAAGAGAGCTGACTGGATTAATGACTCACCGCCAGCAGCACCTGGCCATTGCTCTGCTGACCACTCACCCAATGGGTCTGGCTCGCGGGTGGCGGCGCAAACGCGCTCATGGCCTGTACAAATTGGGCGACGTCGCTGTTGTACAGCGTGCGGCCATCGGCGGTTTGAATGCGTTCTATCTGGTTATCCGTGCCGCTGCTGCCCGGGATGTACCAGTCCTTGATGGTGAGCCTGTCGGTACTACCCAGCACCTGGATTTGCAAATCCATACCTTGTTTGGAGAACCACAAATCAGTCTGATTGATGCCATTCAATTGCAGGGTGTCGGTATTGCCCAGCGTGGCGTCCTGATCGATGATCAGGTCCTGGCCATCGCCACGGTCAAATACATAGCGGTCGTTCCCGGCCTGACCAATCAGTGTGTCATTGCCTTTGCCACCAGTCAGCACATTATCGCCACGGTTGCCGATAATCTGGTTATCCAGCGCATTGCCGGTGGCGTTGATGTTTTCTTCCCATAGCTTGATGGGTTCGATGGTGTAAATGGCGTATGCGTTGCTGACGTTGGCATCGCGGCGGAAATCAGCCAGCGGGATATAACGGGTCATGTCGCTCACCAGGCCACGGCCCGAGTCGGCAATATAAAAGCCATTGATGTCGCCGCTCCTGGCATCGCAGGCCACGCCTGTGACGGTCACCACATGATTGGTGCTGCCATCGCCCAGATAAGCCGCGTCGTCCCACAGCTTGCCACTATTGATGGCCATGATCACGCCGCGGCCTCCCTTGATCAGGTTGGCAATGGCCTGTTCGTTATAGCCTGCGATGAGGCCATTACGAATGCCATAACTATCCAGCAAGGCTTGTTGGTCACGGTAATTGCTGCCTCCGCGCTGGTAGTCGGTTTTGACCGGGTCGGTCACACACCATTGATTGTCTATCGCGCGCTGCACCACCTGGCCTTCGCTCAGGGCGAGATTGGCCTGGGTGGCCAGGTTGGCAATGCTGGTCAGCGCGCAAGTGCCGCGGAAACCGGGAACGGCATTGCCTTGCATATAATCCAGTTCGTTGGCCTTGGGATAGCCATACACCAGAATCTCCACCCCGTCGGCCAGGCCCTTTTCCGGTTTGGCAAAATCCAGCAGGGTGAGGTTCTCGACATGCTCGCCCAGGGTATAGCTGATGCTGGCGTAGACGGTATCCACGCCCTCGCCAGCCAGTTCAATCACCTGGTCACCGGCATTGTCGACATAATAAATATCATCGCCCAGGCCGCCTATCATGGTGTCGGCTCCGGTGACACCGTCCAGGATATTATTCTGGCTGTTCCCAATCATCAGGTTGTCCAGGCTATTGCCGGTGCCATTGATGGTATAGCCTTCCAGCAGGCGTAATTCCTCGATATTGGCATTCAGAATGTAATTGACACTGCTGATGACGGTATCGTAGCCCTCATCCCGCTGTTCCAGCACCACATCATTCACACTGTTGACGATATAGGTATCGTTGCCCTTGCCGCCTTCCATGCGGTCAGCTCCGGCCCCGCCATCAATATAATCATTGCCGATGCCGCCAATAATGGTGTCGTTGCCGGCCCCGCCATACAGGAAATTATTGTCACGCGCACCAGCAGGCAGGGGCGTTTCATTATCAGCCATGCCGCCGACAATAAAGTCATCGCCATCACCACCATAAATCACATCATCGCCCGCACCGCCAAACAGCCGGTCGTCACCGGCCTCGCCGTACAGCCAGTCATCTCCCTCATCCCCTTGCAACTCATCGTTGCCGGTACCGCCCCATAACTGGTCATTGCCCAGGCCGCCTAGCATCAAATCATTACCCGCCCCGCCATACATCACATCATCATCGGTTTCGCCTGCCGCCAAGGCCTGCTTGCCATCATTACTTGGTGTGAACCCCAGCATGATGTCATCGCCATCACCCCCCCACATGCGGTCATTACCCACGCCACCAAACATCTTGTCGGCACCGCTGCCACCATCCATCACATCATCGCCATAGCCACCATTGAGCTCATCGTCACCGCTGCCACCATCCAGATAATCCTGGCCCCAACCGCCTAGCAGAATGTCATTACCCGCCCCGCCAAACAACACATCATCATCGCTTTCACCAGGGTCCAGGGTTTGTTTGCTGTCATTCCCCGGGGTGAAGCCCAAAAGCAGGTCATCGCCATCACCGCCATTCAGCACATCATTACCCACCCCGCCAAACAGTCTGTCATTGCCGCTCCCCCCGTCCAGCACATCATGGCCACTCCCCCCATTCAACTCATCATGGCCAGCCCCGCCTATCAGGGTGTCGTTCCCTTCCTGCCCCAATAGAAGATCATCACCACTGCCCCCATCCAGCCAGTCATTGCCCGCACCGCCATCCAGCTCATCATCACCTTCTTCGCCATAGAGGCGGTCATCCCCGGCATAGCCCAATAACACATCATTACCGGTGCCACCCCACAAATTGTCGTTGCGATCCGACCCGCCCATCAGGTCGTTGCCACCACCGGCATAAAAGTTCTGGATCAAATCCAAATTGAAATACTTGCCATGGTATTGGGCATAATAATTGATATCGAAACGGTCATCGCCTTCGGTACCAACCAAATTGCGCTGGTCGCTGGAAATCTTGATTTGATTCGAGGCCCAATCAATCCATCCAAAAGGAACTATTTTTATCCAGAAACGATTGTCAGTATTACGCAGCGTGGCATAGTTGCTGCCTGATGCAGCGGGCAGGGTAGGCGGGGATTTGCGATCGGCGATGACCGCCGTACTCTGCGCCAGGGTTTGCCCGACTGCCTGACCCGCCGTATAAAAGCCCACATCGCGGGCACGCATGGCCTGCAAACCAAGCCCACTCAGCGCACTGGCCAGGCTGATGTTTTCACCGGCCTGTACCACCCCATCCTCATTGCCATCCTGCCAGGCAGTCAGCCCATCCAGCTCCGTCCCGCTCAGCTTGCCATCTTTATTAGTATCGCGTGCCAGCAATTGCGCTGCTGAAACGGCCTTGCCATTGCTGTCCAGCACGCGGAAGGTTTGTTTGGCAATAGAGGGGGCATTATCGGTGGCGATGGCTTTGCTTTCGTAGAAAGCGCCGATGGGGTAGTAGGGAATGCACTGGTTGCCAGTGTCGATATAACTATAACTAGAAAATCCTAGTAATTGTTCGGTAATTAAACAACTGAAGTCGCTAGAGTAAGAACTTGGTAGTATTCCCTTTTTTTGGTAATCAATAATGATTTTTTCAGCTAAAATGGCTTGGTTTACATCCTGCAAATCGTAGCTGGCGCCATTATTGAAAGTGATGATGTATTCATCAGAGAAAAGTAGTTTGTCTTCAAGAAATATTCCGGTTTTTTGTTTTTGAGCCTGCAGGATGCCAGCTTTCATTGTTTTCCCGTTGAAAACATTGATTAGATTCTTAGCGTAGTTAGGATCTGTGGCATAACCTGCAGCTTGCAATGCTTTAGCCTCAGCTTCTAGGTTGCCAAGAATGCCAGGCTTGAACATATCTTTATATCGTGGATTCGATTTGAGAAATGTAACTCTGTCTTCAAAGGATTGATCGTACGAATCGTAGACTCTGAATTTGGCTGTTACTAGAACATATTTTCCATTCAGGAATTCATTGGTTGTGGCTGTGACAGTTTCACCTTTCCATGATGCATCTGCCTTTATGTTAAATAAATTGTTTGAATCTTTTATTACTTTTTTCCCCCAGCCAGTTTCTTGAGCGGCTTGTGCTAGCATGAGTTCAAGAGAAAGTCCAGTTTTCTCAGATGCTTTCTTTGCAGCTTCATATATTGAAGTAATAAAATCAGTTTGTGTGCTCATTTTTAATCCTCCGGTTCGATGATTGAGACTTGGCGGTTTGCATCGACTTCAAAGTTTTTCCATAGGTGTAAATAGCTTATTTCATCAATATAGACAGTTACTTGTAGTGTACATGTGCTGCTTTGTTGGAAAACTATATTTTGTAGTAAAAATGCGAAGCGTGTCGTTTTTGGAAGCTTTGAAGCTAGATCGCGAAACACATTACTTTTGGTAACTATTTTTATGCTGGCATTTATTAAAATCTTTTTTTGTGATGATGAAATGCTTTTGCACTTATTGGGGAGGAATGCTTCTGCAAATATCTTTGGAGAGCTAATGCTTGTGAAGAAAGTGATAGTTATTGCAAGAAAGCGTACGATGTGTGTGTATTTGCTTTTTGCCATTGGTATGACCTATTAATATGTGTCTTAATTTGGTACTTTGCCGCATCATACTTAGTAAACGTACAGTGTCGGTTTAATATTCGTGCTGAATTTGTACCCTGACTACAAAACTCTTTATTTCCACTGCTATGGAAAATTATGTGCGTATGGGAATGTACGGCGAATGGTCAGGAAAAGGAATCGTAATAAGGGTGGCTTCTGGTGGTGTTTGAAAATTACTCCGTATCATGAGTGGCTACATCATTGATTTTGAAATTCTCAATATATGCAGCGATAAGTTTTATAATTCACAAAAACAGCTGTTCGAATTATGATGAATTAAGTCAATGTAATGAACGCTAGTTTTTTATGATGAGGAGTTAGTACATTAAATAGAGTTGTCTTGCTGGTGTAAATTGTCTGTTAGGTCAGTATGGTTATATGTTCGAGGTGATCTAGCGGGCTGTTGCGTTGCTTTGGTTAATGTGCAGTGAGATGATTCAATACCAGCCAATAGGCTGGCGCAGCGTAGAAAGATAAATCTATAGAAGGGATGGGTGGTACGGAGTCAGGCAGAAAAAGAAACTGAATCGGGCTGAGTGTACTGAATTTGATTTGGAATTTTCTTATCTGAGCAACGATATAATCAATTTACTAACTATGGCTGTAATCATAAAAGCTCTTTAAATCACCACGATCTATCATGGCTTGGGCATTGTTCAATTGTTGCAGTGTCAGGCTATTGGGCATGGTAGGCTCCTGCGTTCGGGTTAGCGAATAATGAATGAATTAAAAAGATTAGTGATGCCTTTAATGAGGTCTGGCCAGTCGGAAACGTCGACTTTGGATTGCAATAGCAAAGTTATCTCTACTTCAATCAAATCACTATTTTTCTTTGCGGGTAAAAAAATGACATTGTACAACTGCTCGTTGGGTTAGGGTGGGGGGGGATTGCAATCCATTTTTGCATCTAATATATGTAGATAATTTCTTATCAATAAAATACTCTCTTTGAAATTTCCCGTAATCAGAGCTTGGTGGATTGGCAGAAATGTAATGTTGTAACCCCCAAGCCAGATTGGGATCGCGCAGAAGCTTGCCATATCTTGACTCATAAAAATCGTCCCACCATTTAATCGGTGAGCCAAATTTTGCATCTTCCGGTGGGCAGGGTTTTCTATCCGCCGGACAATCAAGACTAGGTTGTCCCAGCTTGCCGCGATAACGAAAGGTTACCCAAATCCAGCGTTTTCCAGTGGAGTGGTTTTTTGATTGTTTTCAAAAAGGCGCACGTCCTCCCAGTCGGACCAGGATTCGATGGGTTTGAAATTATTACGCCGTACCATGATGGTGAAATAGCTGAGTTCGCTCTCCAGCGTGGGAATGGGTGGGACGTTCTGATAGGTTTCTTTACGCCATAAATCAAAGCCCTTGTAGCCGACTTCGGTAAATTGGTATTGCTTTGGAATGGCCAGCTTGATATCTCCCATACGTCCGGCAATAGGGCAGGTCAATTCGGTATAGGGATGCCTGGCATGTCGTGGAACGCCGGGTCCGCAGACTTCCGGTTTTTCTCCTGAGCAAGCAGGCAAGGCCAGGCAGAGTAGTGTTCATAGTGCAAGGCGATAAAGCCAATGACAGCCCAAAAGGTAAGGCATGCCAAGGGTAGCTATGTCTGTCATTAAGGGGGTGATCCATTTGAGTTGGGATGAGCGATGAATAAGGATGCCATTCACTTTGTCATGTGAAGGTATAGTGAAACGAGATAATGGGTATACCTGTATAAAGAACAGGCAAGGTGAACTGAATTAAGAAAATAAGCAGTCGAGGTGCTGATTATGGCTGAAATTTTTCTGGAATTTTCTTGTTATCGCTTGTGTTACCATTTCACACAAACAAGATTGATTTTCTAAATTTATTTGGTTGAAGTCTCATTGGCGTAACTGAATGTTTCATCAAGTATTATTGAAATGAATGAATCATGCTTGCTCGAGCAAGGGTGGTGGTATAAAGCTGAAGCACGCCGATTGCAGGCTATTTGTTACGCATGCAATTTGCCTGTACTTAATAAGTTTGATGCTGTGAAATGGGCGGTGGTGTGTTTGGTAGGGGGGGCTCAATGTGTGTGCAATTTCTCTCTCCCGGGCCATGGTGCAGCTGGTATGAGGAGGGATTGAATGCAGGCAGGGTGTTAAGGCAAAAGTAGTGTTTGGTGGTTGCCGCCGAGTGTGTGTCACTGAGTGGTTTCGGTGTGTATTGCAGAAGGCTTGCTGGCCGCCAAAGGGTGGGTATGGGGGGGGCTGGTTGGGGGGTATTGCGGCAAGAATAGGCACAACAGGGCCTTTCGGCTCTGCTGTGCCGGATGAGCTGCCTTAGCGCGGCAGGCCCAATGCGTAGCGGATGACTTCGCGTTTGAGCGGGCCGGCCTTGTCGGCCAGTTTCAGCCCCAGCTTGCGGGCGGCCTTGAGCGGCGGAATGTTGTTGCTAAAGCCGAAGCAGAAGGCGTCCATGCCGGTCTGCATGGCCAGATTGGCCGGTTTGCGACGTCGTTCGTAGGCTTTGAGCACACTGATATCGGCAAAGTCGCGGCCTTCGCTGACGGCGCGGCTGATGATGTCGGCCAGTTCGGCCACATCCTGAAAGCCAAGGTTGACGCCTTGCCCGGCCAGCGGGTGAATGGTGTGGGCGGCATCGCCAGCCAGGACCACACCGTCTTTGGCGTAGCAGGCGGCATGGCGACGGGTGAGGGCGAAGGAGCCGCGCGCCAGCAGCTGGCGGATGCCGCCGAGTTTTTGCGGGAAGGTGGCGCTGAAGGCGGAAACCAGTTCTTCGTCGCTGAGCGCCAGCAGGCGCTTCACCTCGGTGGGCGTGTTGTACCACACCAGGGAGGCATGCGGGCCGGTGAGCGGCAGGAAGGCTTGTGGGCCACTGGCGGTAAAGCGTTGCCAGGTGATGTCTTGCTGGCCGTATTCCATTTCGCAGCTGGCCACCAGCGCATGCATGGGGTAGTCCCAGCTGGTGATGCCGATACCGGCTGCATCACGTACTTGCGAGCGGGCACCATCGGCGGCCACCAGCAGGCGGGCCACCAGCACGGTGCCGTCTTCCAGCGTGACGCGGGATGCCTTGGGTGAGTAGACAATGCTGGCAATGCGCGCCGGGCAGATATAACGGATGTCGTCTTTTTCTTGCAGGCAGGCGGTGGTGGCCAGTTGTACGATGCGGTTTTCCACAATGTGGCCCAGCGCATCCACACCGGCTTCGGCGGCATCAAACAGGGTGCCGTTGCTTTCCTGGTCCTCCCATACCTGCATGCGGCGGTAAGGTGCGGCGCGCATGGCCAGGATGCGTGGCCAGGCACCCAGGCGTTCCAGCAAGCGGGCGGATGCCGGGCTGATGGCAGAGACGCGCAGGTCGGGTGCTTGTGCGGGGTCAAACGCCGGGGGAGCGGTTTGCTCCAGTACGGCCAGCTTCAGGCCCTTGCCACTGAGTGCAGAGGCCAGGGCGCTGCCCACCATGCCCCCGCCGACGATCAAGATATCCAGATGTTCCATTACAGCCCTCATGTGGCGCATTGCGCCTGATTCTCGTTGCAGTATTGCGCGCGATTGTGCCAAAGGCGGCTGCGGCCAGCTTTGGTCTGGATCAAGCGTGGGGCTGCTGCCCGGTTTCAATCACCAGAGTAGAGCGGGCGTTCTTCCAGCACGGCGCGCAGGCGTGGGGTGACGTGCTGGATGAAGGCTTCGTATTTTTTCGGCAGGGGCTGGCGGTAGGGAAACACCAGATACACCGGCCAACTGCCGCCTTGCCAGCCTGGCAGTACGCGTACCAGATGACCGCTTTCCAGATAATGGCTGGCCACATAGTGCGGCAGCAGGGCCACACCGTGACCGGCGATCAGGCCGGAGATGAGCGAGGCGTACTGGTCGCATACCAGCATGGGACGGGTGGTGATGGATTTGAGTTCGCCGTCTTTTTCCAGCCGCCATTCCCGGCCATAAACATGATGGCTGTTGAGCAGGATGCGGTGGCGGCACAGGTCGTCCGGGCTGTTAAGCGGCGGGGCCTTGGCCAGGTAGTCGGGCGAGGCATAGGGCGCTTCCCAGACAAAGCCCAACGGCTTGGCCACGAGGCGGTCGTCGTGCACATTGCGCGAGCGGATGCAGAAGTCCACGCCGTCGTTGATCGGGTCTTGCAGGCGGTTTTCTGCGCGCAGTTCCAGTTCCAGATCGGGATGGCAGGCGGCCAGCTCGGACAGCATGGGGGCCAGCAGGTATTGGGCAAACGATGCGGTGGCGCTGATGCGCAGCGGGCCTTCAATCAGGCCTTGTGCTTCTTCGATATCCGGCCCCACTTTTTCCAGCATCTCGCGCAACTGGCGGGCGTGCTCGGCCAGGCGGCGGCCGGTTTCGGTCAGTGCCACGCGGCGGGTGTTACGCAGCACCAGCACGGTGCCCAGTTGCTGCTCCAGCTCTTTCACCAACTGGCTGATGCGGCTTTTGGCGCAGCCAATGTCATCGGCTGCGGCGGTAAAACTGCCTTTGCGCGCCAGGGCATCAAACGCCAGCAGGGCATCGGGTGATGGAGTGGGATTTGTTTTCATGACAGAACAGTGCGTGGGTAAGGGCAATGTATTTGGCGGCGTTTTTCACGATATTAGCATAGTGATGCCCAGTTTCCTGAACAGTGCCAGGAATTTTCTTGGCAGGCCGTCGCCCAGGCAGATTTGCACCATATTGTTTCTAATTTTGAACGGTTAAGTTTTTTTATTGGGATTATTCTGGAAAATTGTCCTGTGTATGATTGATTGGCATGATTTTCAGAACGATGTGCAATCAAGAAAGGCAAGGCAATGAAAGTACTGGTGATTGGTGGACGTGGTGTGATCGGTCGTGCCGTGGTGGCATTGTTGTCCGCGCAGCATGAGGTGCTGGTGGGCGGGCGTCATGATGCTGAAGTGCGGGTGGACATGACCGACCCGGCCAGCATCGAGGCCATGTATCAGGCGCATCCAGACCTGGACGCGGTGGTGGTGACCGCCGGCCATGTACCGTTCAAGCCCTTGCAACAGCTGAGCGAGGACGATTGGCAGTCGGGCCTGCACGACAAGCTACTGGGGCAGGTACGGCTAGTGCAGATCGGTGCACGCCATCTGCACGCGGGGGCGGTATTCGTGCTGACTTCTGGCCTGCTGGAACGCGAGCATATCCATGGTGGCAGTTGCGCCAGTGTGGTGAATGCCGGGCTGGCGGCCTTTGTGCGCTCGGCGGCACAGGAGCTGTGGGGACAGGCGCGGGTGAATCTGGTCAGCCCCGGTGTAGTGGCGGGGGATGCGCGCGGTGCCGATGCCTTTGCCGGTTTCATGCCGGTGAGCCGTGAGCAGATTGCCCAGAGCTATCTGCGTGCCCTGACCCAGCCTTTGAGTGGCAAGGTGCTGGAAGTTTTTCCTGAAGTCACGCGCTAAGGCCGGATATGGGAAAATGAGCGCCGCCGGTGATAGGCACCGGCGGTTTTTCTTTTGCCATGGATTGCTCATGTTGCCCACTTTTGCGCTCAGCGCCGCCATGCTGCTCTGGGCCAGTGCCTTTATCGCGCTGAAAATCGTCTTCGCCGTATTCGACCCGCTGGCGGTACTGTTTGCCCGCATGGTACTGGCCAGCTGCTGCATTCTGCCCTTGTTGTGGCAGCGGGCAGGGCGCTGGCGTTACCAGCGTGGCGACTGGCGCTGGATGCTGGCTATGGGCCTGGCCGAGCCCTGTCTGTATTTTCTGTTTGAAGCTCAGGCGCTGGTGAATACCAGTGCGGCACAGGCATCGGTGATTACTGCCACTCTGCCCCTGCTTACCGGGGTGGGGGCCATGCTGTTCCTGCATGAAAAAATGAGCCCGCGTGGCTGGCTGGGGCTGGTTGTTTCCTTTGCCGGGGTGCTGTGGCTGACCATGGACAATCAGGTGTCCGCGCAGGCTCCCAACCCGGTATTGGGCAATGTGCTGGAGTTTTGCGCCATGTTGTGTGCCACCGGCTATGTGCTGATTGCCAAACGCTTGTCACTCCGCTATTCGGCACTGGCCATCACCAGTATGCAAACCGTGCTGGGCAGCGTCTGGTTTGGCTTGGCGTTGCTCACTCCCTGGGGGCATTGGCCCAGTCATTTTCCGCTCTGGCCCAGCCTGATGGTGGTGTACCTGGGGGTGTTCGTCACCCTGGGGGCATATGGCCTGTATACCTGGGCGGTCAGCAAGATGCCGGTGTCGCGGGCATCGCCCTTCATTAATCTGATTCCCTTGTTTACCGTGTTGCTGGCGTGGTGGCTGCTGGATGAAACCCTGGCTCCGGCACAATGGCTGGCCTGTTTGCTGGTATTGGGTGGCGTGTTGCTGGGACAAGACAAGATTTCAGCCAAGCAGTCTGAATGTTAAGTTTGGTAAAAACTGGTCGATATGACAGATAACAAAGTGCTGTACCATCGCCTGCGCAAGGGGAAAAGCGGCGTTGCCAGCAGCCTGACACTATAAATAGCACTGGGTTTGCCGGCCAAGACCGTCGCTCGACCATTTTCTCTGACTGGGGGCGGTTCCAGGGGAATGGCTTCTCTAAATCAATAACAGGATGCAAGGCGTGATGAACAAAACATGGCAGATCCGTGCGCAGCAGGCGGCGGCAATCCTACTCGGGTGTGGTTTGCTGGTATCCGTGGTGCAGGCCGAAGAAAAGGCGGCAGCTCCTGCCGAACACGGCAAACCGATTGTCTTGCCGGGCAAACCGGCGGCATCGGCTGCGGCGGAAGCAACGACCAAGACCATTGTGTTGCCGGGTAAGCTGGCGGCATCCATGGCGGCGGCACGGGCCAAGCCCAAGGAACCGGAAACCCTGCAGCCTGAAGTAAAGCAGGGCGCTGCTCCACAACTGAAAACGCCACTTGGCCCCAGTCCGGAAGTGCATGCCCCCGGCGGTAGCGGGCATGAGGCGAAGCGCGCGGCCAAGCCACGCCGTGCCAAGCCCAAGTCAATGCTGCGCAAACCGGAGGAGAGCAGCCATGACGAACATGGCCATGGCTCCGAGGTACAACAGGTACGTGCGGCCGTCAGCACCATCCTGCACGACAATACTGATTACATGGCTCACCATAATGCCGGCTACTTCAAGACCTTTGCCGACAAGCAAACGCCCCGTGCTACGGTGGTCACCTGTTCCGATTCGCGCGTGCAAAGCGAGGTGATGGACAAGAGCGCGGTCAATGACCTGTTCATGGTGCGCGATATCGGCAACCAGCTGGCCACTGCCGAAGGCTCGGTGGAATACGGCGTGCGCCATCTGCACACCCCGCTGCTGATTTTTGTCGGCCATGCCGCTTGCGGAGCCATCAAGGCTGCTTCCACCGATTACAGCAAGCTGGAACCGGCTATCCGCAAGGAGTTGGCCACCATCAATATTCCGCAGGGCATAGACCCCACCGATGGCGCGCTGCTGAATGTGAATAACCAGGTGGAAAGCGCTATCCTGAAGTTCTCCGGCGAGGTGGAAGGCGGGCATCTGGCTATCCTGGGGGCGTTCTACGATTTCCGTAACGACCTGCGCCAGGGTGCCGGCAAGTTGATCATCACCAATCTGAACGGTGAGACCGATCCGGGCAAGATTCGCGAACTGATGAAGCAGGGCCAGTTCTTCAAATACAGCTTCATGCGCTGAGCGCAGCACTTTTTCTGTACCAGAACCGCCACCGCGTTGACCCGCGCTGGCGGTTTTTCCTTTTCTCATGCCTGGTTTTGTAAGTGACAGACTACAGCTGGGCTGAATCAAGTATTAACTGCGGTGTTGTTGCATGCTGTTTTTATCTGCTGACAACTTATTTACTTGGCCTGGCGCAAAACGATGGACAGTTAAAAAGAGTAATCTGCCTTCAATAATCATTTTTCCAGTAAAACAAAGGCGATGACCTTGTTTGTCTGACAATTTTATTAGCACGGTTGTAGTGAGTTAATTACAGCGTGCGGGGCTGTATATTCAGTTTGAATTTGGCAATGCCTACCAGATGGATATGGTAAGCAACTGAATGCATGCAGCCCGGGCAGATTTCTTTTTTTGTCATTGGAGTCGTGTCATGTCGGTATCTTCATTGGAACAACTCGATGCGCTGGTAGCGCGCGTCAAACAGGCCCAGGCGGCTTTTGCCGAATTCTCCCAACAGCAAGTTGATGTCATTTTCCGTAGCGCGGCGCTGGCCGCAGCGGATGCGCGCCTTCCGCTGGCACGCATGGCGGTGGAGGAAACCGGCATGGGTGTGATGGAAGACAAGGTGATCAAGAATCACTTTGCCTCTGAATACATCTACAACAAGTACAAGGATGAAAAGACCTGCGGCGTGCTGTCCGAAGATGACAGCTTTGGCACCATCACCATTGCCGAGCCCATTGGCATCCTGTGTGGCATCGTGCCCACCACCAACCCTACCTCTACGGCCATTTTCAAGGCCTTGATTGCGTTGAAAACCCGCAATGCCATCATCTTTTCACCGCATCCGCGCGCGCGTCGTTCCACCTGCGCAGCGGCACGACTGGTATTGGAGGCCGCCGTGGCCGCCGGTGCACCGCAGGACATCATCGGCTGGATAGACGAGCCCAGCGTGGAGCTGTCCAACGCGCTGATGCAGCACCCCGACATCAACCTGATTCTGGCTACCGGCGGCCCCGGCATGGTGAAAGCGGCGTACTCCTCGGGCAAGCCGGCCATCGGTGTGGGCGCGGGTAATACCCCGGCGGTGATCGACGAAACGGCCGACATCAAACGCGCCGTAGCCTCCATCCTGATGTCCAAGACTTTCGATAACGGCGTGGTGTGTGCCTCCGAGCAGTCGGTCATCGTGGTGGACAGCATTTACGAGGCGGTGCGCGAACGCTTTTCGCGCCATGGCGGTTACATTCTCAGCGCACAGGAAACCGCCGCCGTGGCCGGGGTCATCCTCAATCGCGGCAATCTGAATGCGGCGATTGTCGGCCAGAGCGCGGTAAAGATTGCCGCCATGGCCGGCATTACCGTACCGGCTGATACCAAGGTGCTGATTGGCGAAGTGAGCGATCTGAGCAATGACGAAGCCTTCGCCCACGAAAAACTGTCGCCCACGCTGGCCATGTACCGCGCCCGCGATTTTGCCGATGCCTGCGACAAGGCGGCAGCGCTGGTGGCGCTGGGTGGTATCGGCCATACCTCGGCGCTGTATACCGACCAGGATTTGCAAGGCGAGCGCATCCGCTATTTTGGCGACAAGATGAAAACCGCCCGCATCCTGATCAACACCCCGTCCTCGCATGGTGGTATTGGCGACTTGTACAACTTCAGCCTGGCCCCGTCGCTGACGCTGGGTTGCGGCTCCTGGGGGGGCAATTCCATTTCGGAAAACGTCGGCCCCAAACACCTGATCAACAAGAAAACCGTGGCCAAGAGGGCGGAAAACATGCTGTGGCACAAACTGCCCAAGTCCATTTACTTCCGCCGTGGCTGCCTGCCGGTGGCACTGGAAGACCTGGCGGGTAAAAAGCGTTGCCTGATCGTGACCGGGCATTATCTGCTGGAACATGGCTTCGTGGATGAGCCGGTACGCCTGCTGAAAAAAATGGGCCTGGAAGTGGAAGTGTTTTTTGATGTGCCTGCCGACCCGACGCTGGCGGTGGTACGCAAGGGGGCCGAACTGGCGCAGTCTTTCCAGCCGGATGTGATCATGGCGCTGGGCGGCGGCTCGCCCATGGATGCCGCCAAGATCATCTGGGTGATGTACGAACACCCGGAAGTGCATTTTGCCGATCTGGCGCTGCGCTTCATGGACATTCGCAAACGCATTTACCAGTTCCCGCGTCTGGGTGGCAAAGCCATGCTGGTGGCGGTGCCCACCACCTCCGGCACCGGTTCGGAAGTCACGCCGTTTGCCGTGGTGACCGATGAAGTGACCGGAGTGAAATACCCGATTGCCGATTACGAATTGACGCCACACATGGCGATTGTGGATGCCAACCTGGTGATGGACATGCCCAAGTCGCTTACCGCCTTTGGTGGTATCGACGCGGTGACCCATGCGCTGGAAGCCTATGTGTCGGTGATGGCCAACGAATACTCCGACCCGCAAGCCCTGCAAGCGCTGAAACTGCTGAAGGACTACCTGCCATCGGCCTATCTGAACGGCGCACGCGACCCGAAAGCCCGCGAGCAAGTACATAACGCCGCCAGCATTGCCGGTATTGCCTTTGCCAATGCCTTCCTGGGCGTGTGCCACTCCATGGCGCACAAGCTGGGGGCTGAATTCGGCCTGGCGCATGGCCTGGCGAATGCCTTGCTGATCAGCAATGTCATCCGCTACAACGCGGCTGATATTCCCACCAAGCAAACCGCGTTCAGCCAGTACGACCGGCCCAAGAGCGTGGCGCGCTATGCCGAAATCGCCCGTCATCTGGGGCTGGAAGGCGAACGCGATCACGAACGGGTGGAAAAGCTGGTGCAGTGGGTGGACGAACTGAAACAGACACTCAATATCCCGATGTCGATTCAGGCGGCAGGCGTGGAAGAGGCAGACTTTCTGGCCCGGGTCGACCAGTTGGCCGAAGCTGCCTTTGATGACCAATGCACCGGGGCCAATCCGCGCTATCCGCTGATCAGCGAACTCAAGCAACTATTGCTGGACAGCTATTATGGCCGTGCCTGGTGCGAAGCCCATTTGCGCGATGCGGCCAGGGATGTTGCCGTGCCACGCAAGGCCAAGGGTAAACTCAAGACTGTATGATGGCGGGCAAGCAAACCCGTCAACGCCAGACCAGCCCGGAGCATGCTCCGGGCTTTTTTGTCCAGCGACAGTCTTGACACCATCGACGCTGGGTTAAGCTGTCTGCTTGTTCAGCCTAAGATGGAGCGCAGCATGCAAATCGACAACATTCCGTTTGGCGTGACCGACTGGTCGGCCATTGCGCCCAGCGAGCATCCCGGCGAAAGCGGCATGGCGCTGTGGCGCACCTGCCAGTTCGGCAATATCCGTGTACGCATGGTGGAGTACAGCGCCGGCTATGTGGCTGACCACTGGTGTCGCAAGGGCCACATCCTGCTGTGTCTGGAGGGCGAGCTGCTGACCGAACTGGCCGATGGCCGCCGCTTCATGCTGACTCCCGGCCTGAGCTATCAGGTAAGCGATGAGGGCGAGCCGCACCGCTCGTCCACCCGTACCGGGGCGCGGCTGTTTATCGTCGATTGATGTTTTACCAGTGCTGATGGCCCGGTACACACCGGGCCATTTTCTTTTCGGCAGCACGGATGCGTTGTCCGATTTCGTTCCCCCACGCCTGGCTCTCAGGCTGATCACGCTGCTGGTATTGCTTTGCCCTTGTTCCCGTCTTTCTTGCCATGCTTGGTGCTTCCAGCAAGTTATCCAGCAGGTTGAATTTTGCAGGTGATGGACTTTTAAATAAAAGTTTGATTTTGCGCATTATAAAACCGACATGAATATGTATTATTATGCTTTTGTAATAAATTGATTGTGCCGAGATTAATGATGGGCAGACAATAAATATAATAATATCAATTATTTATCCGGTTTGTTGTCAGCAGGATCACAGAGAGAACACAGGTAATGCATATCAGTAATATGAGTATCCGCAGCAAGTTTTTTGCAGGATTCGGTTTGATTCTGGCCCTGATGCTGTTAATTGGCATTAATGCCGGACTGGGTGTTTCCTCACTGGCCGATCAAGCCAGTCTGATTGAATACGATATTTATCCCAAGGCCCAGTTGTCGGGCAATCTGGTCAAGCGGGCAGTCATTGCTGAGGACTTGTGTTATCAGGCGGCACTGGAAACCAATTCCGACCAGATTGATAAGCTGATTGACAGTATGAAAAGCAATGCCAAGGCAAATAGCGATGATATGGAAAGATTATCGCGGCTGGTGCAATCGGCTGAAGGCAAACGCATGTTTGAAAATATCCAGAATGCGCGTGCCGCCATTCGCAGCAAATATGACACCCTGTTTGCCTTGCTCAAGCAGAATAACAGCAGCAAGTCGCTTGATTTTGTCCACAAGGAATTCAGTCCGTCGCTGAAAGGCTTTCAGGAAGCGGTGAATGAATTGTCGCGCCATCAAGACCAGAAAATGAATGTGTCGGTCGGCAATATCCGTGAACAAGCCCACCATACCGGCACTATCGTGCTGATTGTGGTCAGCGTGGCCATGCTGCTGGGCATGGGCCTGGCCGTCATCATGTCGGGTAATTTTGCCCGGCGCATCGGTATGGCCCAGCAACTGGCCGAGCAGGTGGCCGCCGGGAATCTGCAGCCGGACCAGACCTCGGCCGGTCCGCAGGATGAACTGGGCAAGCTGATGCGCTCGCTGTTGCAAATGCGGCAGGAGCTGGCCGGCATCATCCGCCAGGTGGTGCAGGGTGCACAGGAGGTGGCACAGACTGCACAGCAGGTATCCACCGCCAGCAGCCAGGTTTCCTCCAGTGTGTATAACCAGTCGGCATCCACTTCATCGGCGGCCTCGGCAGTAGAACAGCTGACGGTCAGTATCGAGCATGTATCCGCCAATGCACGCAGCGCAGCTGGCAAGGCCAGTGATGCGGGTACTGCCTCCGATACCGGTGGTACCCATGTTGCCGCAGCCACTCAGGACATCCAGACTGCCGCCGGAGATATCCGCGAGGCTGCCAGTGACATCATCAATCTGTCCGAGCAGGTGAAGGGCATCGGCAATATCGCCACCGTGATCAAGGATGTGGCGGACCAGACCAATCTTTTGGCGCTGAATGCAGCCATCGAGGCGGCACGTGCCGGTGAGCAAGGGCGTGGCTTTGCCGTGGTGGCCGACGAGGTGCGCAAGCTGGCAGAGCGGACCTCGCGTTCGGTACAGGAAATTGCCAGCATGACCAGCAGCATCGACCATGAAACAACCATGGCGGCCGAGCGCATGCAGCAGGCCAGTCAGGATGTGGCCAAGGTAGCCGATACCGCCAGCCAGGCCCGGCAGTCCATGCATGCCATCTGCGACCGTTCGGCCGAAGTGACCGTGGCCATGAATGAAATATCCGATGCGCTGAGCGAGCAGCGCACGGCTGCCAGCAGCCTGTCGCGCAGCGTGGAGGCCATTGCCCAAATGTCGGAAGAGAACGCCGCCGCCATCAGCTCTGTCGCCACGGCGGCCAACCGCATGGCGGCTACCTCGCAAACCTTGCAGCAAAGCGTGGCGAAGTTCCGCTTGTAAGCCCTTGCCGCCCGTTTGTCGCATTTACCAGTACGTGCGGTCGCGGCCGTGGCCTCAGGCGGGCTTGCTCTTGCGGCTGCTGCGTGCCGGTTTGGCGGCGTCGGTTTCGCTGGCGCTGACCGGTACCGGTTTCACCTTGGCCCGCGTGCCTTTGGGCTTGACAGCGGGTTCTCCTTTTTGCAGATGCAGCAAGCGGCGGCGGATGTCGTCGGTATCCAGCCAGATATCCTCGCCCTTGCTGATGCGTTCCAGTTCCTGATCACTCAGGAAGGGGCGGCAGACATTGCGCATCACCTTGTCGAACCATTTGCGGCTGGCCATCACTTGCGCTGCCTGTTCGTTACCCTTGCCCACGGATGCGGACGAGTAGTTGTGGAACATTAGCTGGCAGGTGTCATGCACGATCAGCTCGTCCCCGGCCAGAAAGATCAGCGCGCCCATGGAAAAGGCGCGCGCCTCCAGAATGGTGATGACGTGCGCCTCGCTGGCGGCGATGTTGTTGATGATCTGCAAGCCGGTATCGAAATTGCCGCCGGGAGTGTTGAGGTGCAGGAAGATCAGGTCGGTGGCACTGGCGGTGCGCAGGGTGTACAGCAGGTCGGTGTACTGGATGGGGTCGACAATTTCGCCGGACAGATAGTAGGAAATCTGGCGGATCACACCTTGTGATTCGTAACGGCGGAAGGCGGGCAGTTTCACATCGTCGTCTTCGTCGTCGTCAGTGCTGCGGTCTTGCAGCGGGGCGTGGTAGCGGGAGTGGGTCATCGCATTTTCCTGTTGTTGTAAGGATGAGGAAGACTGCGTGTTGCCCTTTCAGTGTAGCCCTGCCACCACAAGAGCGACCAGCCTGTTTCCTGCCTGTTTTGCGATGTGGCAATGCAGGAAACAGAAAAAACGCCTGCGGCACCGGGCGGCAGGCGTTGTGGAGCGGGCTCTGGCCGAAGCTAGCTCAGCTCTTTCAACAGCTCCTTCACCCGCACCACGCGCAGGCCCACTTCTTCTATTTTTGATTCCACCCGCAGCTTGTCCTGACCGGCCAGCTTGTAATTCTTCTTGCTCTGGATCAGCTGGATGATCTTCATCGGGTCGATCGGCGGGTTCTTGATGAATTGCAACTGGATGGCCACTTCGCTGGCGTCCAGCTTGGCTACGCCCAGCGGCTTGGCCAGCAGGCGCAGGCGGTGGCTTTCGATCAGCGTTTTCACCGTTTGCGGCGGCAGGCCGAAGCGGTCGATCAGCTCCTCGTGGATGGCGTCGATGTCCTGCTCCGTGTCGCAGGTGGCCAGGCGCTTGTACAGCACCAGCCGTTCATGCACGTCCGGGCAGTAGGCATCCGGCAACAGCGCCGGGCTGTGCAGATTGATTTCGGTGGTGACGCCCAGCGGTGCGTCCAGGTCGGGCTCGCGGCCTTTTTTCAGGTCGCGCACCGCTTGTTTGAGCATCTCGGTAAACAGCGAGAAGCCCACTTCCTGCATTTCACCCGACTGGCCTTCGCCCAGTACCTCACCCGCACCACGGATTTCCATATCGTGCATGGCCAGATAGAAACCGGCACCCAGCTCGCCGGACAACTGAATGGCTTCCAGCCGCTTGCCGGCGTCCTTGGTCATGCCGTCCGGGGTCAGCAGATAGGCATAGGCCTGATGATGGCTGCGCCCCACCCGGCCACGCAGCTGGTGTAGCTGGGCCAGGCCGAACTTGTCGGCACGATTGATCAGGATGGTATTGGCATTGGGAATGTCGATGCCGGTTTCGATGATGGTGGAGCACAGCAGCACATTGAAGCGCTGTTGCAGGAAGTCGCGCATCACCTGTTCCAGCTCGCGTTCGCGCAACTGGCCGTGGGCCACGCCGATGCGGGCTTCCGGCACCAGTTCGGCCAGTTTTTCCTGCATGTTGGCAATGGTGTCCACTTCGTTGTGCAGGAAGAACACCTGACCGCCGCGCTTGAGTTCACGCAGGATGGCCTCGCGGATCACGCCGTTGCTGGCCGGGCTGATGAAGGTTTTCACTGCCAGCCGGCGATTGGGCGCAGTGGCGATGACCGAGAAGTCGCGCAGGCCTTCCAGCGCCATCGACAGCGTGCGCGGAATCGGCGTGGCGGTGAGGGTAAGCACATCGACATTGGCGCGCAGGCGCTTGAGCTGCTCTTTCTGGCGCACGCCAAAGCGGTGCTCTTCGTCGATGATCACCAGCCCCAGGTTCTTGAACTGTACGTCCGGCTGCACCAGCTTGTGGGTGCCGATGACGATGTCTACCGTGCCTTCGGCAAGCCCTGCCAGCGCGGCCTTGCTTTCCTTGGCGCTGCGAAAGCGTGACAGCTCGGCAATCTTCACCGGCCAATCGTTGAAGCGGTCGGAGAAGTTCTGGAAATGCTGTTCGGCCAGCAGGGTGGTGGGCACCAGCAGCGCTACTTGCTTGCCGCCCATCACCGCGACAAAAGCCGCGCGCAGCGCGACTTCGGTCTTGCCGAAGCCCACGTCGCCGCAGACCAGCCGGTCCATCGGTTTGCCGCTGCACATATCGTGGATGACGGCTTCGATGGCATTGGCCTGGTCTATGGTTTCTTCAAAGCCGAAACCGGCGGCAAAGGCATCGTAATCGTGGTGCGACAGGCTGAAGCTGTGACCTTCGCGCGCGGCGCGCTGGGCGTACAGATTAAGCAGTTCGGCGGCAGTATCGCGCGCCTTTTCGGCGGCTTTCTTCTTGGCCTTTTCCCAGGCGGGGTTGCCCAGCTTGTGCAGCGGGGCCTGCTCGGACGGGCCGCCGGCATAACGCGAGATCAGGTGCAGCTGGCTGACCGGCACGTACAGGGTGGCGTTGTCCGCGTATTCCAGCTGCATCAGCTCGGTTTCGCCTTCGCCCAGGTCCATCGACACCAGACCGATATAGCGGCCGATGCCGTGCTGCTCGTGCACCACCGGGTCGCCGGATTTTACCTCGGCCAGGTCGCGCAGCATGGAGTCCGAACTCATCTTCACATGGCGGCGGCGGGTATGACTGCGCGCGATGTGCTGGTACAGCTCGCTCTCGGTGATGATGGACAGCGGCGGTTGCTGCTGGGCAAAGCCGGAATACAGCGGGGCCACCACCAGCGCCAGCGGCATGTTGCCGTTGGCAAAGTCCTGCCAGTTGTCGATCAGCTGCGGCTTGATGCCGTGCTCTTGCAGGAACTGCACCATGGTTTCGCGCCGCCCCAGGCTTTCGGCTGTCAGCAGCACGCGCTGGCCGCTGTGTTGCAGATAATGCGCCAGCTTGTGCAAGGGGTTGTCGGCACGGCGTTCCACGGCCAGGTCGGGCAATTGCAACACGGTGCTGTCTGCATCGGCAGCGGGAATCTCGATGCGGGAATAAGGCTTGATGCGGCCGAGGAATTCGTCCTGACGCAAGAACACATCGGCAGGCGGCAGTACCGGACGTTCCGGGTCGCCCTGCGCCATGTGGTAGCGGTTCTGTACGTCTTTCCAGAAGGTGTCGGCGGCACCGGCCACGTCGCGGTGCAGCACCACCAGGGCGGATTCGCCCACGTAGTCGAACAGGGTGGCGGTTTCGTCGAAGAACAGCGGCAGGTAGTACTCGATACCGGCGGGGAACAGATTGGCCGATACGTCTTTATAAATGCGGCTCTTGGACGGGTCGCCTTCCACGCGCTCGCGGTAGTGCTGGCGGAAGGCGGTGACGCCACTTTCGTCCGCCGGATATTCGCGCGCCGGCAGCATGCGGATTTCCGGTACCGGGTACAGTGTGCGCTGGCTGTCCGGGTCGAAGGTGCGCAGGCTGTCGATTTCCTTGTCGAACAGGTCGATGCGGTAGGGCAGGGTGCTGCCCATGGGGAACAGGTCCACCAGGCCGCCACGAATGGAAAACTCGCCCGGCGCCATCACCTGGGTGACGTGGCTGTAGCCAGCCATCACCATGTCGGCGCGCAGTTGCTCCACATCCAGTTGTTGCTTGCTTTGCAACAAAAAGGTACGGCCCAGCAGGTAGCTCACCGGCGAGAGCCGCGTCATGGCGGTGCTGACCGGGGCAATCACTACCTGACATTCACCGCGGTGAATCTGCCACAGCGTGGCCAGCCGTTCGCTTACCAGCTCGCCGTGCGGGGAGAAATGGTCGTAGGGCAGCGTCTCCCAGTCAGGCAGCAAGGCGGCCTTGATGTCGGGGGCAAACCAGGGCAACTCGGCTTTCAGCCGTTGTGCTGCCTGGGCGTCGGCGGTCAGCACCAGCAGGGTGTGGCCGGCCTGGGCCAGGCCAGCCAGCACGGCAGCGTCGAGGCCATCAGGCAGGGCGGGGCAGCGGGTCTTCTGACCGGCTGGGGCAATGCGGGGCAGTGTGTCCAACATTCTTCTTCACATTCGTGGATCTGCGGGTATTATACCAGCGGGCATTTCACGCCATCGGTGTGTTTGCCAGCCATTTACAAGAGGCCACAAGGCCCGCGACCCGCCACATATCCGTACCTCATACCAATAAGCACCGACCGGAAACAGTCGTGCATGGGCGGACTGTGGCTGTAAAGGATTGGGAGAGTGAAAGCTAAGGGGATATTTGCCGGCTGGCTGGCTTTTGCCTTGTTTGCCGCCAGCTTGTTGCTATGGCCCAGGGATGCCCTGGGTGAGGTTCCTTTGTACGGTTTCCTGCCGCACGGCCTGTTTGCCGGCTGCCTGCTATGGCGCGGCCTGCGCCGGGTGTGGTTCTGGCCCCCGGCAGCCCTGCTGCTGACCGGCCAGTATTTGCCATGGCCATGGGCCGCAGCGCTAAGCCTGTCTTTGCTGCTGCTATTGCCAGGCGCGCATTTGCTGCGTGCCTCTCCAGCCACGGCCACCGATGGTTCGGCCATTTCCCGCTTGCTGCTGAACCTGCTGGAAGTGTGTGCCTATTTCACCGCCCCGCCCATTGCCTTGCTGGGCGTGTATTCGTTCTGGCATGGCAGTTTGCCCGAGGTATTGCAGTGGATGGCGCAGGCCGGTGCCTGCTGCATGCTGGCCATGACCTCTTGCCTGCCGCTGCTGCGGCTGAGCAGCCTGCCAGATCGTCGTCGCTTGCTGGAATTGCTGGTGATTTTGCTGGTGATGCTGGCGGTGTGGGCATCCATGGTGAGCAATGCGCAAGACCTGCCCATTCCGCGCCCGGTACTGTTTTTCCCCTTGATGATTTGGGCGGCCTTCCGTGGCCGCTTGCTGGGTGCCTGCCTGTCCGGTGCCTTGCTGTGCCTGTTATTGTCCCTGCCCGGGTTTTTCCCCGGACTTTACCTGTATGCCGGCAGCACCGAGCTGATGACCGAAACGGCGCTGTGTCTGACTTTCATTGTGGCTTCCTTGCTGGTGGCAACGCTGAGTGATGTGCACCGCCGCAAGGAAGACGAGCTGAACGAGTTCCGCTCGCGGGTGGAGTCTCTGGTCAACAACAGCCCCAACATGATGTCGCTCAAGGGGCTGGATGGCCGCTTCCTGCTGGCCAACCGCGCTTACAGCCGCATGCTGGGCGTTACCGAGTACGCCATGGTGGGCCGCCTGGTGAGCGATTATTTTGCTTCTGAAGATGCCCGGCGCATCCAGCAGCAGGACGAAGTGGTACTCAATTGCCTGGAGCCGCGCCAGTTTGAAGAAAGCTTCACCACCGGCGGCAGCACCTTCACCATGCTGGTGACCAAGTTTCCGCTGTTCGACAGCCAGGGCCGCCCGGCCGGGGTAGGCAGCGTGGATACCGACATCACCCGTACCCGCGAAGAGCAAAAAGCCAAGAAGGAAGCCGAGGAAAAATACTGGGCGTTGGTGGAACAAACCCTGGTCGGCATCTACATCCTGCAGGACGAGCGGCTGGTGTACGTCAACCCCAAGCTGGCCGATATCGTCGGCTACCGGCCGGAAGACATGCAGGACATGCCCCTGGAAAGCCTGCTGCCGCCCAGCGAGGCCAGCCGCATCCGGCTGCAGATCAAGCGCCGCCTGCGCGACAACATCCAGGTGATGCACTACACCACCCGCGCCATCACTCGTGACGGCCATCTGGTGGACCTGGAAGTGCACAGCCGCTTGGTGGAGTACGACGGCAAGCCCGCGTTGATTGGCGTGGTGGTGGACATTTCAGACCGCATTGCCGCCGATACCAATCTGAAACTGGCAGGCAAGGTGTTCGAAAATTCGGCGGAAGGCATCCTGATTCTGGATGCCGATACCCGCATCATCGCGGTCAACCACGCCTTCACCCGCATTACCGGCTATCAGGAGAGCGAGGCGCTGGGCAAGCTGTCGCGCATCTTCAGTGAAAATGACGACGCAGTCAGTCAGCAAATGCTGGAGGCGCTGGCGCAGCACGGACACTGGCAAGGCGAAATGCGCGACCGGCGCAAGAATGGCGACTGGTATCCGGCTGAACTGTCCATTTCACTGGTGCGCGATGACGGCGGCTTCCTCAGCAACTACGTGGCGGTGTTTTCCGACATCACCGTGCGCAAGCAGGCCGAAGAGCGCCTGCAGTTTCTGGCCAATCACGACCCGCTCACTCGCCTGCCCAACCGCAGCAGCCTGATCAGCCGGCTGGAACAGGCCATTGTCGACATGAGCGGCGAGCCAACCCCGCTGGCGGTGATGTTCATCGACCTGGACCGTTTCAAGCTGATCAACGACTCCTTCGGTCACCAGTCCGGTGATGAACTGCTGCGCGAAATTGCCATTCGTCTGTCCAATTCGGTGGGCGAGCGCGGCCTGCTGGCGCGGCAAGGTGGCGACGAATTCACCCTGCTGCTGACCGAATTTGCCGATCAGGCCGAACTGGCGGCGCTGGCCGAGGACATCCTCACCGTGCTGGGCCGTGGTTTGCGACTGGAAGAACACGAAGTGTTTGTCACCGGCAGTATCGGCATCAGCGTGTTCCCCAATGACGGGACCGATGCACGCAGCCTGCTGAAAAACGCCGATGTCGCCATGTACCGCGCCAAGGACGCCGGCAAGAACACCTACCAGTTCTTTGACGCGGAGATGAACACCCAGACCTTCGAGCGCCTGCTGCTGGAAAACGGCATGCGCCAGGCGCTGGAGCGGGGCGAATTCGAACTGCACTACCAGCCGCAACTCAATGCCGCCAGCCGCGACATGTCCGGGGTGGAAGTGCTGATTCGCTGGCGTCACCCGCAACTGGGGCTGATTCCGCCGCTGCGCTTCATTCCGCTGGCCGAAGAAACCGGCCTGATCAAGCCCATTGGCGACTGGGTGCTGCAAGAAGCCTGTCGCCAGATCAAGGCCTGGGACGATGCCGGACTGTTCGTGCCGCGCGTGGCCGTCAACCTGTCGGCGCGCCAGTTTGAGCAGACCACGCTGGTGGAAAACGTAGCGCGAGCCTTGCAAAGTACCGGTCTGGACGCCAGCAGGCTGGAGCTGGAAATCACCGAAAGCATGATCATGCAAAACCCGGTGGAAGCCGTGCACCAACTGGCCGAACTGAAAGCGCTGGGTGTGTGGCTGTCGATTGACGACTTTGGCACTGGTTACTCCTCACTGTCCCATCTCAAGCGTTTCCCGCTGGATACGCTGAAAATCGACCGCTCCTTTGTCGACGGCCTGCCCGGCGACGAAGACAATGCCGCCATTGCCGAAGCTATCCTGGCCATGGCCAAGAAGCTCAAGTTCAAGGTGGTGGCCGAAGGGGTGGAGAATGCTGCCCAGGCAGACTTCCTGGAACTGAAAGGCTGCACCTTGTTGCAGGGCTATCACTTTGGCAAGCCGGTGCCGGCGACGGAGTTTCCGCAACTGGCCGAACAACTGGCCAAGTCGGCGCGTCTGGCCGTACTGGCCGACTGGCAGGGCGGTCTGTGATGGGCACCGGGCTGCGGTTTGGCAGCAAGCCCCGTCCTTTGCAGCTACAATAGCGCCCATTCCCGTTTACAAGGCTTCAAGCGCATGAGCAACAAGCGACTCATTCACGGCTTTCATGCCATCAACGCCCGCTTGTGGCAGAACCCGAAAAGCCTGATTGAAATCTGGCTGGCCGGCGGCCGCCACGATGAGCGCGCCAAGGCCGTGCTGGACAAGGCCGCAGAAGAAAGCATCAAGCTGCACATTGTCGACAAGGCAAGGCTGGACAGCATGAGCGGCAATGCCCGCCATCAAGGCGTGGTGGCCATGATTGATGCCAGCCGCAACCATGTCGACCTGGACGACGTGCTGGAAAACCTCAGCGAACCGCCGCTGCTGCTGATTCTGGACGGCGTGACCGACCCGCATAACCTGGGGGCCTGCCTGCGGGTGGCCGACGCCATGGGCGCCCATGCGGTGATTGCCCCGAAAGACCGTTCTGCCGGGCTGAACGCTACCGTATCCAAAGTGGCCTGCGGCGCGGCGGAAGTGATTCCCTACATCACCGTCACCAATCTGGCGCGCACCCTGCGCGACCTGAAAGACGCCGGGGTGTGGATTGCCGGCACCACCATGGAAGCCGATACCGACCTGTTCCATGTGGATGCCGCAGGCCCGCTGGCCTGGGTGATGGGCTCGGAAGGCGAGGGCATGCGTCGCCTGACGCGTGAGCACTGTGATGTGCTGGTGTCCATTCCGATGTGTGGCACGGTGGAAAGCCTCAATGTGTCGGTGTCCTCCGGCATGGTGCTGGCCGAAAGCCGCCGCCAGCGTGTGCTAGCTGCTGATGCCAAAGCCTAAGGCTGTACCATTGCAGTCCAACGCCCTGTCTCTCACAGCAGAACAGGGCGT
Organism: Aquitalea sp. LB_tupeE; assembly: GCF_013391415.1. Taxonomy (GTDB): domain Bacteria; phylum Pseudomonadota; class Gammaproteobacteria; order Burkholderiales; family Chromobacteriaceae; genus Aquitalea. Next base: position 72,330 of record NZ_JACAXB010000019.1, read on the forward strand.
TTTGCTTGATAGGCTGGACGCTATCTTGTCCGCTCATCCGCTGCTATCCCCCTTGCTTACTTATCTAGAGGATGTTGCACCGGATTGTTGGCTGGCTGCCGGTGCTGTGCGTGCGGCAGTCTGGGATCATCTGCATGGCTATTCACCGTCGCTGCCGGCCGAGATTGATATCGTCTACCATGCGACGGCGTTGGATGCTGCTGATTTTGAGGCAGAGCTTGAGCACAGTTTACGTGGCAGATTTTCTCAGGTTAGCGCGTGGGACATTGTGAATCAGGCCACCGTGCATCGCTGGATTGCAGAAGCAACCGGGAAACATTGGCCGCCTTTCATATCCTTGCTTGCGGCGTTGGAGAGTTGGCCCGAGACGGCTACGGCTGTTGCAGTACGCCGTAGTGGCTGCAGCCTGGAACTGATTGCCCCGTTTGGTTTGGATGATCTGTTTGCTGGAGTACTAAGACATAACCCGGCTCGTGCCTCGGTAGCCGTGTTCCACCAGCGAGTTACTGATAAGGGTTGGTTGCACCGTTGGCCAGATTTGATCTGGCACAATGGAACTTGAATGGTATTTGTTACTCTACGTTCGACATACCCTTGGGGGGTATGAGTTGTAGCCATTCAAATTAAGGCCCAGATCATGCAACGCCGCCACTTTCTATCTTACGCTGCTACCTTGGTATTCACTCCGCTGCTGCAACGCCAGGCATGGGCAGAAGGCATGGCCGACATGCCGGGCATGGATCATGCGGCCATGGACCACGGTGCAAGCGCCAGCATGCCCGCTGCCGACAGCCTGGGTCTGCCACGCGGCCTGCCTTTGGCTGCGCTGTCCATGCTGGCCAATCAGGGGGGCAGCGGCCAGTTTGTCGGCCAGTTGCAGGCAGCGCCGGTCAGCCTGCCGCTGTTGCCGGGTAAGCCCGCTACTACTTTCTGGGCGTATAACGGCCAGATTCCCGGCCCGGCCATCGTGGCCTGGGAAGGGGATGAAGTGGACATTGCTTTTGCCAATAAGCTGCTGCAGCCCAGCACCATCCATTGGCATGGCATGCCGGTGCCGGCAGAGCAGGACGGCAATCCGCACAACCCGGTTTTGCCGGGGCAGCAGCATGCCTACCGCTTCCGTTTGCCGCCGGGCAGCGCAGCCAGCTACTGGTATCACCCGCATCCGCATGGCCATACCGCGCAGCAGGCTTATATGGGGCTGGCCGGGGTATTCGTGGTGAAAAGCCGCAACGACCCGCTGGCGCATCTGCCGGAGCAGTGGCTGGTGCTGTCCGACCTCAAACTGGATGCCCATGGCCAGATTGCGGATAGCAGCGCTGCCGACCGGCATGATGGCCGTGAAGGCCAGTTCGTGCTGGTGAATGGCGGCTGGCAGCCGGTGATTACGCTGGCGCAGGGCGAGCGGCAGCGCTGGCGCATCTGGAATGCCAGCAGCGCCCGCATCCTCAAGCTGGCCTTGCCCGTGCACGAAGTACAACTGGTGGGGACGGATGGCGGGCTGATCGGCGCGCCGCGCCACATTGATACGCTGTTGTTGTCGCCCGGTGAGCGGGCGGAAATTGTCGTGACCGGACGCTTTACTGCAGGCCAGCCATCCGCCTTGCAGTCTTTGCCTTACAACCGTGGCAAAGCCATGAGCCCGGAACAGGCGGAAACCCTTACCCTTGCCACCATCAGGCAGGCAGGCAGCAAAGCCACCGCCACGCTGCCGGACACACTGCGCGACATCACCGCGCTAGGCGAGCCTGCGGTCAAACGGGTGGTCAACTTCAGCGAAAACATGGCCAATCCGGCGGCGATGTTCCTGATCAATGGCAAGAAATTCGATATGAACCGGGCTGATTTCACCGGCAAGGTGGGGCAGATCGAAGAATGGGACATCGTCAGTCAGGCGCACATGGACCACCCCTTCCATCTCCACGGCACCCAGTTCCAAGTGATGGCCCGCACCGATGACGGCGTGTGGCAAACCGAGCCCTTCCTGGCCTGGCGCGATGTGGTGAATATTCCTGCCGGCGAAACCGTGCGCCTGCGCTTTGTGCAGACCATGCCCGGCCTGCGTATGTTCCACTGTCACATCCTGGAGCACGAGGACGCGGGCATGATGGCCATGCTGGACGTCAAAGCCTGAACGGCAGCCTGCGCAAGCCCGGGGCTGCCGGTGTTACACTGGCAGCCCTGTTTTCAATCCAGAATGCGGAGTCTGCATGAGCCTTGCCCCCAAAAACGACGACTGCTGCCATGGGCAGCCGGAATCCAGTGGCAAGAGTGTGACCCAGCCCAACAAGGCGGCCCTGCTCAAGCGGCTGGCCAGAATTGAGGGGCAGGTACGCGGCATCAGCGGCATGGTGGAGTCCGACCGTTACTGCGTGGACGTGCTGACCCAGGTGGCGGCGGTCAAGTCGGCACTGGACGCCGTGGCCATGCAGTTGCTGGAAAACCACATGAAGGGTTGTGTCAGCCGGGCATTGCAACAAGGTGATGCAACCGGCATGGTGACCGAGTTGATCGATGTGGTGAAAAAGGTGCGCTAGGGCGCGGAGCGCCCCAATCAACGCAGGCTTCATCAACGATTGATCCGCCTTGTGGAATACTCGGGTTTCCCCACCGGCCCATGGAAACCCACCGCCATGAAAACCCTTTTGCCAGCGCTGGCTGGCCTGCTGCTGTCGTCCTGCATACTGGCCGACCCTCTACCCTTCGAACAATTCATGCGCCTGCACCGTGGCATGCCTGCCAGTGAACTGCAACAACTGGCCGGCAAGCCGGATTACGTGCGCACCGACCCGGCCGGCAGTGGCGATAGCCAGTTGTTCTGGCTGGGCGACATCGACCTGCCCTACACCACGGTGATTACCCTGCATCAGGGCGTCATCAGCGATATTCAACGCAATAAGCGCCTGTAGCTGTTGCAGTTTGACTGCGTGGCAGGCCATCGGGCTTGCACTTACGGACGATTTAGTTTGCCCCGGCCTGCGTAAGTGCGTAGAATGCTGCGGTTTCACTACCTTGCTTTTTGCAACCGCATGGCAAAAAGCTAAATAGCCATAAGGAGTTAACATGCGTCATTACGAAATCGTGTTCATCGTCCATCCGGACCAGAGCGAACAGGTTCCGGCCATGATCGAGCGCTACAAGGGCATGGTTCTGGCCGCTGAAGGCAAGATCCACCGTCTGGAAGACTGGGGCCGTCGTCAACTGGCTTACCCGATCCAGAAGCTGCACAAAGCCCACTACGTTCTGATGAACGTTGAGTGCCAGTCCGAAACCCTGGCCGAGATCGAGCACGCCTTCAAGTTCAACGACGCTGTTCTGCGTCACCTGACCATCAAGCTGGACCGCGCCATTACCGAAGCGTCCCCGATGATGAAGGACGAAAAGGCTAAAAACCTGCTGGATTCCCAGCCGGCAGCCGAGGCCGAAGCTGCTGCCTGATAGGCAGGAGTGAAGGACTTGCAGAACCGTCTGGTATTGACCGCGACGGTCGAACGCGAAGAAGACCTGCGTTACACCCCTGCCGGAATTCCGGTAGTGGAAATGTGGGTCCGGCATCAGTCTAGACAGACTGCCGGCGGGTTCGAACGGGATGTGGCCTGTGAAATCCAGGCCGTGCTGATTGGTGAAGACGCCCGGCGACATGCTGGCAAACTGGCAGGAAACACGGTAACGCTTACCGGCTTTCTGTCCCAGCGCAGTCTGAGGAATCCGCGGTTGGTACTCAATATCGAATATGTTGAATTTGTAAAAGGTTAGTCAAAATGGCTCGTCAACTCTTCAAGCGCAAGAAGTTCTGCCGCTTCACGGCAGAAGGCATCAAGGAAATCGACTACAAATCCGTTGATCTCCTGAAAGACTTCATCGCCGAAAACGGCAAAATCATCCCGGCTCGCATTACCGGTACCAAGGCTCGCTACCAGCGTCAGCTGACCACTGCTATCAAGCGTGCTCGCTTCCTGGCTTTCCTGCCTTACACCGATCAACACTAAGCCGGGAAAGGACTTAAGATGCAAATCATTCTGCTCGAAAAAGTTGCCAACCTGGGTCAACTGGGTGACGTGGTCAAGGTTAAGAACGGTTACGCCCGTAACTTCCTGATCCCGCAAGGCAAAGCCAAGCGCGCTACCGAAAACAACCTGAAAGAGTTCGAAGCTCGTCGCGCCGAACTGGAAGCCAAGCAAGCTGAAATCCTGGCCGATGCCAAGGTTCGTGCTGAAAAGCTGGCTGAAGCTGTTATCACCATCGCGCAAAAAGCCGGTGTTGATGGCCGTCTGTTCGGTTCCGTGACCAATGTGGACGTGGCTGAAGCCGTGACCGCATTCGGCGTGGAAATCAAGCGTTTCGAAGTTCGTCTGCCGAACGGCCCGTTCAAGGCTATCGGTGAGTACGACATCGAAATCGCCCTGCACCACGACGTGGTTGCTCCGATCAAGGTTGTTGTGGTCGGCCAGGCCTGATTCCCTTATCCGGAATTGTGCTGCAAGAAAAAAGCCCGCTTATGCGGGCTTTTTTCATGGGTTGACGGTAATTTCCACCCGGCCCCAAGCCTGTTGTGTACTTGCAGGATCAAGAAGCATGCTCTTTGCTTCCTTCTGTTTTCCATTTGCTGTTTCAGTTTTTTCCCATCAATTTGACCGGCTAATTCAAATAAGCTCCCTGCTGTCCTTCCCCGGGCCTGGCATACCATCGGCCCGGTATTCGCAGTCAGGAGCATTGCCGCATGTCATCTCTCATCACCCGCTGCAGCCAGTTCAGCCCTTGGCTGAGTGCTGTGCTAGCGCAGGAAAACCCGGAAGTCCCCGTTCCTTTGATGCAGGATGTCAATGCAGATGTCTGCATTGTCGGTGGTGGATTCACCGGCCTGTGGAGTGCCATCCGTATCAAGGAAGCCAGCCCGGATACCGAAGTCGTGATGGTCGAAGCCCGTCTGTGTGGCAGTGGTGCCAGTGGCCGTAATGGCGGTTTCGTGCTCAGTCTGTGGGCCAAATACCAGTCATTGGCCAAGATGTGTGGCGAGGCCGAAGCCCTGCGCCTGTGCCAGCTGTCGTCACAGGCCATTTTCGAGCTGGAGACCTTTTGCCAGCAGCACGACATTGCTGCCCAGCTGCGGCTGGACGGCTGGCTGTGGGCTGCCACCACTACTGCCCAGCTAGGCAGTTGGGAAAGCACGGCCAGCCAACTGGAGCGCCTGGGTCAATCACCTTTTCTGCGTCTGGCTGCCGGACAGGCGGCGCAACTGGGTGGTTCCAGCCTGCATCTGGATGGTGTGTTCGAGCCGGTGTCGGCCTCGATCCAGCCGGCCATGCTGGCACGTGGCCTGTTGCGTCATGCCCGCAAGCTTGGGGTCAAGGTGTATGAGTCTTCACCGATGCAGCGGCTGGAAGCAGGCTTCCCGGCCCGGGTGCAATGTGCGCAGGGCAGCGTGCGTGCCAGCAAGGTGATTCTGGCCATGAATGCCTGGGCCGCGCAGTTTGCCGACATCCGCAAGGCCTTTGTCGTGGTATCCAGTGATGTGGTGATGACACGCCCCTTGCCGGACTTGCTGCAGTCTATCGGCTGGGTCAATGGTATGACCATCTCCGATAGCCGCATGCTGGTGCATTACTACCGCACCACGCCGGATGGCTGCATCGTATTTGGCAAAGGCGGTGGCAGTGAGCAGCTGGTGTATGGGGGCCGGCTGGCCGAAAAGCTGAATGGGCCATCAGACATTGCAGACACGGTGGCTGTCCATTTGCGCCGTGCCTATCCGGGCGTGCAGGCCGCCGATGTCGTCAGCAACTGGACCGGCCCCATCGACCGCACTTTTAACGGCTTGCCGCATTTCGGTGCGCTGCCGCAGCAGCCGAATGTGCTCTACGCCATCGGCTATTCCGGTAATGGCGTCGGCCCCTCCATGCTGGGAGGCCGTATCCTGGCGGCGCTGGCACTCGGGCAAGACAACGAATGGGCGCGCTGTGGTCTGGTGCAGGGCTTGCAGCGCGACTTCCCTCCCGAACCCATACGCTATATCGGTGGCCGTCTGGTGCGCCATGCGGTGGGGCAGGTCGATCTGGCCGCCGATGAAAACCGTCAGCCGTCCTGGCTGATGCAGCTGTTGAGCAAGCTGGCACCTGCCGGCCTGTCGCCAACCAAGAATACCGGGCCATCTTCCCGCTAGACCGAACTGGAGAACCGCATGTCTTGCTCGTCTGATATCGAACAGATCCGCCAGGCACTCACTGCCTATTACCAGGCCCTGTATTACGGCCGCCCGGAAAAACTGGCTGAGGCCTTCCGTCCCGATGCCATGCTGCTTGGCGACATTGACGGTAACGAGTCACGGCTGGACCAGACCCAATACCGCAATCTGCTGCAAACACGCGTTTCGCCGCATGCACAGGGTGAGCCTTATGGCTTGCAGATCGGTGAAATCCGCCTGTGCGGCAATGCCGCCATGGCCGAGCTGCAAACGCCATTGGCCGGGAAGGTGTTCACCGATTACGTCTCGCTGTGCAAGCGCCAGGGGCGTTGGCGTATCGCCTTCAAACTGTACTCCCATACGCAGTGAAACCTGTTGCCGGCTGCGTCGGTGTGGTTTCCACGCTGACCGGCTGCATGTCATACATCCCCGGAGCTTTCATGCATTCAAGTGAACTGGCGGCTGAGCCGTCCCATGCAGACTCTGGCCTTCTGGTGCAGCCCATCAGCAGGCTGGAAACCATCGGCATCATTTTTGGCACCAATATCGGGGCTGGTGTGCTGGGCATCGCTTTTGCAGCGCGCAAGACCGGATATGTCCCACTGTTGCTATGTCTGGCACTGACCTGTGTGTTGTGCACCATCACCATGCTCTACCTGACGGAAGTAGCACTGCGTACCCGTGGCAATCATCAGCTTAGCGGTCTGGCACGGCGCTATCTGGGTGGTGCGGGCGGCTGGTTGCTGTTTCTGGCGGTGGCGGCCAACAGCTTTGGCGCGTTGACGGCTTACATGGCCGGTAGTGGCAGCATCATGTTGGACTTGCTCGGTGCTTATGGCATGAGCAGGGAGCTGGGTAGCATCCTGTTCATCGTGCCGTCGGTCGCGGTGTTGTATCTGGGGCTGAAGGTACTGGGTGCCGGTAACAAGCTGATCAGCATCAGCATGATTGTCATCATCCTGGCATTGATTATGGCCTCCATCGTCAGTCAGGATGCGCGGCTGAGTAATCTGTGGCTCAGTCACTGGCAGTATGTGGTGCCGGTATTCAATCTGGCCGTGTTTGTGTTTGGCGCGCAGTTTCTGGTACCGGAACTGGTGCGCGGCAACCTGACTGCACCGCGCAAGCTGCCCGGTCTCATTGTGGCCGGCATGGCGCTGACCTTTGTCTTTGTCGCGCTTATTCCGGCGTCGGTGATTGCCCTGGTTGGCAGCGACAACCTGACCCAGGTAGCCACACTAAGCTGGGGCAATGGGCTTACTACACCGCCAATATCTTCGCCTTGCTGGCCATGCTGACTTCCTACTGGGGCCTGGGTGGCTGCCTGTTCACCAATATCTTCGACCACTTCCGTCTGGGGAGCGAACAGCAAACAGGCAAACGCCTGCTGGTACTGGTTGTGGTTGCCCTGCCGCCATTCCTGCTGGCGTATTCGGGTATTGCCAGCTTCGTCAATGCGCTGTACTTCGCCGGCACATTTGGTGGTGTGCTGATGGGCATCATTCCGGTGCTGCTGCTGAATGCGGCACGGCGACGAGGCGATGTGAGTAGCGAGTTCGTTTGTGGCTGGTATGCCCACCGCAGTGTGCAGTGGCTGATTGTCGCCACCTTCTTCTTCAGTGGGGTGTATGCGGTGATATCGCTGTTTGGTGTGCTGCCGGAGAGCTGGTAACAAGCTAAAACGCCTGCACCTGCTAGCGCAAGTAAGCCTTGACCGACCTGGCACAGGCCGGGTCAGTCAGGCGAAGGCTGGTGGCTTAGCGCGGCTGACAAAATAGCGTAGCGTCCCTGGGGCAAGGCGCGCCGAGGCCGACAGTACAAGGGTACGGCAAGGAAGCGCAACGCAGCAGCAGGTTTTTGTTAGCGGCTCTTAGTCGTTTTCCAGTACGATGCGGGCGCGCAGGCCGGGGGCATTTTCTTCGGCAATGGCCAGCAGGCGATCGATATTCGGATGTTTACCCGGATTCAGACGCGCGTCGGCAGTATGTTCCGCGTACAACTGCAGGCCTTCCTGGGCTGCTGCGCGGTTGATGTGGCTGTGTTTCTTGATCAGGGCATGGTAAACCCGTACCGAACCGGCGGTGCCCGGCTTGTTTTCCAGACGGGTGAGGGTTTCACCGGCGGCATCCAGTAGCACAATAGCGGCGATGCCATCGGTGGCGGGCAAGGTTTCCAGAATATCCTTGAAGCTGGTGGTCATGAAGTGTGTGTCCTGCATGGGGTGGTGGTTGTCGGAATGAGTGCCGATGCTAGCACAGTCCGTCCGCTGCGCTACAGGGAGAGCCGGGCGCAGGCTGGTGCGTGTGGAAAAGTGAGTGCACCATCGTGGTGCCATCGCTGCTTGTATAGGATGGGGAATGGCTGACGGACGTGGCTTGAAATTTTTTATAAGCAATAAAATCAAATGCTTGGAGTTTCTGGCACGCCATTTGCTATATTTTGGGCAGTAGCTGGCGACGGGTGATTGCTCCCTCCTCCTTGCAATCACCGTCCTGCGCCAGTCTGCAAAGGAGAAAACAGAGCGGCATAGCCGCCATCGGGCAGTCTGGCCGAAGAGACCACTCTTCGGCCAGACGTCCATCCCGGCAGCTGTCCATCTGGTTCAGTCCGGCTGCACACCCATCAGATACTTCTTGCTCATGGCCTTGAACAGTTCACTGCCAGCGACGCCAAGCATTTCAAACAGCACCATTTCCCTACTGACCAATACCGCCCCTGCCGCCTGCATGCGTTGCAAGCCCAGTTGCTTGTCGCTGTCACGACGGCTGGCCACCGCATCGGCCACCACAAACACCTGCTTGCCCTGTGCCAGTAATTGCAGCACCGTCTGCAAGACACAGACATGGGTTTCCATGCCGCAGACAATCACCTGTTTGCGTGCCAGCAGGCTGTCGGGCAGACAGTCGGCCGCCACGCAGGAGAAGTGCAGTTTTTCCACCACGCTGGCTTGGGGAGCCAGTGCCAGCAGGCTGGCTTCGGTGTGGCCCAGGCCACGCGGATATTGTTCGGAAAACACGATGGGCAAGCCGGTATCGTGGGCCACGCCCACCAGCCACAGGCTGGCTGCCAGCATGGCGTCGGCCTGGTCCACCGCCGGTAACAGCTTGTCCTGGATATCCACTACCAGCAATGTGGCTTGATCAATCTGCATCAGCATGTCGCGGTCCTTTTCTGTGCTGTTTCATCGGTAATCCTTCAGGCTGACAGGGTAATCCCTTGATGGGCAGAAATGCCAGATGTGGCACTATGCCGCTTCAACATTCTTGGGACCATCTGCCCGTTGCTGTAGTTCTGCGGGAGGTGTGCGCAACCTGGCGTGGCAAGCCGACACAGAACAGCTGCCCGCGCCGCGGAGAGAGTTCATGCTGCAAGGTGCTTACCGGCTGTTTCATCAAGCCATTGTCGATGTGATCGACGCCAAACGGGTCTTTACCGATCCACTGTCCACCCTGGCTTACGGGACGGATGCGTCCTGTTACCGGCTGGTGCCGAAAATTGTCATCCAGACCCATTCCGAGGCCGAAGTGCAGGCGGTGCTGGCCCAGGCCGCGGCATTGAAATTGCCGGTCACCTTCCGCGCCGCCGGGACTTCGCTATCCGGCCAGGCGGTGAGTGATTCCATTCTGGTGGTGGCCAATCACGGTTGGAAAGACCTGCAAGTGCTGGATGAGGGGCGGGCCATCCGCCTGCAACCGGGGGTGATCGGCGCGGCGGCCAATGCCGCCTTGCTGCCGTTTGGCCGCAAGATCGGCCCCGACCCGGCCACCATCAATTCGGCGATGATAGGCGGCATTGTCAGCAACAACTCCAGCGGCATGTGCTGCGGTACTGCGCAAAACACCTACCAGACCATCAAGAGTCTGCGACTGGTGCTGGCCGACGGCACGGTGCTGGACACCGGCGATGCTGCCAGTGTGGCAGCCTTCCGCCAATCCCATGCCGGCCTGCTGGCCGGGCTGGATGCACTGGCAGGCCGTATCCGTGCCGACGGCGAGCTGGAAGCGCGTATCCGCCGCAAGTACAAGATGAAGAACACCACCGGCTACAGCCTGAATGCGCTGGTGGATTTTGCCGATCCGCTGGACATGCTGCTGCACCTGATCGTCGGCAGCGAAGGCACGCTGGCGTTTGTGTCCGAGGCGACTTACCACACGGTGGAAGAGCTGCCCAATAAGGCCTCGGCGCTGGTGTTGTACCCCACCATCAAGGATGCCTGTGACGCCATCCAGTTGCTGGCACAGCACAAGGATGTGGTGTCCTCGGCCGAACTGTTGGACCGCGCCAGCTTGCGCTCGGTGGAAAACAAGGCCGGGGTGCCGGCGGAGCTCAAGACGCTGGGCGACGAGGCTGCCGCCATCCTGATCGAAACCCGTGCCCGCGATGCAGTCGCACTCAGCGCGCAGATCGAGGCCATCTGTGCTTATGTTGCGGGTATTCCCAATCTGTCCGGTATTCGTTTTACCGATGTGGCCGAGGAATACACCCGCTTGTGGAATATCCGCAAGGGTATGTTCCCCAGTGTAGGCGCCATGCGTGCGGCGGAAACTACGGTCATCATCGAAGACGTGGTGTTCCCCATCGAACATCTGGCCGAAGGCACGCTCAAGCTGCAGGCCTTGTTCCGCCAGTACCATTACGACGAAGCCATCATCTTCGGCCATGCGCTGGAGGGTAACCTGCACTTCGTGTTCACGCCCAATTTCTCCGGCGAAGCCGAAATCAAGCGCTACGAAGCCTTTATCGAGGACGTGTGCAAGCTGGTGGCAGTGGAATACGAAGGGGCAGTCAAGGCCGAGCACGGCACCGGCCGCAATATGGCACCGTTTGTCGAGATGGAATGGGGCCCGGCGGCGTATCGCATCATGCAGGAGCTTAAAGCCCTGTTCGACCCGGATGGCATTCTGAATCCGGACGTGATCATCACCCACGATAAGCTGCTGCATATCCGCAACCTGAAGCCGATTCCCTCGGCCAATACGCTGATCGACAAGTGCATTGAGTGTGGTTTCTGCGAAGTGATGTGCCCCAGCCGCGCCATTACCCTGACGCCGCGCCAGCGCATTGTCGCCAACCGCGAAATGGCCTCGCTGGAACAAAGCGGCAAGGACCCATCCCGGCTGGAGGCATTGCGTGAAAGCTACCAGTTTGCCGGTGATGAAACCTGTACTACCTGTGGGCTGTGCGAATCCGCCTGTCCGGTGGGTATCAACACCGGCGCGCTCACCAGTCAGCTGCGCCAGCAGAATCTGAGCGATACCGGCTGGGCGCTGGCCAACACCCTGGCCAGCCACTATGGCACCGCCACCGCCGGTGCACGCCTTGGCTTGCGCGCACTGCAAACCGTGCAAAGTGTGGCCGGTAATGCCGCCACCGGGGTGCTGATGCGTAGCTTGCGCCGCGTGGTGGGCCGGCGTATTCCGTACTGGACACCATACTTCCCGCGTGCTGCCAGCAAGTTGCGGCTGGATGCTGGCAAACCGGGTGAGCGCAAGGTGGTGTACCTGCCATCCTGTCTCACGCGCACCTTTGCTCCGGCCAAGGCGCAGCCGGACCTGCGCCCGTTGAACGAGGTGGTGGCCTCGGTACTGGGCAAGGCGGGTTATGAGATTGTCTACCCGCAGCAGATGGACGGCCTGTGCTGCGGCACACCATTCAAGTCCAAGGGCGCAGCCGATGCTGCCGCCAGTAAGCTGTCCGAACTGGAAACAGCCTTGCTGCAGGCCAGTGACAATGGCCGCTGGCCGGTGATTGTCGACAATGGCGTGTGTACCGCCAGCATGCTCGAAGGGCTGCAGGACACGCGTCTGCAAGTGTATGACGTCACCCGCTTTGTACAGGAAGTGGCTGCCGAACATCTGGCCTTCACCCCGCAGCAAGAAAGCGTGGCCTTGCATGTGGTGTGCTCCATGCGCAAGACCGGTCAGGCCGCCATGCTGAATGCGCTGGCCAAACGTTGCGCCAGCACGGTGGTAGAACCACAGGGCATCACCTGCTGCGGCTTTGCCGGAGACAAGGGCTTTAGCCATCCTGAGCTCAACAGCAGTGCACTCACCGGCCTCAAAGCACAGGTGAAAGACTGCGGCAGCGGCTTCTCCAACAGCGTGACTTGTGAGATCGGCCTGTCGGCCAATGGCGGCATTCCCTACCAGAACCTGATGTATCTGGTGGACAAGGCCTGCCGCAGCCGCTGAGCGCTCTGGTTCACTTGCTGAGCGATGCAGCCCCGTTTTCAGTAATGAAACGGGGCTGTTGCTTGTTAAAACCGCTTGTTTACTCGCCATTCTGTTGCTAATGATGTCATGCTATCTGGCTGGAACCTGCCTTACGGGAGCATTGCCGCATGTCATTTCATATCCGCCGCATCGAGCCGGAAGACGCCGCCGCCATGGCGCGGCTGCAATCCGCCCCCGGCGTGGTACGCCATACTTCACAGCAGCCCTACCAGTCGGCCGCCGACTGGCAGCACAAGCTGCAACAGCTGTCTCCATCCTGTCACTGGCTGGTGGCCTGTGATGCTGCTGACGAAGTGATCGCCAGCGCCGGGCTCACCATCCTGCCGCAGGCGCGTTGCCGCCATGTGGCCGACCTGTTCCTGCTGGTCCGTGATGAATGGCAGGGCAAGGGTGTGGGGCGCGCACTGATGCAGGCCTTGCTGGAGCTGTCCGATAACTGGCTGGGGCTGATCCGGCTGCAACTGATGGCCCAGCAGGACAATCAGCGCGCCATTGCGCTGTATGAGCGCTTTGGCTTCCAGCATGAGGGCGTGGTGCGGCAGGACATCCTGCAAGATGGCCGTTATGTGGACAGCGTGGTGATGGCACGGCTGCACTGGCCAGCAGGGGGACAGGCATGAGCTCGTACCACATTCGCAAACCGGGTCCGGCAGATGCCGCAGCACTGCGCGCGCTGATGAGCGATCCGCTCTGTTACGGCAATACCCTGCAGCTCCCTTATCCCTCCATCCAGCTGTGGCAACAGCGGCTGGCGGCTAGCGATCCGCTGCATCATGCGCTATTGCTGGAAACGGCCGAAGGCCAGGTGATTGCCCATGGTTCACTGTGGCGGGAATGTGCACCAAGACTCGCGCATGGCGCCAGCCTGGGCATGGCGGTGCAGCGCGAATGGCAAGGGCAGGGGGTGGGTTCCGCCTTGCTGCAGGCCATGCTGGACTTGGCCGATAACTGGCTGGGCCTGCACCGGGTGGAACTGACGGTATTCACCGACAATGCCGCTGCGTTGGGCTTGTACCGCAAACATGGCTTTGTCGAAGAGGCCTGTTTGCGCGCGTATGCCCTGCGTAATGGGCGTTATGAAGATGTGTTGAAAATGGCCAGACTACGCCCCATACCCTTGCATGGACCGGTCTAGAATCAGAACAAAAAAATAACGCCATCGACAGATGGCGTTTTCAATGTCACAATAAAGGAGTTTGCTGTCTGCCCCTGACGGCAGTGGCTTGCTGATGCACAGCAAGCCCTGAAGAAACTTCAACAGAGTTTCAACATTATCCAATCTGCCCGGCAAGCTGTCGTTCATCATCCGGACATGAAGCGGTAATATTGCGACGTATCTGATTTATATAAAGAAAAAGCGCGGATAGTCCGCGCTTCAGGCTGCTGACAAAGTTATTTGATGCGATTGTACTGGACCCGGCAAAGCCGGGCCTTTCGATTAAGCTATTGCTTCCGCAGCCTTCCCATCTATTCCCTATCCCCCACCCTTGCCTTGCTAATTGAAGAAGGGCGCCTCGCTTTCCTCTCAGAAAGCGAGAAGGGGTTGTCTGTATTGCAGCCTGCTCAGGTGTTCAGATGTCCTGCCCTTCGACAATGCCGTCATGGCTGGCGGAGGATTTGGGCAGAATCAGGTTCAGCGCCATGGCCAGAATCGAGCACAGACCCACGCCGGCCAGTTCCAGCCCGCCCAGTTTCAGCGTCAGGCCACCGATACCGGCAGTCAGCACGACCGAAATGATCACCAGATTGCGCGGCTGCATCAGGTCCACCTTGGCTTCAATCAGCGTTTTCAGGCCGATGGAGGCGATGGTACCGAACAGCAGCACCATGATGCCGCCCATCACCGGCATGGGGATGGATTGCAGCAGGGCATTGAACTTGCCGAAGAAGGCCATGCAGATGGCAAATACGGCGGCCCAGGTCATGGTGACCGGGTTGAAGTTGCGGGTAATCATCACCGCGCCGGTCACTTCGGCATAGGTGGTCACCGGAGGACCGCCGATCAGGCCGGCCACGCACACACCCAGGCCATCACCCATCAGGGTGCGATGCAGGCCCGGCGTCTTGGTGAAGTCCTTGCCGGTGACGCCGCCAATGGCCATTACACCACCGATATGTTCAATGGACGGGGCAATGGCCACCGGCAGCATGAACAGCGCGGCAGACCAGTTGACCTCCGGGCTGTGGAATACCGGTGCGGCAAACCACGGGGCATTGGCCAGCTTGGCAAAATCCACCACGCCCAGGAAGGCGGCGGCGATATAACCCACGGTGACGCCGGCCAGGATGGGCACCAGCTTGAACATGCCACGGGCGTAGATGGACACGATGATGGTGGTGGCCAGCGAAATCGCGGCCAGCAGCATGGAGGTTTCATACGGCATGATCTGCTTGCCGCCAGCCTGGCCCATGGCCATGCCGGAGGCTGCGGTAGCGACCGACAGACCGATGATCATGATGACCGGGCCGATCACCACCGGCGGCAGCAGCTTGTTGACCATGGCCATGCCACGCCAACGCACGATGGCGGCAAACACGAAGTACATGAAACCTGCGGCAAACAGGCCGAACATGGTGGCACCCTGGCCCCAGGTATGCATGGAGTAGATGATGGGGCCGATAAAGGCAAAGGAGCTGCCCAGGAAAATGGGTACCTGACGACCGGTACACAGCTGGAACAGCAAGGTGCCGATGCCGGCACCGAGCAAGGCCATGGCCGGGTTGAGGCCGGTCAGCAGCGGAACCAGAACCAGTGCGCCAAAAGCGACGAACAGGATCTGGGCGCCGGAGATGGCCACCTTCACGTGTTGGAACATAATGGGATTTCCCTGTTTTTGTTGAAATTGAAATGGGCTTGGTCTGACGCTGACTCAGACCGTGCAATACATGATGGCCTGGGCAATGATGTTGCTCTGCTCGCTGGCCAGCACGCTGTGTTGCCGGAAGTCCTGCACCATGGCCTGTACCCGTGAATAGGTATCGAAGTTGGGCAAGGGACGATAGGCAATGTCCACGCCCAGCCGCGCCGCCACCTTCTTGATGGTGGTGGGCTTGATGCACACATGCACATCCGGCTGGCTGTAGGCCAGAAAGCAGGTCACTACCGGCCACTTGGCCGGATTGGCATTGCCGTCGTTGCGGCACAGCTGCAGCACTTCGACAAAGTCAGAAAAACTGTCCGGGCCAAACTGGTGTAACAGGCGATACAAGACCTGGGCAAACGGCAGGTGCACATCGCGAAAGCCCAGGTAATTGCGAAACGCCATCTTCTCGAAAGTGCTTACCGTGGTGCTGCGGCCTATGATCTGGCGGCAGGTTTCGCTGATGGCGGCCAGATTGCCGTCATTCAGCGCCTGCTGCATGGTTTTCTCACTCAAACCTTGCTGACAAAGCGTGATGACGCTGTCCACGCTGCGGTGTTTTTTGGCCAGTGCCTGCCATGCGGCATCCTGCAAGCCGTCGGGAAAGCGCAGCAGAAAATCCTGATCAATCGCCTGATGGGGACTCAACACGGTAGGCCTTCCTTGTATACGGGGCAGGGGCGGCATGGCCTGCAAAAAACGCCGCTACTTCGGTTGAAGATGAGCGGCGTGTTGCTGGCATGGGCAGGACTCAAACGTGCTTGGTGCCGAAAATCTTGTCACCGGCATCACCCAGGCCCGGAATGATGTAGCCGTTTTCATTCAGATGGCTGTCCAGCGATGCCGCGTACAGTTGCACGTCCGGATGGGCATCGTTGACCACCTTCACGCCTTCCGGGGCTGCTACCATCACCACGGCCTTGATCTGCTTGCAGCCTTTGCGCTTGAGCAGTTCGATGGTGGCCACCATGGAGCCGCCGGTTGCCAGCATCGGGTCGATGATGATGGCGATGCGCTCGTCCAGGCTGTCGACGAATTTTTCGAAGTAGGACACCGGCTCCAGCGTTTCTTCGTTGCGGGCCAGGCCCACCACGCTGATCTTGGCGGAAGGCACCAGATCCAGCACGCCGTCCAGCATGCCGATACCGGCGCGCAGGATGGGAACGACCGTGACTTTCTTGCCCTTGATTTGCTGCACGTCGATCTTGCCGCACCAGCCGTCGATGGTGGTGGCTTCCAGTTCGAAGTCACGCGTGGCTTCGTAGGCCAGCAGACGTGCCAGTTCCTGGGTGAGCTGGCGGAATTTCATGGTGCTGATATCGCCTTCGCGCAGCAGGCCAAGTTTATGCTGTACCAGCGGATGGTTGACTACGTGGATATTCATGTTTTTGTTCCCAACCTTGCGAAAAAGCTGCCGATGCCGGTCTTGTGAACCGCAATGGCAGCTTGTTTCAGATATGCGAAACCGGCCTTGTTGCCGCGGCCGGTCTTTGAATGAGGTATGGGGCGATATTCTACCGCTTTTCCCAGCTGGAAATCCACGGGATTAACCCTGATGCAGGCAATGGCGCCGAGCAGATATAACCTTGTACTGCATTGCAACCCAGTTCTGTCAGGACAGAGAGGTCTCCGGCATCTTCCACGCCCATGCCAATGGTCTGCAGGCCTTCACGTTGCCCCAGCTCCAGGGCTTCTTGCAGGATGGCACGCAAGTGCTGGTTATCCCCTGCGCCATGGACAAAGGCACGATCGGTTTTCAGGCCGCTGAAGTGACTGGACTTGAGTTTGTCGGTCAGCCCCACGCCAATGCCGAACTCATCCACCATCACGCCAAAACCGGCCTGGCGCAGTGTAGCCAGCTGGGTGTCGGCTACCGTCCAGTGCTGGCGTAAGGTGCTCTCGGAAAACTCCAGAGTCAGGTTGGCAGCGGTCAATCCGGCCAGACGTGTTTTCTGGGTAAGGTGGGAGCTCAGTTGCGGGTCGGCCAGCAACTGGGCCGAGAGGTTGATCGATACATTCAGGTCGAAACCCTGATCCAGCCAGTCGCGGCAGGCATACAGGGACTTTTCCAGAATCAGTTCGGTCAGTTCGCGAATCATGCCACGCTCTTCCATCACCGGCACAAAGGTGATGGGGGACAGCACGCCCAGCGCCGGGTGACGCCAGCGCGCCAGCGCTTCGGCACCGATCACGCGGCGGGTCTGGATGTTCACAATCGGCTGGAAATACGGTACCAGCTGGTCGTTGACCAGGGCTTTCCAGATTTCATCAATCGGCATGGCCGTGCCACCGTTGGCAGTCAACGGGCTGGCACTTTGGTCCGGAGCGGCATAGAAGCCGTCAGCTTGGGAGGAGGTCATGTCTGTCAGGTATCCGCTACGAAAAGGGCGCTGCCTTGCCTGTCTGTTATGGCTGAATTGTAAGACAGGGAATTCCGGGTGGATATGTGCATCTTGAAAATGACGCAAAAAAACCCGGCATGGCCGGGTTTTGGAGCATACGTGTGACCGGGTTTACAGGCCTTCGAGCACTTGTTGCAGTTCGCCGGACTGATACATCTCGTACATGATGTCCGAACCGCCAATGAATTCACCCTTCACGTACAGCTGCGGAATGGTCGGCCAGTTGGAGAATTCCTTGATGCCCTGGCGGATTTCCGGGTCTTGCAGCACGTCAACGGTCTTGATGGTTTCTACGCCACAGGCTTTCAGGATTTGCACTGCGCGCGAGGAAAAGCCGCACTGCGGAAACTGGGCCGAACCTTTCATGAACAACACAACCGGGTTTTCGGTAACGGTCTGCTTGATGATTTCCTGGGTATCCATGGGGAATTCCTTGCTGTGAAAGGGCCGGCGCCGGGCTGACCCTGAATACTTGACTGAATCAATGGGTTATTGTACGTAAGCGGGCCGTCCCGGTCAATTTGCCTGATGACGTGCGCGCAGCTGGCGCAGGAATATCTCCGCCTGGCCATCATACAAGGCATGCCGGTTCATGAAGCGCGACACATTGGCTGCCATCAGGGCTGTGGCCATCAGCGGGATGATCATGGTGGACGAGGATGAAGTCATTTCCATCACTATGACAAAGCCGGTCATCGGTGCGCGGGTCATGCCGGAGAAAAACGCCACCATACCCAACAGCACCATGGCAGCCTGGGGCAAAAACGGCAGCAGCAATGATATGTTCAGACCAAAGCCTGCGCCCACCGCCAAGGAGGGGGCAAACATGCCGCCGGGTGCGCCGCTGATATAGGTGATGATCAGCGACAGCAGCTTGAGAATGCCGTATTCCTGCATGCTGCTGCCGCCACCTTCAATGATTTCCTTGGCACGAAAATAGCCGGTGCCAAAAGTGATGCCATCGCTGCCAATACCGATCAAGGCCAGCAGCAAGCCACAGGCAATGGCAAACAGGATGGGGTAGTGGCTGCGCCAGTCATGCAAGGGGCCAGGCAGGCGGTCGGCCAGCGCCAGAATAGCGCGTGAAGTCAGCCCGCCGATGATGCCGCCGATAAGGCCGCACACCGGAATGGCCATCCAGCCCGAGCGCAGTTCCAGCGCGACGGACACCACGCCGAAATAGTTGTAATCGCCCAATACGGCAATGGCAGTGATACCGGCCAGAATCACCGACAGCAAGATGGTGGAGCTGGCGCGCTGGTCGAAGGTGCGGCCCATTTCCTCGATGGCGAACACAATGCCGGCCAGCGGGGTGTTGAAGGCCGCCGCTACGCCAGCGGCTGCACCGGCCAGGATAAAGCTGCGTGCCACGCCCTCATGGCGCAAGGCGGCCTCGCGATTAAGGGAATACTTGATGGCGGCACCCACCTGCACGATGGGGCCTTCATAACCCATGGTGGAACCACAGCCCACGCCGATCAGCGTCAGTACCATTTTGCCCACGGCAGCGCGCATGGTCAGGATGCGCGCGCGCAGCGCATGCATGCCCGGCTGCATGGCAATGATGGTTTGTGGAATGCCGCCGCCGCCAGCCCCTTCAAAACAGGTGCGCAACAGCCAGACCGACATCCCGAGGCCGGCCGGAGTGATCAACAGCGCCCAAAACGGCGATTGGTCGTAAATCTGGTAGAACAGCGCGTGTGACAGATGGCTGCCATTGGCAAATACGGCGGCCACCAGGCCGATGAGGATGGCGGCAATCCAGATAGGTGCCCGGCGTCGCCATAGTGCCACGGACAAATACAGATATCTCAGGCGGCGGCTGGCGCGCAGGCCGTGCTGGCCCAGGCGCCGGGCGACTCTGGAGTCGGACATGGGGGTGGGAACTCCATCGGTTTATCAAGAGAGTAGCAGAGCCGAAACGCAAATCATTCTGGATTGAACAGTATTTTCGATTCTGCTAATACTCTAATGATAAGGTCAATCTGCTTTTCTGACCAGAACCGCGGCAAAGAAACCGTCAGAATTATGTAAATGTGGTTTCAGTTCCAGATAATCGCCAATTTGCAGCGGGATTTTCTGCTCGGCCAGCGCGGCATCCATCGGCAGCAGGCTGAAGTCCGGGTGCGCGGCCAGGAAGGCTTCCACGATGTCGCGGTTTTCCTGTGGCAGCAGGCTGCAGGTGGCGTACACCAGACGGCCGCCCACTTTGACCAGACGCGCTGCCGAGGCCAGGATGGCGGTTTGCTTGACGTTCAGCTCGGCCACGCTTTCCGGGCTTTGGCGGAATTTCAGGTCCGGATTGCGGCGCAGCGTGCCCAGGCCAGAACAAGGCGCATCCACCAGCACGCGGTCGGCCTTGCCGGCCAGACGCTTCACCTTGCTGTCGTTTTCGTGTGCCAGCAGCTGCGGGTGAACATTGGACAGACCGGAGCGGGCCAGGCGCGGCTTGAGGTTGGCCAGACGCTTTTCCGACACGTCAAAGGCGTACAGTCGGCCGCTGGAGGCCATTTGCGCACCCAGCAGCAGGGTTTTGCCACCGGCACCGGCACAGAAGTCCACCACCATTTCACCACGGCGCGCGCCGGTAATCAGGCCCAAGAGCTGGCTGCCTTCGTCCTGTACTTCGATGGCACCGGACTTGAACAGCTCGTACTTGCTCAGCGAGGGCTTGCCTTGCAGACGGATACCGACCGGAGAATAAGGCGTGGGTTCGCACGGCATGCCATCGGCGCGCAAACGGTCCATCACTTCATCGCGCTTCATTTTCAGGGTGTTGACGCGCAGGTCGAGCGGGGCGGGTTCCATCAGGCTCAGGCCCAGTGCCAGCACGTCTTTCGGGTCTTTCTCCGCCAGGCGCTCGATCACCCATTCCGGCAGTTCGGCTGCCACGGACAAGCTGTCGTCCAGTGTCTTGCCCTTGACGCTACCCAACCATTCGCGCTCGCCCGCGCTGGTGCAGTCAGCCATTTCCTTGATGTTGAGCTTTTGCAGACGCATCAGGGCCACCATGGCAAGGCGGCGCGGCGTGGCTTTTTCCGGGGCGATGAGGGCGCGGAACTGGATCAGGCGGCGCAGGCAGCCAAAGGCGGTTTCCGCAATCAGGTGACGGTCGTTGGAACCCAGCTTCACGTTTTCGCGGAAGTAGGCGGACAGCACGGCATCGGCCGGACGGTCAAAGCGGGTCATCTGGCCGATGACGGTTTCGATATGTTTCAGTTGGCTATGGCTGATATTCATTAACGGTTATTCCGGGTCATGGGGCGAGCGGGCAGGCGCCATTGCTCGGTGCCGTCAACATTGATCAGCACGGCGCGCAGTTCCACCCGCTTGCTTTTGTCGATGCGTGAGATGCGCACCGGCAGGTTGGAGAAATCCGGAGCCAGCCAGAATTCGGTGATGTCGTCCTCGCCCTTGGCGCGGAACACAATCACCCGGATCTTGCCGGAGCCGGTGTCGTAATCGGTTTCACCACTGGGGGTCATCGGGTATTCATAAACCTTTTTCCCGGTGGTGATTTGTAGCGGGGCCGTGCCAAGCTGGCCACCCTTCAGGCCGAGCTGGAAAGCCAGGCTGAATACATCCTGCGCCCCGCTGCGCAAGGCGACTTCCTTGTCGGCCTGGTCGCCAAAATGCAGCATGCCGGCAGACCAGTCAAAGCGGGCGGACTCCTTGGCTTCCTGGCCTACCCAGGCTTGCAGGCTGTCAGGCAGCAGGCCGTGCTGATTTAACTGCCCTTGCGAAAGATAGCGTCGGTTCCCGCCGATAACCGGGTTGAAGCGAATCTCCAGCTTGTAGGTGTGGCCATCGTGTTGCCAATCCAGACCGCCGCTGCCCACCATCGCACCATTATAGAAGGTCTGATAGCCCAGTTTTGCTTGCCGTGGAAAGCGGTGTAAGGGGCTGGCCGGGGTCAGATAACCGGCGGGTCTGTCCTTGTTGCTGTCTACCGGTGCACTGGCTTCTTCCGCCTTGGCGTGCTTTTCCGGCTTTGATGCCGGGTGTTCTGCCACCGGCATGCTGGCGTCGGCGGTCTTGCTGTTTTCTGCGGCGGGCTGACTGGCATCTGCCTGCGCGGTCGCTTGCTCCACCGACTTGTCCGCTACCGAGTCTGCTTTGGCTCGCGCGGCGGAAGCATCGTGTTTGGGCTTGTGCTTTCTGGCCGATGGCGGATACGGGGCGGAGACGACCGCCGGGCCGACAGGCAGCAGCCGGGCAGTGGGTACTGCGGGTGGTGCCGGAGTGTCCAGCGCCAGTGCCTGCATCTTGACGTCAATCTTGCGCAGTGCCTGATCGGGTGGCAGTTCGATGACGGCATCCGGCAGCAGGCCGGAACCCAGCATGGCCAGGTGCAGCAGCACGGAAGCCAGCAGGGCAAGGGCAAAGACCCGCAGTGGTGTCTTCATGCTGATGCCGGAATTACGGCGCCGGGGCCATCAGGCTGCCGGGCGGCTGGTCTGGCGAGGCAACCCGGCCATCAATAATGTTCAGCTCATCAGCCACAAAGCGGCGCACAGCATCGGGGTAGAGCTGGTGTTCCAGCTGCAATACCCGCGCGGCCACGCTGTCCGGTGTGTCATTTTCCAGCAGGCTGACCACCCCTTGCGACACGATGGGCCCGTGATCCAGTTCCGCCGTGACAAAGTGCACGGTGCAACCAGCTACCTTGCAGCCCATTTCCAGTGCCCGTGCATGGGTGTGCAAGCCGGGGAAAGCGGGCAGCAAGGACGGATGGATGTTGAGCATGCGGCCTTCGTAGCGACGGGTAAAACCGGCGGTCAGGATGCGCATGAAACCGGCCAGCACCACCAGCTGCGGCTGGAAGCCATCAATGACCTGGGCCAGTGCAGCATCGAAGTCCTCGCGGCTGGCATAGGCCTTGTGGTCCACCACGGCCGTGGCAATGCCACGTTCGGCTGCCCAGGCGAGGCCAGCGGCATCAGGGCGATTGGATATCACGGCGGCAATGCGTGCGCCCGCGATATTGGCGTCGACAATGGCCTGCATATTGGAGCCGCGGCCGGAAATCAGGATGACGATATTCTTCATGGATACATATTTTTGCAGCAGGTGCGATGCTGCTTGCCAGTAAAAAAACAAGCGCCGCCAGCAGTGCTAGCGGCGCCGTTCGGTGTCACTGCCGGACTCAGGAAATCTGGGTCTGGTGTTCGTCACCGTTGCGGGCGCGCACCGTGCCCAGGCGATGTACGGTTTCGCCTTCCTGCTGCAGCAGGGCGGTGGCGGCTGCCACATGCTCTTCGGCCACAATCACCACCATGCCGATGCCACAATTGAAGGTGCGGTACATTTCCTGGCTGTCCACATTGCCTTCCTTCTGCAGCCACTGGAACAGCTTGGGCAGCTCCCAGCTGTTGGCATCCAGTTGGGCAACGACATTGTCCGGCAGCACGCGCGGGGTGTTTTCGGTGATGCCACCGCCGGTGATGTGGGCCATGCCTTTGACCGGCAGGGTCTGCATCAGCTTGAGCAGCGGTTTCACGTAAATGCGGGTCGGCGCAATCACGGCGTCACGCAGGCTCTTGTCGCCATCAAAGGCTGCATCCAGGTCCGGCTGGGCGCGGTCGATGATCTTGCGTACCAGGCTGTAGCCATTGGAATGCACACCGTTGGAACCTAGGCCCAGGACAACGTCGCCCGGTACGATGGTGCGGCCGGTGATCACCTGGCTTTTTTCCACCACGCCGACGGCAAAGCCGGCCAGATCGTATTCGCCCACCGGGTACATGCCCGGCATTTCAGCGGTTTCGCCGCCGATCAGTGCACAACCGGCTTGTTCGCAACCGGCGGCAATACCCTTGATCACGTCGGTGGCTTGCGGTACGTCCAGCTTGCCGCAGGCGAAGTAATCCAGGAAGAACAGCGGCTCGGCGCCCTGTACCAGGATGTCGTTCACGCTCATGGCGACCAGATCGATGCCGACGGTGTCGTGGCGGTTCCAGTCAAAGGCGAGTTTCAGCTTGGTGCCCACGCCATCGGTGCCGGAAACCAGGACGGGCTCTTTGTACTTTTTGGAAATTTCCACCAGTGCGCCGAAACCGCCGATACCACCGAGAACTTCCGGGCGCATGGTGCGCTTGGCATAGGGCTTGATGTTTTCGACGAGCGCGTCGCCGGCGTCGATATCCACGCCTGCATCACGGTAACTGAGGGACTGGGTGCTCAAGGTAAACTCGCTTTCTGCTAACTTGAAGTATTTTCACGTCAAGCTTTCGCTGATGCGAAAGCACTGTATTTTAACTGAATTTCCTTGGGAAAGCTGCGCTAAGTTTGCAATGTGTTGCCCGGATGTGCGTCGGGCAAGGTGGTGGGCAGGCTGATGGCGGGGGACACAAGCACGGCAGAGCTGTGCAAACTGGCGATTTTATACAACAACAAGCACTAAACAAATGCCATGCAGCGGTTTCGCCAAGCGGGCATCTCAGCGTAAAATTGCAGCCTGACTTCAACCGGCCCACACGACCTTACTCTTGGACCAGCTAGTACTAGACCTGACCCCCACGCCGCTGCCGGCTTTCGACAATTTCCTGGCCCAGCGCAACCGCGAGGTGATTACCGCCCTCACGGCGGAGGATGGCGAGCGTTTCATCTATCTGTGGGGCGAGCCCGGCAGTGGCAAAACGCACCTGTTGCAAGCCTGGATTGCCCATGCCGAGCGGCTGGGGCGTGCTTCCATTTATCTGGATGGCCAGAAAGAACATCTGCCGGACTTTGCTCGCGAAGCCAGCTTCATTGCCGTGGACCATGTCGACGACCTGGCACCGGACGACCAGATCACCCTGTTCTCCTTTTATAACTCCCTGAAGGAGAGTGGCGAGGGCCGCCTGCTGATGGCCGGGCGCAAGCCGCCGATGGCCGCGGCGGTGCGCGACGACCTGCGTACCCGCCTGGGCTGGGGACTGGTGCTGGAGGTAAAAGCCCTGTCCGACGACGACAAGCTGGCCGCGTTGCGTACCCATGCGGCCAACCGCCAGCTGGCCATTGCCGACGATGTGTTCCGTTATCTGCTTACCCACTGGCGGCGCGACCTGTCCAGCCTGATCGGCATGCTGGACATGCTGGACCGCTATTCGCTGGCGCTGCGCCGCCCCATCACCGTGCCCTTGGTGAAAAACGTTTTGCAAACCGCGAGTTCTTCCGACACATGACCCAAGCACGCAATCTGGCCCTGTTTGACCTGGATAACACCCTGCTGATCGGTGACTCCGATTTCGAATGGCCGCGCTTCCTGATCAAGCGCGGCATAGTCGACCAGGCCTATTACGACCACCGCAACAATCATTTCTACGAACAGTACAAAGCAGGCACGCTGAACATTGGCGAGTATCTGGAATTTGCGCTGGAACCGCTCACCCGTTACGACAATGCGGAATTGGCCGCGCTGCATGCTGCCTATATGGACGAGCATATCCGCCCCATCATCCCGCAAGCCGCGCGCGACCTGCTCAACCTGCACCGCCAGCAGGGCGATGAAATCCTCATCATCACCGCCACCAACCGCTTCATCACCGGCCCCATCGCGGCCGAACTGGGCGTGGATGACGAACACCTGATCGCCATCGACCTGGAACGCACCGCCGATGGCCGTTACACCGGCAAGCACACCGGCGTGCCCAGCTTCCAGGCCGGCAAGATCACCCGTCTGGAAATGTGGCTGGCCGAACGCGGTCAGACGCTGGCCAGCTATGGCCGCAGCTTCTTCTACAGCGATTCGCACAACGACCTGCCGCTCTTGTCCATCGTCAGCAACCCGGTGGCAGTCGATCCGGACGACACCCTGCGCCAGCATGCCAAGGAGCAGGGCTGGCCAGTGATCAGCCTGCGCGGCTAAGTCCGCCATCATCCAGTCCGTACAGGTTGGCCGCAGTGCCAGCCTGTTTTTTTGCCCGGAGAACGACATGCAGCAACTTGAAGCCTTTCTGGCCCGCGCCGAAGCCCTGCTGGCCCGTCTCGAACCCTTGCTGCCACCGGCCCGACCCGAGCCGGACTGGAGTGCAGCGGCTTACCGCTGGCGGCGTCAGGGCATGGCCGGCTGGCTGGAGAGTGTTAACGAGCCGCACACCCTGCCGCTGGCACGGCTGACCCATATCGACAACCAGCTCAAGCTGCTGGTGCGTAACACCCGCCAGTTCGTCAAAGGCAAACCGGCCAACAATGTGCTGCTGACCGGTGCGCGCGGCACCGGCAAATCCTCGCTGGTGAAGGCCTTGCTGCCGGAATTTGCCGACAAGGGCCTGCGCATCATCGAGGTGGACAAGGAGCATCTGTCCGATCTGGCCCAGATCATGGCGCTGGTGGCCGGTCGCAAGGAGCGTTACATCCTGTTCTGTGACGACCTGTCGTTTGAGGATGGCGATGACGCCTACAAGGCACTGAAAACAGCACTGGATGGTGGCCTGGCGCGCCGGGCGGAAAACATGCTGGTGTATGCCACCTCCAACCGCCGTCACCTGATGCCGGAAAAGCACAGCGAGAACCGCGAAGGCTGGGTGAGCGATGGCGAAATCCATCCCGGCGAAGCCATCGAGGAGAAGGTCTCGCTGTCTGACCGCTTCGGCCTGTGGCTGTCGTTTTATCCGTTTGATCAGGACGCTTACCTTGCTGCCGTCAAAACCTGGCTGGAACACTTTGCCCTGCCTATGGACAAAGAGGCCGAACGCGCCGCCCTGCAATGGAGCCAGCTGCGTGCCAGCCGTTCCGGCCGGGTAGCCTGGCAGTTTGCCAATGACTGGGCCGGGCGTAGCGCCAAGGAACGCAAGGCGGAGCTGGGCAAGTGAGCGTGGCTGTCGCCAGCATGCCGCCGCAGCACAAGGCGCGTGGCATCCTGCTGTACAGCCTGGCCATCTTTTTGCTGGCGGTGATGGATGCCAGCGCCAAATGGCTGACCCATGGCTATCCGGTGGGGGAGATCATCTTCTTCCGCTCGCTGTTTGCCCTGCCCATCCTGCTGGTGCTGGGCTTGCGCCACAGCAGTGCACCGGCCCGGCTGCTGGCCACCGCCCATCCGTGGCGGCATCTGCTACGCGGCATGGTGGTGCTGGTCACCATCGTCACTTTCTTCATTGCCTTGCGCCATCTGCCCCTGGCCACGGTAACGGTGATCACCCTGTCCAACCCGGTGTTCATGCTCTTGCTCAGCCTGGTATGGCTGGGCGAGCGCGTTGGGCGGCGGCAATGGCTGGCGGTGGTACTGGGCCTGCTGGGTGTGCTGGTGGTGTGTGGCTGGTCCGGCCTGCAATTCAATGTCTACAGCCTGCTGGCGGTGGGTTCTGCATTGTCTTATGCCCTGGCCTCGCTGCTGACGCGCCAGCTGTCGGCCACCGACAGCCCAGCCACCATTGCCATGCTGGGAACGCTGATCATGCTGGGTGTCAGTGCGCTGACCGCCGGTAGCGACTGGCAGCTGCCCGGCTGGGGCGACTGGCTGGTACTGCTGTTACTGGGCCTGAGCGGCGGGCTGGCCAATTTCGTCAATGCCCTGTCACTGCACTATGTGCAACTGTCGGCGGTGGCACCGCTGGAATACAGCATCCTGCTGTGGGCAGCGGCGCTGGGCTATCTGTTTTTTGGTGAAATGCCCGGCATCACCACTTGGCTGGGCGGAGCGCTCATTATTGCCAGCGGTGTGGTGGTCGCCCGCGAGAAACATTAAGGCAGACAAACAACAATCATGCATTCCGACAAGAAAATCATCGATGTGGTAGCTGGTGCGCTGATGCGCCCGGATGGCAGTTTCATGCTGGGTAGCCGGCCGGAAGGCAAGCCCTATGCCGGTTACTGGGAGTTCCCCGGCGGCAAGGTGGAGCCGGGCGAAAACGCCATGCAGGCGCTGGTGCGCGAGCTGCAAGAAGAAATGGCCATCACGGTGACCCATGCCACGCCCTGGCTGACCCGGGTGCATCACTACGAACATGCATCGGTGCGCTTGCACTTTTTCCGGGTATGGGACTGGCAGGGCGAGCCGCAGCCACAGGAAGGCCAGCAGTTTGCCTGGCAAGCGCCAGACCAGACCAGTGTCGAGCCCATGCTGCCAGCCAACGGGCCTATCCTCAAATCCCTGCAATTGCCTGCCGTCTATGCCATCACATGCGCGCATGAAATTGGCGTGGCCGCCCAGTTGCAAGCCTTGGCCGCTGGCCCTGCATACGGGCTGGTACAGGTGCGTGAACCGGACATGAACCGGCAGCAGTTGCAGGCCTTTGTCTCCGACGTGGCTGCCATCGTACATGCGCGCGGCGGCAAGGTGGTGGTGAATGCCGAGCCGGACTGGCTGGCCGGCTGGCCGGTGGATGGTGTGCATCTGAATGGCACCCGTCTGCGGCATCTGGCACTGCGGCCGGATTTTGACTGGGTGGGGGCTTCAGTGCATTCGGCTGAGGAATTACAACAGGCGGCAGCGCTCGGCCTGGATTACGCCTTGCTTGGACACGTCCAGCCCACGGCCAGCCACCCCGGTGTCCTCCCGCTGGGCTGGCAAGGCTTTACGGCGGTATTGGCAGATGGCATCCCGCTGCCGGTGTATGCGCTGGGTGGTTTGCAGCAGCAGGAGCTGCCACGAGCCCGCCAGCATGGTGCGCACGGGGTGGCGCTGATGCGAGGGGCATGGCAATGACGATGAATCTCAAACAGAAAAAACTGCTGTTGATCGGCGTGGCCCTGATATTGCTGGCAGCGCTCAAGGGTGGCCTGATCTGGTGGTATTTCCAGCACAAGAACCAGCCGGCTGCCACGCAGCCCTTGGTCTGCAATATGGCTCAGGGACCATGCAGCCTGCCGGATGGTGGCAGCCTGCGTTTTGCCACTCCCCCGCAAAACGGCAAGCCTTTTGTCATGCGGCTGGAGGGAGTGACTGCCAGCGAGCCCAGCGTAGAATTTGCCATGGCAGACATGGACATGGGGTTCAACCGCTACCGCTTTGTCGCGGATGGCGCCAATTGGCAGGCGCACATCACCCTGCCGGTGTGTGCGACCGGTAGCCGTCACTGGATTGCTACCCTGCATCTGGGCGACAAGGCTTACAGCCTGCCGTTCCAGACGCAGTAGCGCCGGTATTGTTCAGCGCGCAACGGCTCCGGGAGGGGCCTTTTTTGTTGGGGGCCAAGCAAAGATCACTTTTCCGTGGGCCTAGCGGAAGCGGCAATGCAAAACATCATCCGCGTGAGCGGATTTTCTTCACATATTTCCCTTTTAAAATCAAAGGAAAAGACAACTTCGCGGGTCTCGCCCCGCAGGCGAGGTACTTTACTTTTGCTTCGCCAAAAGAAAGTACCCAAAGAAAAGGCGACCCGCAGCGCATCGAATTCCCGCCCCAGCCGCACCACTCAGGGCGCGGCCGGAACTTGCGGCGCGCTACCGTCGCGCCGCTGCGGACAGCCGACCGCTTAAGACCCTGAGCGGCACGTCTGCGTCGGCTCGCGCTGACGGGATTGGGGCAGCTCCGACAAGTGTTCCTGATAAGAGAACCACCGTACCAACGCAGCCACCGGCCCCGTCAAGCATGCCGACGGGTGGCCGGGGCGAGGTGTTAAGCGCCTGCAATGTCTGAGCGATTTGACGCTAGCAAATCGCGAGTTCAGGCCCGCCTCGCCCTGGTCGGGTCCAGGAGGGCAGCCGCAGGCCATGCTTGCTAGGGTGGCCTTGGAGGTGAAGGAGGGCTTGGCCAGGCAAGCCCTCTTTCCCGTTTACCGCGCGGAAGCGGCAGGTAAATCATCATCCGCACTGCGGATTCCCAGTCCCTGCTCAACCTGTCCGCATCATTCGCCGGGCCTGCCGCTGCAAACGGCCACGCAGTTGCTGATGACACGCTGACGCCAGCACCAGCAATTCACCATTATCCGCGGCAATACCCTGCGCAGTGGCAATCTGCTGCGCCAGCGCCTGCAAGGGCGTAGCGGAACTGTTCAGCCCCAACAAACGTCCATGCGCATGGCGCAAGGGGTGGTCAGGCGTGTAATCCAGCGTCAGCAACCAGTGCGAATGCTGCCAACGCATGCCTTGGTTCAGCACTGCTTGCAACACCGCATGGCTCACCTGTACCCCGGCCTCCGTCGCCAGTGCCAGAGCCTGCTCCCAACGTGGGGCTGCGGGTGGCAACTGCGCCAACGCGGGTAGCAGCTCGCGGTTCAACCAGTCCCGCAACTGCCGTGCCAGCGGTTTGCCGCTGCGACGCAAGACGCGCAGCAGGGCGGTGGCGAGCCAGCAAGCGGGCAGTTCCTCGCCAAGCGGGGCG
>NZ_JACAXB010000020.1 GCF_013391415.1 Aquitalea sp. LB_tupeE
CCCTTGGCCCCGTCAAGCATGCCGACGGCTGGCCGGGGCGAGGTGTTAAGCGTCTGCAATGTCTGAGCGATTTGACGTTAGCAAATCGCGAGTTCAGCCGCGCCTCGCCCTGGTCGGGTCCAGGAGGGCAGCCGCAGGCCATGCTTGCTAGGGTGGCCTTGGAGGTGAAGGAGGGCTTGGCCAGGCAAGCCCTCTTTCCCGTTCGCCGCGCGGAAGCGGCAAGGTCAAATATCATCCGTGTGAGCGGACTTTTATTACAGATTTCCCTTTTAAAATCAAAGGAAAAACCAAATTGCGGGTCTCGCCCCGCTGGCGAGGTACTTTACTTTTGCTTCGCCAAAAGAAAGTACCCAAAGAAAAGGCGACCCGCAGCGCGTCGAATTCCCGCCCCAGCCGCACCGCCCAAGGCGCGGCTGAACTCGCACCGTGCTACCGTCACGGCGCTCAAACATGCAGCCGCTTAAAACCTTGGGCAGCACGCCTGCGTCGGCTCGCGCTGACGGGACCGGGGCGGCTCCGACAAATGTGTCAGAGCAGAAAATGACTGTGCTGTTTTTGGGATTTTATTTGGCGCTGGACCAGCTGCGGCGGAACGACCAGGTAAGGCTGGGGCTTCCGCACTACGCACAGGGCGGCACGTCTGAGTTGGTGCGCGCTGATGGGGCAGGGGCAGCTTAGACAGGCCTTCTTGATTAGATAACCACCGCACCGACGCCACCCTTGGCCCCGTCAAGCATGCCGACGGGTGGCCGGGGCGAGGTCTTAAGCGCCTGCCCTGTCTGAGCGATTTGACGTTAGCAAATCGCGAGTTCAGGCGTGCCTCGCACCGGACGGGCCCTGTCGGGCAGCCGCAGGCCATGCTTGCGGGGTGGCCTTGGAGGTGAAGGAGGGTTTGGCCAGGCAAGCCCTCCTTCCCGTTTGCCGCGCGGAAGCGGCATGTAAATCATCATCCGCTTGAGCGGATGCAGCGCCTGTTTTCACTCTGTGGCGGCAACCGTGAGAGCGGAGGCAAAGCCTGTTTTTACTTTGAGCGCCCACCATCTGGCTACCCCATCACTTCAACAGATAACTCAGCACAATCCCCGCCATCAGCACCGCGCCAACCCGGTTGTTGTCCAGAAAAGCCTTGAAACACAGCCCTCGGTCGCGGGTGCGGATTTCCAGATACTGCTTGGCAATCAAACCCAGGCTGATAGCCAGCGCGGCAAATAACGGCCAGCCCAGGCCCAGGTGCAGGCCGATGCCGGCCATCATGCTGATGAATACGGCATGGCATAACATGATGCCGGTGACGTCGTGGTCGCCAAAGGTGATGGCTGAGGTCTTGATGCCGATCTTCAGGTCATCCGGCTTGTCGGCCATGGCATAGGCGGTATCGTAAGCGACGGTCCAGAAAGCATTGGCCAGCAGCAGCAGCCAGGCCAGCGCAGGGACCTGATTGTTGAGCGCGGCAAAGGCCATGGGAATGCCAAATGAGAAGGCAATGCCCAGATACGCCTGTGGCATGGGGAAGAAGCGCTTGGTGAAGGGATAGCTGGCAGCGACGAAAACCGCTGGCACGCTCATCAGCCAGGTCAGCTGGTTGAGTGGCAAGATCAGCAGGAAAGAGAGAATGGCCAGCACCAGCGCCAGCAGCAGGGCTTCGCGCTCGGTCACCGCGCCACGGGCAAACGGACGCTGGCTGGTGCGCTCCACATGCATGTCGTAGTGGCGGTCGGCATAGTCGTTGATGACACAGCCGGCGGAACGCATCAGAAAGGTGCCGACCACGAAAATCAGCACCACCAGCGGGTCCGGCTTGCCGTTACCGGCGATCCACAGCCCCCACAGGGTTGGCCACAGCAGCAGCAGGGTGCCGATGGGCTTGTCCATGCGCATCAGCTGCTTATAAACGGTGTAGCGGTCTTTCAGGGCGTGCAGTGTCATCGGGCAAAGTCTTTCAGTGCGGGCAGGAACACCTCGCATACCACCATGGGGGCGTCATCCAGCACAAAACGGCAGCGGCGGGCGCTCAGGCTGTCGGCCTGGGCTGTACTGGCCTGGTGTAGCGGATGGTTGCGGTCCAGTTGCCGGTAATGCAGGGGGGCGCGTTGCAGCTGTGGCAGGCCGCCAAACAGGGTGAAGCCGAGCGAACGGCTGCCCCGGTCCAGAATCGGCTGCCATACCGGGCAGTCCAGCCGGGCGATGCTGCGCGCATAAACGACTGGCACCTCGTCCAGCGTCAGCAGCACATGGCGGGCATACAGTTGTTCGTCCGGGGCGATGCCCAGCAGGGCGGGTTCATCGGCATGGGCCGGGCTGCTGCCCTGGCTGAGCGGTTGCACCGCAAAGCGGTGGCCGGTGGCCAGCAGCCTTTCGGTGAGCGAGCCGGGCTCGGTGACAAAGCCGAGCAGGGCCGGGGAGAGGGCGGGCGGCTGCGGCAGCCAGTGGGAATCCTCGATCATGGCGCGCATTATGCCAAAGCAGGACGATGCTTGTCCTGTTTGTCGCCTGTAATACGACAATACGCTTGCCTGTTTATTTCACCGCAGGGCTGCGGCAGGTATGATGAAAGCCCCTGTTCTTGCCCTTTGCCGGACTTGTGTCAGCCCTGTTGCCGCAAGCGGAATGACGATCATGATAGAAACCCTGTTGTGGCTGGTAGGCTACCAGCTGGCTGGAGAACTGATCAGCCGCACTTTCTCGCTGCCCTTGCCTGGCCCGGTGCTGGGCATGCTGTTGCTGTTTGCCACGCTGGCCTTGCGCAAATCCGTACCGGAAAGCATGAAGCTGAATGTGCCGCGTTTTCTGTCGCACCTGTCACTGCTGTTCATTCCGGCCGGGGCTGCCGTGCTGGCCTACCGTGACGTGCTGGCCGGTTTTGGCTGGCAGTTGATTGTGGTGCTGGTGTTGTCCACCACGCTGACCCTGCTGCTGCCCGGCCTGTTGCTCAAGCTGCTGCTGGCGCGCCATCGACACCAGGAGGGCGCATGAATACCGATGCTGCGCTGAGCGTGCTCCGCACTTCTCCCCTGACCGGCGTGTTTGTCACCTTGCTGGCTTACAAGCTGGCGGTATTGTTCAACCGCCGCTGCAAAGGACATCCCTTGTCCAATCCGGTGCTGATCGGTGTATTGCTGCTGCTGGCCTGGCTGTTGGCCACCGGCACCAGTTACCGCGATTACATGAAGGGCGGGGTGATGGTGCAGATGCTGCTTGGCCCGGCCACAGTGGCACTGGCCGTGCCGCTGTATGGCAATCTGTCGCGGCTGAAGCGTGCCGCCGGCCCCCTGGCCATCACCATCGGGTTTGGTGGGTTGGTAGGGATTGTCAGTGCGGTGGGGGTGGGCTGGCTGCTGCAATTGCCGCAGCAGGTATTGCTGTCGCTCACCACCCGTGCCGTTACCACGCCCATTGCCATGAGCGTGTCGCAGGGCATTGGCGGCATTCCGGAGTTGTCCGCCATGTTCGTGATTTTGTCCGGCATTTTCGGTGCGGTCATCGTCAAACCCTTGTTCAATCTGCTGGGCTTGCGCGATGACATGGTGCTGGGGACGGCAACCGGAATTTCCGCCCACGGCATCGGCACGGCCAGGGTGTTTCAGTTGTCGGAAACGGCGGGTGCCTTTGCTGGCCTCGCCATGGGGCTGAATGGTGTGGTGACGGCCATTCTGGTGCCCGTGCTGGCCCCGTTGCTGCACTAGGCCCGGGGCCGGCTAGGTGTTTGTCCGACATGCAGCTGACACACGCCTGGTGTAGGCTGCCGGTCTGCTGTCATGTCCTGGGATAGAGGCATGTCGTGCGATACCGCAAGGCGGTTTGGCCTTGCCCGGATGTCGCACCAACAACAATAACGGAGGTGAATGATGGATCTGATTCTATGGCGTCATGCTGAAGCGGAAGAGGGCTCGGATGATCTGGCGCGTGCGCTGACGCGTCGCGGCCAGCAACAGGCCAGCCAGATGGCTGCGTGGTTGCGTGATCGCCTGCCGCGCGATTTCATCTTGCTGGCATCGGAAGCCAAGCGCTCGCAGCAGACCGCTGCATTGCTGAGCAAGCGTTATACCGTGCTGCCGGAACTGAACCCGGATGCCTCGATCGAGGCGGTGATGCAGGCGGTCAACTGGCCTGAAGCAGGCAAAACCATTGTGCTGGTGGGCCATCAGCCCTATATCGGTCGCTTGTCTGCCCAGTTGCTGGGCGAGCAGCCTTTGTTGTGGAGCGTCAAGAAAGGCGCGGTGTGGTGGTTGAGCCATCGCGTGCGCCACGATCTGGAGCAAGTGCGGCTGAAGGTGATGATGACGCCAGGCATGCTGACGCCAAATGAATGAGCTTGTTGCTTGTTTTGGAAAGAAAACCGCCTGTTGGGCGGTTTTTTATTCTTTACTGCACAAAAAAAGAGGGCTCCCGAAGGAGCCCTTGATCAGCGGGTACCAAGCGGGCCGGGGTGGGCCCTGAGAGAGTCTTGGTAAGTGAATACTAGAAATACTTTTCACTAAATGCAATAGATGGCGGTCAGCACGCGGTAGCAGCCAGCTGTTGGCGCAGGTTTTTTGCTACAGCCACCATGCGTTGCAGTGCGGCTTCCACTTCCGGCCAGCTGCGGGTTTTCAGGCCGCAATCCGGGTTGACCCACAGGCACTCTGCCGGAATCACTTGCAAGGCTTTCTCCAGCAGCGCCGTCATTTCGTCGGCGCCTGGTGTGCGTGGGCTGTGGATGTCGTATACGCCGGGGCCGATCTGGTTGGGATAATGGAACTGGGCAAAATCCTGCAACAGCGCCATGTCCGAACGCGATGTTTCGATGGTGATCACGTCTGCATCCAGGGCGGCAATTTGCGGCAGGATATCGCCAAAAGCCGAGTAACACATATGGGTGTGAATCTGCGTGCTGTCATCCAGCCGCCAGCTGCATAGCCGGAAGGCTTCACCCGCCCAGCGCAGGTAGTCTGCCTGTTCGGCCTTTTTCAGTGGCAGGCCTTCGCGGATGGCGGGCTCGTCAATCTGGATGATGCGGATGCCGGCATTTTCCAGTTCCAGTACTTCTTCATTCAAGGCCAGGGCAATTTGCTTGCATACCGTGCTGCGCGGCAGGTCGTCGCGGACAAAGCTCCATTGCAGCAAGGTGACCGGCCCGGTCAGCATGCCTTTCACCGGGCGCTGCGTCAGGCTTTGCGCGTAGACGGCCCAGTTAACGGTCATGGCCTGTGGCCGTGCCACATCCCCCACGATGATGGGGGGCTTGACGCAGCGGCTGCCATAGCTTTGCACCCAACCCAGCTGGGTAAACACAAAGCCATCCAGCTGTTCACCAAAGTATTCCACCATGTCGTTGCGCTCTGCCTCGCCGTGTACCAGTACATCCAGGCCCAGTGCTTCCTGACGGCGTATGGCCAGGGCGATGTCCTGCTGCATGGCTTGTTGATAGTCGCTGGCGGACAGTTCCCCGCGTTTGAAGGCGGCGCGGGCGCTGCGGATGCTGGAGGTTTGCGGAAAGGAACCGATAGTTGTGGTGGGCAACAGCGGGAGCTGCAGCCAGTCCTGTTGCTGCTTGGCCCGGCTGGCGAAGGGGCTGCGGCGTTGATCGGCACCCGACGGCAAGGTGGTCAGCCTGTCCTGCACTGCCGGGCGATGAATCAACGGGCTGTTTCGGCGCAGGGCTTGCACATGGTCGCTGGCCTGCAGCTCATGCACGATGCTGCTGCGGCCCTGTTTCAACCCGCGCTGCAGCAGCTTCAGCTCGTTCAGCTTTTGTACGGAAAAAGCCAGCCAGCTGCGGATGTCTGCATCCATGGTGGTTTCGGCCGCGGCATCTACCGGGCAGTGCAATAGCGAGCAACTGGGGGCCAGCCACAGTCGATCACCCAGTTGTCCGGCCACGGTCTCCAGCTGTTCCAGCCGGGCCGACAAATTGCTGCGCCAGATATTGCGCCCATCGACAATTCCCGCGGAAAGAATCTTGTCGGCGGGCCAATGCGCGGTAAAAGCCGACAACTGCTCCGGTGCGCGCACCAGGTCCAGATGCAGGCCGGCGACCGGCAGGGCGGTGAGTAGCTCGGCATGGCCGGCAACGCTGCCAAAATAGGTGGCCAGCATAATGTTCAGCGCTATGCTGCCCAATTGCTGGTAGGCGGTGGTGATGGCCTGCAGCCAGTCGGCGGGCAGGTCCAGCGCCAGGATGGGTTCGTCCAGCTGTACCCAACTCACGCCGGCTGCGGCCAGTTGCTGCAGGATCTGTTCATAGCAGGCCAGCAGCGCGGGCAGCAGTTGCAGCCGGTCAAACTCCCCACCTTTGCATTTGCCCAGCCACAGCAGGCTGACCGGGCCGATCAACACCGGCTTGGTGTGGATGCCC
The DNA here is from genome assembly GCF_013391415.1 of Aquitalea sp. LB_tupeE. Taxonomy (GTDB): domain Bacteria; phylum Pseudomonadota; class Gammaproteobacteria; order Burkholderiales; family Chromobacteriaceae; genus Aquitalea. Next base: position 6,335 of record NZ_JACAXB010000020.1, read on the forward strand.
AGTGCCCGTGCCTCGGCCAGTTGGCTTAGCAAGGCGGCCGGATTGGCGGTAAAGCGGGTGTCGGCATGCCATTCCGGTACCAGATAGTGGTAGTTGGTATCAAACCATTTGGTCATTTCCTGCGCGGGCTGCTGCTGGTTGCCGCGTGCCAGCTGGAAATACTGATCCAGGCTGAGATTGGCAGCGTCAAAGCCGAAGCGGGGCGGGGTGGCTCCCACCAGAATCTGCGTATCCAGCACATGGTCGTACAAGGAGAAGTCCCCCAGTGGCGACAGGGTGATGCCCGCCCCCTTTTGCAGCAGCCAGTGGCGTTGGCGCAGTTCACGCGCTCCCTGTTGCAGTGCCTGTTGGTCAATTTGTCCCTGCCAGTAGTTTTCCAGCAGGAATTTCAGTTCACGTTTGGCGCCGATACGGGGAAAACCGGCCAGGTGCAGGGTGGTCATGCGGGGCTCCTTGTTGTCAGTGGCTCCAGCATGGTGGTTTTTGTTGTATGATTAAAACGCATAATTTTGTCGATTTGAATTAATTATTTTCATGAACAGGCAGGTCAATCATGTTGGAGTTGCGTCACTTGCGTACCCTGCTCGCCTTGCAGGAAACCGGCAGCGTGTCGCTGGCGGCAGAGCGGGTGTTTCTCACCCAGTCTGCCTTGTCGCATCAACTGAAGCAGCTGGAGGCTTACTATCAACAGCCGCTGTTCGAGCGTAAAAGCCAGCCGCTGCGCTTTACCCTGGCGGGGGAGCGGCTGCTGACGTTGGCGCATGAGTTGCTGGGCCGTGTGGCTGCGGCGGAGCGGGATGTGGCGCGCATTCGCGAAGGGGATGCCGGTGAGTTGCGCGTGGCGGTGGAATGTCACACCTGTTTTGACTGGCTGATGCCGGCCATGGACAGCTACCGCCAGCATTGGCCGGCGGTGGAGTTGGACATCGTGTCCGGTTTTCATGCCGACCCGGTCAGCCTGCTGCTGACCCAAAGGGCGGACCTGGCCATCGTGTCGGAAATGGAGCCGCAAGCCGGTGTGGTGCACCACCCCTTGTTTGCCTACGAAATGGTGGGCATCGTGGCGCGGGATCATCCGCTGGCAGAAAAGAAAATATGGCAGGCGGCGGATTTCGCCGGTGAAACGCTGATCCAGTACCCGGTACCGGATGACATGCTGGATTTGTGGCGCAAGGTATTGTTGCCCGCCGGGGTGAATCCGCCACGACGCAGCAGCGAGCTGACGGTGGCCATCATCCAGCTGGTGGCCAGTCGCCGTGGTGTGGCAGCCTTGCCGTACTGGGCAGTTCGGCCTTATCTGGAAAAGGGCTATGTGGTGGCGCGCACCATTGGCGATGGGGGCCTGCGCAGCGAGTTGTATGCGGCGGTACGCAGCGAGGATGCAGCGCTTGCCTTCATGCAGGATTTTCTGGCCACAGTGCGGGAGCGCAGCTTTGCCACGCTCCCCGGCCTTACCGTTTTGGCTGGCTAGTCAGTCAGTGCCTAGACATGGTCGGCATGTTCATCATGCCCTTCCATGCCCAGTTCCTGAATCTTGCGGGTCAGGGTGTTGCGGCCCCAGCCCAGCAGATGGGCGGCTTCCACCTTGCGGCCCCCGGTATGGGCCAGCCCGGTGCGGATGCAGCTTTCCTCAAAGCGGCGCGTGAGGTCGTCGATGATGCCGACTTCTCCGGCGCGCAGGCGGCGTGCCACTTCTTCGGCCAGGCCCAGCGTCCAGTCCACCACGTGTACGGCACTGCTGACCACCGGGCTGCCCTCACTGTCTGTGGCCGGGGTAAGGGTTTCCGGTTCACGCAGTTCGGCGGGCAAGTCGCCCACTTCCACCTGCTGGCCCGGGGCCATCACGGTAATCCACTGACACAGGTTTTCCAGTTCACGCACATTACCGGTAAAGCTGTGGAACTTGATGACTTCCATGGCGGCTTCGGTCAGGCGCTTGGGCTCAACGCCCAGACTGCTGGCGCTTTTGGCCAGGAAGTGGCGGGTCAGCAAGGGGATGTCCTCGCGCCGTTCGCGCAAGGGCGGCAGACGCAGGCGGATCACGTTCAGGCGGTGGAACAAGTCCTCACGGAACAGCCCCCGTTTGACACGGTCTTCCAGGTTCTGGTGCGTGGCGGCTATCACCCGCACATTAGCCTTGATCGGCACATGGCCGCCCACGCGGTAAAAATGTCCGTCCGACAGCACACGCAGCAAGCGGGTTTGCAGCTCGGTGGGCATGTCGCCGATTTCATCCAGAAACAGCGTGCCGCCTTCCGCCTCTTCAAAACGGCCACGTCGGGTAGCCAGCGCACCGGTAAACGCACCTTTTTCGTGGCCGAACAGTTCGGATTCCAGCAAGTCCTTGGGAATGGCTGCGGTATTCAAGGCAATGAAAGGCTTGCTGGAACGCACTGAATGGCGGTGCAGTGCTTCAGCCACCCGTTCCTTGCCGGTACCGGACTCGCCGGTAATCAGCACGGTGACGTGGGATTGCGACAAGCGGCCAATCGCGCGGAACACGTCTTGCATGGCGGGGGCCTGGCCTAGCAGCACCGGCATGGCTTCCACGCCGCCGGTGGCTTCGATCTGGCTATTGCTCTCGGCCAGGGCACGCTCGATCAGCTGCACAGCCTGGTCGACATCAAAGGGCTTGGGCAGGTACTCGAACGCACCGCCCTGGAAGGCAGCCACTGCCGAGTCCAGGTCGGAGTGCGCAGTCATGATGATGACCGGCAGCTGCGGATGATCGGCCTTGACCCGGGAGAGGAATTTCAAACCATCGGTGCCGGGCATGCGGATGTCGGAAATGATAACGCGCGGGGTATTGTCGTACAGGGCATTCAGGGCATCGTCGGCGCTGGAAAAACTGTCAAAGCCGATGCCACTGCGGCCGAGTGCCTTTTCCAGGACCCAGCGGATGGCCTTGTCGTCATCAATGATCCACACCGGGTTATTCATAGCAGCCCTCGTTTCTGTAATGGGGTTCAGTCCGTGTTGCTGAAGGGCAGCATCACGGTAAAGCAGGTCTGGCCGGGGCGGGATTCAAATTCGATGCTGCCGCCGTGCTGGTGTACATACGCCTGGGCCAGTGTCAGTCCCAGGCCGGTACCTTCGGCACGTCCGGTGACCAGGGGATAAAAAATGTGATCCCTGATTTCTTCCGGAATACCGGGACCGTTGTCGACAATCTGCAATTTTAATGCCAGCACGTGACGCTTCCGTGCCAGGGTGACCTGGCGGGCGACGCGGGTGCGCAAAATCACCTCGCCTTTGGCCTTCATCGCCTGTACCGCGTTCTTGACGATATTGAGCACCACCTGGATCAGCTGTTCCTTGTCCGCCACCATATGCGGCAGGCTGGTGTCGTAGTCACGACGAATGATGAGGCCTTGTGGATACTCGGCCAGGGCAATGCTGCGCACCCGCTCCAGCACTTCGTGGATATTGATTTCGCTGCGTACATGACGGCGGTGCGGGGCCAGCAGGCGGTCTACCAGCGATTGCAGGCGCAGGGCTTCTTCCTGGATGACTTCGGTGTATTCCTTCAGCTCCGGCCGGTCGGACAGCTCATGCTCCAGCAACTGGGCCGCGCCGCGGATTCCCCCCAGCGGGTTCTTGATTTCATGTGCGAGGTTACGAATCAGCTCCCGATTAGCCTGTTGTTGCAGCAAAAGCCGCTCTTCATTGGCAATTTTCAGTTGTTGATCCAGTGGTCGCAGCTCGACCAGCGCCAGCCTCCCTTCTGCGTCAATCGGCGTGACTGACAGGGCAATATGCAGCGGCTGCTCGCCATGTGGCGTGCGCAGTTCGAGATCGTGCTCGATATAGCTGGAGTTGTGTTGTAATGCGGTAGCCAATGCCTGGCGCAGGGCGGGGCTGTCTTGCAGTAACTCGAACAGCGAGTGCCGTAGCAACTCACGCCGGCCTATGGCCAGCAGGTTTTCACAGGCGGGATTGGCAAATTCGAGTTTGCCATCGGCATGGGTGATCAGGACCGGGGTGTCGAGTAAATCCAGACCGGCAAAGCTGGGCGAGTTCATGGTGCTCCGAATCGGATAAGGCTGTGCATCTGACCATTAGCAATAAGTACGCCAAGCCAGAGCACCGCATATGCACGAAATCGGCCTTAATGATGCACCATTATTGTGCAGATGATGAAGATTGCCCCAGTTCGCGGCGTAATGCATCTACATTCTTCTGACGCTCGGTCACGGCGTCTTTCAGTTTTTGCACCCGGTCCAGATATTTCTGGTAGTTGCGGGTTTCATCCCCGTTGCGGGTGGCTGCGCCATCGGTGTAAGCCTTTTGCGCATCGGCCAGGGCTTTTTGTTCGTTAGCCAGTTCGTTTTCCAGAATCTTGCGGCGGCCTTCGTCGCGCTTGGTCTGGGTGCCGTTATCCACGCTGGGGTAACCATCCGGGGTGGAGGCAGATTTGCCGCTGGCGGCCGCCTTGCCCTTGCCGCTGCCACTGCCGCCATAGGTGGACAGCGGTGCCAGGTGCATGGGCTTGGCGCCCTTGATCGGCACATTGGTGAAGGTGACATTGCCATTGGCGTCGATGTATTTGTACACCTCGGCATGGGCCAGACCACAAGTCAGCAGCAGGCAGAAAGCAAGGGTTTTCATGATAGCGGGCATCAGCGGTGAAAACGGGTGGACGTGACGCTATGATAAGCAAAAGGCTGGCGCGCGTCACATCTGCATGACAACAGTGCTGCGGCCAGCATGTCGTACATCTGCTGTCTGTGTCATCATGCGCACGGGGTTCACGTCGTGCCAATGGCATGGCGTGTGCCTGTATTTGCTATCCGGTCTCCATGCAGAAGGTAATGAGGAAATGTTTGCAGTCATTCGTTCAGGCCGTCAGCTTGTCACTTTAGTGAAAGCCTGCCCATGCTGATTCAGTTGCTTTATTCCAGCAAGGCTACCTCGGCACTGTCGCCTGCTGATTTGACGGCAATCCTGGACAAGTCCGTGGCCAATAATCAGGCCAGCCAGATCACCGGTCTGTTGCTGTACCGCGATGGCTGTTTCTTGCAGCTGCTGGAAGGGGAGGCTGGCGTGGTGGATGCGGCTTTCAGGAGAATCAGCCGGGACCCGCGCCATCATCAGGTGGAATCCTTGTTTTACAATGAGTGCAAACAACGCGAGTTTGCTCAGTGGTATATGGGGTTCCATGTTCCGCAGCCCGCGGCGCTGGCAAAGTTTCCCCAGTTTGCCCCGGTGTTTGATCCGGAATTCGACGTCAGCCAGTTGGTTGTTACGCCGCAAGATGGCCTGGCCATGCTCAAGGTGTTTGCCGAGCTGCCGGGCTGAGTGAATCCGGTGGTCGTGCGGGGGTAGCGCATTGGCATGAAAAAACCCGCACAAGCAGTGCTTGCGCGGGTTTTCTGTATCCGGCAAGGCGTCCGTGGACGCCAAAGGCCTGATTACAGCGAGTAGTACATTGCAAATTCTACCGGGTGGGTAGTCATGCGGGTCAGGTTCACTTCCTGCATCTTCAGTTCGATGTAGGCGTCGATCCATTCGTTGGAGAACACACCGCCACGGGTCAGGAAGTCGCGGTCTGCGTCCAGGGCAGCCAGGGCTTCGTCCAGGCTGGCGCACACGGTCGGGATCAGCTTGTCTTCTTCCGGCGGCAGGTCGTACAGGTTCTTGTCAGCAGCATCGCCCGGGTGAATCTTGTTCTGGATACCATCCAGACCGGCCATCAGCAGTGCGGAGAAGCACAGGTACGGGTTAGCCAGCGGATCCGGGAAGCGCGCCTCGATACGACGAGCCTTAGGATTGGCCACGTGCGGGATACGGATGGAAGCAGAACGGTTCTTGGCGGAATAAGCCAGTTTTACCGGAGCTTCATAGTGCGGAACCAGACGCTTGTAGGAGTTGGTACCCGGGTTGGTGATGGCATTCAGTGCCTTGGCGTGCTTGATGATACCGCCGATGTAGTACAGGGCAGTGTCGGACAGACCGGCATAGCCGTCGCCAGCAAACAGGTTTTTGCCGTCTTTCCAGATGGACTGGTGAACGTGCATGCCGGAACCGTTGTCACCAACGATGGGCTTGGGCATGAAGGTAGCGGTCTTGCCGTAGCTGTGCGCTACGTTCTGAACCACGTATTTCAGGATCTGGGTCCAGTCGGCACGTTGGGTCAGGGTGCTGAACTTGGTACCGATTTCCATCTGGCCGGCAGTAGCCACTTCGTGGTGGTGCACTTCAACCGGCACGCCCAGTTCTTCCAGCAGCAGAACCATGGCAGAACGCAGGTCTTGTGCGGAGTCAACCGGCGGAACCGGGAAGTAACCACCCTTCACGCCCGGACGGTGACCGGTGTTGCCACCTTCGAATTCTTCAGCGGAGGCCCAGGCAGCTTCTTCGGACTTGATCTTCACGAAGCAACCGGACATGTCGGTGCCCCAGGTGATGCTGTCGAATACGAAGAATTCCGGTTCCGGACCAAAGTAGGCGGTGTCGCCCAGGCCGGATGCCTTCAGGTAAGCTTCAGCGCGCTTGGCGATGGAGCGCGGGTCGCGGTCGTAGCCCTTGCCGTCGGCCGGGTCGATCACGTCACAAGACATGAATACGGTCGGTTCGTCAAAGAAGGGGTCAATCTTGGCGGTAGCCGGGTCAGCCATCAGCAGCATGTCGGAGGCTTGAATGCCTTTCCAGCCAGCAATGGAGGAACCATCAAAAGCGTGGCCGCGCTCGAACCACTCGTCAGCATCTTCCAGCAGCACGTGTGCCGGAATGGTAACGTGTTGTTCTTTACCACGGGTATCAGTAAAACGCAGGTCTACGAACTTGACGTCGTTTTCTTGAATCAGCTTGACTACGTCTGCAACCGCCATGAATGTTCTCCTAAAGGCAACGTGCATCGAAAGCAATATTGCTTGATAAAGATGGTACGCTTTGCTTGAAGCATGAAGCGTGCCAGGCTAAGAACGCTAATTCAATCATTGTGTCACAGGGTGTTCGGTCCTGCCAGTCGTAAGTTTTGCACCAAAATGGAACAGTCATGGGTGCATTTGCTTCATCTTGGTGCGCCACCTTGTGCCGGCAACGTCACCATCCATGCAGGCCCTGCGCACCATAGTGTGGCACGGCCCCGTTACAAAGAAAGGTAGCTTATGGAACAAACAGTCAAGATCCTGCAAAACGCTGCAGAACGTGCCGTCAGTCAGCAATTGACTTATCAGGGAGCCCTGACGCCTACCGAAGCGTATTACCTGATTCAGCAAGTGGAAGGCACCGTGCTGGTGGACGTACGTAGCGCGGCAGAGTGGCAATTTGTTGGTGTGGTTCCTGGTGCATTGCGGATCGAACTGCGCAGTTTTCCCGGCATGCAGCCTAATGCGCAGTTTCTTGCGCAATTGCAGGGCGCAGTGGACAAGCAGGCTTTGCTGCTATTGATGTGCCGCAGCGGCGTGCGCTCTCATGAGGCAGCCGTGCAGGCCGCCGCCGCCGGATATACCCGTGTATACAACGTGATGGAGGGCTTTGAGGGCGACAAGGATGCCCACGAACATCGCGGCGTGCTTAATGGCTGGAAAGCCCATGGCTTGCCGTGGGTGCAAGGCTGAAGCAGGGCGGATTTGTTGGGACAGGGGTATTGACCGGTTGATGTTTATGACTTTACACGGCAAAGTGCTACCTCAGCAGATGAACCGCACGATGCGGTAGCACCACAGGAATCCAAGAAAGCTGATCATGACCAACCGTTACGCCGTTATCGGTAACCCCGTTTCCCATAGCCAGTCGCCGTTCATTCACAGCGAATTCGCTCGTGCCACTGGCGAAGCAGTGCAATATGAAAAGCTGTTTGCCGAGCTGGACAAATTCAACGAAGTGGTTGGCCAGTTTGTACAAAATGGTGGCCTGGGCCTGAACGTCACCTTGCCGTTCAAAGGGGATGCCTTCCGCATGGCTCAGGAAGTCACCGAACGGGCCCGCGCCGCCGAAGCCGTTAACACCCTGACTTTCCGCGATGGCAAAGTATATGGCGACAATACCGACGGTGTCGGTCTGGTCCGCGATATCGTGGAAAACCTCGATTTCCCGATGGAAGGCAAAAGCATCCTGATTCTGGGGGCTGGCGGTGCCGTGCGCGGCGTGCTGGAACCCATTCTGGAGCAGAAACCGGCCAAGGTGACCATTGCCAACCGGACCCTGATCAAGGCGGAATCCATTGCCCACCATTTCGCACCCTGGGGTGAAGTGGTGGCTAGTGGCTACGAGGCACTGGAAGGCAAAACCTTCGACATCATCATCAACGGTACTTCCACCAGCTTGCACAACGAAATTCCGCCGCTGCCGGCCAACATCTTCACCGCCCGCACCCTGGCTTACGACATGGTGTACAGCAAGGGTCTCACCCCTTTCCTGAAACGTGCGCAAAGCGAAAACGCCGGCATGCTGGCCGATGGCCTGGGCATGCTGGTGGAGCAGGCTGCCGAGTCCTTCCATATCTGGCGTGGTGTAAAACCGGATACGCGCAAGGTCACCAATATGCTGCGAGAAGTGCTGGCCTGATTTGATGCGGCTCATTTTGAAGATCATGGCGGTCCTGGTGGCCGCCATTGTGTTGTACAACCTGTGGATTTTCGGTCACATCGTGTACTGGCGCAGTCATAACCCTGCCGCCAGTGCCTTCATGAACGAGCAGTTGGCCAAGTTGCAGGAAGACGACCCCGAGGCTGAATTGCGGCAGAAGTGGGTGCCGTACGCCCAGATTTCCCCCAATCTGAAACGGGCGCTGATTGCCGCGGAAGATGCCAAGTTTGCCGATCACGAAGGGTTTGACTGGGATGGCATCGAGGCTGCTTTTGAAAAGAACCTGAAGCAGGGTCGCATTGTGGCTGGTGGCTCCACCATCAGCCAGCAATTGGCGAAGAACCTGTTTCTGTCCAGCAAGAAAACACCATGGCGCAAGTTGGAAGAAGCCGCCATTACCGTGATGCTGGAGAAGGTGCTGGATAAGCGCCGTATTTTCGAGATCTACCTCAATGTCATCGAGTGGGGGAACGGGGTGTTTGGAGCCGAAGCTGCCGCCCGCTATTACTTCCATACGAGTGCTGCCCGGCTGTCTGCCGGTCAGGCAGCCAAGCTGGCGGCAATGGTGCCCAATCCGCGCTATTACGATGAACATCGCAATGCCAGCGGCCTGATGAAGAAAACCCGCATCATCCAGCGGCGGATGGCCTATGCCGACCTGCCTTGAGATCCCCCCTTTGCTGGAAGGCGAAGGGGGCTTCATGTTACAATCCTGCCTCTGTTTATCCGTTCTGCCGTACCGAAAAGGTGCGGTATTGCACATGGACTTACCCAGTTATCCCATAGCCCCTGGCTTCCCCGTTTTTCCTTGTTGATTGCCGCCATTACGACCGTGTAGCCCAGTCTCCGTCGCCATGGCGGAAGGAGTTGTGCTTGTCGGTTATCGAAAAAAAACAAACTGCTGAACGATTGAGCGAAAGCCTGGCCGAGGTGCAAAGGCTGATTGCGCTGCATCACCAAGATGATGCCGTCGCCCCTGCTAATTCGCCGGCACTGGACGAGCTACAGCAAAGACTGCAAAACCTGCATCCGGCAGATATCGCCTACATTCTGGAAGCCCTGCCGCTGGATGACCGCCTACTGGTGTGGGACCGTGTCAAGGCCCAGCAGGATGGAGACATTCTGCTGGAGGTTTCCGATGCGGTGCGGGAAACCCTGATCGAATCCATGGCACCGGCTGAACTGCTGGCCGCCGCGCGCCAGCTGGATACCGACGAACTGGCTGATCTTGCCGGCGACCTTCCACGGCAGGTGGTGTATGAAGTCATGGGTGAACTGGACGAGGCCGAGCGTCAGCAATTGCAATCGGCTTTGTCTTATCCGGAAGGCAGTATTGGTGCGTTGATGGATTTTGAACTGGTGAAAATCCGTGCCGATGTCAGCTGCGAAGTCGTGTTGCGCTATCTGCGTCGCTTTGATGAGCTGCCACACCAGACCGACAAGATTTTCGTACTGGATGCCAGCGAAGTACTCTGTGGCGTACTGCCTTTGCGCAGCCTGCTGGTAGCAGACCCGGAAGCCATGGTGGCCGACGTAATGGCCACCGAGGTGGTGTCGTTTCAGCCTGAGGACGAAGCGCGCGATGCTGCCCTGGCATTCGAGCGTTATGATCTGGTATCCGCTCCGGTGGTGGATGAGCGCGGAGCCTTGCTTGGCCGGCTGACCGTCGATGAAATGGTGGACGTACTGCGGGAAGAATCAGACAGTGAAGTGCTGAACCTTGCTGGTCTGAAAGAAGAGGAAGACCTGTTCGCGCCAGTCATCGACTCGGTCAAAAACCGCTGGTCCTGGCTGGCCCTCAATCTGTGCACAGCCTTTGTCGCCTCGCGGGTGATAGGCGCATTCGAACACTCCATCAACCAACTGGTGGCGCTCGCCGCCCTGATGCCCATCGTGGCGGGTATCGGTGGTAACTCCGGCAATCAAACCATCACCATGATCGTACGGGCGCTGGCCATGGGACAGATGCAGGTCAATCATGCCTGGCGCTTGTGGCGCAAGGAACTGGGTGTCAGCATCTTTAACGGTTTGATTTGGGGTGGTGCAATTGGCCTGATCGCCTGGATGCTGTACGGACGCCTGTCTCTGGGCCTGGTCATGTTAGCCGCCATGACGCTCAACCTGATGCTGGCCGCCACCATGGGTGTGTTGATTCCTTCATTGATGCAAAAGCTGGGCCGTGACCCGGCACTGGGCTCCAGCGTGCTGATCACCGCATGTACGGACTCCGGTGGCTTTTTCATTTTCCTTGGCCTTGCCACTCTTTTCTTGCTGTAAATCATGCTGACACTTGAACAGGCACTGCGTTGCCATTCCCTGCCACGTCTTGAGGCACGCATGCTGTTGCAGCATGTTCGCCCTGGCCTGACCCATGCCCGCATGATTGCGGACCCGGACCTGCCGCTTACGGAAGACGAAGTCGCGCGCTTCACGCAGTTGGCACAGCGCCGGCTGCAAGGCGAACCGATGGCTTATTTGCTGGGCGAGCGCGAATTTTATGGCCGTCCGTTTCGTGTCAGCCCGGCCGTATTGATCCCTCGGCCGGAAACCGAGCACCTGGTGGAAGCCGCCTTGCAGCGCGTGACCACGCTTGCACCAAGGCGTGTGCTGGACCTGGGCTGCGGTAGTGGTGCCATCGCCATCACCCTGGCACTGGAAGCGCCGGCGTGGCAGGTGCAGGCCGTGGATTTGTCTCCGGCAGCGCTTGAGGTTGCCCGTGACAATGCGCAGCAGTTAGGCGCAGCGGTCGTGTTTCATCAGGGAAGCTGGTACCAGTCATTGGCCGGGCAGGATACGTTTGACCTGATCGTTTCCAACCCACCGTATATCGAGCAGCACGATCACCACCTGGACGAGGGGGATGTCCGTTTCGAACCGCGCATGGCCCTGACTGATGAGGCTGACGGCTTGATGTGCCTGCGCGCCATTATTGAGGGTGCGCCGTCCCGATTGAGGCCTGGCGCATGGATCATGCTGGAACATGGTTATGATCAGGGGCCTGCAGTGAGAGACTTGCTACGACATGCCGGGTTTGAGCAAGTTGAAACGCTGCTGGATCTGGCTGGGCTGGATCGTGTGAGCTTGGGACAGATGCCTGCACCATAAGTTGATGGTGTGCTGCGTGTGCAGGTAGGAAAGTTTTACCGCAGCCGGGTGGGCGCTTTATCTGTCATCGACATCTTTTGCCCTGTATCAAGTGACGAGGGCGTTTCTGACGGCATGCTGGTGCCCGTCTATAAGCAGACAGCCGGTACCTGATGTCTGCCATCGACAAGTGAGGCGCGCTGGAAATGAAACTGGCGCATTCCCGTCCGTTGGAAGACAGTAATGCGCCAGTGTCGGCAGGCAATGCCGGAGGCATTGCGCGGCTAGTGCTTAGTGGTGATGGCCGTGCGCACCGTGAACGTGGCCGTGGCTGAGTTCTTCAGCACTGGCGGCACGTACTTCGGTAACCTTGGCAACAAAGCGGATGGTCTGGCCAGCCAGCGGGTGGTTGGCATCCACGATGGCCTTGCCGTCAGCGATGTCGGTGACGCGGAACAGCAGAACGTCGCCGGTTTCCGGGTCGTCGGCTTCAAACATCATGCCGACTTCCACGTCAGCCGGGAACACGTCCAGGTCTTCAACGCGAACCAGTTCTTCTTCCGGGTCGCCAAAAGCGTCATCCGGGCTCAGCTTGACGTCGACGGAGTCGCCAACGTTCTTGCCGTGCAGGGCCTCTTCCACCAGCGGGAAAATGCCATCATAGCCACCGTGCAGGTAAGCAATCGGCTCTTCGGTCTTGTCGAGAAGGTTGTTTTCCGCGTCGAACATCTCGTAGTGGAGGGTAACGACGGTATCTTTGGCGATTTGCATCAGAAATTGTCCGGGATGAAATGAAAAATCTTGACAGGGCAGGGAGCACAAAAATTCCCTCTCCTGCAAGGAATGGTGCGGAACAGCCGCTTGAACGTATTGTAAACCATAGAAGGGCTCGCAAGCCCGTGAAACTGCCATGAAACCGATGACATTACTGGGTGGGCTCACTCCAGAAGCCTTCCTCAAAGAATACTGGCAAAAAAAGCCTTTGCTGATTCGTGGTGCGCTGACCGATGTCGGTCCCCATGTCGATTTTAAATGCCTGTCCGAACTGGCCATGCAGGAAGACGTCGAATCCCGCCTGATCGAGAACCGCAATGGTCGCTGGCATCTGGAGCGCGGGCCCTTCCGTCCGGCTCGCTTTCGCAAGCTGGGTGAAACCGACTGGACCATACTGGTGCAGAATGTGAATCATCATTTGCCGCATATCGACAAGATTCTGTGGCAATTCGATTTCATCCCGTTTGCCAGGCTGGATGACCTGATGATCAGTTATGCGCCTCCCGGTGGCACGGTCGGTCCGCATTTCGACTCCTATGATGTATTCCTGCTGCAAGTCGGGGGTAAAAAGCGCTGGCAGATTTCCTCACAGGCTGATGACGACTTCATCCCGGATGCCCCCATCCGTGTGTTGCAGGATTTCCGTGTCGAAGAGGAGTTCGTGCTGGAGCACGGTGACATGCTGTATCTGCCGCCCAAATGTGCGCATTACGGTGTGGCACTGGAACCGGGCATGACCTATTCAATCGGTTTTCGCGCAGCACCCGCTCAGGAGTTGGCCACACAGTTCCTGGTTCATCTGCAAGACCATATCTGTCTGGACGGACGCTATGCTGATCCGGAATTACAGCGCCAAGCGGATCCGGCCCGTATCAGCGAGGAAATGGTGGAAAAAGTCAGCCAGATGCTCAGCCAGATTGTCTGGAACAAAGACACGGTGAGCGATTTCCTTGGCCACTACCTGACAGAACCAAAGCCGCACGTTTTCTACGACTCTCCTGACGATGAGTTGGATGAGGACGAATTTGCCAGTGAAATTTCCTTGCGCGGTGTCGAGCTGGACCGAAAGAGCCTGATACTGTTCCATCAGGAAATGTTCTATTGCAATGGCGAGGTTCTCGAAATCGAACCAGATGATGTTGCGGTGTGGCAACAGTTTGCCAATCAGCGACATTTGTCGGCAGCTGACATCAGGCCGTCGTTATTGGGTGTGCTGTACGAAGGATATCTCAATGGATATTGGCATTTGTCGCCGTCTGTAGCAAAATAACCACATCAGATGTTCAAATGTACTCATGGCAAGGCATCCAAGCGGCAAGCATCGGCGTTCAAACGCTCATTTTGCTGTGAATGTTGCACTGCGGAAGGTTGCCGGGCGATTGGTGGCATTTTTGCTACTCTACCCCCCTACACAGCAATTTTTTTCGTGATACAATTTGCGCACTGAAAGATTTTCAGTCGCCCAGTCATTTCCAAATACAGCTTGGGCGATTAAATTGACGTCTTGTTAACTTATCTTTAAAGGTCAAGAAAAAATGAAACAGTCGCTCCTCGTTGCTGCCCTGCTGGCCGTTGCTCTGTCCGCTTGCGGTAAGAAGGCTGATGCTCCGGCTGAAGCTTCCGCTCCTGCTGTTGAAGCTTCCGCTCCGGCTGCTGACGCTTCCGCTCCGGCTGCTGATGCTTCCGCTCCGGCTGCTGACGCTTCCGCTGCTGCTGCTTCCGCTCCGGCTGCTTCCGCTGCTCAGTAATTCAGCGCGAAAGCACCAAAAAACCGGCTTCGGCCGGTTTTTTTATGCCTGCACTTTCTTTCTGCTGTATAGCAGATGAGTGCGGTGAAATAAAAAAGCCCGCAATAGCGGGCTTTTTCATGCGGAAGCGCAGGCTTACTGCAGTTCTGTCTGTAGTTTGGACAGGACAGATTTGGCAAAGCTGTCGGAAAGAACCTGACCTTGCTTGTTCTGTACCACCAGAGAGCTGATGCCGTTGCCTTCTTCCTTGACCACCACACGGTATTCCGGTGCGCCAGGATTGGCCTTCTGATCAGCGTCCTTGCTCTTCCAGAAGGCGAGGCCAGACCAGAAACCGCCGCTGGACGACTCTTCCTTGTCCAGTTCACCCTTGGCGGGTTTTACGAAGTAAATACCTTGTGAGCGGTCGCGATCATTGACCACCAGGCCAATACGGTCGAGTGCCAGACCTACACGACGCCATGCACGATCAAAACCGTCGTTGATGTTGAGTTTGCCATCAACAATGCTGTCTTTCGGCTTGTCGGCAACCACCTGGGTTTTCTTGATTGCTTCCTTGGCTTTCTCTTCGTTGATACCCATGCGGATCATGAAGCGGCCCAGCAGCTCGGCTTCCAGATTGGGATCAACCGGACGCGGCTGCCACATGGTGTCCGACTTGCCTTCGTTGATGAAGGTTTCGTACATGCCGCGGTGCGAGAAGTAAATCTCGGTGCCGTTGGCGGTTTTTTCCAGGCGGATGCGGAATTTGTCACGCTCCGGAGTGGACATTGCGCCACCCAGGCCAACCGTTTCCATCAGCTTGCGAATACCATCGGACGGCAGCTTGGCGCGGTTTTCCGCCCAGTCAGTTTCCATGATGCCAAGGTCCGGCTCTTCGGTCTTGATGACAAAACCGTTTTCTTGCCAGAAGGCCTTCAGCACCGGCCACAGTTCGGCCGGCGATTTGCCCTTCACCTCAAGCCAGCGCTGGGTGCCGGCGCGTTCCATGGTGATATTGTCGATACTGTTGACGGCGACAGTATTGCCAGTCACGGCCGCCTGAACGGCAGCGGCTTGCTGAGTGGCTGCCACAGTATTGCTGCTGGCCAGGGCAGAGGCGCTGCCAGTAGTCGGAATGACATATTTGTTCTGGATTTGCGGCGCGGTCAGGTCCGGCGGCACTTCCAGCGTGTTGCCCGCTTTGGGCGGTTCGGCGGACTTGTAGTCCAGTTTCTTTTCCAGCGGGTTGGAGGTGCTGCAACCGGCAAGAATGCCGGTTGCGAGCAGAATCGCGGCGGGCGCGCTTCGTTTCATGCGGACTCCCTTGTCGTCAGGGGGTTTAAATGAGTTCAGCCTGCTTCATGGCGGCCGTCAGCTGCGGGCGCAGGCTGTCCGACATCACATGAAGGGGAAGGCGGATGCCTGCAGGAATCATGCCCAGCTCTTGCAGTACCCATTTGGCCGGAATCGGGTTGGGTTCGGCAAACAGCTGCTTGTGCAGACCTTGCAACTTGTCGTTCAGTTCGCGTGCCAAAGCCGCGTTACCGGCAATGGCGGCGTCGCACATCTGGCTCATCAGCTTCGGTGCAACATTGGAGGTGACGGAGATGACGCCATTACCACCACACAGCATGAATGCCATGCCGGTTGCGTCGTCGCCGGAGTACAGCGCAAAGTTCTTCGGGACACGGCTGATCAGGTCGCAAGCGCGGCCGATATCGCCTGTTGCATCCTTCAGCCCGATGATGCCAGGCACTTCGGTGAGGCGCAGTACGGTGTCATTATTCATGTCGGCAACAGTACGACCCGGTACGTTGTACAGGATTACCGGAATGTCGACACTTTCAGCAATTGCGCGGAAATGGCGATACATGCCTTCCTGCGTCGGCTTGTTGTAGTAGGGCACCACGGAAAGAGTCATGTCGGCGCCGGCCTGCTTGGCATGGGCTGCCAGTTCGATGGCTTCGGCGGTGGAGTTTGCCCCGGTACCGGCGATAACCTTGACGCGGCCCTTGGCCTGTTTGATGACCGCTTCGACAACAGCGATGTGTTCATCAACGGCGAGGGTGGCGGATTCACCAGTGGTACCAACGGCAACAATGCCGCTGGTGCCATTGTCGATGTGGAAATCGACCAGGCGGGAAAGGGATTCGAAGTCGACCCGACCATCTGCGGACATCGGGGTGACCAGGGCAACCAAGCTACCGGTAAGCATAGTTCTGCCTATATCTAGGGATGAGGATTCAAAGTCTTCGATTGTAGCGGAATTCCCCTACGGGTCAAAAGCATGTCATTGCATTTGGTGCCCGGCAGCGGAATGTCGTGCTGATGTGTTAGAATCCACGGTTTTTCCGATACTTACGGCTGGATTGGCTGAAGGATCCCAAGCGTGATTACGACAAGCAACATTACCATGCAGTTTGGCGTGAAGCCTTTGTTTGAAAAGGTTTCCGTCAAGTTTGGCGAAGGCAACCGTTATGGCCTGATTGGTGCCAACGGTTCCGGCAAATCGACTTTCATGAAGATTCTGGGTGGCGACCTGGAGCAGACCAGCGGTGAAGTGGCCATTGAGAACGGCCTGCGACTGGGTAAGCTGCGTCAGGACCAGTTTGCCTACGAAGACCAGCGCGTCATCGATGTGGTGATGATGGGCCATACCGAGATGTGGGCGGCAATGAGCGAGCGTGACGCCATTTATGCCAATCTCGAAGCGACTGAAGAAGACTACATGCACGCGGCCGAGCTGGAGGCCAAGTTTGCCGAATATGACGGCTATACTGCTGAAGCACGTGCCGGCGAACTGCTGATGGGCGTGGGCATTCCGGTGGAGCAGCACTTTGGTCCGATGAGTGAAGTGGCACCTGGCTGGAAGCTGCGTGTGCTGCTGGCACAGGCGCTGTTCTCCAACCCGGACATCCTGTTGCTGGACGAACCGACCAACAACTTGGACATCAACACCATTCGCTGGCTGGAGCATGTGCTGAACGAGCGCAACTCCACCATGATCATCATTTCCCACGACCGCCACTTCCTGAATTCCGTGTGTACCCACATGGCGGATCTGGACTACAACACCATCCGTATCTATCCGGGTAATTATGATGACTACATGATTGCCTCGGCCCAGGCTCGCGAACGTCAGCTGTCTTCCAACAGCAAGGCCAAGGAGCGTATCCAGGAACTGCAGGAATTCGTGGCCCGTTTTTCGGCCAACAAATCCAAGGCGCGTCAGGCAACTTCGCGCCTGAAGCAAGTGGACAAGTTGAAGTCGGAAATGGTGGAGGTGAAGCCTTCCAGCCGCCAGAACCCGTTCATTCGTTTCGAAACCGACGACAAGTTCAAGCTGCACCGCCAGGCGGTTGAAGTGGAAAACCTGAGCAAAGCCTACGACAGCAAGGTGCTGTTCAAGGACATGAGCTTCATCCTGGAAGCCGGTGCCCGCCTGGCCGTGATCGGCCCTAACGGCGCGGGTAAAACCTCGCTGGTCAAGCTGCTGGCTGGTGCGTTCGAACCCGCTTTTGCTGAAGGCCTGACTGCAGACTACGGCAATATCAAATGGGCGGAAAAAGCCCAGATCGGTTATTTCGCACAGGATCACGAAGCCGACTTCGACACCGACATGAACCTCACCGAATGGATGCGTGAGTGGGGTCAGGAAGGCGATGACGAGCAGGTGATCCGTGGCACGCTGGGCCGGCTGCTGTTTGGTGGCGACGAAGTGACCAAACCGGTACGTGTGCTGTCGGGTGGTGAAAAAGGTCGCATGCTGTATGGCAAGCTGATTCTGCAAAAGCCGAATGTGATGATCATGGACGAACCGACCAACCACATGGATATGGAGTCGATCGAGTCCCTGAACATGGCACTGGAAAAGTACAAGGGCACGCTGATTTTCGTCTCGCACGACCGTCAGTTCGTCAGCTCGCTGGCTACCCATGTGCTGGAGCTGGATGGCAAGGGTGGTTACGACTACTACACCGGCAATTACGAAGACTACCTGGCCAGCAAGGGTCTGGAATAAGCTGGAAATCGCTCTTTATTCAATGCCTTTGTCTTGTTGACAGATGGCTTAGAGCGATTGCTTTACCGACGGGGGCAGGTGCGCTATATTGCAGTGCGACATCGTGTTGCGCTGCAAAATCAGCGCACGATGCTCCCGTTTTTTGTAGCAAAAACATAATAACGACAAGACCAAACAGGAACCCGATCTTGAATGGGTCGATGGTGGAGCCCGAAAGTCGACCCGGCACCGGGTTGCCTGCAACCTCAAGTTAATGAAGGAAGAACCATGCGATTGAAAGGGAAAGTCTCCATCATCACTGGCGCTGCCAGCGGTATCGGTAAGGCGACTGCAGAGAAGTTTGTCAAGGAAGGTGCCATTGTTGCCGTCTGTGACCTGAACATCGATGCCGTGAATGTTGTGGTGGAAGAACTCAAGGCTCTGGGTGGGGAAGCTGTCGGCTACCAGGTCAATGTCACGGACAAGGCACAGATTGCCGATATGGTTGGCGATCTGAAAAACCGTTTTGGCCGCATCGACGTGCTGGTCAACAATGCTGGTATCGTGATGGATGCCCAGCTGATCAAGATGACCGACGACCAGTTTGACAAGGTGATCGACATCAACCTGAAGGGTGTTTACAACTGCGCCCGCGCCGTGGTGGATACCATGGTTGAACAGGGTGGCGGTGTGATCCTGAATGCCTCCTCCGTTGTTGGTGTATATGGCAACTTTGGTCAGACCAACTACGCGGCCACCAAGTTTGGCGTTATTGGCTTTGTCAAAACCTGGGCCAAGGAATTGGGCAAGAAAGGCATCCGTGCCAACGCCGTGTGCCCGGGCTTTGTGGCAACGCCCATCCTGAAATCCATGCCGGAAAAAGTGATCCAGGCCATGGAAGACAAGGTGCCGATGAAGCGTATGGCCGATCCGAGCGAAATCGCTAACGTCTATGCCTTCCTGGCATCGGACGAAGCCAGCTACATCAATGGTGCCGCCATTGAAGTAACCGGCGGCCTGACCCTGTAAATAACAGCAGGTCTACGCAATAAAACGCCCCGGCATGCCGGGGCGTTTGCTTGTCGGTGCACTGTGCCTGTTGCTGAGCAGATGTCGCGGTTCTTAGTCGTCCAGATCTGTGTCATGGGCAAGCAGGGCTGCTTCTACTTCGCGGCGGTGCAGATGCGGCGCAAACAGCTCGACAAAGGTATAGGCAAAGCCCCGCAGGTAGGCGTCCTTGCGAATGCCGATCTTGGTGGTGGATGGCTCGAACAGGTGGCCTGCATCGATAATGCGCAAACCGGCATCACGATTAGGCTCGAATGCCATGCTGGCGATGATGCCGATGCCCAGGCCCAAGGCAACATAAGTCTTGATCACGTCAGTATCGATGGCGGTCAGCACGACATTGGGGCTAAGGCCCTGGTCGGCAAAGGCTTTGTTGATCTTGGAGCGACCGGCAAAGGCAAAGTCGTAGGTGACAATGGGATAGCTGGCGATATCGGCCAGGGAAAGCGGGCGATCCAGCTGCAACAAGGGGTGGTCTTGCGGGACAACTACCGAGCGGTTCCACTCATAGCAAGGCAGCATGGCCAGCTCTTTATAAAGAGCGATGCCCTCGGTGGCAACGGCCAGGTCCGCCTCACCGGAAACCACCATCTCGCAAATCTGGGTGGGGCTACCCTGCTTGATCGATAGCTTGACCTTGGGATAGCGTTGCACGAAAGCGGCAATGGTGGGGGGCAGGGCGTAGCGTGCCTGCGTGTGGGTGGTGGCAATGGTGAGCGCGCCTTCCGACTCGCGCGAGAACTCATCCCCGACGCGCTTCAGGTTTTGCGCTTCGCGCAGGATGCGCTCGGAAATGCGCAATACTTCCTTGCCCGGTTCGGAAACGGAGACCACCCGCTTGCCATTGCGGATGAACACCTGAATGCCCAGCTCGTCTTCCAGCAAGCGGATTTGTTTGGAAATGCCCGGTTGCGAAGTGTGCAGTTTCTCTGCCGCTTCCGACACATTCAGACCCTGTTTGGCCACTTCGACCAGATAGCGTAGCTGTTGCAGTTTCATAAGACGGGCATATTCCATAAAACCTGTAGGCATTAAATACTAACACAATATTCTTTTAGGTTTATATAGGGCTTGGGTAGGATGATGCCCTAGCCAGACTTTACCTATTCGTGGAGCGCTCGATGAGCCTGGATGTAAAACTTGCAGCAACTCAAGCCCTGCTGACCGACATTGCCGCCAAACACCCGGACGCAGTGCTGGCCAACAGCTATGGTGCCGAAGACATGGTGCTGACCGACCTGATCGCCCGCCTGTCCCTGCCGCTGCAGGTGTTCAGCCTGGATACCGGTCGTCTGCCCGCCGAAACCTATACCCTCATGCAGCGGGTTGCCGAGCGTTATCCGGCAGTACCGGTCAAGGTTTACTTCCCGGAAACAGCGGCGACCGAAAGCTATGTCAACACCCATGGCATCAACGGTTTCTATCAAAGTGTCGAATTGCGCAAGTCCTGTTGCCAGATCCGCAAGATCGAGCCGCTAAAGCGCGCCTTGGCAGGCAAGTCGGCATGGATTACCGGCCTGCGACGCGAACAGTCGCCCACCCGGCAAGATCTGGGTAATCAGGAGTTTGACGCAGACAACGGTTTGATGAAATTCAATCCGCTGATCGAGTGGACCGAGGCCGAAGTATGGGAATACATCCGCAGCAACGATGTGCCGTACAACGCCCTGCATGATCAGCGTTACCCCTCCATCGGCTGCGCCCCTTGCACCCGTGCCATCACGGTTGGCGAAGACGTGCGCGCCGGACGCTGGTGGTGGGAAAATCCGGAATCCAAAGAGTGCGGACTGCACATCAAATCCAGTCCTCTGAAGCGCCCAGCATAAGGCTGGCCGTTCCTACCAGGCCAACCTTACCCAAGGACAAGCAACCATGTACCGTTATGATGAAGTCGACCATCGCATTGTGCGCGAGCGAGTCGAGCAATTTCGCGATCAGACCCAGCGCTTTCTGAGCGGCGCACTGACCGAAGACGAATTCCGCCCACTGCGCCTGATGAATGGTTTGTATGTGCAGCGCCATGCGCCCATGCTGCGCGTAGCCATTCCCTATGGTCACCTGTCCAGCCGTCAATTGCGCAAGCTGGCGCACATTGCCCGCACCTACGACAAGAATTACGCACACTTCACCACGCGTCAGAACATCCAGTTCAACTGGCCGGAACTGGCGCGCGTGCCGGATATCCTGGCAGAGCTGGCAGAGGTGGAAATGCATGCCATCCAGACTTCGGGCAACTGCGTGCGCAATACCACCACCGATGCCTTCGCCGGCGTCGCCCAGGACGAATTGCTTGATCCGCGTGCCTACTGCGAAATCATCCGCCAGTGGAGCACCCTGCATCCCGAGTTCGCCTTCCTGCCGCGCAAGTTCAAGATTGCCGTATCCGGTAGCCTGGAAGACCGTGCTGCAACGCAAGTGCACGACATCGGCCTGCATGTGGTGCGTAATGAGGCTGGTGAAGTCGGCTTCAAGGTGATTGTCGGTGGTGGTCTGGGACGTACCCCCATTGTTGGTGAAGTGGTGAAGGAATTCCTACCTACCCGTCATCTGCTGACCTATCTGGATGCAGTGCTGCGCGTCTATAACCGTTTTGGTCGTCGTGACAACAAGTACAAGGCGCGGATCAAGATTCTGGTCAAAGCCATGACCGTTGCCGGTTTTGCTGCCAAGGTTGAAGACGAATGGCTGCATCTGAAAGATGGCCCATCCACCCTGCGCGATGTGGATGTCGCCCATTACGCCAGTTACTTCACCGATCCGGCCTATGACGTACTGCCGTCCAATCCGGCGGAGCTGACAGAAAAACTGGCTGCAGAACCTGCATTTGCCCGCTGGCTGGAGCGTAATACCCGTCCTCACAAGCAGGCTGGTTATCGTTCTGTCGTGCTGTCATTGAAAAAGACCGGCGTACCACCGGGGGATATCACGGCAGACCAGATGGACGCCGCTGCCGACTGGGCAGACCGCTTTGGATATGGCGAACTTCGTGTTGCGCATGAGCAGAACCTGATCTTGCCGGATGTCCGTGAGCGCGACTTGTATGAAGTATGGCAACTGGCCAAGAGCCAAGGTTTTGCCACGCCGAATGTCGGCTTGCTGACCGACATCATCTGCTGCCCGGGCGGCGATTTCTGCAGCCTAGCCAACGCGCGCTCCATTCCTGTTGCCGAAGCTATCCAGACTCGCTTTGATGATCTGGACTACTTGTTCGACCTTGGCGAGATTGACTGCAATTTTTCCGGCTGCATGAATGCTTGCGGTCACCACCATATCGGCAACATCGGCATTCTGGGTGTGGATAAGAATGGCGAGGAGTGGTACCAGATCACTCTGGGTGGCAGCCAGGGGAGTCATACCACCATTGGCAAAGTGATCGGTCCCTCCTTCGCCCAGGCTGATGTGCCCCTGGCTTTTGAAAAAATCATGACGGTCTATCTGGAGCAGCGCACAAACGGAGAGCGCTTTATTGAAACCGTACGCCGTATCGGCCTCGACCCCTTCAAGGAGCGCGTGTATGCGAAGCATCATTAAAGACGGACAAGTTACGCAGGACAGCTGGCAGGTATTGCGAGCCGATGCACAAGGCCAATACCCGCAAGTGGCTGCCGATGTCGATGTGATTGTTCCGCTTGGACTGTGGCTGGCAGACAAGGCAGCTTGGCAGAACCGCCTTGGCAAAACTGCAGTTTGGCTGGCTCCGGACGACGATCCGGCCTTGCTGGCTGCCGATTTGTCCAGCTTGCCTCTGGTGGCGGTCGATTTCCCGGCCTTCACTGATGGTCGCGGTTACAGTCTTGGTCGCTTGTTGCGGGAGCGCTACAGCTATGCCGGTGAGCTAAGAGCCCTCGGCGACGTATGGGTGGATTTGCTGCATTATCTGTGGCAAGTAGGCTTCAATGCCTTCGAAATCAAGGATGGCAAGGATACTGATACTGCGCTGGCCGGATATGACACCTTCACGGAACGTTACCAATCGACACAGCGGGAACCTGTTCCGCTGTTTCGTCGGCGTGTAACATCTCAGTGATAGTGTCGTGCGAATGATACAAAAAGCCCGACTTGTTGCTGATTTATGATGCTTTTCTGCAACAACTTCGTGGCTTTTGCCGTCGTGCTGTGTTGACACCGGATTGACGCATTTCTATAGTGCCCGTTAACTGCATAAACACAGTTTGGCGCTTACCCTGTTGTTTGCAGTAGAATTGTCCGCGTGGTGTTTGCGTCAACCGCATCAATACCGATTCATAGATAAAAGAGGGAATAATATGACTAAACAGCTGAAACTGAGCGCCTTGGTTGCTGCTCTGCTGGTTTCCGCTAGCGCGTTCGCAGCTAAGCCGGGCTACACCGTTGATCAATCCACCGATGCCGTTTCCCGTAACAACTACGGCGAATGCTGGCATACCGCT
Source organism: Aquitalea sp. LB_tupeE (assembly GCF_013391415.1). Lineage (GTDB taxonomy): Bacteria > Pseudomonadota > Gammaproteobacteria > Burkholderiales > Chromobacteriaceae > Aquitalea. Next base: position 29,932 of record NZ_JACAXB010000020.1, read on the forward strand.
TACTTCGACAAGGCTAAAGATGGTCTGGTTGAGTGTGGTGATCGCGAAGCTGCCAAGCCGGTTGCTCCGGTAGCTGAAGCTCCGAAGGCTGCTCCGGTTTCCGTGAAGGAACATGTAACCCTGTCCGCCAAGGTACTGTTCAACTTCGACAAGGCTACCCTGCGTCCGGATGCCAAGAGCGAACTGGATCCGTTGGTTGCCAAGCTGAAGGCCCACGCTGGCGAAGGTCATCTGAACGGTGTTGAAATCGACGGTTACACTGACTTCATGGGTTCCGACAAGCTGAACAACGCTCTGTCCCAGAAGCGTGCTGATGCTGTTAAGGCTTACTTCGTTGACGCTGGTGTTCCGGCTGAGAAGGTTACTGCCGTAGGCAAAGGCAAGGCTGATGCCAAGATGACCGACGAGTGCAAGGCCAAGTTCCCGAAATATGCCAAGAACAAGAAGCAAAATGCTGAAATCAAGGCATGCATCGAGCCGGATCGTCGTGTTGATGTAGTTATCGACGCCGTTAAGGTTACCACCCAGCAGTAAGCTGCTTTGGTAAACCCCGAAAAGCCCCACAAACGTGGGGCTTTTTTGTTTTATCACTTCTGATTGGATGGCTGGACGCTACCGCTTGCCGGCAGCTACAATCATAAGTTTTCAGGATGCTAGGCGTCAGATGCAGGTATTTCTAGGAGATCCACGACGTTTCGGGCTCGCTGGCTGTGCATTGACCATTGGAAACTTTGATGGCGTGCATCTTGGCCATCAGCACATGCTGCGGCGTCTCAAGGATGAGGCCACTGCGCGCTCCTTGCCCACAGCCTTGCTGACATTCGAGCCCCATCCTCGAGAGTTCTTTACCCGAAGTAATCCTCCTGCCCGCTTATCCACCTTGCGCGATAAGCTGAATGTCTTGCAAGCCTCCGGTCTGCTGGATTATGTGTTTGTCTTTCGCTTCAACCAGCGTTTTGCAAGCATGAGTGCGCAGGATTTTATCCAGGATGTTCTGGTTCGGGATCTGAAAACACGCTATCTGCTAATCGGCGATGATTTTCAGTTTGGTGCTGCGCGCCAAGGCAATTTTCAACTGCTATCGGCCTGTCCGCATTTTGTGACGGAAGCGATGCCATCGGTTTTGGTACAGGGAGAACGCGCTTCCAGTACGTTGGTGCGCGAACGGCTGGCTGTGGGAGACCTGGATGCAGCCAATGCATTGCTCGGGCGTCGCTACCAGATTTCCGGCAAAGTCATGCATGGTCAGAAGCTGGGACGTACCATCGGTTTTCCCACGGTTAATGTACATTTGCCTCATCTGAAACCGGCTTTGCAAGGTGTGTTTGTGGTAGAAGTAGATACCCCGTTCGGACGCAAGGGCGGGGTGGCCAGTCTGGGTCTCAACCCCACGGTCAGCAGTAGCAGTGATTACAAGTTGGAAGCACACCTGTTTGATTTTGCTGGCGATCTTTACGGCCAGCGCGTCACGGTGCATTTCCTGAAAAAGTTGCGCGACGAAGAGCGCTACGACAATTTGCCGGCATTGGTGGCGCAGATAGAACGAGACGCTGCCAGTGCCCATACTTATTTGACCAGTTTGCAGCGAGAGCAGGCATGAGCATCGATTACCGTAAAACCGTCAACCTGCTGGATACCCCGTTCGCCATGCGAGGGGATCTGGCCAAACGCGAACCTGCCTGGGTCAAGCGTTGGCAGGAACAGAAGCGCTATGACAAAGTGCGTAAATTGTCTGCCGGTCGCCCTAAATTCATTCTGCATGACGGCCCGCCGTATGCCAATGGCGACATTCATATCGGCCATGCGGTCAATAAGGTGCTGAAGGACATCATCGTCCGCTCCAAAACACTGGCAGGTTTCGATGCCCCCTATGTGCCGGGCTGGGATTGCCATGGTTTGCCGATCGAATTGATGGTGGAGAAACTGCACGGTAAATCCATCCCCGCTGCCAAGTTCCGCGAGCTGTGCCGTGAGTATGCCAAGGAGCAAATCTCCCGTCAGAAGAAGGACTTCATTCGCCTGGGCGTACTGGGCGATTGGGACAATCCCTACCTGACCATGGACTTCAAGACTGAAGCGGACATCGTCCGTACCCTGGGTACGATTTACAGCAACGGTTATCTGTTCAAGGGCGAAAAGCCCGTGCACTGGTGCATTGAGTGCGGTTCTGCACTGGCCGAGGCCGAGGTTGAGTACGAAGACAAGAACTCCCCTGCCATCGACGTTGGTTTCCGTGTGCAGGATCTGAACAAGCTGGCTGCCGCATTCGGTCTGAGCGCCGAACAGGTTGCAGGTGCCATGGCTGTCATCTGGACAACCACGCCGTGGACACTGCCGGCCAACCAGGCTGTTGCGGTCAGTGCTGCGCTGACCTACCAGTTGATCGATACGCCGAAAGGCAAGTTGATTCTGGTCAAGGAGCTGGCCGAGTCGGCGCTGCAACGCTATGGTTTTGCTGATGTCAAGGTGCTGGCAGAAACCACAGGCGACAAGCTGGAGTTGTTGCAACTGCAACATCCCTTCTATGGCCGCAGCGTACCCGTCATTTGCGGGGACCACGTTACGACCGATGCAGGTACCGGTCTGGTGCATACCGCACCGGCTCACGGTCTGGAAGACTTCCAGGTTGGCCAGCAATACGGTCTACCCATCGACAACCCGGTGGCCGATGATGGCCGCTACAAGTCCACGACCGAGTTGTTTGCCGGCCTGTCGGTATGGGAAGCCAATCCCAAAGTCATCGAAACGCTGGAACAGCATGGCACCCTGATTCATCAGGCCCGCTTGCTGCATAGCTACCCGCATTGCTGGCGTCACAAAACGCCCATCATTTTCCGCGCGACTGCCCAATGGTTCATTGGCATGGACAAGCAGGGCAAGGATGGTGTTGCCCTGCGTGAGCGAGCCAAGAGCGCAGTAGATGCAACCGAATTCTTCCCTGCATGGGGACGTGCGCGTCTGGAGGCCATGATTGGCAACCGTCCGGACTGGTGCGTATCGCGCCAGCGCAACTGGGGCGTGCCGATGACCTTCTTCGTGCACAAGGAAACCGGCGAACTGCATCCGCGCTCGTTGGCCTTGCTGGAAGAAGTGGCGCTGCGCATCGAACAGCAGGGCATCGAAGCCTGGTTCAGCCTGGATGCACAGGAGCTGCTGGGTAGCGAAGCCGCCGAGTATCGCAAGTTGTCCGATACCCTGGACGTATGGTTCGACTCCGGTTCCACCCACTTTGCCGTGCTCAAGCAGCGTCCGGAACTGGCTTGGCCAGCCGACCTGTATCTGGAAGGTAGTGACCAGCATCGCGGCTGGTTCCAGTCCTCCTTGCTGACCGGTTGTGCCACCATTGGTCGTGCGCCGTACAAGCAATTGCTGACCCACGGTTTCGTGGTGGATGGCAAGGGTCTGAAGATGTCCAAGTCCAAGGGCAATGTGGTGGCTCCACAGAAGGTGAACGACAGTCTGGGCGCTGACATCCTGCGTCTGTGGGTGGCTTCCACCGATTATTCCGGCGAGCTGGCGATTTCTGATGAAATCCTCAAGCGAGTGACTGAAAGCTACCGCCGCCTGCGTAATACCCTGCGCTTCTTGCTGGCTAATCTGTCGGATTTTGATCCGTTGGAAAATGCCGTGCCGTTTGGTGAAATGCTGGAGCTGGATCAATACGCCCTGTTGATGGCGCGTCAGGTTCAGGAAAAAGTGGCGGGCGAGCTATACACCCGCTATGCCTTCCACCATGCCATGCAGGAAGTAGTGAATTATTGCTCGGAAGACCTGGGTGCTTTCTATCTGGATATCATCAAGGACCGTCTGTACACCACCAAGGCAGACAGTCATGCGCGCCGCAGCGCCCAGACCGCACTCTATCATCTCAGCCGCAGCTTGCTGCTGCTGATTGCGCCGGTATTGTGTTTCACTGCGGATGAAGCTTGGGAAGTCCTTACTAAGAGCGAAGAAGAATCTACTCTTTATCATACTTGGCATGAGTTCCCGGCCCTCACCGCAGCCAGCGAGCAAGCCTTGCAGCAGAAGTGGGAGGCTATTCGCAGCCTGCGCGCCCAGGTCAACAAGCAGATTGAAGAACTGCGTAGTGCCGACCAGCTGGGCTCCTCTCTACAGGCTGAGCTGGATATCGAGGCCGCCGGCGACTTGTACCAGCAACTGGCCAGCCTGGGTGACGATCTCAAGTTCGTGCTCATCGTCTCGGCAGCACGCGTTCGTGAAGCTCAGGAGACCCGTATCACTGTAACCCCTTCGGCGCATCAGAAATGTGATCGCTGCTGGCACTATCGAGCTGATGTGGGGTCTCATGCCGGTCATGGCGCAGTATGTGGACGCTGCGTCGATAATATCGATGGCAAGGGTGAAGTCAGAGCGCACGCCTGATTGATCCCTAGCTTCCCCCGGACTTGCTCCGGGGGATAGACCGGTAAGGAAGTCATCAAATGGAATCTGTCATGCAGGTGCCTCAAGCCAGAGTCTGGGGCAAATGGATAGGGCTGGCATTGCTGGTCATTATTCTGGACCAGCTTTCCAAGATTTATTTCAACACGCAGTACCAGTTTGGTGAAATGCGGGATGTCATCCCCGGCTATTTCAGTTTCACCCTGATTTACAACCCGGGTGCCGCATTCAGTTTCCTGCGGGATGCAGGCGGTTGGCAAAAGTACTTGTTCACCCTGCTGGCGCTTGGTGTTTCTGCCTATCTGGGGTGGAACATCATCCGGGGCCGTTTCAGCAAGCTGATGAATATTGCCGCCAGTTTCATTATGGGCGGAGCCATCGGGAATGTGATTGACCGGCTGGCCTATGGCCATGTTGTCGATTTCATCCTGGTGCATTATCAGCACAGCTGGTATTACCCTGCTTTTAACCTGGCAGACTCCTTCATTTGTGTCGGTGCTGTACTGATGGTGCTCGATAGTCTTAAGCAACCCAAAGTGCATTGAACCCTTTTTTGCCATCTGTGTGATGGCGTTTTGCAAGGATTACAGATGACGAAGACCATTATGCTGGCCAACCCGCGCGGGTTTTGTGCCGGAGTGGACCGGGCCATCGCCATCGTCGAGCGTGCGATCGAGAAGTTTGGCGCACCCATTTATGTAAGGCATGAAGTGGTGCACAACCGGTTTGTGGTGGAAAACCTGCGTGCGAAGGGTGCCATTTTCATCGAAGAACTGAAAGACGTTCCGGCGGGAAGCACACTGGTGTACTCCGCGCATGGTGTGCCGCTGGCTGTACGTGCCGAAGCCGAAGCGCTTGGCTTGCAAGTCTTTGATGCCACCTGTCCGCTGGTGACCAAGGTGCATGTCGAAGTGAAGCGCATGCACAAGGCCGCGATGGAAATCATCATGATTGGCCATGCCGGCCATCCGGAAGTCGAAGGCACCATGGGCCAGGTCGATAGCGGCATGTACCTGGTGGAAAGTGTTGAGGATGTTGCCCGCCTTGAAGTGCGCAACCCCTCGGCTCTGTCCTATGTTAGTCAGACCACGCTTTCTGTCGATGAAACCCGCGACATTATTGCAGCACTCAAACAGCGCTTTCCTGCCATCACTAGTCCCAAAAAGGACGATATCTGCTATGCCACGCAGAATCGCCAGGATGCGGTCAAGCTGCTGTCCGACCAGTGCGACATCATCGTGGTGGTTGGCTCCGCCAATAGCTCCAACTCCAATCGTCTGAGAGAAGTTGCCGCGTTGCGGGGAGTGGACGCGTATATGGTGGACAATGCCTCTTTGCTTAAGCCAGAGTGGTTTGATGGCAAGCAGCGAGTTGGTGTCACTGCAGGAGCCAGCGCTCCGGAAGTGCTGGTCCAGGCAGTTATCGAGCAGATTCGCAGCTATGGTGCTGAAAGTGTTTCTGAACTCAGTGGAGTGGAAGAATCCACGGTTTTTGCCCTGCCTCCAGGCTTGCGAGACCCGCATTAGTTCAGATTCAACCTGACAAAAAAGGCTCTGCATTGGCAGAGCCTTTTTGTTTTTCGGCGGCAATCAGCTGTGCTTTCCTGCTTTTCCGCCATACAAGTGGGTGATTTCTCCTGCAGCCCGCATCACCAGAGAACCCAGGTGAGTGATGCGCTCATCCGGAATACGCGATGCAGGTCCGGAAATCGAGATGGCAGCAAAGGCATTGCCTGATTCATCGTAAATGCAACTGGCAACACAGCGCAGGCCAACTGCATGTTCACCATCATCAAAGGCAAATCCCTGTTTATGGATTTGCACTATCTCTTCTTTCAATCGCGCCGGGCTTGTGATGGTGTTCCCGGTAAACTGAGGCAAGCCAGTCTTCTGCAGGATGCGCACAAGGTGTACTTCATCTTGTGCAGCAAGAAATGCCTTGCCTGCGCCAGATGCGTGCAATGGCAGGCGTCCTCCTATCGGGGCGAGCATCCGCATCAGCTCCCGGCATTGGACTTGTCCAACGACAACGCTTTGCCAGGCTTCCGTATCAAAAACAACCAGATTGCTGGTTTCCCCTGCGGCCTCCATGACTTGCCGCAAGATTGGCATTGCGAGCGTAGACAGGTCGCGGCTGCTCAGAAAACCGCTCCCGACAGTAAACGCGCGTACACCAATGCTCCACAGCCCAAGGTCCCCGGTCTGCTGAACGAAACCCATTTGTTGCATGGTGGTCAGCAAACGATGTGTCGTGGAGTTGGGCAATCCCACTTGTATGGAAAGGTCGGTCAGCATGATGCCAGCAGGTGCTTCAGCAATGCGTTCCAGCAAAACCAGCCCCCGGGTTAGCGATTGTACTTGGCCAGTGCTGCTTGCCGTGCCATCGGTACGCTTACGTATATTGCCTCGGGCGGGAAGTGTATCGGCTTTGCTCATAAATCCTCGTGCTGAGTGTGGATTGGGCGTTGTCGCAGCTGGATTTTACGCCTTAGGTACAGTTGAGTGTAATAACTGCCTGAGCATGAGCTTGTTAAATGCAGAATAATAAAAAATGGTATGTTATTCCATAGTTAAAAAAATACTAACTAACTGAATATAAATAATATTTTTTTAAAAATTATAAAAATGGAAACTACTTCCATTTGCCATTGACTGAAAATTGTCGCGCGAGATAGTCTCCCAAGAAAATGGGCTGCAACCAGTGTGGTGAGGCCTGCTTAACTCAGGAGCTATCCAATGGCCAAAATGCGAGCAATCGAGGCTGCAGTACATGTACTGATCAAAGAGGGTGTAACGACAGCATTTGGTGTCCCCGGTGCGGCGATCAATCCCTTGTATGCAGGCATGAAAAAAATCGGTGGCATACGTCATTTTCTGGCACGCCATGTTGAAGGGGCCTCTCATATGGCGGAAGGTTATACGCGCGCGCGGTCCGGCAATATCGGCGTCTGTATCGGCACCTCCGGCCCAGCGGGTACCGACATGATTACTGGCTTGTACTCCGCTGCGGCAGATTCCATTCCCATCCTGTGCATTACCGGGCAGGCACCACGCTCACGATTGCACAAGGAAGATTTCCAGGCAGTGGATATCAAGGAAATTGCCCGGCCAGTGTCCAAGTGGGCGACTACTGTGATGGAGCCCGCACAATTACCAGGTGCGCTGCAACAAGCATTTCATTTGATGCGTTCAGGACGGCCTGGACCGGTATTGCTGGATCTACCCTTTGATGTGCAGATGGCTGAAATCGAATTTGACCCGGAAACCTATCAATCCATACCTGCCTTCAAACCCAGTGCCACCCGTGCGCAAATTGAAAAGGCACTTGCAATGCTGTTGGAGGCCGAGCGTCCAGTTATTGTGGCAGGCGGTGGTGTGATCAATGCCAATGCCTCCGCGTTGCTGACACAGTTTGCTGAAATTGTTCAGATTCCAGTGATTCCGACGCTGATGGGGTGGGGGTGTATTCCTGACGATCATCCTCTGATGGCAGGTATGGCTGGATTGCAAACCTCACATCGCTATGGCAATGCCACACTTCTGGCTGCTGATTTTGTCTTTGGTATTGGAAATCGCTGGGCCAACCGTCATACCGGATCGGTCGAAGTCTATACCCATGGACGTAAATTCGTTCACATCGATATCGAGTCCACCCAAATCGGTCGGGTTTTCCCCCCCGATTTTGGTATCACCTCTGATGCTGCCATGGCATTGGAGCTATTGATAGAAGTTGCTTGTGAATGGCGCGTTCAAGGCCGCCTAACCATTCGGGATGAGTGGCTGCTGGCGTGCCAGCATCGAAAAGCCAGTATGTTGCGTCGATCGGACCAAGCCGACAAACCAATCAAACCGATGCGGGTGTATGAAGAGATGAATCGCCATTTCGGTCGGGATGTCCGTTATGTCAGCACCATCGGTTTATCGCAGATTGCTGCAGCCCAGTTCCTACATGTTTATCAGCCACGCAACTGGATTAACTGTGGCCAGGCTGGGCCACTGGGCTGGACTATCCCAGCAGCACTTGGTGCCAAGGTGGGGGATTCCACGCGTGATGTAGTTGCCATCTCTGGAGATTATGACTTCCAGTTCATGCTGGAAGAGCTCGCAGTCGGCGCTCAGTTCCGTATTCCTTACATCCATGTTTTGGTTAACAACAGCTATCTGGGTCTTATTCGCCAGGCACAGCGCCAGTTTGATATCGACTACTGCGTACAACTAAGTTTCGAGAACATCAATGCTCCGGAGCTGGGTAATTACGGTGTTGATCACATCAAGGTGGTGGAAGGGTTGGGGTGTAAAGCGGTACGAGTGACTGACCCAGAGCAGCTGGCAACAGGCTTTGCAGAAGCCCGCCGGTTGATGGAGGCATTTTCTGTACCCGTCGTAGTTGAGGTAATCCTAGAACGAGTTACCAATATCGCCATGGGCACTGAAATCAATGCCATCAATGAATTTGAAGATATTGTCGATTTGACCGTGTAAGTCGGCAATAACCGTGTGGCCGTCAAACTTGACCGGCCGACATCCTATGGGAGAGTCCTATGCCAAGATTTGCCGCCAACCTCAGCATGCTGTTTAACGAAGTGGATTTTCTATCACGTTTTCAAGCAGCAGCCAAAGCGGGATTTCGGGGAGTTGAATACCTGTTTCCCTATGGTTATGACAAGCAGCTGTTGGCTGAGCTATTGGATAAGCACCAGCTGGAACAAGTAATACACAACCTTCCTGCTGGGAATTGGGCTGCAGGTGAACGTGGAATAGCTTGCCTGCCTGACCGCAAATCAGAATTTCAGGATGGGGTAGGCGAGGCAATTAGCTATGCCAAAGCATTAGGATGCCGTCAATTAAATGTTTTGGCAGGGATACGGCCCCAAAATGCAGATGCTGATGTTGTGCAGGAAACCCTGCACAACAACCTGCGGTTTGCTGCAAAAGCCTTAAAGGCAGAAGGCATAAAACTTTTGGTGGAACCTATCAATACATTTGATATTCCCGGTTTTGTAGTCTCTCGAACCCGTCAGGTGCTGGCAATGATCAGGGAGCTTGGTTGCGACAATCTCTATGTTCAGTACGACGTCTATCACATGCAACGTATGGAGGGTGAACTGGCCCAAACGCTGCAGCTACAGCTGCCGCATATAGCACATATCCAGCTGGCGGATAATCCCGGTCGGCACGAGCCTGGAACAGGGGAAATCAATTACTCCTTCTTGTTCAGTTTTTTGGATCGTATTGGCTATCAAGGTTGGATTGGCTGCGAATACAAGCCTAAAAGTACTACCGTCGCTGGCTTGGGATGGATAAGCCAGTATCTGTGAGTTCATTAAATAAGGAGACATTGATGAAAATTGGATTTATCGGCTTAGGCATTATGGGTACCCCCATGGTCAAACACTTGTTAGAAGCTGACCATACTCTTTTTGTGAACTCACGTAGCGGGCTACCTCCGTCATTGGCAGGTTATCAGCTTACGGTCTGTGCTAGTGGAAAACAGGTAGCTGAGCAAGCTGACGCCATTATCACGATGCTGCCTGATACGCCTGATGTGGATGCTGTTTTATTTGGTAGTAAGGGGGTATCGGAAGCAAATCTGGCTGGTAAGGTAGTAGTGGATATGTCATCCATTTCACCAATTGAAACCAAGAAATTTGCCAATCGTATAGAGCAATTGGGAGGGCATTATCTTGATGCCCCGGTGTCCGGAGGTGAGGTGGGTGCTCGTGCGGCCAGTTTATCCATCATGGTAGGTGGACCTCAGATTATCTTCGAAAAAATGCTACCTGTATTGCAATTGATGGGGAAAAATATCACTAGAGTTGGTGATAACGGAGATGGTCAAACCGCAAAGGTAGCCAATCAGATGGTAGTTGCATTGACCATTGAGGCGGTGGGCGAGGCTCTACTGTTTGCCTCACACGCTGGAGCAAACCCTGAAATGGTAAGACAGGCATTGCTGGGTGGCTTTGCATCTTCCAAAATACTGGAAGTGCATGGTGAGCGTATGGTTAAACGCACATTTGATCCGGGGTTCCGCATTGCTTTGCATCAGAAAGACCTTAACCTAGCTCTAAAGAGTGCGCAGGAAATGGGGCTAGCTTTGCCTGCAACGGCACTGGCTCAACAGTTATTTAATAGTTGTGTCGCTCAGGGAGGGGAGGCTTGGGATCATAGTGCGATGATATGTGCGTTGGAACGACTATCTGATTTTTCTATTTCGGCACAGTAGTTTTAAAATCATGCTTTGTTGATAGCGTACTAATCAATTGGGGTGGATTTTTCCACCCCATTTTTATTTCATATTAAATGGATTGAAATGTCCCTCATTGCTTTTGTAGTATATATTTAAAAATAAGAAGGTGAAACTAATGCCTAGTTTCACCTGGTAAATGAGCGCGTGTGCTTTAAGGTTTCCACTGGGAAATCTGCTGGCGCTCCTCATCACTCATTTTTGTTAAATTGGCCAATGGCATATATCTACTGGTCACCACTTGCTTAATTTTGATCTGGTGTCTGAGGATATCCTGCTCATTATCAAGGAGGATTCCTGCCGGTGGGGCACTAAATCCGGCTTGTGTCGGCCTTGCTGCATGGCAAGAAACACAGCGCTCTTGCAGTATGCGACTGACCATGTGGGTATCATTGCTATTAGCCGGTATAGATTTATTATCATGGCTATTGCTACTCTTTGCTTCAGTTGGGGCTACTTTGATGTCAGTGGGGGACGCTATCATCCCAATGACAAACAAGAGAATGCCACTGGCCGCTGGTAAAGTCAGCATATTCTGACCTTGATGGCGTAGCACAAAATACTGTCTGATTAGTGCCCCGGCCAGAATAAATAGCGTCATGATGAACCATGATGCTTCATTACTATAAGTAAAGGCATAGTGATTGCTGATCATTAGAAAAACCACGGGTAGCGTAAAGTAGGTATTGTGTACAGACCGTTGTTTTCCCCGCTTACCATCTAGTGGATTGGGTGGTTCTCCTGCGTTAAGTGCTTTTACCATTCTTCGCTGACCCGGAATGATCCAGAAGAATACATTTGCAGACATGCATGTTGCCATTACTGCTCCTGTCAAAAGGAATGCAGCACGCCCTTGAAATACATGGCTGCTGAAGTACGCGACTCCTGACATCATGATTGAGACAGCCACGCTCAAGAGACCATCTCTTTGCATATCTGGACTGATCCGGCGACATAACTCGTCGTAGAACAACCATCCAACAACAAGCAATGCAAGTGCAGCAACACTGGCCTCTTCTGGGGTCAATACTGCAGCCCACGCCCAAGGGCTGGCTGGATTAACCAGATAGACCGAAGCATTGCTCAGGTATAGCAAGCAAAACAAGGCAAAGCCTGAAAGCCAGGTAGTGTATGACTTCCAGAATGACCAGTGTAGTTTCTCGTCCAAAGGGAAGGGCGGGTGGGTAAGATATTTCTGATTGTGGTAGAAGCCGCCACCGTGTACCGATGACATTTCTCCAATCAAATCATAGCGTGAATCCTTTTCTCCATTTGGTTTTGTCAGGCTGTTGTCTAGCATGACGAAATAAATTGATTCACCGATCCAAGCAATGGCGACAATGACGTGCAACCAGCGTAGCAGCAGGTTGCCAAATTCCATGAGGTAGCTTTCCATAAGTTGTTTTCCTGATAGAAAGAATGGTAGTCAGCTACCGCGATAAGTTGAGTACGTCCAAGGTGTGATAATCAGTGGGACGTGATAATTTTGATTGGTGTCGGCAATACCAAAGCGCAGTATTACCTGGTCAATAAAACTGGGCTGAGCCAGCTTTACACCTTGAGCAATAAAGTAGTCTCCTGCATGAAAGATCAGTTCGTAGATGCCAGCTTTCATTTCATCACCTTTCAATAATGCCTTGCTGCTCCGACCATCCGCATTGGTATGTTGCTGACACAGCAAGTGCCGCGTTTCTTCAGTTACACGGTATAACTCGAAGTACATCCCCTTGGCAGCACAGCCATGCATGGTGTCCAACACATGTGTGGAGATTTGTCCCATTATTGTCTCCTTGTAAGAAAGCCCTGGCTTATAGTTCAGTTGGAATTATTATATCTAGGGTTGTTGTGAACATGATTTTGGCGATATTGTTTTGTTTTTGTGATAATTGTCAATATTTGAATGAAGGTGCCCGCCATGTTGTGAAAACTGAAAAAATGGCACACCATCCTTCTTGGATAAGTACCCCTTAGTGACGGTACCTGTCATTCTGCTAAACGTAAATACCGATAGGCTATGAGCAGGAGGCTTGTCTTTGAGAGGTTGTGATGGCGTGATTTTATGCTGTGAGGTGGTCTGAAACTGTACTTTCAGACATGTTTATCGCATTGGTAGCTACGGTACGCTTGGTTCCGGTGAATCGAGACTGATGTAGATTAACGATTTGCTACTTTCGCTGTGAAATCAATGCGTAAAATGTATGTAGAGAATGTAGGGCTGTCTTTGACAGCTGGGGATATGTTGGTCGTGGTGTTGATGAAGTTCGGAGTGCATCAGTATATCAATCGTTTCAGCAGTTATGACTGCTGACCTGAGTTAATTGGAGCAGCTATGCATGCAGTCCATGCATGTATTCAGAGCTAGGGTGATCATGGTATGCATTTCAGCATCTCATTTGAATGAATCCATTTTTTTGTCGTAGATGTCAGCTTATGTCAAGGCGAAGGAGTTCATTGAATGAAGAGCGATTATCCACGTGATATGGTCGGCTATGGCAAACGGCGCCCACGGGTATGTTGGCCAGGCCAAGCCAGGGTGGCTGTACAATTTGTACTCAATTATGAAGAAGGTGGAGAAAGTAATGTTCTTCATGGTGATTCCGTTTCAGAGCAATTTTTATCAGAAATTATAGGAGCCGCGGCATATTCGACACGTCATATGTCGATGGAAAGTTTATATGAATATGGATCCAGGGTTGGAGTATGGCGTATTCTGCGCGAATTTGAACGCCGTGAATTACCATTGACAGTGTTTGCTGTGGGTATGGCGCTAGAGCGTAATCCGGAAGCTGCAGCTGCATTTGTGGAGCAGGGCCATGAGTTGGCATGTCATGGTTATCGCTGGTTACATTACCAAGATATAGATGTAGGGCTGGAGCGAGAGCACATGCAACGGTGTGTTGAAATCGTACAACAATATACTGGTGAGCATCCTGCAGGTTGGTATACGGGAAGGGATAGTCCCAATACGCGACGCCTGGTGGTTGAGGAGGGGGGGTTTCTATACGACGCGGATAATTATGGAGACGAATTACCTTTTTGGACTGAAGTGCGTTTGCACAATGGGGAATGCAAACCTCATCTGGTGGTGCCATATACGCTGGATGTTAACGATATGCGCTTTGCTTCTCTGCAAGGGTTCAATACAGGGAAGCACTTTTATCAGTACCTCAAGGACAGCTTTGATGTGCTGTATGCAGAGGGTGAGTCATCACCCGCAATGCTGTCCATCGGTTTGCACTGTCGCTTGATTGGGCGGCCTGGCCGATTTGCTGCTCTGCAAAAATTTCTTGATTACATTCAACAACATCAATGGGTCTGGATATGTCGGCGAGTTGATATAGCTCGTCACTGGGTACGCCATCATCCTTATTCAGTACGGGAGGTATATCCATGAAACCTAATATGACATTGGAGTTGTTAAATCAGCTGCCTTTTGATGATTATGTCGATGCCCTTGCTGGGATATTTGAACACTCTCCTTGGGTGGCCGAACGTACTGCTGCTTTGCGTCCGTTTAATTCGGTGATGGAATTGGCTGCAGTGATGAGCGCGGAAGTGGAAAAGGCAGGCTACGGCCCGCAGATGGCATTGATCAGGGCACACCCTGAATTGGCGGGAAAAGCCGCGATTCATGGTGAGTTGACCCGGGAGTCCTCGGAGGAGCAGGTGGGGGCCGGGCTTGATCAATGCTCACCCGAAGAGTACGCCCGGTTAAATCACCTCAATCAGGCTTACCAGACCAAATTCGGGTTTCCTTTCATTCTGGCCGTTCGCGGGTATGACCGCATGGGAATTCTTCGTGAGTTTGAACGACGTTTGGGGTCTGAAGTTGAAGAAGAACGTCGTGAATGCTTGAAGCAAATATACCGTATTGCACGTTTACGTTTGGAGGCCATGTTTCCTGAGGATTTTGCTAGATGACTATTGAGATGATGGTCTTATACCTGTTGGCCATTACGGTAGTGATTGCTGTGCCGGGCCCATTGTCTCTTTTCATGGTCGGAAATGCAGTGCAATACGGAGTATGGCAGAGTTGGCCTGGTTTTATCGGTGGAGTTCTAGCCTCGGTCAGTTTGTTGCTGTTGTCTGCTCTAGGAATTGGTTCCCTGTTATTGGCATCTCCTTCTATGTTTCTGCTATTGCAGCTATTTGGGGCCTGCTATTTATTATATCTAGGATTGCGAACCTGGCAGGGGCGGATGAAATCTATTGAACTGAAAACGGGAGGCCTGCCGATTGGCACTAAACTCTTTTCCAAAGCCTTTTTGCTCGGTATCAGTAATCCAAAAGATATTGTGTTTTTTTTGGCACTTTTACCACAGTTTTTGATGCCGGCTCGGCCATTATTTCCTCAGCTTGTATGGATGGTTGTTGGTTGGATGCTAGTGGATTTTTTTTGCAAGTTTGGCTATGGGCTGTTAGCTAGCTACTTGCTGACAAAAATGGCTGGTCTTCGTAAGTTCTTCCTCGTTATTTCATCTTTATGCTTTTCCCTAATTGGTGCAGTCCTGCTAGTGCAAACCGTAGTTCATACTTTATATTAAAATAGATTTTGCATATGAATAATAAAGGAGAAACATCATGAGAATTAATTCCCAGCATGCTTCCACTGTGCTACATGCCGCGGCTATAGAGTTGCCAGATTATGCCCGGCGCTATGTGAACTTGGCGGATGCTGATTTTGGAGCCGAGGTTGTACACTGTTCTGATGAATGGTTTGCACCAGCTGAGCGTATGTTGCAGTCAGCATCACCTGTGTTTCTAGTAGGTAAGTTTGACGATCATGGTAAATGGATGGATGGTTGGGAAACACAGCGTCGCCGTAATGGAGGGCATGACTATGCTGTCATTCAGTTGGGTTTGCCAGGAGTAATCAAAGGGGTTGATATTGATACCAGCCATTTTACTGGTAATTTTCCCCCTGCAATAGTTCTGGAGGCTTGCCGACTTGATGGAATTCCCGATGAAAATACGCAATGGACAACGCTTATTCCTGCTTTGCCTATAAGCGGTAATGCACACCATTTTTTTACCATTGATGATGAGCGCGTCTGGACTCATGTTCGTTTGAATATTTATCCTGATGGCGGTGTGGCACGATTACGTGTATATGGAGAAGTTCATATTGATTGGAGCAGTAAGGATAAGAGTGCTCTGTACGAAGTATCAGCTCTGCAACTGGGCGGGCATGTCCTTGCATATAACGATGCCCATTTTGGTGTACCATTTAGACTAATTATGCCTGGTCGAGGAGTAAATATGGGGGATGGCTGGGAAACCCGACGTAGGCGTGAGCCTGGAAATGACTGGTGTATTGTTAAGCTTGGACATGCGGCAGTAATAGAGCGTATTGAAGTCGATACCGCTCACTTCAAGGGAAACTACCCCGATAGTGTTTCCATTCAGGCTGCATTGGTTACTCAGGGAGCCGATCAGTCTATTGTGACCCAGGCCATGTTCTGGGGAACTTTGCTACCAGAGCAAAAAACGACCATGGATGCCCAGCACTTTTTTGATCGTGAACATATTCGTCCTTTAGGTCCGGTCAATCACGTGCGATTAAATATTTTTCCAGATGGTGGGGTCAGCCGCTTACGTGTTTGGGGCCGTTTGATCAGTGAGTAAAGTCAAGAAAATATGAATAATGAGGAGAGTCATTATGGCTTTGCTAAATCTGGAAGTGCTGACCAAGGAAGCATTTTCACCATTCGGTAATGTAATTGAAGTGGCAGGTAGTGACTGGTTTCCTATCAATAATGGCAGTACGCGTCGTTATCATAAGCTTGGTTTGGTTGATATTTGTGGTGATGATGGTTTACCTGCCATCAGTATGGCACGAGGTGTTGCATTTGATTTTCCGCTCAATATAAATATGTTAGAGCGACACCCTTTAGGAAGCCAGTCATTCATTCCCTGTAATGGTGTTTCTTTTATCGTGGTGGTTGCCCCAAGTTTGCCTGATGGAATGCCAGATGAGCGCGCTCTACGTGCATTTCATGCCAAATCGAATCAGGGTGTTAACTATTTTCGGAATTGTTGGCATCACCCATTGATCAGCTTGCAACGGGAAGGAGATTTCATCGTGGTTGACCGTGTAGGCAGTGGTAACAACTGTGATGAAGTGATGCTTTCGCAGCAATACCGAATCGAAGCTTCCCTCTAATTTATTTGCCTGAGTTTTGTAATTTCCCTTGTTGCCGACGCAACTGGGAGGCCCGGTCATGCCTGTAATTGGATGGTTTTCTCCAAGGACGATATAAATCAGTTGGCATGAGCGATGCACAGGAGAGATCTGATGAGCGTAACAAAACCGATTCATCCGGTGGATGAAAAGCTGCCCTTTATACAGTTATTTACTCTTGGAATACAGCATGTTTTGGTGATGTATGCCGGGGCAGTGGCTGTGCCGCTGATCGTTGGAGGTGCAGTCGGTCTACCCAAGGAACAAATTGCATTTCTTGTCAGTGCGGATTTGTTCTGTTGTGGTTTGGTCACCGTATTGCAATGTCTAGGCATCAAGGGTTTCGGGATACGCATGCCTGTCATCATGGCTGTGACATTTGCCACGGTGGGTCCAATGATTGCAATTGGACAGAATGTGGAGTTAGGCCTGCCCGGTATTTTTGGTGCAACCATGGCGGCAGGCTTGATATCCCTGCTGCTGGTGCCGCTGATCGGCCGCCTGATGCGATTTTTTCCGCCATTGGTAACCGGGGTGGTAATTACTTCGATAGGGCTTTCTATTATCGGAGTCGGAATCAATTGGTCGGCAGGTGGGCTGGGTTCTCCTGATTACGGTAGTCCCTTATATCTGGGCATTTCCTTGACCGTACTAGTCTTCATTTTGTTGATCATCCGATTTGCTTCAGGTTTTCTTGCCAATATCTCCATACTGCTTGGCTTGGTGCTGGGTTTTGTCATCGCATTGCTACTGGGAAAAGTTGACTTTAATGGACTTCAGGATGCCAATTGGTTTGCCATGATTCTGCCTTTCAAGTTTGGTGCACCAAGATTTGAGCTATGGTCCATCGTGACATTGACCGTAGTGATGCTGATTGTGTTCATTGAATCCATGGGGATGTTTCTGGCACTGGGTGAAATCGTCAATCGCCCAGTTAAACGTCAGGATCTGGTACGTGGTTTGCGAGTCGATGCCTTGGGAACCCTGTTTGGGGGCATGTTCAACACGTTCCCACATACTTCGTTTTCGCAGAATATCGGTCTGGTTAGCATTACCGGGGTCAGTAGCCGCTGGGTTTGCGTGATGTCGGGTTTTATCCTGATTGCTTTTGGGCTGGTACCAAAAATGTCCATTGTTGTGGCCTCCATTCCGCCCTTTGTACTGGGTGGCGCTGGCATTGTGATGTTTGGCATGGTGCTGGCTACTGGCATCAAGGTGTTGTCACGAGTGGATTTCCAGAATCGTTACAATCTCTACATTGTTGCCATCAGTTTGGGAATGGGCATGATTCCTACGGTTGCCAAGGATTTTTTCGGTCAGATGCCTGCTGGAATGGCCCCACTACTACATAGTGGGATCTTGTTGGCAAGTTTGACTGCAGTGATCTTGAATGCCTTTTTCAATGGACTTGGCAGTAGCGATCTGACTGAAGCCAGCTCGACGGAGGTCATGTCCGTACCGGGACATTAAGTGGTTGATGCAGGTGTCGCTAAGATGCAGGTGGTGTTGTGTGGAGCAGGGCTTGTCGGTCGGGCGGTGATTCGTTTGCTGGGCGAGCTGCCTTGTAGCGTATTTTGGCTGGATCGTCCCCTGGCAAATTTCCCCGAGGAATTGGCCAGCAATATTCATCCTGTGTCAGGCGGTGTCGAGCAGATGTGCAATTTGCCTGCCAATGCTTGCTGGCTGGTGATGACTGATGACGATTTGCTTGATTTCGACTGGGTCGAGCAGATTCTGCTGCGCGGTGATGCGAGATTTATCGGCTTGCTGGGATGTCGTGGCAAACTGGCCAGTTTCAATGTGCGCCTGATTAATCGAGTTCCCCTTGGGAGTATTGCCAGTGTTCACTGCCCCTTGGGGATAGAAGGGATCAGCAGTCGACAGCCAGCAGTAATGGCAATTTCCATCGTGGCGCAGCTCATGCAGCAACTCAAGCCGGACTGATTCGATATCCTACTGTATGAGTGTTGCTCTGCAGGCAGACAATCCTGACCATTGCTGTGTTGAGGGTATTGAAATCGGCTGGCTTGTCCCTATCTGTGTGCTCACTGCTACCCAACCACTGATGAATAGAGACCATGAGCGCACAGAAAGAAACCCTGGGCTTTCAGACCGAAGTCAAGCAACTGCTTCACCTGATGATCCACTCCTTGTACTCCAACAAGGAAATCTTCCTGCGAGAGCTGATCTCCAATGCATCGGATGCTGCCGACAAATTGCGTTTTGAAGGTCTGGCCAAGCCCGAGTTGTTCGAGAATGATGCCGAGCTGAAGATTACTGTTGGCTTCGACAAGGAAGCCCGCACCATTACCATTTCTGACAATGGTATCGGCATGAGTCGCGACGAGGTGATTGCCAATATCGGTACCATCGCCAAGTCCGGCACCAAGGCATTCTTCGAACAACTGTCCGGAGACTCCAAGAAAGATGCCAATCTGATCGGCCAGTTTGGTGTTGGCTTTTACTCGGCCTTCATTGTTGCCGACAAGGTGAGCCTGACTACCCGCCGTGCCGGTGCTGCTGCAAGCGAAGGTGTCCGCTGGGAATCCCAGGGCGAGGGCGAGTACACGCTGGAACAGGTGGAAAAAGCGGGTCGTGGTACCGATATCGTGCTGCACCTGAAGGAAGGTGAAGACGAGTTGTTGGCCGACTGGGCACTCAAGCGCATTGTGCGTACCTACTCCGACCATATTTCCATCCCGATTCTGATGAAGAAGGGCAATAGCTACGGCGAAAATGGCGAAGTAATTGAAAGTGACGAGCTTGAAGCCGTCAATGCCGCTTCTGCCTTGTGGACCCGCAGCAAGAGTGAAATCAGTGACGAGCAGTACATCGAGTTTTACAAACATGTGGCGCACGACTTCACCGACCCGTTGGCGTGGAGTCATGCCCGCGTCGAGGGGCGCCAGGAATACACCGAGCTGCTGTACATCCCGGCCCGCGCACCGTTTGACATGTGGGACCGTGAGCGCAAGCAGGGCATCAAGCTGTATGTGCGTCGTGTGTTCATCATGGAAGACAGCGATAAGCTGATGCCGCAATACCTGCGCTTTGTGCGTGGCGTAATCGACAGCAACGATCTGCCGTTGAATGTTTCGCGTGAAATCCTGCAGGAAAGCAAGGATATCGATGCCATTCGCGCTGGTTGCGTGAAGAAGGTGCTTGGCTTGCTGGAAGATCTGGCCAGCAATCAGCCTGAAAAATATGCCGCATTCTGGAAAGAATTCGGCCAGGTGCTGAAAGAAGGTGTGGGGGAAGACCATGCCAACAAAGAGCGTATCGCCAAGCTGTTGCGCTTTGCATCCACGGCGGTGGAGGGCGATGAGCCGACGGTCAGCCTGAGTGACTATATCGCTCGAATGAAGGAAGGCCAGGACAAGATTTACTTCATTACTGCCGATACCCTGGCAGCAGCCCGCAACAGCCCGCACTTGGAAGTGTTCAAGAAGAAGGGTGTGGAAGTACTGCTGTTGACCGATCGTGTGGATGAGTGGGTTGTCGGTTCCTTGTTTGAATTTGATGGTAAGTCCTTGCAGTCGGTAGCCAAAGGCGAACTGGATTTGGGCGCACTGGAAGACGAAGCTGACAAGGAAGCACAGAAGCAGGCTGAAGAAGCCGCCAAACCGGTGGTGGAAAAAGTGCAGAATGCATTGGGCGACAAGGTGAAGGAAGTGCGTGCTACTGTGCGTCTGACCGACAGCCCGGCCTGCCTGGTTGCAGGTGAACACGATATGAGTGCCCACCTGGAACGTATGCTGAAGGCGGCCGGCCAGAAAGTGGAAGCGAGCAAGCCTACCTTGGAAATCAATCCAGAACACGTGCTGGTGAAACGTTTGGCTGAAGAGTCGGACGCCGGACGTGCTGCCGATCTGGCTCAGGTGCTGTACGACCAGGCCTTGCTGGCAGAGGGTGGCAAGCTGGAAGATCCGGCAACCTTTGTCAAGCGTATCAACAAGCTGCTGCTGGAGCTGTCTGCCTAAGTAGCGACTGCTTGCTAGTAAACCGAAACCGCCCCAGACGACCGGCTTGCCGTGTATCTGGGGCGGTTTTCATTCTCTACCGTGGTAAAGATGTGGTGATGAGTAAACCGTGACACAAACTGGGGCTGCTGCTGGCCGATGGCAGCATTGTCCCTTGTGCACCGCAGGCCCGATACGGTGTGGTAGTCAGCGATGGGGTGTTAAAACCATACCTTTCCCAAGCACGTCTCTACATGTTATGGGGGCGGCAAGATGTACTGATGATTTGCTGCAGCTATCCTTGTTCGTTTTTGCAGGAGGCAGCGGTCTGGTGCGGGGCGGTCTATTCAAACGGCGCGGCGAGAAAAGCAGGGTGGGCTTCTGCCTGCGCACTCCATTGTTGTAACAGCGGAAAATCGTCCCATACCATTTGCTGTGGCAGTATTTCCCGACTGAAGCGCCAGGCTATGGCGATACTGATTCCTGCTTGGTCCAGCGGTGTGGACGACAGTGCTTCAATACCCAGTTCCTTCTCCAGCAAGCCATAAGCGGCCAGCAACTGAGCGCTGATTCGCTCCTGCCAGGGCTGATGTCGTTTGTCCTCTGGACGCAAGTTCTGCTCGTAGGCCAGCTGTACACTTTTTTCCATTGCCGCCAAAGCCAATCCCAGCAAACGCAGCGCACGCTGCCGCTGTGGCAAGGCCTTCGGCATCAGGCTGCGCTCTGGGTGCATGGTGTCCAGATAATCCAGAATCAGGGTAGAGTCCATCAGCGTGCTGTCGTCATCCAGAATCAAGGTTGGTGCCTTCACCACCGGATTGATGGTTTGGAATTCAGCCAGATGGCGGAATACCGAAACGGCGCGATGTGTAAATGGTATCGCCATCAAGTGCATGCTGACGGCAACACGGCGTACATAGGGGGAGTCCAGCATGCCAATCAATTGCATGATCTGCCTTTCTGTTCAAGCGGTTTGAAAATGGCTGGCAATACTTAGCCAGCTGCACTGCGGGAAATTGGTACCTGGGCGCATTTCCAGCTGGCCACGTCCTTCCAGCAACAGCTTGCCCGCGGGGAGTTGTACCGTGTCACCACCTTGTAAGCAGATGTCCAGACCGTCAATCGTCAGCCAGTGTGCGCCGCTACGCGCATAAATCTGGCAGGGGTGGGATAGTTGCACTACCAGTAGTTCACCTGCTGCCAGTTCCAGCCGTAGTGAGTGGGACATGGTCATCTCCTTTCGTGGGGGTGAGTTCACTATAAGTTGTGAGACGGCTGGTGAAAATTGATATTTATTTGGAATTCATGTTAGTTTTACTTACATGAGACCTTTGCCTCCCTTATCTGCTCTGCGCAGTTTCGAAGCGCTTGCCCGGCTGGGTAGTGTCACACTGGCCGCTAGCGAGCTGCATGTGACTCATTCGGCGATCAGCCAGCAAATACGCCAGCTTGAAGAAATGCTGGGTGTGATGCTGTTTGTGCGTGAAGGGCGAGGGCTACGCCTGACCGAGGACGGAAGGTTGTATGCCCTGCAAGTGCGCACGGGCCTGACCGAGTTAACCGAAGCTACACGGTTGATTCAGGCCCGCCCGCGGGATGGCGAGCTGGTAGTCGCCGTGCTGCCTTCCTTTGGTGCGCATTGGTTGTTGCCACGCTTACCCCGTTTTCAGGCGCGGTTTCCGCAATATCGTGTCAGTTTGCGTGCCAGTCTGGACATTCAGGATTTGCGTCAGGGCCTGGTGGATATTGGTGTGCGCATGGGGCAGGGCGGTTGGGAGGGTTTGCAGCAGCAACATCTGTTTGATGACGCGCTGGTGGTGGTGGCTGCACCTGGTTTCCGTCAGGGAAACTTGCCACGGACCCCGGCCGAAATCGTGGCTGGGCCGGTGGTGCGGACGGTGGAAAGCTGGATGGGGTGGTGTCAGGCTGCGGGGGTGGATGAGCCATCGCAGGCTGGCTTGTGGATTAATGATTCCAATCTGGTATTACAGGCCGTGCAGCAGGGAATGGGCGTGGCACTGGAGCGTCGCAGCCTGGTCCATGCTGCCTTGCAATCCGGCATGTTGGTGCAACTGAGTGACATCGTGGTGCCTTATCCCTACCCACACTGGCTGGTGTGGCCACAGCGCGAAAGCTCACTGCTCAAGCAGCGCGATTTTGCCGGCTGGATGGCTGAGGAGGTGGCTGCGTATGAACATGAATTGGCGCAGGCAGCCCGCTGATATTGGTGCCGGTGGCCAGAAAACGGACTAAAGGAAAACACTAGTGGCTTTACTGAAGTTATTGCTCCTGTTTGGCCTGACGGCACTGGCTGAGATTACTGGCTGTTATCTGCCCTGGCTGTGGCTGAAGCAGCAGGGTTCAGCCTATTTGTTAGTGCCGGCTGCGTTTGCACTGTTGCTTTTTGTCTGGCTGCTGACCTTGCATCCGGCAGCGGCCGGGCGTGTCTATGCCGCTTATGGCGGCGTCTATGTCGTGGTGGCTGTGTTCTGGTTGTGGGTGGTCGATGGCGTGCGACCTAGCCTGTACGACCTACTGGGGGGCATGCTGGCCTTGGCGGGCATGGCCATCATCATGCTGGCACCACGGCAGTCATGAGTGTAGTGGTCATTGCAATTAAAAAACCGGGATTATCCCGGTTTTTCTGTTTGCTTTGTTCAGACCGCAGGTGGCCGGGTATCGATAAATGATTGGCGAGTGGACAACCGTTCCAGCAGGCTTGCCAGATTGGGGTGGCGTTCGCGCCAGGCTATGGCCGGAAAGCGGAAATCGAGGTAGCCCAGGCAGCAGCCGACGGCAATATCGGCCAGGCTATAGCTTTCGCCATTGCACCATTGGCGTTCTGCCAAGTCCGCAGACATGGTGGCCAGGCCGCGGTCAATCTTGCCTTGCTGGCGGGCAATCCACTCCGGCATCTGCTTGTCTGACGGGCGGCGTTGTTCCAGCACAATGGCGACTGCGGCATCGGTAATGCCATCAGCCAGTGCTTCCCAGCGGCGGGTGTTGATCAGGCGGCGGTTTTCCTGCGGCAGCAGGCGTGCAACTGGCGAGATATTGTCCAGATATTCCACGATGACCCGCGAATCGAACAGGGTGCTGCCGTCATCCAGCTCCAGCACGGGGACTTTGCCCAGTGGGTTGTAATGCGGGACCTGGCTATCCGGATTCCACGGCATATCCTCTTCCAGCGGGCAATCAATCTTCTTGTCGGCCAGTACGATACGTACCTTGCGGGCATACGGACTGGTGTAGGAGGCAATCAGTTTCATGGTGGTAGAGTGCTCGGCGGGTCGTAAAAGCGGGCTGATGAGTTCAGCCCGTTGTGTTGCTTACTGTAGCGCAAGGCTGCGGTGGCATAAAGGGTTAGTTGAGCTCAATCTTGCCATTGATGGTGAGCTGCAACTGGCTTTGGCCGGGTTGCCAGTCGGGCTGGGCAACGTCCGCTTCCTTGGCCATCGGGGCTGCCGCTGCACGCATCAGCATGGGAGGGCGGAAGGCAGGTGCTGCATTGCCAAACTCCAGCTCCTTGATGGTGATGCGGCTTTTGCCCAGGGTCTGCGCCGTGATATTGGCTTGTGACTGCATTTCGGCCAATGCAGCCGGAATCATGGCTTTTTCTGCTGCGCGACGGGCAGCGTCAGATACAGTGAACTGCACGCCTTCCAGCAGCATGGTTTTCTGTAACTGTGCCACCAGCTCGGCAGCCTGAGTCATGTCCCGGCTTTTCAGGCGGATTTCCGCGCGGCCTTGCCAGCCTTGTATCTTGCCGTTCTTGTCGTAGCTGGGCCAGCTGTTGTAGCTACCACTACTGACCTCCACCTGGGGATATTTCTTGCCCAGTGCCATACCTTGGGTAATGCCCTTGTTCAGGCGATTGGCCAGCGAGGCAGGCTGATCGCTTTTTTCCTGCAGGTAGAGTGTGGCTTGTAGCTGGTCGTTGGCGACTTCTTGCTGGGCAGAGCCTGACAAGCGTAGTTCGATGCCATCAGCCGCCTTGGCCAGGGCCGGCGTGATGAGCAGGCTCGCTGCCATCAGGGGGTGGATAAGCGTGGTCTTCATTCGGGCTCCTGCAAGAATAAGCAAAACAGGCTTTGGAGTGGGGCTGGTGTAGAAGGTTCGCATATCTGGCCGGGGAATGACTACTGAGCGCGGCTGGCTCACGCCGGTCGATGGACATCAACCGGCGTGCAGGATGAGGACTCAGCCCAATAACAGCGCGTCGTCGTCCAGCTTTTCGCCGCGCGTCTGTTCGAACATGGCCAACAGATCGGGCACATCCATGCGGCTGCGGCTGTCGCCGCTGACATCCAATACCACGCGGCCTTGGTGCAGCATGACGGTGCGATGGCCATGGTCCAGTGCCTGACGCATGGAGTGAGTCACCATCAGGGCGGTCAGCTTGTTCTCGGTTACGATGCGGTCAGTCAGCTCCAGCACGAAGGCCGCGGTTTTGGGGTCGAGCGCGGCGGTGTGTTCATCCAGCAGCAGCAGGCGGGAAGGCTGCAAGGATGCCATCAGCAAGCTGACGGCCTGGCGCTGACCACCGGAGAGCAGGCCCATGCGGTCGCCCAGGCGGTTTTCCAGACCCAGCTTGAGTGTGGACAGCTTGTCGCGGAAGGCTTCGCGATAACTGGCCTTCACTGCGCGCGACAGGCCGCGTCCCTGGCCGCGCTGCATGGCCAGTGCCAGGTTTTCTTCAATGGTGAGGCCTTCACAGGTACCGGCCAGCGGGTCCTGAAACACGCGGGCCACCAGTGCGGCACGCTGCCAGGCGGACTGACGCGTCACGTCTTGGCCATCAATGGACAGGCTGCCGCTATCCGGGCTGATGTCGCCGCTGATGGCATTCAGGAAGGTGGATTTACCAGCACCATTGCTGCCGATCACGGTGACGAACTGGCCAGACTCAATAGTGAGTGACAGGCCGCGCAGCACCGGGTTTTCCAGTGGGGTGCCGGGGTTGAATGTCTTAAACAGATTGTCGGCGCGCATCATGCGGTTTTCCCTCCTTGCTTGTTGCGCAGCTTGCCCTTGATTTTGGGCAGTACCAGCGCCAGGCCCACCAGCACGGCGGTAATCAGGTTCAGGTCTTGCGCTTGCAGGCCGATGAAGTCGGCATTCAGCGCCAGGGCGATCAGCAGACGGTACAGCAGTGCGCCCAGCACGGTGGCCAGTGTCACCAGCCAGAGTGTGCGCGGCGGCAACAGGGTTTCGCCGATGATGACGGCCGCCAGGCCAACCACGATGGTGCCGATGCCCATGGAAATGTCGGCACCGCCCTGGGTTTGCACGTAGAGCGCACCGGCCAGTGCAATCAGCGCATTGGACAGGGCCATGCCGGCCAGGGTCATGCGGTCGGTGGAAATGCCCTGGGCCCGTGCCATGCGCGGGTTGGCACCGGTGGCGCGTAGCGCGAGGCCGGTTTCGGAAGCGAAGAAGGCATCCAGTAACAGCTTGGCGATTACCACAACCACTGCCAGTACGGCAGGTTGAATCAGCCAGCCGTTGTCATTGACCGTGCTGATGAAGGGGGTGAATACGGTAGGCAGGCCGATCAGCGCGATATTGGGTGCACCCATGATGCGCAGGTTGATGGAATACAGCGCAATCATTACCAGAATACTGGCCAGCAATTGCAGGATGCCCAGACGCACATTGAGCCAGGCGGTGAGCCATCCTGCAGCAGCACCGGCAATGGCAGCGAGGCCGCAAGCCAGCCACGGGTCATGGCCACCGGCAATCAGCACGGCAGCCACCGCGCCGCCCAGCGGGAAACTGCCGTCGGCGGTAAGGTCGGGAAAGTTGAGCAGGCGGAAGGAAATCAGCACGCCCAGCGCGACTAGGGCAAAGATAAGGCCGATTTCCAGCGCGCCCATCATTGAAATCAGGGACATGAACACCTCTGTGACATGCCGGCTTGTCAGGGTAGTGGCCGGCAAGCCTGGCCTGGGTGAGGCCGGGCTGTTGAGACGGAAAAAGCCCGGATGGTGGTGAAACCATCCGGGCAGTCAGGCTGGTAAGCGCTTACTTGACGGTGTTCTGCGCTTCTTTCAGCAGGGCGGCGGACAGCGGTGCACCTTGCTTCATGGCGGCAGACGGGTTTACGGTCAGGCTCAGCTTGCTGCCTACTTCCGGCGCAATGGCACCCGGCTTTTCACCCTTCAGGATGCGAACCACGATCTTGCCGGTCTGACGGCCCATATCGTAGTAGTTCATGCCCAGTGCGGCGATGGCACCGCGCTTTACCGAGTCGGTATCGGAGGCAATCAGCGGCAGTTTGGCCTGATTGGCTACGGCCACCAGCGATTCATAGGTGGACACCACATTGTTGTCGGTGCTGCTGTAGATGGCGTCAACCTTGCCGATCAGGCTCTTGGCGGCCGGGGCCACATCCACGGTACGCGGTGCCGGGGCTTCCACCAGGCTCATGCCGCGCTTGGCCAGTTCTGCTTTCAGTTCCTTCACCACGATGGTGGAGTTGACTTCACCCGGGCTGAACACCATGCCGATGCGCTTGGCACCCGGTTTCACCTTCAGGATCAGGTCTACCTGCGGACCCAGCGGCAGCATGTCGGAAACGCCGGTTACATTGGTGCCACTGGGTTTCCAGCTGCTGACCAGCTTGGCAGCCACCGGGTCGGTGACAGCGGTGAACACGATGGGCAGGGTTTTGCTGGCGGCAACCAGTGCCTGTGCCGACGGCGTGGCAATGGCGACGGCGACGTCAGGTTTGTCGCCGACAAACTTGCGGGCGATCTGGCCGGCAGTAGCCGGGTTGCCTTGGGCGCTTTGATACTGGACCTTGACCTTGTCCTCACCAAAACCCTCGGCTTTCAGTTCGTCAGTCACTCCTTTGCGGGCGGCATCCAGCGCCGGGTGATCGACAATGGCCGTGATGGCAACCGACTTGAGTTCGGCAGCGGAAGCAGACAGGGAGAGCACGGCTGCAGCGGCAGCCAGCAGTTGGCGATGGCGTAGGGACATGACAATTCCTTGTGAGTCAGGATAGATTTTTTTGGAAAATGAATATTTCGCGCAATTTTATTCCAATGCTAAAGATTTTTCTTATTGCGCTGCGCAATAAAATGGCTGAGATTGGATATTGGAGACAGGAAGTTGCCCGATCGCCAGACAGGCGAAAAAAAAGCGGCCCGGATCACGGGCCACATGAGTGTAAGCTGGCAAATTGCCAACCATTGGATCGATCGTTCAGAGCCTGCACAATCCCTGCTGCTGCGTTACGCCTCCTTGCCGTACGCGATGTACAGTCTGCGTCAGCGTGTCTTGCCTCAGGGACGGTGCCCTATTTTGTTCCCTGTTTTTAGTCGATGTAGTCGTAACCCGGCAGAGTGAGGAATTCGACAAAGTCATCCGAGGTGGTCAGATGGTCGAACATACGGGCTGCGTCTTCGTACTGTTTGGTCCAGCGATTGCCGTATTCCGCCTTGAGTTTGGCTACTTCAGCCGCTTGCAGTTCGCGGAACAGTTCCACCGTTACCTTGCGGCCATCTTCCAGCACGCCCTTGGGGCTGCGGATCCATTGCCAGATCTGCGAGCGGGAGATTTCCGCGGTGGCAGCATCTTCCATCAGGTTGTGAATCGGTACGCAGCCGTTGCCGGAAATCCAGGAGCCCAGATACTGGATGCCCACATTGATGTTCATGGACAGGCCAGCTTCGGTGATCGGCGCTTCCGGTTGGAAGTTCAACAGGTCGGCAGCGGTGACATTCACATCCGGACGCTGCTTGGCAATCTGGTTGGGGGCATCACCCAGCACACGGCTGAAGGCTTCGTTGGCAATCGGCACCAGGCCCGGGTGGGCCACCCAGCCGCCGTCGTAGCCGTCGGTGGCATCGCGGTCCTTGTCGGCCTTCACACCACCCAGCGCCTTTTCGTTGGCGACCGGATCGTTCTTGATCGGAATCAGCGCGGCCATGCCGCCGATGGCCGGTGCATTGCGCTGGTGGCAGGTTTTCAGCAGCAGCAGGGCATAGGCACGCATGAAGGGTACGGTCATGGTGATCTGCGCACGGTTGGCCAGGCAGAAGTCGCGGTTCTGCTTGAACTTCTTGATGCAGCTGAAAATGTAGTCCCAGCGACCGGCGTTCAGGCCCGAGCTGTGTTCGCGCAGCTCATACAGGATTTCGTCCATCTCGAAGGCGGCGAGGATGGTTTCGATCAGTACCGTGGCCTTGATGGTGCCTTGCGGGATACCCAGTTCGTTCTGGGCAAACACGAACACATCGTTCCACAGGCGTGCTTCCAGATGGCCTTCCATCTTCGGCAGGTAGTAATAGGTGGCGCTGCCCACGGTTTGCAGGTAGGCAATATTGTGGAAGAAGGACAGGGCGAAGTCGAACAGCGCGCCGGAGACGATTTCACCATCCACGGTGACGTGCTTTTCCATCAGGTGCCAGCCGCGTGGACGCAGGATCAGGGTGGCAATGGTGTCGTTCAGCTTGTATTGCTTGCCATCCGGATTGGCAAAGGAAATGGTCTTGCGATAGGCATCACGGACGTTGATCTGGCCGCTGATCTGGTTTTCCCAGCTCGGACAGTTGGAGTCCTCGAAGTCGGCCATGAAGCTCTTGGCACCGGAATTCAGTGCATTGATCATCATCTTGCGGTCAACCGGCCCGGTGATTTCCACGCGGCGGTCCAGCAGGTCTTGTGGCAGCGGGGCAATTTTCCAGTCGCCGGCGCGGATGGCAGCGGTTTCCGGCAGGAAGTCCGGCAGTTTGCCGGCATCCAGTTCGGCCTGACGTACCACGCGGGCCGCAATCAGCTCGCGGCGACGTGCTTCAAACTGGCGGTGCAGTTTGGCAACAAAAGACAGTGCTTCGGTGGTGAGGATTTCTTCAAACGCCGGGGTCAGCGGGGCGAGGATTTCCACGCCTTGCGGAAGGGTGATAGCCATGTGCTTGCTCCTGAAGTAAATGCGTTTATACGGCAGAACCGCTGCCTTTGATCAACAAAATGCTGCAATGCGATGTAAGCAGTGTATCTAGCCAAACAGTAAAAAAAAATGCATAAATAGGCATAACATCTTTTACTTTTAAGTAGGCAATGAGTGAACTCAAACAGCTGGAAACCTTTGTTGCCGTAGTCAATCATGGCAGTCTGTCCGCCGCCGCACGCCAGCAAGGCGTGGTGCCGGCCATGATAGGCCGCCGGCTGGATGCACTGGAGGAGCGCTTGGGGGTCAAGCTGCTGGTGCGCACCACACGCAGCGTGACCCTGACCCAGGAAGGTGCGGCATTTTTTGAAGATTGCCAGCGCATTCTGTCCGAGCTGTCCGAGGCGGAGGCGGCGGTAGCCTCTGGCAGCGGCCGGGCGCGCGGCCATCTGCGGGTATCCGCCCCGGCCGGGTTTGGCCGACGCCATGTGGCACCACATATTGCGGCCTTCCAGCTGGCGCACCCGGATATCCGTGTGACGCTGGATCTGTCGGACCGGCTGATTGATTTGCAGCGCGAACGCATTGACTGTGCGATTCGCATTTCTGACCTGGCCGACTCTTCGCTGGTTGCCATGCGGCTGGCAGAAAACCGCCGGGTGGTGGTGGCGTCACCTGCCTATCTGGCGCGGCATGGCATTCCACATACGCTGGAAGAGCTGGCGCAGCACAACTGCCTGTCGCTGGGCGAAAGCCAAAGTCGCGGCTGGAGCTTTGAACGGGATGGCGAACTGATCAATTTGCGAGTATCAGGCCGCCAGGAATGCAATGACGGTGCGGTGCTGCATGACTGGGCCTTGCAGGGCTTGGGACTGGCCTGGCGTTCCTTGTGGGAGGTCAAGGATGACTTGTCCGAAGGGCGGCTGGTGACGGTGCTGGACCAGTTTGCTTCACCAGACTACCCGGTGTATGCCGTGGTGCCGCAGCGCCGCTTCCTGCCGGCGCGCGTGCGGCATTTCATCGAGCATCTGCGACAGATCTACACCGCTGCTGGTTACTGGGACTGAGTCATGGGCGCAGGTGGACCGGCGTCGGGCAGTCTTGTAAGGTAGCGTTTCTCATCCGGGACGCGAGTCCCGGCCAATGGCCGAGTGAAAGCCTGTGAACAAGTACAACCAGATTTATTCCGACATTGTTGCCGATATTGATAATCAGCGTTTTGGCCAGGGGGAGCGCATTCCTTCGGAAACCGAGCTGATGAGCCAGTACCAGGCCAGCCGCGGCACGGTGCGCAAAGCGGTGGACATGCTGCAGGAGCGCGGCTATGTGCAGAAAATCCATGGCAAGGGCGTGTATGTGCTCAAGCCGGGCAATATCGAATTCCAGCTGAGCGGCATTGTCAGCTTTCAGGAAATGAACGACCGCATGGGGCGGCAGGTCGTGTCGCAGGTGGCCGCTCTGGAACAGGTGCTGGCTGATGCGGCGCTGGCCCGGCAGATGGGGCTGGCGGAAGCGACGCCGCTGGTCAAGATCAAGCGGGTGCGCAATATCGATGGCGAAAATGTCATTGTCGACATCAATCATTTCGTGGCCGAGCTGGTTCCCGGCTTGGATGCCGGAGTGGCGGCAGGCTCCATTTATCACTACATCGAACAGCAGCTGGGGCTGACCATCAGTTATGCCCAGCGCATCATCGAGGCCCAGCCCTGTAATGACGATGACCGCCAGTACCTGGATCTCAATGGCATGGACCACGTCATCGTGGTGAAGAACCTGACTCATCTCTACGATGGCCGGCTGTTTGAGTACACCGAGTCGCGTCATCGGCTGGATAAGTTCTACTTTACCGACATTGCCAGACGTTAGCGTTTTTTAGAGTGATTTTGCTAGCAATTTTGGGCCCGGTACTGGTTGATCCAGGCCGGGCCCTTGTTATTGCCGCAGCCGTGTTGCGCTTTGGCCGCAGCGCTGTCCACTAAATTGACAACTCGTACATACGAGTATTGCAAGAACTCGTATGTACGAGTTTAATGCCGTCATGGTGACTGATAAACCATCAGACCAGGCAAGCGTCAGTACGGGCCTGCCCGGTCTGCCAAACAGGACGGAGACAAAATGAGCCAGAACTATTCAGCAATTGCCACTCAACTGCTTGCTGCCATCGGCGGGGCTGGCAATATCCAGCAGGCTGCCCACTGCCTGACCCGGCTGCGCATTGCCCTGCGTCACGACAGCCTGGTGCAGGTCGATGCCATACGCCAGGTCGAACTGGTCAAGGGCTGTTTCAGCAATGCCGGGGTATTTCAAATCGTGATAGGTGCCGGTGATGTTGACCGGGTTTATGCCGAACTGGTGGCTCAGGCGGGGATCGCCACCGCCACGGTCGCGCAAGTGAAGTCCAGTGGTGATCACAAGCAGAGCCGGCTGCAACAGCTGGTGAAGGTGTTTTCCGATGTGTTCATGCCGATTCTGCCGGCCATTATCGTGGCTGGCTTGCTGATGGGCCTGAACAACCTGCTGGGTGCCCGTGGCATGTTCATCGCGGATAAAACCCTGCTGCAGGCCTATCCCGGCCTGGACGGGGTATGGGGGCTGATCAATATGATGGCCAACACTTCCTTTGTGTTCTTGCCGGCGCTGGTGGGGTGGTCGGCAGCCAAGCGCTTTGGCGGCAGTGAGATCCTTGGCATCGTGCTGGGCTTGCTGCTGGTACATCCGGATTTGCTCAATGCCTGGAGCTACGGCAAGGCCGCTGCCGGGCTGGACGGTGCATCCGTGCCGTATTTTGATGTATTTGGCCTGCATATCGAAAAAGTGGGCTACCAGGGGCAGATTCTGCCGATTCTCGCCGCCAGCTGGGTAATGAGTCGTATCGAGCTGTGGCTGCGTCCGCGCGTGCCCAACGCCATCCAGCTGCTGGTGATTCCCATCGTGACCATTGTGATCAGCGGCCTGCTGGCGCTGGCAGTGATCGGCCCGCTGACGCGCCATCTGGGTATCGCCATTACCGATGCGCTGGTCTATGTGTTCAATCTGGCACCATGGATGGGCGCTTTACTGTTTGGCGCGCTGTATGCCCCGCTGGTGCTGACCGGCATGCATCACATGTTTATCGCGGTAGACCTGCAGCTGATTGCCAACCAGGGCGGCACCTTCATCTGGCCGATGATTGCGCTGTCCAATATCGCGCAGGGTAGTGCGGCGCTGGCCATGTTCTGGCTGCTCAAGTCGCCACGCGACAAGAGCATGGCTTCCACTTCGGCCATCTCGGCCTTCTTTGGCATCACCGAGCCGGCCATGTTCGGGGTGAACCTGCGCTACAAGCTGCCCTTTTATGCCGGGCTGACCGGTTCGGCCTGCGCTGCTGTGCTGATTACCCTGGGCCATGTCCGGGCGGCAGCCATCGGGGTAGGCGGCCTGCCGGCATTTATTTCCATCATTCCCACATTCATTCCACTGTTTTTGCTGGGAACACTGGTGGCGATCATCGTCCCGATCACCCTTACTCTGCTGCTGGCGCGCCGGCATGCTGTCATGGCCGGGGATGAGGTAGCACAGCATGCCTGAGAACATGAAGCAGGCCGTGGTCTACCAGATTTATCCCAAGAGTTTCAGCAGCCATCGCCAGCAGGCTACCGGCGATCTGCTGGGGGTGGTCGACCGGCTGGACTACCTGGCCTGGCTGGGTGTGGATTATCTATGGCTGACGCCGTTTTATTGCTCGCCGCAAAAGGACAATGGCTACGATGTCAGCGATTATTACCGCATTGATCCGGCCTACGGCAGCATGGCTGATTTCGAGCTGCTGCTGGCGGAGGCGCGGCGGCGTGGCATCGGCATCATGCTGGACATCGTGGTCAACCATACCTCGACCGAGCACGCCTGGTTTCGTCAGGCGCTGAAGGGGCGCGACAATTTCTACCGCGACTTCTATATCTGGCGCGACCAGCCCAATAACTGGCAGTCCAAGTTTGGTGGCTCGGCCTGGGCTTTCGAGCCGGAAAGCGGCCAGTATTATCTGCATCTGTTCGATCAGACCCAGGCCGACCTGAACTGGGAAAACCCGCAGTTGCGCCAGGCGGTGTTCGAGATGATGCGTTTTTGGGCTGACAAGGGGGTGGCAGGTTTCCGGCTGGACGTGATCAACCTGATCTCGAAAGACCCGGCTTTTTCCGAAGATGACAGCGATGGCCGCCATTTTTATACCGATGGCCCGCGCGTGCACGAATACCTGCAGCAGATGCACCGTGAAGTCTTTGCCGGGCGCGAACTGCTGACCGTAGGCGAGATGTCATCCACCTCGCTGGCGCACTGCATCGATTATTCGCGCCCGGAGCGGCGTGAGTTGTCGATGACCTTCAATTTTCATCACCTGAAAGTCGATTACCCGCAGGGGAAGAAGTGGCAGCTGGGCCGTTTCGATTTTGTCGGCCTCAAACGCATCATGTCGGACTGGCAGCAAGGCATGCATGCCGGTGGTGGCTGGAACGCTTTGTTCTGGTGCAACCATGATCAGCCGCGTGTGGTATCGCGCTTTGGTGATGAAGGCCAGTACCGGCAGGTTTCAGCCAAAATGCTGGCCACCGCCCTGCATGGCTTGCAAGGCACGCCTTATCTCTATCAGGGCGAGGAAATCGCCATGGCCAACCCTGCATTCCAGCACATTGAAGAGCTGCGCGATGTGGAAAGCCTCAATGCCTACCAGCAGCTGCTGGCCAGCGGGCTGGATCGCACACAGGCGATGGCGGTGATCCGCCAGAAATCACGTGATAACAGCCGCACGCCCATGCAATGGGACAGCAGCCGGTTTGCCGGCTTCAGCCAGACCCAGCCCTGGTTGCGGCTGGCCGATGATGCTGGCTACATCAATGTGGCCTCTGCCCTGGCCGACCCGGATTCGGTCCTGCACCACTACCGGCGCTTGATTGCCCTGCGCAAGCAATACCGGGTACTGGCTGATGGCGACTACCACTGCCTGACGCCGGAACACCCCAGCCTGTGGGTGTATACCCGGCGAAGCGCCGCAGAAATGTTGCTGGTGATCAGCCATTTCGGAGCCGAAGCGCAAAGCTACCGGCTGCCGGAGGGGGTGATTCCGGAGGGCTGGCAAGCCGAATTGCTGTTGAGCAATTACCCGGCACCGGCAGTCGGCTGGCAATGGCAACTGCGGCCCTGGCATTCGCTGTTGTACCGGCTGACACCGCCCTGATTTTCCCCCTCTGACGCTTGCCGTGCCGGTCTTGTCCGGCAGGCCGGCGTTCGTCCTGACATCGCGGACCGCCGTCCAGTGCGGCGCCGGGGGGATAGTCATGTCCGCGTTGCAGGCAGCTACTACTCAGGAGACAAGAATGAAACAACACCTCATCGCCCTGTCGCTGGCGCTCGGCTTTACCGCCGCCTCCGCTTATACCTTGGCCGAAGACGCCGTCGCACCGGGCTCTGCGCCCGCGCCTGCCGCCAGTCCGCTGGCCAGCGCCTCCGCCGCCCAACTGGCGGAAGCCATGAAGAAGGCACTGGATGACTCGGGCTTCCAGTTCGAAGGCTATCTGCGCAGCGGCTTTTATGGCGGCGGCAAGGACGAGCCGCGCGCGCAATACCAGCTGGGCGGGGATTTGCAGCATTTTCGCCTTGGCAACGAAGGCGACACCTACGGTGAATTCGGCATCGGCAAAAAATGGACTACCAGCGGCGGTGCCAGTTGGGGCGTGTACGTCATGCCCACTTTCTACAGTTACAACCCGGTGATCGGCGATAGCGGCAGCAGCAGCAAAACCAGCGCCGCCCAGTTGTATGCCTATCTGTCCGGGCTGGATTTCGCCCCGGAACTTACCTTCTGGGCCGGTCAGCGCTATCACCGCATCCAGGACATCCACATTGTGGACAACTGGCTGATGCAGGACGGCGACAACTATGGCGCAGGGGTGGATGGCATTCATCTGGGCCAGAACGCTCGCCTGAATCTGTCGGCTTCCACATCCGGCAGCTATGGAAATGACAATGCCCAGCTCAACAACGCCCGCCGCGTCAATTTCCAGCTGACGGGTATTCCGCTCAATCCGGGTGGCACGCTTACCCTCACTGGCGGCGTGATCAGCGGCGACTTCGCCATCGGCAAGGCAGGCAGTGCCTGGGGCCTGCTGCACAAGCAGCAGGATTTTTTGGTCAAGGGTCTGAACAACTCGCTGTTCCTGCAAACTTCGGACGGACACGCCTCCCTGTCTGGTGAGTTTTATAACCTCGACAACAACGGTGCAGCCCAGGCCGGCGCGCGGCAACATCGCATCGCCGAAGTGATCAACTGGCAGCTTGGCCGTTTTGGTGGGCAGGCGCTGGCGGGCTATCAGAGTGTGGCGCCGGACAATGCGCCGCATTACAAGGATTTCTCCTTGGGTGGGCGTCTGTCTTACGGCGTGGCGGCCAATGTGAAACTGTTGGCCGAAGGCGCGGTAACCGGTCGCAAGGTCGACAACGCCGACACCCAGCGGCTGGACAAGGTCACGCTTGCAGTGGCGTTCTCGCCGGACACTGCCTTTTGGAGCCGGCCGGAGTTCCGTTTGTATGTCAGTCATTTCAACTGGAACAACGCCGCGGCGGCCGCGAATCTCTCCAGCTTTGGCGTAGGCGGTCGTACTCGTGCCACCACCTACGGCGCGCAAATCGAGGCATGGTGGTAACAAAAGCTGCACCTGCTATCTGAACGGGTCTGTCCACTTTGCCAGTGGCACTGCTTGTTCTGCGGGCTGTCTGCCTTACAGCTGTTGGCCGGATGGCGGAGAGGGCCGCATCGGACTGTCCGTACAGCAGCGTTTTCGCGGAGGATGGCCTAGTCTGTTGCCGGACAGCTCTGCGGCAAGCAAAAGCTTGCCGCAGGTCAGTTTGTGGCAAAAAGACATCTGTTTGCCATTTTCTGGCCATTTTCAGTCAGATTCTGCCTGATTCATGACATTTCATGGCGTAACTGGTTTGGCATGAGCTTTCTCGCAGTCAATCATGCTGTTCCTGCATGCGCATAATGAATAATGGATACACTTTGCGGGTATTTCCTGCTTGAACTGTTCTCATGATGCTGTAAGATCGCGCGTTTTCCGCGGCAGTGCTCTGCGTTGAGTTGTCGGTCACGAACCGGCAGCAGACAGGGCAGCGGCGGACGGGCTGAGTATGATCATCTAAGGCCGGTTGTCCCCTTGCCCAAACATGGCGACGGCACCGGCGCACACAGGATAGTCTGAACATGAGTTTGATGCGCAAAAAGAGCGTTCAGGGCATGCTGGAATTTGCCCAGACTGCAAAAGGGCTCCGCAAGGAACTGACGGCTTTCGACCTGACCATGCTGGGGATTGGTGCCATCATCGGTACCGGCATTTTCGTGCTGACCGGTACCGGTGCCACGGTGGCAGGCCCGGGCCTGGTGTTGTCTTTCATCATTGGCGCGTTTGCCTGCGGCTTTGCTGCGTTGTGCTACGCAGAATTCGCCGCGATGCTGCCGATTTCCGGCTCGACGTATACCTATGCATACGCCACGCTGGGCGAACTGGTAGCCTGGATCATTGGCTGGGATCTGATGCTGGAATACCTGCTGGCATCTTCTGCCGTATCAGTGGGCTGGTCCGGCTATTTCCAGAGCTTGCTGGGCGGTTTTGGCATTCACTTGCCTGATGCGCTGACGGCTGCGGCTGGTGCGGTTCCGGGCAAGGATACCTTGTTCAACCTGCCTGCTTTCACCATCGCCATGCTGATTACGGCCTTGCTGGCTTTTGGTATCAAGGAATCCAAGCGAGTCAACAATATCGTGGTGTTGATCAAGGTGGCCGTGGTGCTGATGTTCATCGCCATTGGCGTTTGGCATGTCAAACCGGCCAACTGGAGCCCGGCTCTGCCTTATGGCATGAATGGCGTGTTCCATGGCGCGGCCATTGTGTTCTTCAGCTTCCTGGGTTTTGACGCTGTGACTTGCGCGGCCGAAGAGGTGAAAGACCCGGCGCGTGATATCCCCAAGGGGGTAATCTGGTCGCTGGCCATCTGCTCCATCCTGTACGTCATCGTGTCGGCCATCATGACCGGCATCGTGCCTTACGCGCATTTTGCCGGTATCGACCACCCGGTATCCTTGGCCCTGCAAGTGGCCAAGCTGGACTGGTTTGCCGGTTTTGTCGATCTGGGTGCCATTCTGGGCATGCTGACCGTGATTCTGGTGATGACCTACGGCCAGACCCGCATCCTGTTTGCCATGAGCCGCGACGGTTTGCTGCCGAAGATTTTCTCCGAAGTGAACCCGAAATACGGCACGCCGTACAAGGCGACCTGGCTGATCGGCACCATCATTGCGCTGATTGCCGGTTTCATTCCGCTGCATACCCTGGCCGAACTGGTGAACATCGGTACGCTGGCTGCCTTCTCGCTGATTGCCATTGCCATCATCAAGCTGCGCAAGACCGAGCCCAATCTGCCGCGCAAATTCCTGTGCCCGGGCGTGCCTTATGTACCGGCACTGGCCGTCATCTTCTGCGTGTTCCTGATGGCGCAGCTGTCCATGCTGACCTGGCTGTGCTTCGTGGTATGGCTGGTGATTGGTCTGGTGGTGTACTTCGGTTACTCGCGCAAGAACTCCCACTTGCACAAGCAGCCCTGATTCCGCTTTGCTGGTTGCCAATAAAAAAGCCACCTCACGAGGTGGCTTTTTTACATCTCTAACTGGCTGAATCAGCCGCGCAGCTTGGCGGCGATGGCAGCGACGCGTGCGCCGTATTGCTTGGCCGTGTCCAGGTCACCCTGTGGGATTTCATCCACGCTGGCATCGGCCGGGGACTGCACCAGGAGGCCAACCGAGCCACCCAGATTATTGATGTCGGTGCGTTGTGCCGCCTTGGTATTGCTTGGCAGCAGGCCCAGGCTCACCCAGATGCCACCATGCTGGCTAGCCAGGGTTTGCAGGGTGATCAGGGCAACCTGCTTGTCGCCGTTCAGGCTGGCACTGTTGGTGAAGCCGCCGAATACCTTGTCTTGCCAGGCGCGGGTGAACCAGGCCTTGGAAGTGGCATCGGCAAATTTCTTGAACTGCCAGCTCGGGCTGCCCATATAAGTGGGCGCGCCAAAGATGATGGCGTCGGCAGCGGCCAACTGGTCCCAGGCGCTGTCCGGCACATTGCCTTCGGCGTCGATGGCAACAAGCTCGGCATTCGCACCGGCAGCCACTTGCTGGGCAACACGTTGGGTATGGCCGTAGCCGGAATGATAAACAACGACAACCTTGGTCATGGAGAATCCCTTTGCTGGAGATGAAGCGGGAGATGTGTGCCGTTACCGGCGCACCATAAAGAATAGCAGCGTCCAGTATAGTGATTGTTCGTGTCAGGACTAGTCGCTTTTGATGAATTGATTGTTTAGCCAGATTTAATAAATGGCTGCAGGAAAGCAAAACGCCCGCGAGCGCAAGGCTGGCGGGCGTGGAGGACAGAGCTGGCATGCAGCTCTTGTCCTGGCTTAGTGGAACTGCTCTTCTTCGGTGGAGCCGGTCAGCGCGGTCACGCTGGACTGGCCGCCTTGAATCACCGTGGTGATGTCGTCGAAGTAGCCGGTACCCACTTCCTGCTGGTGCGATACGAAGGTATAGCCACGTTCGCGCGCTGCGAATTCCGGCTCTTGTACCTTCTCAACATAAGCCGACATGCCGCGGGCAACGTAGTCTTGTGCCAGGTCGTACATGTTGTACCACATGTTGTGGATACCAGCCAAAGTGATGAACTGGTATTTGTAGCCCATGGCACCCAGTTCGCGCTGGAACTTGGCGATGGTGGCATCGTCCAGGTTCTTCTTCCAGTTGAAGGACGGCGAGCAGTTGTAGGCCAGCAGTTTGCCCGGATGCTTGGCGTGAACGGCTTCGGCGAACTTGCGGGCAAATTCCAGGTCCGGGGTGCCGGTTTCGCACCATACCAGGTCGGCGTAGTCAGCGTAGGCCACGGCGCGGCTGATGGCTTGTTCCAGCCCCTTCTTGGTCTTGTAGAAGCCTTCGGCAGTGCGCTCGCCAGTCAGGAAGGGCTTGTCGTTGGCATCGTAGTCGCTGGTGATCAGGTCCGCAGCTTCTGCATCGGTACGGGCAATCACCAGAGTCGGC
This sequence comes from Aquitalea sp. LB_tupeE, assembly GCF_013391415.1. GTDB lineage: Bacteria > Pseudomonadota > Gammaproteobacteria > Burkholderiales > Chromobacteriaceae > Aquitalea. Next base: position 69,726 of record NZ_JACAXB010000020.1, read on the forward strand.
ACGCCGTACACGTCAGCAGCCATACGAGCAGCGATCAGCTTCTGGATGGCTTCCTGGGTCGGAACCAGTACCTTGCCACCCATGTGGCCACACTTCTTCACGGAGGCCAGCTGGTCTTCGAAGTGAACGCCACCGGCACCAGCACGGATCATGGCCTTCATCAGTTCGTAGGCGTTGAGCACGCCGCCGAAACCGGCTTCGGCATCAGCCACGATGGGCGCGTAGTAGTCAACAAAGCCAGGCTGGCCTTTTTCAACGCCCTTGGAGTGCTGGATTTCATCGGCGCGGGTGAAGGCATTGTTGATGCGCTCTACCACCTTCGGCACGGAGTCCACCGGGTACAGGGACTGGTCCGGGTACATGGCGGAGTATTCGTTGTTGTCAGCAGCCACTTGCCAGCCGGACAGGTAGATGGCCTTGATACCGGCTTTCACCTGCTGCATGGCCTGACCACCGGTCAGCGCGCCCAGACAGTTGATATAGGGTTCGTTGTTGACCAGGTTCCACAGTTTCTCGGCGCCTTGGCGGGCCAGGGTGTGTTCCACTTGCACCGAACCACGCAGACGTTCTACGTCGGCAGCGGTATAACCACGCTTGATACCTTTCCAGCGCGGGTTGGTGTCCCAGTCATGTTGAATGGCGGCGATACGTTGTTCGCGAGTAGTCATGTTCAAACCCTTCTCGAATAGTTTTCTCTGCAGAGCCGGTAAATTCCGGCAGTCCTCTGGCCAAATGACATTCCGGTTTTTCCGGACTGATTTTGTTGACAACGGTTTATGTCCATTGCCCCTTATGACCACCGGATCCCCGTGGCTGACGGCTTTCCGGGTGGGTCACTTAGCATGTGTGAGCCCATTATATGCACAAAAAAAATGCTTTGTGTGCGGTGCAACACCGAAAAAAAGCGATGTTCAGATGTCAACAATTCATGGCTAAAAATGAAGCCAAATTAGGGCGGGTTTTGTTGCAGTTGCGAAAAGAAAAGTCCGAAAACGCGCAGTGCGGTGAGGCCCGGTAACAGGCGTTGTTACCGTGGGGCAAGACAAAGGACTTGAATTCCTCGGGATAGACCTTATCTGACGTCGGGACATTGTTAAAAGCCGACTTTTTTGAGGTCTTGCCATGCAGGAAAACCAGAACAACACGAGCAACGAAGCCGTCGTTGACAACGTGAACAACGCCGCTGCCAGCGAACAGCAAGCAGAACAAACCGTGGAACAGCGCATTGCCGAACTGGAAGCCCAGGTGGCCGATCTGCAGGATCAACTGCTGCGCAGCCGTGCAGATCAGGAAAACCAGCGCCGGCGCAATGCCGAAGAACTGCTGAACACCCAGAAATACGCCATCAACAAGTTTGCCCAGGAGCTGGTGCCGGTCAAGGATTACCTTGAAATGGCACTGCTGGACCAAAGCGGTCAGATCGACACCCTGAAAATGGGCGTGGACATGACACTCAAGCAGCTGGTGGCTGCCTTTGACAAGGCACAAATCAAGGAAATCAGCCCGGCCGTGGGCGACAAGCTGGACCCGCATCAACACCAGGCGATGAGTGCGGAAGAATCCGACGCGGAAGCCAATACGGTGTTACGGGTGCTGCAAAAAGGTTATCAACTGGCTGAGCGCACGCTGCGTCCGGCCATGGTGATCGTGGCCAAGGCCAAAGGCTGACACGAGATTCATAAAAAGGTTCTTGGCCGGCTCTTGAAAAAGACCACATAGCCAATACCTATGAACGCAACAGGCCTCGGCTATCAGCTTGCTGGCCGTAGTCGCAACGAATTCAGATATAAAGGAATAAAAGATGGGCAAAATCATTGGTATTGACCTGGGTACGACCAACTCCTGCGTAGCCGTTGTTGAAGGTGGCAACCCGAAAGTGATTGAAAACGCCGAAGGCGCACGTACCACGCCTTCCATCATTGCTTACATGGAAGATGGTGAAATCCTGGTGGGTGCACCGGCCAAGCGTCAGGCCGTCACCAACCCGAAGAACACCCTGTACGCAGCCAAGCGCCTGATCGGCCGCCGCTTCGAAGACAAGGAAGTGCAAAAAGACATCGACCTGATGCCCTTCCAGATCATGAAGGCACCCAATGGCGATGCCTGGGTGAAAGTACGTGACCAGGAACTGGCTCCGCCGCAAATCTCCGCAGAAGTGCTGCGCAAGATGAAGAAGGCTGCCGAAGACTACCTGGGTGAAGAAGTGACCGAGGCGGTAATTACCGTGCCGGCCTACTTTAACGACAGTCAGCGTCAGGCCACCAAGGATGCCGGCCGTATCGCCGGTCTGGAAGTAAAGCGCATCATCAACGAGCCGACCGCTGCTGCCCTGGCCTTTGGTCTGGCCAAGCAGGAAGGTGACCGCAAGATTGCCGTATACGACCTGGGTGGCGGTACGTTCGACGTGTCCATCATCGAAATCGCCGACGTTGACGGTGAGCACCAGTTCGAAGTGCTGTCCACCAACGGTGATACCTTCCTGGGCGGTGAAGACTTCGACCAACGCCTGATCGACTACATCGTGACCGAGTTCCAGCGCGAACAGGGCGTCAACCTGAAGAACGATGTAATGGCACTGCAACGTCTGAAGGAAGCTGCTGAAAAGGCCAAGATCGAGCTGTCCAGCGCCACTCAGACCGAAGTGAACCTGCCGTACATCACCATGGATGCCACCGGTCCCAAGCACCTGGCCATGAAGATTACCCGCGCCAAGTTCGAAAGCCTGGTTGACGACCTGATCACCCGCTCTATCGAGCCGTGCCGCGTTGCGCTGAAGGATGCTGGTGTATCTCTGGCCGACATCACCGACGTGATTCTGGTTGGCGGCCAAACCCGTATGCCGAAGGTACAGGATGCGGTGAAGGAATTCTTTGGCAAGGAACCGCGCAAGGACGTGAACCCGGACGAAGCAGTGGCCGTTGGTGCTGCGATTCAGGGTTCGGTGCTGTCCGGCGATCGCAAGGACGTGCTGCTGCTGGACGTGACTCCGCTGTCGCTGGGTATTGAAACCCTGGGTGGCGTGATGACCAAGCTGATCCAGAAGAACACCACCATTCCGACCAAGGCATCGCAAACCTTCTCTACTGCGGATGACAACCAGACTGCGGTGACTATTCACGTGCTGCAAGGCGAGCGTGAAAAGGCTGCGGCCAACAAGAGCCTGGGTCAGTTCAACCTGGGTGACATTCCGCCGGCACCGCGTGGCATTCCGCAGATCGAAGTGGAATTCAACATCGACGCCAACGGTATCCTGCACGTATCGGCCAAGGACAAGGCCAGTGGCAAGCAGGCCAACATCACCATCCAGGCTTCTTCCGGTCTGTCCGAAGAAGAAATCCAGCGCATGGTGAAGGATGCCGAAGCCAACGCCGAGGAAGACAAGAAGCTGCACGAACTGGTGACCGCGCGTAACCAGGCTGAAGGCCTGATCCACAGCGTGAAGAAGTCCCTGTCCGAGCATGGCGACAAGATCGACGCCGCTGAAAAGGCCAAGATCGAAGACGCTGTCAAAGCCGCTGAAGAGGTGGTGAAGAGCGAAGACAAGGCTGTCATCGAAGCCAAGACCGAAGAACTGGCCAAGGCCAGCCAGAAACTGGGCGAAATCATGTACGCTCAGGCTCAGCAGGCTGAAGCGGGTCAGGGCGCTGCCGATGCCGGCAAAGCCAAGGACGAAGGCGATGTGGTGGATGCCGAGTTCGAAGAAGTGAAAGACAAGAAGTAAGCCGCAAGCTTGCTGATTGAACGAGGCACAGGGAATGGCGGAGACTGCTCCACCGGCCTCTGTGCCTTTGCCGTGTTAAGAAGATCATTGCCTGCCGGACCGGGTGGTCGCGGCCAGAGAGTGAAACACCATGTCCAAAAGAGATTTTTATGATGTGCTCGGCGTCAATCGCGACGCTACCGAGGACGACATCAAAAAGGCTTACCGCAAGCTGGCGATGAAGTATCACCCGGACCGAAATCCGGACAGCAAGGAAGCAGAAGAAAAGTTCAAGGAAGTCAAAGAGGCCTATGAAATCCTCTCTGACAGCCAGAAGCGTGGCGCTTACGACCAGTTTGGCCATGCCGGGGTAGACCCGCAGGCCGGTGCAGGCGGTGGTGGTGCCGGCTTTGGTGGTTTTGGCGATTTTGCCGATATTTTCAGCGACATCTTCGGCGGTGGCCGTGGTGGCGCTGGTGGCCGTTCCAATGTGTATCGTGGCGCTGACCTGCGTTACAACCTGGACATCACGCTGGAAGAAGCGGCGCGCGGCTGCGAAAAGCAAATCCGCATTCCTTCGCATGAAGATTGCGAAGTGTGCCATGGCACCGGTGCCAAACCGGGCACCCAGCCCAAGACCTGCTCCACCTGCGGTGGGCATGGTCAGGTGCGCATGAGCCAGGGTTTCTTCTCCATCCAGCAAACCTGCCCGACCTGCCATGGCAGCGGCAAGCAGATTACCGACCCTTGCACCAGCTGCCATGGTGCTGGTCAGAAAAAGACCAACAAGACGCTGAACGTGAAGATTCCGGCTGGCGTGGACGAGGGCGACCGCATCCGCCTGTCTGGCGAAGGCGAGCCTGGTCAGAATGGCGGCCCGTCGGGTGATTTGTATGTGGTGACCCACATCAAGCAGCACGCCGTATTCCAGCGCGATGGCATGGACCTGCATTGCGAAATGCCGATTTCCTTTGCCACGGCAGCGCTGGGCGGCGAAATCGAGATTCCCACGCTCGATGGCATGGCCAAGGTGAAGATTGCCGCCGAAACGCAAAGCGGCCGGGTATACCGTTTGCGCGGCAAGGGCGTAAAGGCGGTGCGTGGTACTGATTATGGCGATCTGCACTGCCATGTGGTGGTGGAAACCCCGGTCAAGCTGACCGAGCGTCAGAAAGAGCTGCTGCGCGAATTTGACGCCATCAGCCAGGGCGATGTGGCCACCCATAACCCACGTTCCAAATCCTTCATGGACAAGCTGCGCGATTTCTTCGAATAAGTGCTGCCAGGGATGTAAACACAGACGGAGCCTGCGGGCTCCGTTTTTCATTGGCTCACCAGCACGCGGCGGCAATGAAAAAAGCCACCGCGGCAGTGCGGTGGCAAATGACTTTCTTCAAAGGAACCAGCCAGTGGGCAGTGCTTAGAAATTGTGCTTCAGCATTACCCAGGTAATGGACGCCTTGTCCTGTGCCCAACCCAGTGCAGACTGGGCACCCTTGTTTTCCTTCACTTGACCATAACCGGCTTCCACCATGGTGCGCTTGCTCAGGCTGTAGTCCAGAGCGGCAGCCCACTGGGTGGCACCCCAGTCTTGCGACTGGCCGTCAACCTTGCCATTGCTGCGCTTGGAGTAAACGAAAGAGGGCTTGAATGCGCCCAGGGTATACGCTGCGTTCACGGCCCAGACATTGCTGGTCAGCTTGTTGGCACCGGTGTTGGCGATACCGAAGCTGGAGAAGTTGGAGATGGTGGACGCATCGCCCCACAGGGTGCTGTGTTGCAGGGTGGCAGCCAGGTACAGATTGTTGGCGTCGTAACCGAATTCAACACGGTGAATACCGCTGTTGTGATCGTTAACGGTGTTGTACTTGGCCATGTAGGCGTAAGCACCAAAGAAGCCAGAATTGGCGTAGGCCAGACGGGTGCCGAGGGTGTTGCCGGTCTTCTTGCCACCGGAAACTTGAGCTTCACCGGAGCCTACCTGAACAATGGCATTGAAGCCGTTCAGGTCCGGGCTGTCATAGCGTACGCCGTTTTTCACACGGCCATCACCGTAGGCACCGAATACATCCGTACCTTCGTACAGCGGGAAGGCGATGCCGGTGTTGGCATCACGACGCGGGCCGTACAGGTTGTCAGTGGACTCGGTTTCGGCCAGTACATCGTCGATGTAGCCCAGACGAACCTTACCGAAGTTGCCTTCCACACCAACAAAGCTGGTGCGGTTGGCGAAGGTGCCCGAACCGGTGCCGGTGGTAGCAACGCCATCCACGTTCAGGCCGGTTTCAACCTGCCAGATGGCTTTCAGGCCATTGCCCAGGTCTTCGTTACCCTTGAAGCCGATACGGCTACCAAAGTCATCAACACCGGTGCTCGACTTGAAGCTGGTGTCGGTGCTCTTCATGCTGTCCAGGCCAGCACGGATGGAACCGTAGATGGTGACGTCAGCATGGGCCAATACCGGCATGGCTGCAGCAATAGCGGCAGCGAGTACGAGTTTTTTCATTCCTCTAAATCCTTTATTAGTAATTTCTGTGTCCGCCTGATCTGTTGGCAGGCTGGCTGCGGTTCTGGTCAAGCCATGTAAAAACTTGATTGCACCGACGGGGCTGAGTGTGCGAAACGGCTGAGGGGGCGTCAACGAACATTTATTAACAAAGCAGCTGTTTGTTCCTGCCTGAATTAACTCTTTCTACTGTGTTTTTAAATGTTTTTTTGTGTAAAAGTCTTTTAAAATCATATTGTTGTAAATATTCAATGAAGTTTCATCTGGCAGAAAATATTTGTTTCCAATCGTTGATCCAGTATTGAAACAGCTGTTTCATCCTGGTTTTTTGCTGTTGTATTTTGGCAAATAAGGCAGTTTTTTCATGAAAAATGCAGCTTTTGCACAACAAATATTGCGGCTTGTCATGAGTCTCTAGAATGACTGATATGATTTTTATACATGTCTTTTCTGGGGTGATGGTGATGCTGGCTGAAATCTGGCTGTGGCGCATGTCTTGGCCGAATGCATGTTGGTGCTGGCGGCAAAATGGCGAATGGCGCTCCCAGTTCATGGCAACAGGGGTACAATTCCGCACATTGCCATTGTCCCTTGTGATGGAAACACCATGATTTTTGCCAACCGTTATTTCCCGGCCACCCGCATGCGTCGCATGCGCAAGGATGATTTTTCCCGTCGCCTGATGCGCGAGAATGTGCTCACCACTAATGATCTGATCTATCCGGTGTTCGTACTGGAAGGTGATAACCGTGAACAGGCTGTGGCGTCGATGCCGGGGGTGGTACGGCAAAGTCTGGACAAGCTGTTGTATACCGCCGAACAGGCAGTAGAACTGGGCATTCCCATGTTGTCGCTGTTTCCGGTGATTGAAACCGGCAAAGACAATGCGGCGCAGGAGGCCTACAACCCGGATGGTCTGGTGCCTACCGTGGTGCGCGCGCTCAAGCAGCGCTTTCCCGAACTGGGCGTCATGACCGACGGTGCGCTGGACCCGTACACCGTGCATGGTCAGGATGGCCTGATTGATGACAGCGGCTATGTCTTGAACGATGAAACCACCGAAGTGCTGATTCGTCAGGGGCTGTGCCACGCCGAAGCCGGTGTGGATGTGTTTGGCCCGTCTGACATGATGGACGGTCGTATCGGCGCCCTGCGCGATGCGTTTGAAGAAGCCGGTTTCATCCACACCAAGATCCTGGCCTACTCGGCCAAGTATGCTTCTGCTTTCTACGGCCCATTCCGTGATGCTGTTGGTTCCGCGGGCAATCTGGGCAAGGCTGACAAGTACAACTACCAGATGGACCCGGCCAATCTGGACGAAGCCATCCAGGAAGTGGCGATGGATCTGGAAGAGGGCGCTGACATGGTGATGATCAAGCCAGGCATGCCTTATCTGGACGTGATTCGCCGCGTGAAAGACACCTTCCGCGTGCCAACCTACGCTTATCAGGTATCTGGTGAATACGCCATGTTGAAGGCTGCCTTCCAGAATGGCTGGCTGAACGAGGAAAAGTGCATGATGGAAAGCCTGATGGCCTTCAAGCGTGCAGGGGCCGATGGCATTCTGACTTACTTTGCGCTGGATGCAGCGCGTGTGCTGCGTCGCGGCTGACCTTGGCTTGCCACCAGCCGCTTAACTGCCGGGTGGTGGCAAGATGATTCCTGAAGGAAATGGCCATGGATATTCTGCACTCCACCTGGTTCTGGTTGTTCGTCATCGTCGCCCTGGTGATGTCCACCATCGGTTCGCTGGCCCGTCTGTCCAAGGCTCCGCCGCCGGTTGATTTGCCCGGCGTCAAACCCCAGCCCTATGCGGATGATGACGAGGAGCAAGACGCGGACAACCCTGCCGGGCATACCCCGGCAAGCTTGCGCAAGCCCAAGTAGTGGTGCTGCACTTGCAGCATGGCTGGCCGTGTCAGGCCAGCTTGCCTGACCTGAAATACTGCTGGAAGAATTCCACACAGACCCGCAGCTTGGCAGAGCTGGCCAGCTTTTCCGGATACACCGCCCAGATATCTGCCTGCAGGTAATAGTCGGGCAAAACCTGCACCAATTCTCCCCGTTCCAGTTCGCCGGCTACGTCCCATAGCGAGCGCAACATGATGCCGTGGCCTTGCAAGGCCCATTGGTGAACCACTTCTCCGTGGTTGGCAGCCAGGGCGCCATTCACCCGGATACAGTGTTCACCCTGTGGGCCGGTCAGCCGCCATACTCCGAAGGGATGATCCCTTTCCTTGATGACCAGACAATTGTGCTGATTCAGTGCTTCCAGTCTGGTCGGCGTGCCGTGCCGCGACAGGTAGTCGGGCGCGGCACACAGGATGCGACGGTTATCCACCAGTTTGCGGGCCAGTAGTTGCGGGGCAATTTCGTTGCCTACCCGGATGTCCAGATCAATGCCTTCCTGTGCCAGGTCGATCAGACAGTCGGCCAGTTCCAGACGGATACTCAGCTCCGGGTAATGGCGTGCCAGCTCACCCAGCGCCGGTGCCAGGTGAACCCTGCCAAAACCGAAGCTGCTGCTGATGCGCATCATGCCACGTGGCTGTTGCCGGGCAGCCCCGATTTCCACACTCATCTGTTCCACATCCTGCAGTATCTTTTCGGCCCAGTCGTGAATGCGTTCTCCTTGTTCCGTCAGGGCAATCCGTCGTGTCGTGCGATTGAGCAGCCGACAACCCAGGCTGTGTTCCAGCACGCGAATGCGTTTGCTCACATAGGCTGGCGAGGCGGGCATGGCTTCTGCCGCTGCGGCAAACCCACCTTTACGGACCACCAGGCAAAAAACACGTAAATCTTCCAGCTGCAGCAAATCTTTCATGTTTCGTGTCTTCTGTATGCACAGCACGACCCATTATCCCGGCTTGCTTTTCCGCCATGCTAGCGCTTGATGTCGCAGCTGATGATGGCGAAAGAACTAAGGAGAGCAAGATGAGGGCATACAGCATTGCTGCCATTGCGGGAGATGGCATCGGCCAGGAGGTAATGCCAGAAGGCTTGCGTGTGCTGGAAGCCGCAGCCCGCCGCTTTGATATTGATTTGTCGGTAACGCAGTTTGACTGGGCATCCTGCGACTATTACCAGCAGCACGGCCAGATGTTGCCGGACGACTGGTTTGCCATCTTGCAGGGTTTTGACGCCATTTATTTCGGGGCGGTGGGCATGCCGGACAAAGTCCCCGACCATGTGTCGCTGTGGGGGTCCTTGCTGAAATTCCGCCGCCAGTTCGACCAATACGTCAATTTGCGACCGGTACGCCTTTTGCCTGGCGTTCCCTGTCCGCTGGCCAATCGCCAGCCGGGGGATATCGACTTTGTGGTGGTGCGGGAGAATACCGAGGGTGAGTACTCTGCCGTGGGTGGGCGCATGTTCGAAGGTACCGAGCGGGAACTGGTCTTACAGCAGTCAATCTTCACCCGGCATGGGGTGGACCGCATCCTGCACCATGCTTTTTCCCTGGCTCAAAGCCGGCCACGCAAAAAGCTGACTGCCGCGACCAAATCCAACGGTATCGCCATCAGCATGCCCTATTGGGATGAACGCGTGGCCGCAGTGGCACAGCACTATCCCGACGTGCAATGGGAATGCCAGCATGTGGATATTCTGGCCGCCCGCTTTGTATTGCAGCCGGAACGTTTTGATGTGGTAGTGGCGTCCAATCTGTTTGGCGACATCCTGTCCGATCTGGGGCCTGCCTGTACCGGCACCATCGGCCTGGCTGCGTCGGCCAATCTCAATCCCGACCGTCGCTTTCCCTCCCTGTTTGAACCGGTGCACGGTTCCGCGCCGGACATCTTCGGCAAAAACATTGCCAATCCCATCGCCATGATCTGGTCGGCTGCGCTGATGCTGGACTTTCTCGGCCACGGCCAGGGGAATTGCCGGGCTGCGCACGATGCCATCATGCAGGCAATCGAATCCGTGTTGCTGGCCGGCCCGCTGACGGCTGATCTGGGTGGCCATGCCAGCACGACCGAGCTGGGGCTGGCCATTGCCGCCGCCGTTACATACGCACCATTGGCGATTCAAGCCTGATCCAGCACAGACTGGCCTGGCCATCAGCCGTCGGGGCGACGCAGGCCGGATGGCGTAATTTCTTATTTCCGAATCAGGTCAGGCCTGAGCCTGGCAGCAGGGAGGCAGAATGCACAAGCTCACACATAGCCGGCGCGACGTGCCGTTGGCACTGGTCAGTTTGCTGATCGTGATGCTGATGGTGGTGATGATGATCGCCATGCCGCAGGCTTCGATCGAAGTGGCGGATCGCTTGATGTACTGGTGTACCCATGTTTTTGCCTCACCAATCTTGCTGTTTGCCTTTGGCTCGGTACTGTTTGTGGTGTGGCTGGCCATGAGCAAGTACGGGCAAATTCGCTTGGGTGAAGGCGGGCCGGATTACTCCACCTTGTCCTGGATTTTCATGTTCATCATGTCCGGCATGGGGTCGTCTGCCTTGTACTGGGGTTTCCTGGACTGGGCATATTATTACCAGACCCCCGGTCTGAACCTGCCACCATCATCGCCGCAGGCGCTGAAGTACAGTGTGGCTTATTCCTTGTTTCATTCCGGCCTGAGTGCCTGGGCCATGTATGCCGTGGGCGCGGTGGCCATGTGTTACTACTATCACGTGCGCAAGAACAAAGGCTTGAGCCTGGCGGCCATCATTGCCGCTATAACAGGACATCGCCCGGATGGCATGCTGGGCCGGCTGGTGGATTTGCTGTTCATGCTGTGCATGTTCGGGGCGCTGACCATTTCGCTGGTGCTGACCGCCACCACCTTTACCCGCTTGCTGTCCGCCCTCACGGGCATTCCGGATAATTTTGTCACCCAGCTGGTCGTGATTCTTTCGGTTGCCGTGCTGTTTACCCTGTCATCCTGGGTGGGTATGGATGGCGGCATGAAGCGCCTCAGCCAGCTGGTGTGCTGGGGTGTACTGGCGCTGGCAGCCTATGTGTATCTGCTGGGGCCTACCCACTTCATTACCAGTAATGTGTTGTCCAGCCTGGGCTTGATGCTCAGCAGCTTTGTCGACATGAGCCTGTTTACCGATCCGCTGGGCGACGGCAAGTTTACCCGTGAGTGGACGGTGTTTTACTGGTTGTGGTGGATTTCCTATGCGCCAGGCGTGGCCTTGTTTGTCACCCGCGTATCGCGTGGCCGCACCATCCGCGAGGTGCTACTGGCGATGATGTTCGGGGGCTGTGCCGGCATCTGGTTTGTTTATGGCGTGCTGGAAAGCTACGGCGTGCACAGCTTCATCACTGGCCTGGTGGCAGTGCCACAGGTATTGCAGGCGCAGGGTGGGGAGTCGGCCATTGCCCAGTTGCTGGCCCTGTTACCTGCCGGAGCCTGGGTCACGGGTTTTTTTCTGGTGGTGATGGCGATCTTCCTGGCGGCCCACATGGATGCGGTGGGTTATGCAGTCTCCGCCACCTGTACCCGCAAGCTGTCTGAAGGGGAGGATCCATCGCCCATAGATCGCCTGTTTTGGTGCGTCATGCTCACGCTGGTACCGCTGGCAATGATTTTTGCCAAGGCTCCACTCAATACCATGAAGAGTACGGTCATCATTACCGCCATTCCCTTCGCCTTGATCACGTTGGTGATGGTGTATGGCCTGCTCAAGTGGCTGCGTGAAGATTACGGTGATGTTCCGGCGCATCAGATTGGCGACGAGCCGCCTCCCGCCATGGCCAGCAAACAGTCAGGCTCGTGAGTGTGGCCATGGCGAGAACTTATCAGCTTTCTGCAGAAATGCGGTCATTTGTAAACCAGAGCGCCCTGTTCCACGCTGCCGATGACAGCCTGGTGGCGATGCGTGCTGCCTACAGCGCGCTGTGCCGTCACTTCACTGCGCCGCTGCCAGATGGTGTGCAGCTTGAAGACCATGTCCTGCCGGTGGATGGACGGCATATTCCGCTGCGCTTGTACCGCCCAGCCACTACCTCACCGTCAGCCGGCTGGCCCTGTGTGCTGTACCTGCATGGCGGCGGCTGGATACTGGGAGATCTGGATTCATATGCGGTGATTGCGGCCCCGTTGGCGCTGGCGTGTGCTGCTGCGGTGCTGGTGGTGGATTACCGGCTGGCACCGGAGCATGTCTTTCCCGCCGCCTTCGACGACTGCCTGGCTTTGTGGGACAGGCTGCGCGTGGATGGCCTGCAGCTGGGTATCAATACCACCCGAGTTGTGGTTGCCGGTGATAGCGCCGGAGGCAATCTGGCTGCGGCCTTATGCCTGGCTGTGCGTGGCCGGGCAGGGCCAGCCTTGTGTGGGCAGGTATTGATTTATCCCGTGCTGGCGGCAGTGCCGACGGAACCCGCAGCGAGTGAACACGCCGATGCCCCGTTATTTGGCCGTCATGACATGGCCTATTGCCTGGCGCAGTACGCGCCGGATCCGGCCACGCATGCCGACCCGCGGCTGGCCCCGTTGGCAGCTGCCAGTCTGCAAGGTTTGCCCCCCGCTTTTATTGCAGTAGCCGAATACGACCCCCTTCGTGACGATGGCCTGTGCTATGCCCGCCGCCTGCAGCGCAGTGGCGTGGCGACGGAATGTTATTTGGCTCATGGCCTGCTGCATGGCTGCCTGCGCTTCTGGCAACAGGGCTGCCAGACCGCCCGCATGTATCGGGCGCTGGTGGTGGCCATGCGTCGCATGCTGGCTGACCACAGCTCAGATTAATGGCGCAGCCGCCTGTTCTGTCGCGCTGCGCGCACGCCGCCGGTCTTGCCATTTCGATCTCTAAGGTGTGACCGGCAAAGTAAAGGGCAGGTACTTGCAGCCCTGTGACCCCCAAGCAGAGGAGACCTCCATGCATGACTACACCAGATTGAGCCCGGATTTCTGCGGCGATCCCGAACGCGCCTGGACACTGCCGGCCATGTATTACACCTCGGACCAGGTCTATCAGTTTGAGAAGGAAAAGATTTTCGCCCACAGCTGGATTTGCGTGGCACATGGTAGCGAACTTGCTGAATCCAACGACTACATCACCCGCGATGTCGCTGGTGAAAGCATCATCGTGGTACGTGGACGGGATGGTGTCCTGCGCAGTTTTTACAATGTCTGCCCCCATCGTGGTCATCAGTTGCTGCAAGGCAGTGGCCGGGCCAAGAACGTGATGACCTGTCCCTATCACGCCTGGACCTTCAAACTGGACGGTCAACTGGGCCATGCCCGCAATTGCGAAAACGTAGTCGATTTCGATGCGGGCAAGGCGACTTTGTCGCCGCTGAAGGTGGAGGAGTACGCCGGCTTCGTCTTCATCAACATGAATCTGGCGGCCGGCCCGGTGGAGCAGCAATTGCCCGGTCTGGCCGACAGCTTGCGTCAGGCATGCCCGGTGATCGACCAGTTGCATCTGGCTGCGCGTTTTGTCACGCAGACGCCCGCCAACTGGAAAGTCATCGTTGACAACTACATGGAGTGCTACCACTGTGCGCCGGCCCATCCGGGTTTTGCCGATTCGGTCCAGGTGGACAAATACACGCACACCCTGCACGGCAACTGGACGTTGCAGTACGGCTTGGCCCGTTCCTCCGAGAAATCTTTCAGGATTGATCCCTCGGTCAAGGACCCCAGCTTCAGCGGTTACTGGGCCTGGCCTTGCACCATGTTCAACGTACCGCCGGGTGCCGACTTCATGACGGTGATTTACGAATACCCGATGAATGCCGAAACCACCTTGCAGCATTACGACATCTATTTTCGTAACAAAGAACTGACGGAACAACAGCAGGCACTGGTGGAATGGTATCGCACCGTATTCCGGCCGGAAGACCTGCGCCTGGTGGAAAGTGTGCAGCGCGGGCTGAAGTCGCGTGGCTATCGTGGTCAGGGGCGGATCATGACCGATCGCCAGCGCAGTGGCATCAGCGAGCACGGCATTGCCCATTTCCATCATCTGGTCGCACAGCAACACGCTAAGTAAGTCCATCCCTGGCGGCGGCGCGTTTGCACTGCCGCCATTGCGCCTGGAGTGTTCTGCATGACGCTGACTCATCCTCTGCTCATGCGGCAGCATGTCTATATCCATGGACCAAGGTGCGCTGCCCACTGGGCGGACACTTCCGGTTTTCCAGTTAATCCCGAGCATGAAGTGACATGAGCCTTAAAACCCCGAATATCAACGTCCGCGTGCTGCGGATCGAACAAGCCAGTCCCTTGATCAAACGCTTCACCCTGGAGGCGGCAGATGGCGGCCCGCTGCCGGCCTTCAGTGGCGGCAGCCACATCATGGTGCAAATCCCTGCGGCCAGCGGACTGATCCACAACGCCTATTCGCTGCTCAGTTCTCCATACAAGCTACAGCAGTACCAGATTGCCGTGCGCCGCGAGGAGGTCTCGCGTGGCGGATCGGCCTTCATGCACGACTTTTTGGCCGAGGGGGATATTTTGCAGATCTCACCGCCCAACAATTTATTCCCGCTGCATGCCACGCCAGAGCGGCAAATCCTGATTGCCGGTGGCATCGGCATTACCCCTTTCATGTCGCAGATGGAGGTGCTGCAGGCCAGTGGCGCAGCCTTTGAGCTGCATTACGCGTTTCGCAGTCAGGAGCAGGCGGCCTTTGTCGACGAACTGACCGCCCGTTACGGCGCGCACTGCCATTTTCATGATGCCTCCCGGGGGGAGCAGTGCAATGTCAGTGCCTTGCTGGCACACCTGGGTGAACATGACCACGTCTATGTCTGCGGGCCGCAGTCCTTGATTGAGGCCGTGCAGCAGGCCGGAGCAGAGCAGGGCATTCCACCCGCCCGCCTGCATTGGGAGCAGTTTGCTGCCAGCACTTCGGGTGGCGCGGCATTTACCGTGGTGCTGGCCCGTTCCGGGCGCGAAATTCCGGTGGCGGCAGAACAAACCATCCTGCAAGCCATCGAGTCGGATGGCTCGGTGGCGGTGGATTGTCTGTGTCGCGAAGGGGTATGCGGCACCTGTGAGGTGGGCATTGTCGAAGGCGAGGCCGAGCACCGTGACCAATACCTGAGCGAAGAAGAAAAACAGGCGCAAAACAGCATGCTGATTTGCGTATCGCGCGCCAAAGGCAGTCGTATCGTGCTGGATCTGTAAAACCATGCAATGGCGTGCTCGCCTGCTGGCCGGAGGGGGCTATCAAGGTGAAATGGATGGTGACAGTGCGTCATGGCTGAACAAAATAATGGTGACAGCCGCCCCGTGATTTCCTTGACAACTGTCACTGATAAAGCCGGATACGCTGGGCTAGAATGGATGACAGTTTCCGGCGCGCGGTGATCCCGCTGCGACTGCAGTCCCGGCGCCCCACGATTGGCCTACAAGGACATCCCTGCCATGAACCATACCTATCTTGCCCATCTTGAAGCGACGCTGGCCCAAATCCGCGCGGATGGTTTTGAAAAGCCGGAGCGGGTGATTGCCACCCCGCAGCGTGCCGATATCGCCCTGTCCGGTGGTGCCCATGTACTCAACTTCTGCGCCAACAACTATCTGGGTCTGGCCGATGATGCCCGCCTGATCGACGCGGCCAAGCGCGGGCTGGATGATTATGGTTATGGCTGCGCCTCGGTACGTTTCATCTGTGGTACCCAGCAGGTGCACAAGGATCTGGAACAAGCCATTTCCGGCTTTCTTGGCACCGACGACACCATTCTGTATTCCAGCTGTTTCGACGCTAACGGTGGCGTATTCGAAACCCTCCTGGGTGAAGAAGACGCGGTGATTTCCGACGAACTCAACCACGCCTCCATCATCGACGGCGTGCGCCTGTGCAAGGCCAAGCGCTTCCGTTACAAGAACAACGACATGGCTGATCTGGAAGCGCAGCTGATTGCCGCTGAAGCGGCCGGTGCGCGTTTCAAGCTGATCGTGACCGACGGCGTGTTCTCCATGGACGGCATCATTGCCGACCTGAAAACCCTGTGCGAAGTGGCAGGCCGTCATGGTGCACTGGTGATGGTGGACGACTCCCACGCCGTCGGTTTCATCGGTGAAAACGGTGCCGGTACGCCAGAGCTGTGCGGCGTGGCCGACAAGGTGGATATCTACACTGGCACGCTGGGCAAGGCGCTGGGCGGGGCTTCCGGCGGTTATGTGTCGGCACGCCAGCCTATTGTCGATCTGCTGCGTCAGCGTTCGCGCCCCTATCTGTTCTCCAACAGCCTGGCTCCGGCCATTACCGCCGCCAGCCTGGAAGTGCTCAAGCTGATTCAGAACGAAGGCCGTCAATTGCGCGTCCAGCTCAAGCGCAATGCCGAGCTGTTCCGCAACGAAATGTCTGCCGCCGGTTTCACCCTGGTGCCGGGTCAGCACCCCATCATTCCGGTGATGCTGGGTGATGCCCGCCTGGCTGGGGAAATGGCCGCCCGCTTGCTGCAAGAGGGCGTGTATGTGATTGGCTTTTCCTTCCCGGTGGTACCCAAGGGCAAGGCGCGCATCCGTACCCAGATGTCGGCCGGTCACACGGTGGAGCAGGTACAGCGCGCGGTGGCCGCCTTCATCAAGGTGGGCCGCGATCTGAAAGTCATCGACTGAACCGCATCCAGACATCAGCCCGCTGGCCACAAGTCCGGCGGGCGCGCAACTGACAGGCAGGCAAACATCATGAAAGCACTTTCCAAACTCAAATCCGCTCCCGGGCTGTGGATGAACGATGTACCGCAACCGGAAATCGGCCATAACGACCTGCTGATCAAGATCAGCAAAACCGCCATCTGCGGCACTGATATCCACATCTGGAACTGGGACGAATGGGCGCAGAAGACCATTCCGGTGCCGATGCACGTGGGGCATGAATACGTCGGCGTAGTGGCCGCGATGGGCTCCGAAGTGCGCGGCTTTGAAATCGGCCAGCGTGTATCCGGCGAAGGCCACATCACCTGTGGCCATTGCCGCAACTGTCGTGCCGGCCGTCGCCACCTGTGCCGCAACACGGTGGGCGTGGGCGTCAACCGTGAAGGTGCATTTGCCGAATACCTGGTGATTCCGGCCTTCAATGCCTTCCCCATTCCGGACGACATTTCCGACGATCTGGCGGCTATCTTCGACCCCTTCGGCAATGCGGTGCATACCGCGCTGTCCTTCAATCTGGTAGGTGAGGACGTTTTGATTACCGGTGCCGGCCCCATCGGCATCATGGCGGTGGCCATTGCCAAGCATGTGGGCGCGCGCCATATCGTGATTACCGACGTCAACGACTATCGCCTGGAACTGGCGCGCCAGATGGGTGCCAGCCGCGCAGTAAACGTGGCGCGGGAAGACCTGAAACAGGTGATGAGCGAGTTGCACATGTGCGAAGGCTTCGATGTGGGCCTGGAAATGTCCGGCAACCCGCAGGCCTTCCGCCAGATGCTGGAAACCATGAACCACGGTGGCAAGGTGGCCTTGCTGGGCATTCCTCCTGCCAATACCGCCATCGACTGGAACCAGGTCATCTTCAAGGGCCTGGAAATCAAGGGTATTTATGGCCGCGAGATGTTTGAAACCTGGTACAAGATGGTGGCGCTGATCCAGTCCGGGCTGGATATCCGTCCCATCATCACCCATCACTTCAAGGTGGATGATTTCGAGCAGGGCTTCGCTGCGATGTTGTCCGGCCAAAGCGGCAAGGTGATTCTGGACTGGAGTTGAGTCCCCGGCCTGGCTGGCAAGCCAGTCAGATGGATGACCAAGCCCGGCTGTGCCGGGCTTGGTCATCGTTGTGCCAGGTTGCGCTGGCTGCTGTAGATTCTCTGGTTTCCCGCTGCATTTTCGCTGTTGCTTCCGGGCTGGGGCGCAATTTTTCATGCCAATTAATTAAAATGACATGATTTGTCCCTGCCTGTCGTGCTGGCCATCTTGCTGACATCCGGCTTATCTACGCTGTCTGTCCGCCAGGTAAGGATGAGTAAAGTACATGGGTAACAGGGGCTGGATGCGTCGATGGTTTCTGCTGTCATGCTGGGGCGTACTGTATGCGTTGCCTGCGCTGGCTGATTCCCGTGTTCTGACCATCGGGGTAGAGGCACTGGACTACGCGCCTTATTACTATCTGGACAGCAATGGCAATTATCGGGGGCTGGCGCGCGATGTGCTGGATGCCTTTGCACGCAGCCGGGGCTATGTGTTTGTCTACAAGCCGATGCCGCCTGCACGGCTGATGTCTGCCTTTTTGTCCGAGCAGAATGTCGATTTCAAATTTCCCGATCACCCGCGCTGGAGTGTGGACGCCAGGCGGGGTGTCTTGCTCAGCTACAGCCTGCCACTGGTGACACTGAAAGAGGGCTTGCTGGTGCGTGCTCCACATCAGGCCCTGAAGCTGGAGCAGCTGAGCAATATGGCTACGCTGACCGGTTTTACCCCGGTTGCTTATCTGGACCAGGTGCACAGTGGCCAGATCCAGCTGACAGAAAACAGCTCGCAGCAGGGTCTTTTGCGGCAGTTACTGGTAGGACGTGTGCAAGCGATCTATCTGGACTGGAGTGTCGGCATGCGCCTGGCCCGAACCATGGGCGCTGCCGGTCAGCTGGAACCGGCACGGGAATTGCCGGTGGACCGGGTGCCGCTGATGCTGTCATCCACGCACAATCCGGAAATCATCGATCAGTTCAATCAATTCCTGCAGCAGCAAGCCGGTACATTGTCGCGTCTGCGACGGCATTATCATTTGTCCGAATAAGCTGGCTTTTCATGCAATGCACAACGCGGCGTACGTTCAGGCCGTCTCCTTGCTTTGCGCCGTGGGCTCTAGGCGGTAGAATCGACCTTTGACTTTTTACTCGCTACCCCACGTCTATGCTTACCTTCCAGGAAATCATCCTTACCCTCCAGAATTATTGGAACGAGCAAGGGTGCGTCATCATGCAACCCTTCGACATGGAGGTGGGCGCCGGTACCTCACATCCGGCCACCTGTCTGCGTGCCATCGGCCCGGAGCCGTGGAACGCCGCCTATGTACAACCGTCGCGTCGTCCCAAGGATGGCCGCTACGGTGAAAACCCGAACCGCCTGCAGCATTACTACCAGTTCCAGGTAGCGCTCAAGCCGTCGCCGGCCAATATCCAGGAACTCTACCTGGGTTCGCTCAAGGTGCTGGGCATCGACCCCACCGTGCATGACATCCGCTTTGTCGAGGACGACTGGGAAAACCCGACGCTGGGTGCCTGGGGTCTGGGTTGGGAAGTCTGGCTGAACGGCATGGAAGTCACCCAGTTCACCTACTTCCAGCAAGTGGGCGGTCTGGACTGCAAGCCGGTACTGGGTGAAATCACCTACGGTATCGAACGTCTGGCCATGTATCTGCAAGGTGTGGAAAACGTCTACGACCTGCTGTGGACGGTCTACCCCAACGGTCAGCGCGTGACCTACGGCGACGTGTACCACCAGAACGAAGTGGAGCAGTCCACCTACAACTTCGAGCACGCCAATGTGCCCAAGCTGTTCGAACTGTTCAGCTACTACGAATCCGAAGCCAAGCGTCTGCTGGACATCCCGCTGGCGCTGCCGGCTTACGAAATGGTGCTCAAGGCCGGTCACTGCTTCAACCTGCTGGATGCGCGTGGTGCGATCTCGGTCACTGAGCGTGCCACCTATATCGGCCGGGTGCGTACCCTGTCGCGCGGTGTGGCTCAGGCTTACTACGCCGCGCGCGAGGCACTGGGTTTCCCCATGTGCCCCAAGGCCTGACCGGCCATGAAAACACGGATCAGTCTGCTTCTGGCCCTGCTGTCCCTGCCTGCCATGGCGGCAGAACCTGACTGGGGCGTATACCAGCAAGGTTCCGCGCTGGAACTGTCTATGGACCGTAATTCCATCTGGGTAGAAAAGGACGGGCTGGTCCATTTTGTGAATCAGGAGCGCTTTAGCGAACGTCAGTACGACAAGGCCACCGACATCAAGTATTTCATCCGGCGCACCAGCGGCTATGCCAGCTGCAGCAAGCAGCAATATACCTTTGTCGGCTTCGAATATGCCGACAAGCGTGGCCGCCAGCTGTACGCCACCATGTTCCCGGTACAACGTTTTGCCTGGAAGTGGCAGTCGGTGGAGCAGGGGTCGGTTGCCGACACCATGTTGCAAGTCGTGTGCTATCTCGCCAAATCCGCTCCGCACAAGAAACCTGAATAAATCATGAACGCCACCTTGCTTATCGAGTTGCTCACCGAAGAGCTGCCGCCCAAGGCGCTGGAAAAGCTGTCGCACAGCTTTGGCCAGACCATTACCGAAGAACTGAAAAAACTGCAGTTTGTGGCTGCCGATGTCGCCGCCACCGTGTTTGCCTCGCCGCGCCGCCTGGCTGTGCAAGTCCCGGCCGTGCTGGCCGTGCAGCCGGACCAGAAAATCGTGCGCAAGGGCCCGGCTGTGGCCGCCGGCATGAAGGATGGCCAGCCCACCCCGGCACTGGCTGGTTTTGCCCGCTCCTGCGGTGTGGATGTCTCCGCGCTCACCACCATGAGCGATGGCAAGCAGGACGTGTTTGCCTATGAAAGCACCAAGACCGGTGAAGCCCTGTCCGCCGTACTCACCGACATCGTGGCGCTGGCACTGAAAAAGCTGCCGATTCCCAAGCTGATGCGCTGGGCCGACTACGACTACCAGTTCGTACGTCCGGTGCATGGCCTGATCATGCTGTGGGGCGAAACCGTGATCGATGGCAGCCTGCTGGGCCTCACCAGCCGTAACGCCACCCGTGGTCACCGCTTCCTGTCCAGCGGCGATGTGTTTGTCGAAAAAGCCGACGACTATGCCCGCGTGCTGTTCGAGCAGGGCAAGGTGTTGGCCAGCTTTGACGCACGCCGCGAACTGATCAAGAAGCGCCTGGCCGATGCCGCTGCCGTGCATGGTGCCACCATTGCCGCCGACGACGCTTTGCTGGACGAAGTAACCGCGCTGGTGGAATGGCCGGTGGTGCTGGAAGCAGGCTTCGAAGCCGAATTCCTCAAGGTGCCGCAGGAATGCCTCATCCTGACCATGCAGCAAAATCAGAAGTACTTCCCGCTGCTGGATGCCAAGGGCAAGCTGATGAACCGCTTCCTGCTGGTGTCCAATCTGGAAACCGCCGACCCCAGCCACATCATCCAGGGTAACGAGCGCGTGCTGCGCGCCCGCCTGTCCGATGCCAAGTTCTTCTTCGAGCAGGATCAGAAAGCCCGTCTGGAAACCCGTCTGGCCAAACTGGCCGAAGTGGTTTACCACAACAAGATCGGCAGCCAGCTGGAACGTGTCGAACGCCTGCAAGCCATTGCCGGCCAGATCGCCGCCCAACTGGGTGCAGACCAGTCCGTGGCCGAACGTGCCGCCTTGCTGGCCAAGGCCGATCTGGTCACCGACATGGTGGGTGAATTCCCCGAACTTCAAGGCGTCATGGGCATGTACTACGCTCTGCACGACGGCGAAAGCGACGTGGTTGCCGCCGCCATTGAAGGCCACTACCACCCGCGCTTTGCCGGTGACAGCCTGCCGCAGGGCGATATCGCCACTGCCGTGGCGCTGGCAGACAAGCTGGAAGCCATTGTCGGCATCTGGGGCATCGGCCTGATTCCGACCGGTGACAAAGACCCCTACGCCTTGCGTCGTGCCGCCCTGGGCGTGCTGCGCATGGCACTAGAGGCCAAGTTGGACCTCAAGGCCCTGCTGACGCTGGTGGCTGCCGCCTTCCCGGCTGGCAAGCTGTCCGCCACCACGGCGGACGAAGTGTTTGCCTTCATGATGGACCGCCTGAAGAACTACCTGGCGGCTGACTATCAGGCTGACGAAGTGGAAGCCGTGCTGGCACTGGCTCCGTCCACCCTGAACGAAGTCCCGGCGGTACTGGCGGCCGTGGCTGCCTTCAAGACACTGCCGGAAGCGGCTACCCTGGCTGCCGCCAACAAGCGGGTGAAGAACATCCTGAAGAAGGTGGAAGGCGAAGTGGGCTCGGTAAACCCGGCCCTGCTGAGCGAAGCCGCCGAGCAGGCCCTGTACGCTGCCGTGACCGAGCTGGCTCCGCAGGTGGATGCCAAGTTTGCCGCCCACGACTTTGCCGGTGCGCTGGCGCAGCTCTCCAGCCTGAAGGCACCGGTGGATGCCTTCTTTGATGGCGTGATGGTGATGGCGGACGACCTGGCCGTGCGTGCCAACCGTATTGCCTTGCTGGCCCGCCTGGCAGCCCTGTTCAACCGCGTGGCGGATATCTCGCTGCTGGCGGATTAACCCGGGAGGGGAGTGGAGAGTCGGGAATAGGGAGTGGGCAACAAGCCGGGCTCCGCTACGCTCTACTCGCCACTCCCCATTCCCTTCTCAGGAAGTGCACGCTCAACATGAAACTTGTCATCCTGGATCGCGACGGTGTCATCAATGAAGACCGCGATGATTTCGTCAAGAACACCATGGAATGGGTACCGCTGCCGCACAGTCTGGAAGCGATAGCCAACCTGACCCAGGCGGGCTGGCGCGTGGTGGTGGCCACCAATCAGTCCGGCCTGGCCCGTGGCCTGTTCGATGTGCATGCGCTCAACGCCATGCATGAGAAGATGCACCGTCTGGTGGGTCAGACTGGTGGCCGCATCGATGCCGTAGCCTACTGCCCGCACGGGCCGGATCACGGCTGTGAATGCCGTAAGCCCCTGCCGGGCATGGTGCTGGAGCTGGCCGAGCGTTTCAATGTCAAATTGCAAGGCCTGCCGCTGATTGGCGACAGCCTGCGCGATCTGGAATCGGTGGCGGCGGTTGGCGGTCAGCCCATTCTGGTACGTACCGGCAAAGGCATGAAAACCCTGGAAAAGGGCGGCTTGCCCGAAGGCACGCTGGTGTTCGACGACCTGTTTGACGCCGCAGAACACCTGATCAATTCCTGAAGTGGTTTGTTGTGAGGCTGAATTAACCCATGATCTGGATTCGTAACCTGATTTACTGGCTGTTACTGCTGATTGTCACGCCGCTGTGCTTTCTGGGCCTGTTCATTGCTGCGCCGTTGCCGCGCCGTACCCGCCATGTGTTTGGCGAGAGCTGGGCCAAGATCATGCTGTGGCTGCTGGTGCATGTGGTGGGACTGAAATACAAGGTCATCGGCGCGGAAAACATGCCGTCCGTCCCCTCCATCATCTGTTCCAAGCACCAGTCCGGCTGGGAAACCCTGGCCTTGCAGAAAATCTTCCCTTCGCAGATTTACGTGGCCAAGCGCGAGCTGTTGTGGCTGCCCTTCTTCGGCTGGGGCCTGGCCTTGATGAACCCGATTGCCATCAACCGTTCCGACCGTGCCCGTGCCAATGACCGCATGCTCAAGCAGGGGCTGGAGCGCAAGAAACACGGCTTCTGGATTACCGTGTTTCCGGAAGGCACGCGTACCAAGCCGGGCGTGGCTGGCAAGTACAAGCATGGTGCGGCACGCATGTCGCGCCAGCTGGACATGCCGCTGGTGCCGGTGGCACACAATGCCGGCGAATTCTGGCCGCGTAATGCCTTTTTGAAATATCCGGGGGAGATCACCGTAGTGATTGGCCCGGCCATTTACCCGCAAGACGGTGTCGGCCCCGAAGCCATGACCCAGCAGGCGCAGCAGTGGATTGAAGCGCGCCAGCGGGAAATTGGCGGTGTCGGCCCCTTTGCCCATCCCGATGACAAGCGCCGCCGCCTGGACCGTCCTGCCGCTGCCTGAGGGCGCGGTGGATGTGCACCTGGTACGCCGGGTGCGCAAAAGCATTGGCATCCGCATTGCCGATGGCCGGGTGGAGCTGATTGCCCATCCGCGCGTCAGCCAGGCCCGTCTGCACGAAGTATTGCAGGCGCGGCGCGACTGGATTGCCCGCCATGTGGTGATGCAGCGGGAACAAAAACAGCAACTGGCCGATCTGACAGGCTTGACCTTGCTGGGACGGCCCATCAGCCTGCAGCGGGTAACCGGAGTGCGGCGCAGCGCCAGGCTGGAAGGCGATGTATTGCAAGTCTCCGGCGTAGCGCCGGATGACGAGACTGGCCTGCAGGCCGTGGTATCCGCCTGGCTCAAGCGCCAGGCCCAGCTGCTGTTTGCCCAGCGCATGGCGCAGATGCAGTCACACTGCCCGCGCCCACCCGGCAAACTTTCGCTGTCATCCGCCCGTACCCGCTGGGGGAGTTGTACCGCGCGGGGCGATATCCGCCTTAACTGGCGACTGGTGCAGGCCCCGCTCGCCATCATCGATTATGTGCTGGCCCACGAGCTGGCGCATTTGCAGCACATGAACCATTCGGCGGCCTTCTGGCAGGAAACCGCCCGCCTGTTTCCCGATTGGCAAAACGCACGTCATTGGTTGAAACAACAGGGCAGTAGCCTGTTCCGCTTTGGTTGACCCTGAGCCAGATCCGGTGCAACGGGTCAGCCGGTGGCAGCCGCCCTTACATCACACAGGAGTCCACAACATGCAATTTCTGCACACCATGCTGCGTGTCGGTAATCTGGAACGTTCGCTGGCTTTTTATCAAGACGTGCTGGGCATGCGCCTGTTGCGCCGTCAGGATTACCCGGAAGGCCGCTTCACCCTGGCCTTTGTCGGCTACGGTGACGAAGCCGACCATACCGTGCTGGAACTGACCCACAACTGGGATACCGACAGCTATGAGCTGGGCAACGCCTTCGGCCATATCGCTATCGGGGTGGAAGATGCCTATCAGGCCTGTGATGCGGTGCGCGCCAAGGGTGGCAAGGTAGTGCGCGAGGCTGGCCCGATGAAACACGGCACCACGGTGATTGCTTTCGTGGAAGACCCGGACGGTTATAAGATCGAGTTCATCCAGAAGGGCAGTCTGTAGGCTTTCAGATTATTGACACCCTCTTCTCGCTTTCTGAAAGGAAAGCGAGGCTCCTTCTTCAATTGGCAAGGCAAGGGCGGGGGGATTGGGATTAGATGGGAAGGCTGCGGAATTAACCACTTAGTCGGAAGGCCCGGCTTTGCCGGGTCCAATGCCGTCGCATCAATACTTTGTCAGCAGCCTGGCCGCCTGTAAGGCTTCCGGCTGCATGGCCCGCGCGGTCGGGCAATAAGGGGCCGGAGACGCTGTTCCGGCCTTTTTCATGTGTACGCGGTATTCACGGAGCTTCAATGCCTAACGCACTGCGCTATCTGTTTTTCCTGCCGCTGTTGACCCTGCCTGCACTGGCGCAGGCTGCCGATCTGGATGGCAGCACGCTCAGCCTGGCCTGGGTGCTGCCTTTTGCCGGCATCCTGCTGTCCATTGCCTTGTTCCCCATTTTTGCGCCGGGCTTCTGGCATCACCATTTCGGCAAGATCACCGCCTGCTGGACGGTATTGTTCCTGCTGCCGTTTACCGCCAGCTTTGGCGCAGGCAGTGCCATCAGCCTGATCGTGCATGCGCTGGTGGCCGAGTACATTCCCTTCATCATGCTGCTGCTGGCGCTGTATACGGTGTCGGGTGGCATTCTGGTGGGCGGCAGCCTGCATGGTTCGCCCAGGGTCAATACCACCATTCTGGCCATCGGCACGGCGCTGGCTTCCATCATGGGCACTACCGGGGCGGCCATGTTGCTGATTCGCCCTTTGCTGAAGGCCAATGACAACCGCAAGCACCGGGTGCATGTGGTGGTGTTTTTCATTTTCCTGGTGGCCAATGTCGGCGGCGGTCTGACGCCGTTGGGCGACCCGCCGCTGTTTCTGGGCTTCCTCAAGGGCGTGACATTCGGCTGGACCTTCCAGCACATGCTGCTGCCGGTACTGACCCTGTCTGCCGCCTTGTTGCTGGTGTTCTTTTTGCTGGACAGCCATTTTTACCGCCGTGAGGACGAAGAATTCAAGCCGCATCAAGATCAACCACTGCGGCTGTATGGCAAGCGTAATTTCTTCTTGTTGGCCGGTGTGGTGGGGGCGGTGCTGCTGTCCGGTTTCTGGCAGCCGGGCATTCATCTGGAAGTGGCCGGTGTACATGCCGAGCTGCAAAACCTGGTGCGTGACGGGCTGTTGTTATTGCTGGCGCTGGCTTCTTTATTGCTGACACCAAAGCAGGTACGGGCCGGTAATGAATTCAACTGGGACCCGATTCTGGAAGTGGGCAAGCTGTTTGCCGGCATCTTCATCACCATAGGCCCGGCCATTGCCATCTTGCGTGCCGGTAGCAGCGGCCAGTTGGCGGCGCTGGTGCATGCGGTATCCGGGGCAGATGGCCAGCCGGCGAATGCCATGTATTTCTGGATGACCGGGCTGCTATCCAGCTTCCTGGACAATGCCCCCACCTATCTGGTGTTTTTCAATCTGGCGGATGGCAATGCGGTGACGCTGATGGGGCCGCTGGCGCAAACCCTGCTGGCCATTTCCATGGGCGCGGTGTTCATGGGGGCCAATACCTATATCGGCAACGCCCCCAACTTCATGGTGAAAGCCATTGCCGAGCAGCGCGGCGTGGTCATGCCCAGCTTCTTTGCCTACATGCTGTGGTCTGGTGCGGTGCTGATGCCGCTGTTTGTGCTGCTGACCTGGCTGTTTTTCTGAAGCAAAAACGGCGAGCCTCCACCCAGGAGACTCGCCGTGACATCAATGCGGTTTGATGCTGCCCTGTGGTGGCGTGGCGGACAGCGCCTCATCCCACACATGTTTGGGAATATGCGATTGCAGGTATTCCACCGCTTTTTCCAGCAAGTCCTCATGCAGTTGATGGCCGACGAATGGCTCGATTTCAGCGGTCACATCGCCCCCCAGCGCAATCAGGTGCTCGGCTGCCCGCACGCTGTGCACATACGGAATCACCGGGTCGGCCTTGCCATGGAACAGGTGGATGGTGGTGTGCGGCAGTGCACGTTCAGGCAGGCTGGCAAAGCGACCGCTGAACGCCAGCACCCGGCTGGCCAGCGCCGGGTAGGCGACCGCAGCTTCCAGCGCCATGATGGCACCCTGGCTGAAACCCAATAGCGCGGTGGCGGCATGGCCCAGGCCGCTTTGCTGCTGCCAGTACTCCACGGCAGCGACAAAGCGAGGCAGGGCGGTGGCTACCCGTTGCAAGCGGTTTTCCTCGGTGACGCCTTGTACCGAAAACCACTGGAAACCCTGACCCAGATCACTCTCATCCGCCCCGGCCACGCTGACAATCAGCGCTTGCGGAAAGCTTTTGCCCAGATAGCGTCCCAGTTCGGCCATGCTTTCCGGGCTGCCACCCACGCCATGGAACAGCAACATCAGTTGTACTGGGCTGGCCGGTTGTTGAATCACGATATCGTGGCGCATCTGTTTTCTCCTGATCTGCCGGCCCGTTTGCCAAAAGTGTCCGGCTGGAATGATGAGCGGGCCATGGGCCGCGTGTGAACAGAGTGAAATATAAGGCCAATGCAGCGTTATAATAGCTCCCTCGCGGTTAACACAGCATTCACTCACATGCACATCCACATTCTGGGCATTTGCGGCACCTTCATGGGCGGCATTGCTGCCATTGCCAAGCAGGCCGGCCACACCGTCACCGGTTGCGATGCCAACGTCTATCCTCCGATGAGCACCCAGCTGGAGTCCATGGGCATTACCCTGACCCAGGGTTTCGGGGCCGAACAGCTGGAACTGGGGGCCGACATGTATGTGATTGGTAATGTCGTCACCCGCGGTAAGCCCTTGATGGAAGAAATCCTCAATCGCGGCCTGCCGTATATCTCCGGCCCGCAATGGCTGGCGGAAAATGTGCTGCACGACAAATGGGTGCTGGCAGTGGCCGGTACCCATGGCAAAACCACCACCAGCTCCATGCTGGCGTGGATTCTGGAAGACGCCGGTCTGGCTCCGGGTTTTCTGATTGGCGGCATTCCGCAGAACTTTGGCGTCTCTGCCCGCCTGCCCGGTGCGCCGACGCAGGACCCGGCCAGCCGCAGCCCTTTCTTTGTGATCGAGGCGGACGAATACGATACCGCCTTCTTCGACAAGCGTTCCAAGTTTGTCCATTACCGGCCGCGTACTGCCATCCTGAATAATCTGGAATACGATCATGCGGACATCTTCGCTGATCTGGCTGCCATCGAAACACAATTCCATCACATGGTGCGCACCATCCCGGCGCAGGGCCTGATTGTCAGCAATGGCCGCGAGGCCAGCCTGAGCCGCGTGCTGGAGCGTGGCTGCTGGACGCCGGTAGAGACGTTTGGTATCGAATCTGGCTGGCAAGCGGGCGAGCCGGATGCCCATGGCCACTTCGATGTGCTGCTGCATGGCCTGCAGCAAGGCCGGGTGGAGTGGACGCTGATGGGCGAGCACAACCGCCTGAATGCGGTGGCCGCCATTGCCGCCGCTCGCCACGCCGGGGTGGCCGTACGTGATGCCATTGCCGCGCTGGCACGCTTTGACAACGTAAAGCGCCGCATGGAAGTGCGCGGCAAGGTGGCTGGTGTCACCGTGTATGACGACTTTGCCCATCACCCCACTGCCATTGCCACCACGCTGGAAGGCTTGCGTCGCCATGTGGGTGACGCACGCATTCTGGCGGTGCTGGAGCCGCGCTCCAACACCATGAAGCTGGGCACCATGAAGGATGCGCTGCCCGCCTCGCTGGTGCTGGCCGACCGGGTGTTCTGCTCGGCAGCCGGCCTCAACTGGAGCCCGGCTGAAGCCTTGCTGCCGATGGGCGACAAGGCGGAGACTTTCGATCAGCTGGATGCGCTCATCGCCGCCATTCTGGCTGAAGCCCGCAGTGGCGATCATATCCTGGTGATGAGTAACGGTGGTTTTGGCGGCATACACCAGAAACTGCTGGATGGTTTGCAAAAGGCTCAGGCACACTAGGCGCTGACTACCAAACCGGAGCCCATCATGCCAGACAGCGCACACTGGTTAACCTTTTCCCTGCTGGCTTTGGGCATGGTGCTGACGCCCGGTCCCAATATGGCTTACCTGTTGTCTCGCTCTATCTGTCAGGGGCGCCGTGCAGGTATGGTTTCGCTGGCGGGAGTCGGCGCAGGCTTCTTGTGCTACATGTTGTGCGCCGCGCTTGGCATCAGTGCCTTGTTGCTGGCCGTGCCCCTTGCCTATGACGTACTGCGGCTGGCCGGTGCCGCCTATTTGTTTTACCTCGCCTTGCAGGCGCTCAAGCCCGGCGGCCATTCGCCGTTTGCGGTGCGCCAATTACCACCGGATAGTCCGCGCAAGCTGTTTGCCATGGGTTTGTTTACCAATTTGCTCAATCCCAAGGTCGCTGTGATGTATTTGTCCTTGCTGCCACAGTTCATCAACCCACTACAAGGCAGCGTGTTATCCCAGTCCTTGCTGCTGGGCTGCAGTCAGATTGCCATCAGCTTGCTGGTGAATGCGCTATTGATTTTGCTGGCCGGCCGGATGGCAGCGTTTCTGGCTGGCAGGCCGCTGTTTTTGCAGTTACAGCGCTGGCTGATGGGCGGCGTGCTGGGGCTGATGGCTGTGCATCTGGCTCGGCAGGGACAGCGCTAACGCTTCAGGCCAGGCGGCTGATCTGGTTGCTGCCGGCCTGTCTGGCTTGTTCCAGCGCGCTGTCCACGCGCTGGAGCATGGCATTGGGGGCGGTTTCAGCCACCCGCAATGCACTCAGGCCGATACAGACTTCTGCCTGGCATTCCCTTGCCTGATGGCGATATACCAGTTGGCCCAGTGTTTGCTGCAGGCGTTGCGCCACTCCCTGCGCGCCATCCAGGCTGGTATTGGGCATTAACACCAGAAATTTGTCTTCCTGTTGGCGTGCCACCTGATCACTGTCGCGTGTTCCTTGCATGCACAGGCTGCCAGCCAGACGTAACAACTGGCGCCGGGTGGTGTTGTCATCCGGCGGTGGCAGATTGACAACTTGCACCAGCATGCTGGCGAGTGCACCGCCATAGCGACGGATGCGACCGGTTTCGGCATGGGCGTTACTCAAGAGCTGCGGGATGCTGACCGCGCCCATGAGCTGGTCATCTTCCAGCTGGTTTGATGTGCCCTGGTTCATGCTTTTCAACATATTGAGCGCGCGCTGTAGCAGTTCGTGTTCCAGCTTGATCAACTGGTGCATCAACTGGCTTTCGCTGCGGTCGCTAAAACTGATGACCAGGCTGGTTTGGTCCGCCAGCAGCACTTCACGCAATGACAGTTGCACGTCGAGCGCCCTGCCATTGGCGCTGATCAAGCGAAAGGGCAGGTTGTAGATCATGCCTTGCTGGTCGAGCAGATTACGCAGGGCGCTGCTGTCCTCTGCCTGTGGCAGGAATTGGCTGAACGGACTGCCTGGCAGCTTGGGGTGAGGCGTTGCCAGCAAAATGGCAGCCAGCTGGTTGGCGGCGATGATCAGGCCGTTTTCCGGCTTTACCAGTAACAAGCCACCCTGTACGGTGTCGATTAGCGTTTGGAGGGTAAACGGGCTGGCCATGGCGACATCCTTGCATAAGGGCGTGGTGCCGGGCAGTCCAGTCTATTCCACTTTCCCGCCCATTGCAGCGGAATGCAGCGGGGTGGTTTCAGCGTTCCAGAATGGCCCGGCGATGTCGGCGAAACACCCAGCGTTCCCATAAGGGCTGGGTCTGTTCGTCTTGCGGCAGCTGCAAGCGGGCAATGATGGCGTAGGATTCGTCGGGAGTGGGGTGCTGATCTTCGATATGCGCCGCCAGAAACAACATCAGCGCCGAATCGGGATTGGGCATCAGGGCAATCTGCACCGTATCGCCCACCCGCCAGGGGTGGTCGGACACCCAGGCGATGCTGTCCAGTCCCAGTCGGCAGGGGGTGAGCGGCGGGCGGTCCGGATGATGGCCTAGCAGGGCGATTTCCAGCGCCAGGTCCAGTTTGGCTTCCAGACGCATCAGCATCGGGTCCGGTTCTTCAGGCGTCTCGCTCGGTGCTGCCAGCACCCGCAGCGCCAGCCGGGTTTCGCGCTGGCGTGCAGCAGAGCACTGCGCGTCGTTCAGCAACTGCACCTGCAAGGGCAGGTGGGCATCAAAGCTGGCACTGTCCAGCGCGGGCAGCAGGTGCATGGTGATCTCCCGGTGAAAACGTAATCAGGCAAACAGCTTGGCCACGCCGTCCAGCCCCACGACATTGATGGCGACATCGGCCTTGTCCTGCACTACCGGCTTGGCACGGTAAGCCACGCCTACGCCGGCTTCGCCCAGCATCAGCAGGTCGTTGGCACCGTCGCCCATGGCAATCACCTGTTCCGGACGCAAGCCCAGTTCGCTGCGTTTTTCGATCAGCAGGCGCTGTTTGGCGGCGGCATCGACAATGTCTCCCACCACGCGGCCGGTCAGCTTGCCATCCACCACTTCCAGCTGGTTGGCGTAAGCATAGTCCAGTCCAAGTTGCTGTTTCAGCCGCTCGGTAAAGAAGGTGAAACCGCCGGAAACCAGCATGAAGCGGATGCCGTGTTCCTTGCAGTGGGCCAGTAGTTTTTCCGCACCGGGGCTTAGTTGCAGGCGCTCCTGGTAAACCTTTTCCAGCGCGCCTTCCGACAGGCCTGCCAGCAAGGCCACCCGTTCGCGCAGCGAGGCGGAAAAGTCCAGTTCGCCACGCATCGAGCGTTCGGTAATGGCGGCTACTTGTGGCTTGATGCCTTGCATGTCGGCAATTTCATCAATGCATTCTATGGTGATCAGCGTTGAGTCCATATCGGACACCAACAGGCCGAAGTCCGCCAGTTTCAGGCTGCTGTCGACAAAGGCAAAGTCATAGCCCAGGGTCTGGCAGCAGGCGCTGATGGCATCGCGGCTGGCCGGGTCGGCGTCGGCCAGTCTGGCCACCTCCGGGCTGGGCTGCTGGATGCTGCTGGCACCGGCCAGTGTGGCCAGTTCCTGCAGTTCGCGGCTGTCGAGGCGGGGGGATTGAATGACGAGGGTGATGGACATGGGCTTACAAGCAGTCTGATGGGCAATACGTCATTATGCCACTTGCAGGCCGACAGCCGGAATGGGGATGTGCCCCCTTCCGGCGCTGTGGCTTCAATGTCCTGCGCGACGTAGACGCCAGCGTTGCCAGGCGGCATCCAGCGACAGGCCGCCGGGGCCGAAGGCAAACAGTGCCAGCAGCAACATGCCCCAGTAAAGATGGAACTGGCGGGTGACATCGGTCAGGCCGGGATAGCTGATCACCGCCATCAGGTTGACCACAAACAGCCCGGCGGCGGCAAAGCGGCCAAACAGCCCGATGGCCAGCAGGCTGGAAAACACGGTTTCTCCCAAGGTTCCCATCACCGCAGCCAGCGCAGGTGGCAGTAAGGGGACGTGGTATTCCTCGGTAAACAGCAAGACGGTGGTGTCCCAGTCATCCAGCTTGGTCAGACCGGATTTGAAAAACACATTGGCAATCCACAGTCGGAACAACAGCAGCACCAGTGGGCGGGCGCTATGGCTGGCTTGGTCGAACAGCCGCTGCAGTGGCAGCAGTTTTTGTCTGAGAGCGTTCATGGTCGGTCTCCCTTGCGGCAGGCAAGCCGCGCCCCTCCGCCACACGGACGGATGCAGGGCTTTTGTGCTGGGTTAAAGATGGAATTCGGTGATCAGGCCGTCGGTGAACAAGTGCAGCAGCGCCGCTTGCAGGTCAAAATCCGCCTCGGCCTGCAAGGCTTGTTCAGCAGCCTGGCCCAGTGTTTCGCCCTGTTGCAGGCTGTGCAGCAGCGCGGCCATGCCGGGGCTCAGTAGCGTAACGCCGACACGGCCCGCATTACGCTGCACCAGCGCGGCTTCGCCGCCAGCATCCAGATTGACCTCAAGAGCGTGTCCCGGCTGATGGCCTTGCCAGATGCCGACAATCGGCCAGGGAGAGCTCAACACGGTGCAGCTGTCAGGCAGACGGAACTGCAATGCACCGTAGTGTTCGGCTGCCACGCCGGTCAGCGCCACGGCAGTCAGTGCTTGTTGGTCGATGGCGTAATAGCTGCGGTGTACTGCCCATTCCAGCCGGGCCACATCGGCCAGATAAGGCAGGGTTTGTGCCGGTGGAAAACCTTGCAGGAAGTCGCCAAACAGGCCGCCGTATTCATGCAGGTTGCCGCTGAGCGAGGCGTTGCGCTTGCTATATTCCCGTGCCAGTCCGGTAAAAAACTCCTCGCCGACGATTTGCCCGCAAACCGGATAAATCATTTTCAGGGTGTCCATCAGACCAAGCCGGTAGTTGTTGCGGTAGACCGCCAGTCCTGCTGCATCCAGGCCCAGTGTGTCATCCGGCGGTTGCTCTTGACGGGCAATCAGCTCCAGTAGCGCTGTCTGCCAGCGTGCTTCAGGCGTCATGGTGCGCTCCTTGCAGGATGCTGTCGGCCTTGGCCGCCTCGGCTTGCAGCGTATCCAGCGGCGGAATGTCCAGATCCCACTCGATCAGTGTCGGGCGTGGGCCCAGCTTTTCAATTACTTGGGCATACAGCTGCCACACACCGGGGTGTACCGGCTGGCTGTGGGTATCCACCAGCATGCCGTCGCGCTCGCTATAGCCTGCCAGATGGATTTCACCAATTGCAGCCGCGGGCAGGGCGGCCAGTACCGCCTGCACATCGGTACCGAGATTCTCCCCGTTGACGTACAGATTGTTAACGTCAAGCAGCAGGCCACAGCCGGTACGTGCCACCAGTTCGGCCAGAAACTCGCCTTCGTTCATCTCGTTGCCGGGGTATTCGACATAGCTGGACAGGTTTTCCAGCAAGATGGCACGGCCCAGCAGCTCCTGGGTTTCCGCCACATGGCTGGCAATCACCTCCAGTGCGGCGCGGGTGTAAGGAATGGGTAGCAGGTCGTTCACATAACGTTGGGCACTGTGGTTGAAGGACAGGTGTTCCGACACCGCGGATGGCTGGATGGCATCCACCAGCCGCTTGAGCGCGGCCAGATGTTTCCCGTCCGGGCGTACCAGCGAGCCCAGCCCCAGGCCCACGCCGTGCAGCGACAGCGGATAGTGTTCCGCCACCCGTTGCAGCATGGCCAGCGGCATGCCGCCATCGAAGAAGTTTTCACTGTGAACCTCCACCCAGCCCAGCGGTGGCAGGGTGTCCAGCACCTGGCGATAGTGGGGGGCGCGCAGGCCTATGCCGGCAACAGCGGGGAGGGTGGAGTGGCTCATGGTTCAGCTTCTGTGATCAGGATTCAGAAAACGAGCGGCCTGGCTTACTTGGCCAGCTTGCCGCCCATTTTCTCGCAGCTGCCCTTGGCGACGTATTTCCAGTCGCCCGGGTCTTTGTCCTTGGTGGCCTGGCCGGCGCAGGAGTGGGCACCGGAGGCGCAGTCGTTCTTGCCAGCCTGGGCAATGCCGAAACATTTTTCCTTTTCTGCGGCGGCAGCCGGGGTGGCGCTAAGCGCGCCCATGGCGACAACGGCACCCAGGGCGGAAGCGAGCAGGGCTTTGGAAGCATTCATGGTGGTTCTCCTGAAAAAACAGTTGTTGTGCTGGGGTGGCACGGTGCATGCCCGTGCCTGTGGTTTGCAAGCTTGAATAGACTGCTTATTGTTTCATTGGTGCCATGGTATTGCCACCCATCTGTTGGCAGCTGCCCTTGGCCACCAGCTTCCAGTCGCCCGGGTCCTTGTCCACCATGGCCTGGCCTTTGCAGCCGTGTGCGCCGGTGGCGGAGGCACAGTCGTTCATGCCGGCCATGGCCACGCCGTAACATTTTTCCTGTTCTGCTGCCTGGGCAGGCGCGGCAGTCAGGGCGGCCAGGGTAACTACAGCGCCCATGGCGGAAGCAAGCAGAGTTTTGGAAGTGTTCATGTCAATCTCCTGTCGGGGGTAGCGGCAAATGCCGGGTTTCAGGAGTCAGTCGCACGGGCTGGGGCTTTCTTACACACTGGCGAAAAATATTTTGAAATTATCTGCATTTCGCTGCCATTGGCTGCCGTTGCCATAATTTCAATGCTGATTACGCCGACCTGCTGCGTGACTGTCTCTGCAGCATCTGTCGACGCCACTGGCACTTTCTTACACGTGCAGGCAAAAAAAATCGGGCGACTGTGCACCCGATGGTTTGACGCGATGGACAGTAGCGCGCCGCAGCAGGCTTGAGCCGTGCTCAGCGGATATTCACCACCTTGTGGGTCTGTACTGACAAACGCCAGCGCGGATGCGCCATGCAGTAAGCAATGGCGGCGCGGGTATTGGCCGCCAGCTCCGGCCCGTCCATCGGCTGCAAATAGCGGGTGTCAAATTGCAAATGGGCGACAGTTTCCGGCAACTGGGTGGCTTGCGGGTAGACCAGCTTCAGCTCATTGCCGCTGGTTTGCAGCAGAGGCGCGCCTGCCTTGGGGCTGACGCAGATCCAGTCGATACCGGCCGGGGCGGCGATGGTGCCATTGGTTTCCACCGCGATTTCAAAACCCTCGGCATGCAGGGCGTCAATCAACTCGGCATCCAGTTGCAAGAGCGGCTCACCGCCGGTGCACACCACATAGGGCGTGCCGCCGCTACCTGCTGGCCACTGGCTGGCAATACGGGCGGCCAGTTCGGCAGCGCTGGCAAACTTGCCGCCATCCGGGCCGGTGCCGACAAAGTCGGTATCACAGAACTGGCATACCGCCTTGCTGCGGTCTTCCTCGCGGCCAGACCACAAATTACAGCCGCTAAAGCGGCAGAACACCGCAGCACGGCCAGCTTGGCGGCCTTCACCCTGCAAGGTGTAGAAGATTTCCTTTACCGTGTACATGGTCATTCCCCTTGCAGCAGCGGCCAGCGCATATCGTCATGGAACAGCAGCGACACACCCTGATGGGCATTTTCCATCAGGTCGATGCGGGCCAGTTCCGGCACCAGCGGCGACAGATGGGCATGCACCCATTCGGCCACCGATTGGCTGTGGCCGTCGCGCACGCCGGCCAGCTTGTCCAGCGGGTTGTGGTCCAGTTGGCGGTAGATAGGCTTGAAACGGTCTTTCACATCGCCAAAGTCCAACAGCCAGCCCATGGTGCGGTCCAGGCTGCCGGTGAGCATCAGCCGCACCAGATAGCTGTGGCCGGTGTAGTTGCCATGGCTGTCGAAGGGTACCGCGCTTTCAAAGCGTTGTTCCTTCCAGATGCGGAAGCGCTTGCCGTCGAACTGGCTGCCCGCCGTGTGGGTTTCGCGTACTTCCACCCAGGCCAGGCCTGTCAGGCCAGCGGCCTCTAGCTCATGGTAAAGCCAGGCGGCAATCACCTCGCTGGTGGGGTTTTCCAGCCCGGCGATGTCATTGAGGTAGCGGTGGTTCAAGCGCAGGAACAGCGGTGCCCAGGCCGCTTCCAGCCCGGCCTGGCTGTGCTGGCGGGCATCTGCCACGATGCGCACGCCAAAACCATGGCCATGCAGGCGGCCGCATTTGTGGCCGACCGGTACGTGGGGCAGATGGTGGGCGGCCTCGAAGCTGGCGGCAATCCAGTGCAGGGCGGTACCGTTTTCCAGCATCACACCGCGTTCCGGTGCGCTTTGCAGCAGCAGGGCGGACGGGCAGTTCAGCGCATCTTTGATGTGCTGGGCCAGGCTCAGATCGTCACACTGCGGCAGTTGCTGGTTGAGGTCGGCATAGTCGAGCGGGGCCAGGGCCTGTGCCAGTGCGGTATGCAGTTCGGCTTGTTCGATGTGGGTGACATCGGCGCGCGCCAGTACGCGGAAGCTGTGGCCGTGCAGGCCGCTCAGACGGTGTTCGTCACCGGCAACGCGGCGGGCGGCTTCAAAGCGGCCACCGGCCAGCAGGCAGGATGCATGCATGTCAGGCCTCCTTGCTGCAGCGTTCGATCAGCGGGTCGGCCACGCCAGCCTCGGCAAAGCCCTTGGCGCGCAGCTCGCAGGAAGCACAATGACCGCAAGGCGGCACCGCGCCGTTATAGCAGGTGTGGCTCCAGGCCAGTGCTTCTATGGCGCCTACTTGCTGCGCCAGGGTGACGGTTTCGGCCTTGCTCAGATACATCAGCGGGGTATGCAGTTCCACCCGGCTGTCCATGCCCAGGCGTACCGCCAGTTGCAGCGCTTGCAGGGTGTTTTCGCGGCAGTCCGGGTAGCCGGAGTAGTCGGTTTGCGCCACGCCGGTGACGATGTGACGGGCACCGCGGGTGTAAGCAAAAGCGGCAGCAAAAGTAAGGAATATCAGGTTGCGGCCCGGCACAAAAGTGTTGGGCAGGGCGTCGTCGTCACGGCTGCCTTCTTCGGGCGTAATGCTGTCATCGGTCAGCGCATTGCCACCAATGGCGGCAAAGGTGTCGATGGGCAGCACGGTCTGGCGTACGCCTGCCATGACGGCAATCTTGCGGGCGCAGTCCAGCTCCACGCGGTGGCGCTGGCCGTAGTCAAAGGTAAGGGCTTCCACATTGGCCGCGCCAAATTTTTGCACTGCCCAGTACAGGCAGGTGGTGGAGTCCTGACCGCCGGACAGCACAACCAGTGCTTTTTCCGCAGTCTTAGTGGTATTCGGTGTCATGGCGTGATCCATCGATAAACAGTCGAGGCAGTGGTGCTGTCGCAGCTTGCTTGGCCTTGCGGTGCAAGGTGCTGTTGCGGTGGCAATACGCACGCGGGATCGGTCTCACCCGGCAGGTACTGGCAGCCAAAATGCCGCGCAGCAAAACCGCGTAATCTATCAGAAAACCGCCTTGCCAGCCAGTTGGCTGGCGCGATTAGTGCATTGATTTTATTACCTGCAGTGCTGACTGGGCTGTTGGCAGTGCAGAGCAGGCTGGTATCAAAAGCCGATGTTCTGTCTGATAATCCAACGGTTATGTTGCGATAGTCTTGTTATGGCTCAGACCCGGCTGGTTTTCATCCTGCATGGCCTGCGTTGTCCGCGCAGCCTGCCCGACCGCCTGTTGCAGCGTTTTGCTGCGGATTATCAGGTGGACATCCACATCACCACGTCGGCGGCCAGTGCCGAAGACATGGCGCTCACGGCGGTACGGCAGGGCTGCGATTACCTGATTGCCGTGGGGGGCGATGGCACCATCCACGAAGTGATCAATGGCGTGATGCGCGCGGATGCCACCGCGCGTGAGCGGGTGGCGGTGGGCGCGCTGCCCTTTGGCACCGGCAATGACTTTGTCCGTTCGCTGGGGGTGAGCGATTCACTGGAGCAACTGGAACAGCTGATTGCCAGTCAGCGCGTGCGCCGTATCGACCTGGGGCGGCTGAGCCTGCCTGGTGCTGACGGCGAGCGGGTGATCTGGTTTGGCAATATCGCTTCGCTGGGCATCAGCTCGGCCATTGTGCAGCAAGTGCGCCGCCTGCCGGGCTGGCTGCCGGCCAGCGTGGCGTTTTATCTGTCCATCCTGCTCACTCTGCTGCGTTACCGTCCCCGGCGCATGCAACTGACGCTGGCTGATGGCGAAGTCATCAGCGGTGATTTCCTCAGCCTGTGCGTGGCCAATGGCCGTTACTTTGGCAGCGGGTTGGGCATTGCCCCTATGGCACGGCTGGACGATGGTTTGCTGGAAGTGGTGATGATACGGCGTGGCGGCGGGCTGGATTTTTTGCGCCATCTGCCCAGCCTGCGCAAGGCACAGCCGGTGCTGGACGAGCGGGTGCGCTATCTGAGTGTGCGCAGCATCTTGGTAGAGGGGCAAGACTGCCCGCTGGAGGTGGATGGCGAACTGGTCGGCCAGGCACCGGCCCGCTTTACGCTGGAGCCGGCGGCGCTGCGTTGCCTGTCCGCCCTGTAGCAATCAATCAGCCGTTCAGCCGGGCCAGCAGTTTTTCAGCCACCAGTTCGGATGATGCCGGGTTCTGACCGGTAATCAGCAGGCCGTCTTCACGCACGAATACCCCCCAGTCCGGGCCTTTTTCGTAGAGGCCACCCTTGGCTTGCAGTGCGTCTTCCACCAGCAGCGGCACGATGTCAGTCAGTTGCACCGCGTCTTCTTCGGTATTGGAAAAACCGGTGACCTTGCGACCGGCCACCAAGGGCTGGCCTGCGGCATCGCGCACATTCACCAGCACGGCCGAGGCATGGCACACGGCGGCTACCGGCTTGCTGGCGGCAACAAAGGCTTCAATCAGGGCGATGGAGGCGCTGTTGTCGACCAGGTCCCACAGCGGGCCATGGCCGCCGGGGTAGAACACAGCATCAAAATCATCGGCCTGTACGCTGTCCAGGGGGACGGTATTGGCCAGTACGGCTTGCAGCGCGCTGTCCTGATTAAAGCGTTCGGTGGCCGGGGTACTGAAGCTCGGGTCGGCGCTCTTGGGGTCGATGGGCGGTTGACCACCCTTGGGTGAGGCCAGCGTGATGGCAACGCCCTTGTCAGCCAGCGCGTAGTAGGGCGCGGCGAATTCTTCGATCCAGAAACCGGTTTTGTGGCCGGTATTGCCCAGCGTGTCATGGCTGGTGAGGACAAACAGGACTTTTTTCATGGTGTGGCTTCTCGTGTGATGTGGTCCGGGCGGCGCTGGCCAACCCGGACTGTTGTTGTCAGTGATTGATCAGGTTTACAGCGTCGGGTAGTCGGTATAGCCCTTGGCATCGCCACCGTAGAAGGTGGCGGCATCCGGGGTGTTGAGCGCAGCACCGGCTTGCAGGCGTTCCACCAGGTCCGGGTTGGCGATATAGCTGCGGCCAAAGGCCACGGCGTCGATATAGCCCTCGCCAATCAGTTTTTCCGCTTTTTCTGCGCTATAGCCACCAGCGGCGATGATTACGCCCGGGTAACGCTTGCGGATTTCCTGACGGAAGGCTTCGCTCAATGCCGGGCCACCAGCCCAGTCCGGTTCGGAAATGTGCAGGAATGCCAGCTTGCGTTTGGTCAGCTGTTCGATCACATACAGTGCGATGTCTTGCTGCTCGACGTTGGACACGCCATTGAACACCCCCAGCGGCGAAATGCGGATGCCCACGTGTTCGGCATCCCATTCAGCTACCACGGCATCTACGACTTCCAGCAGGAAGCGGGCGCGGTTTTCCACGATGCCACCGTAGGCGTCGGTGCGTACATTGGCTTCCGGCGACAGGAATTGGTCCAGCAGATAACCGTGGGCACCGTGGATTTCCACCAGGTCGAAACCGGCGCGGCGCGCGTTGTCGGTGGCGCGGCGGTAGTCTTCCAGAATGTCTTCCAGCTCGGAGACTTCCAGCGCGCGCGGCTCATCGCATGGCACGCGGGCCAGGCTGCCATCCGGCTGGCGGATATTGGTATTGCTTTCGGCGCGGATGGCCGACGGGGCTACCGGTGCTTCGCCATCCGGCTGCAAGGAGCGGTGCGAGATACGGCCGGTATGCCACAGTTGCAGCGCGGTCTTGCCACCGGCAGCGTGGACGGATGCATTCACCTTGCTCCAGGCGGCAACTTGTTCTTCGCTATAAATGCCCGGTGCACCGGCATAGCCCTTGGCGGTGGGGGAGATATGCGTGCCTTCGGCAATGATCAGCCCGGCACTGGCGCGCTGGGTGTAATACTGCACCGACAAATCAGTCGGTACATCACCCGGCTCGGTATTGCGCAGGCGGGTGAGCGGGGCCATGGCCACACGGTTGTTGAGGGTGACGGCACCCACTTGCAGCGGGGTAAACAGTTTATCCAGACTCATTTCAGCTTCTTCCTGTAGGCAAAGACAAGTTGATTAACGGTCAAAACCAAAGCCCTGCTTGCGGGCAACCGGGGCGACTTCGGGGAAATACACATTCTGGTAGTACTGTGCGGTATTGGCTGTCCACGGCAGGCCATCCGGGCGGCCAATCTGCTGCCAGTAGCTGGCCAGGGTCTGGTCATACTGGCGGATTTGTTCCGGCAGCTTGGCAGCCTGGTAATGCTCGTGATGGACAAAACTGTCACGCGGCAGACGCGGTTTGATGCTGCTGTCCTGATCCACATAGCCCAGTGCCACGCCCACGATGGGGAAGGTGAGTTCCGGCAGTTGTAGCAGCTCGATCATGGCTTGCGGATTGCGGCGGATGCCGCCGATCGGCACCACGCCCAGCCCTGCCGCGCGGGCGGCGGTCATCAGGTTGCCCAGTGCAATGCCGGCGTCTACTGCGCCGACGGCAAAGCCTTCCACGCTGTCCTGAATCACCTGCTCGGCACCTGCGGCTTCCACGCCAAGGCGGGTTTTGTAGAAGTCCACCACCAGGGTGACAAACACCGGGGCCTGGGCAATCCACGGCTGGCCACCGGCCAGAGCAGCAATCTGCTGGCGGCGTGCGGCATCCTGCACTACCACCAGCGAAACTTGCTGGCCATTGATGGAGGTGGGGCCTTTCCAGGCGGCGTCCAGCACTGCGTCCAGTACTTCGGCGGGGATGGGTTTGTCCTGATAGCTGCGAATACTGCGATGTTGTTGCATCAGTTCCAGTGTGCTGTTCATGGCATTCTCCCGTTTGGGTAAAATAAATAGACCGGTCGTCTAGTTGA
Organism: Aquitalea sp. LB_tupeE; assembly: GCF_013391415.1. Classification (GTDB taxonomy): domain Bacteria; phylum Pseudomonadota; class Gammaproteobacteria; order Burkholderiales; family Chromobacteriaceae; genus Aquitalea. The sequence continues at coordinate 111,093 of NZ_JACAXB010000020.1, forward strand.
TATGTCAAAAATACCCGCTGCAGGGGCGGGCAAAATAAATTCCTGTTACTGCGTCAGCTTGCCTGACAGTCACCCGGCTTGAGCATGGCGTCGGTCAGGGCCTGTGCCTGCAACATGGGCTGTTGGGTGTGCTGCACCTTGAACAACAAGGCGGAACCCACCCACAGGCTGTACAGGCTGCCAGCGGTGTCTTCCGCGGACAGGCGGGTACACAAACTGCCTTCTTGCTGCCCACGCCGGATACAGTCGGCCAGCCGGACAATCACCCGGCCCATGCCCTCGGCCAGCGCTTCGCGCATGGGTTCGGACAGGTCAGAGACCTCGGCGGCCAGCTTGATGGCCAGGCAGCTTTGATTGCCTTCCTCGCATTGCTGGTGGCGGTCCAGCCAGCCGGAGAAGTAACGCAGCAAGCAGCTGCGTGCATCACCCTGGCTTGGGTCCAGCGCTTCCAGCAGGCGCGCATCGTAATGTTCAAAGTAACGCCGCAGCATTTCCACCCCAAAGCCTTCCTTGGAACGGAAGTAATGGTAGAACGAGCCTTTGGGCACCCCGGCGCAGCCGAGGATTTCGGCCAGGCCAACGGCAGAAAAACCCTTGCCCAGGATGATGGACTCACCGGTGGCAAGCAGGTGTTCGCGGGTATCGGAAAACTGGCTGGGACGTGACATGGCGAGATAGTACTAGACCAGTCGTCTAGTTTGCAAGCTTATTGTGGGTCAGCTGTGGCATGCGGGCTGCAATCCGGTGGAAAGGCAGCGCAGACAATCCACGCGGTGGTGTGTGGGGCTTGCCGTCCGGATGACGATTTGCATTGACCCAGTCTGGCCCAGGCAGCGGATGGGAGATGAACCGATTGGCCTGCATGAGGAGAGGCGGCCTGAAATTATCTGGTATGGGATCAAGCGAGTCTGTACGAAAGAACTGTGTCACAAGCAAGACAGAATGCGCCGCATCCGGCTGGTAAGCTTGGTTTGATAACAGGGTATGAATAATTTGATCAATATTTAACGCTGTTTTCTATTGATTTCTAGTGTTTGGCCTTGTCTCACCTCAAATATGAATCAGATTTTGAAATGTAAAATTTAAGATGTATCTTTTGTTATTTTGGGAAAAATCTTGTAAATAGCCTTTATCTATGTAGAATGCGTAGCATTGATAAATTGTATTGATAATGGAATATTCGCTGGCAGCGTATCGCCATGCGACTTGTCCATGCGTACCACCATGTCCCAATTCCCAGCAGGAAAAACAGTAGCGCCCCGCCAGCGACGACTGGGTTTTACTCTGGTCGAGATGATGGTCACTGTAGGCGTTGGCGCCATCATGATGGCAGTTGCCGTCCCCCAGTTCAGAATGCTGGTGGCCAGCAACAAGATCACTACCGAAGCCAACCGCATCGTGGCGGGTTTCAACTATGCCCGCACCGAAGCCGTGCGGCGCAACCAGCCGGTTTACATCTGCTCGGCCAATCTCAATACCAACAGCATGAGCATCAGCGGCTGCCTCAACCAGCAAACCAGCAGCAAGTACAACTGGGGTTATGGGCTGTTGGTGTACGCCGACAATATCAGCACCGGCACCATGGGGAGCTATGACAGTGGCGAAGCGATCAAGAGCTTTTCCTTCTACGGCGAAATGAATAACGCGTCGGCCATCAATCTGGTGATGTCCAGCAGCCCAGTGGGCAGCGTCAACCAGTTGGCCTTTGGCAGTGATGGCCGTTTGCTGGATGGCAACAGCCGCAAGCTGGTGTTGCAGGACACCAGCAATAATCTGTGCCGTGTCATCCTGGTGATTGGGTCTGGCCGCAGCAAGGCTTGTGATAGCAGTACCGACAGCAGTTGCGGAGCCTGCTCATGAAGAAAATGACCGGCTTCACCATGCTGGAAGTGCTGATGTCCATTCTGATTGTCGGTGTCGGCATGCTGGCCCTGGCCGGGATGCAAGGCCGCACCCTCAAGACCGTGCGCGAAGCCGAGCAGCAGGGCGTAGCCGCCATGCTGGCTGCCGAAGTATCTGATGCGATGCGCGCCAATTCCAATGCGGTGATCAATGCCAGTGGCAGCGTGACGGAAGACTGGACCAACTACGTGGAAACCAGCTACAGCGACCACACTACTGTTCCTGCCACCCTGTGCAATGCGGCGAGCGGTGCGCAGTGCACGAGTGCACAAATGGCGGCCTACGACCTGTACCAATTCAAAAATAACCTGGCCACAGCATTCTCCGACAGCAGCCAGAACAATGTGCGGGCCATTATCTGTCGCGACAGCAATGCCTCGTCCACCGTTAATTTCAACGATAGCAAACTGGGTGGTTGCACCGGTGGCAGCAAGCTGATGATACGGGTGGCCTGGAAGGCTGCCATGGAAAAAGCCGCGAATACTGCCCTGGGCAACAATAGTGCCAATTCGTCAGCTTCCAGTACCACAAGCCGGGTATATGGCTATGTTTTGCAGTTTGAACCATGAGTAATTCCATGAAACGGATGCGCGGCTTTACCCTGATCGAGCTGATGGTGTCACTGACCCTGGGCATGATCGTGTTGGGAGCGGTTGTAGCGGTTTATGTCAACAGCAAGCGCACTTTCAATGTGGTCAGCCAGCGCATCAGCATGCAACAGGATGCCCGCATTGCCCTGCTGCAGATTTCACGCGATTTGCGCATGGCCGGCAGCTATGGCTGTGCCACGCTGGACGCCAACAATACGGCGGCTTCGCAGGCGGTGACGGTGGATACCAGTGCAGTGAGTTCACCTGCGGTGTATCAAACCTTCATTACCGGCGGCGGTAGCTACCTGCCATTCGCTGCCTATGCTGCCGGTTCGGCCAGTAGCTGGCTTAATGGACAGACTGCTTCGTCAAGCATTGATGTGCTGGCCGTGCAGTATGGTCGGGGAACCGCACAGGCCACGGCGATTGCCTCTGGTGGTACAGCCACTTTTTCTGCAAACAGTAATAACCAGCGTACCTACACCGTGGGGCAGCAGTTCTGGGTAGCCAGCACCTGCCAGAAAATCATGCTGCAGCAAATCAGTGCCGGTCTGGCCTCGGCCGGGGTGTCGGTGAATATGGGCAGCATGACTACCGGTGCCGACATCATGGACCTGGTGTCCCGTGCCTATTTCGTCAACAGCAGCGGGGCGCTGGTGATGACCGAGCTGGGGCAGGGCGGTACCTTGCAAGGACCGAACGAGTTGATCGGTAACGTCACCGGCCTGCAGTATGAATATGGAGAAGTCACCGACAGTACCAATTGCCTGGTGACTTACCGTAGCCGCGCTTCGGTGGGCAACTGGCGCAATGTGTCATCGGTACGCATCACCATGACAGTGCGCAGCCAGAACCAGGTACCGCTGGCCAGCGGCAACAGCTTTGGCTACCTGACCCAGACCTACCAGACCACCGCCGCCATCCGGGGGAAGCAATGCTACCGCTCCAGCTGAAATCCCGGCTGCCTCATGCCCAGCGCGGGGCCAGCCTGATCGTGTCGCTCATCCTGCTGGCGGTGATTGCCCTGCTGGTGGTGTACGGGGCGCACCCCTTGCTGACCGAACAGAAGATCGCCAGCAACCAGAACGACCGTACGCTGGCATTCCAGCTGGCCGAGCTGGCTTTGAAGTCTGGTGAAAGCTATGTCGCCAGCAACAAGCCGGTGGCCAGTTCCTTTGTGGCGGCCTGCACCGGCGGACTTTGTCTGCCCAGCCAGTCTGCGGGCGGGACCAATGCCTGGGAGCGCAGCAATGTGTTTACCGGTACCTATAACAACTCCTTGCAGTGCACTACCTGCACCATTACCGGCGAGATCTTGCAAAAGCCGCGCTACACCATTGAATTGCTGGACAGCAATTATACCGATGCCGTGACCGGTACCTCGGGGGCATCGCTATATCGCATTACCTCCCGTGCCTGGGGCCGCAATGCCAATACCCAGGTGACCTTGCAAAGTTATTACGTCGTTTCCTGAGGCGGCTGCCCATGTCCCGTTCTGTTACTGTTTGCACGGCAGCTGTGCTGGCACTGTTTTCTGCCACGATTTTTGCTGCGAGTCCCTATCCGGCTGTGCCGCTCTACCTGAATCAAAAATCCGTACGGCCTAATATTGCCTTGATGGTAGATGATTCCGGTAGTATGAATGACGCGCCGAATGGAAATGCGGTCAGCACTTCCAATCCATCCAAAATTACCATTGCCCGAAAAGTATTGACCAATCTACTGAATAATAATTGGGATATGGCTTATTGGGGATTATTTCATTTTAATTATGGTCCTTATGACTATTATTATAATGGTGGGTGGTATTTGGGTTATGTCCCATTGCGTACTAGCCTCAAAATAAATGGTTGGAGTGATCCGACACTCTCCACTTCCAGCTCTCAGCTCACTACTTTTGTCAATAACATCAATGGCAGTGGCTTGACAGATTATTTGGGCACGCCAAGCGCTGGGGCGTTTTATAATATCATGCGCTCATTTGCTGGCCGGTCAGGCTGGAATGGCATGCCAAGTTATCAAACACCACAAGACTACACCGGTGCTTCACCCATCAAATATGTCTGCCAGAAAAATTTTGTCATTTTCATATCAGATGGCTATCCCAACGATGAGGTAGTTAATGCTACCGAAAAAAATAAAGCTGGCACATCTGTTTCATTGAATAGTTACACACCCGTCGGTGTAACCATGCCCAGTGTGGCCGCTGGTGTCGACCCGACGCTGGTACGCTATGCCGGCTTTTATTATCAGAACGGTATTGTGCCCAATGGGGTGACAAAAGATACCGAAGGGAATACCTATAGCGCAGCTACGGCGCAGCCGGTGGTGACTTACACCATCGGTTTTGGTTTGCCTGCTACGGATGATGGTCAAAAGGTGCTGGCGGCTACTGCCACGGCTGGTGGTGGGCAAAGCTTTAATGCCAGTGATGAAACCTCGCTGACCAATTCGCTCAAATCCGTGTTGAACAGTATTTCCTCCACCACTGCAACTAATGTGCCAGTGGTGGCCAGCAAGCCTACCAACCCTTCCGAAGCGATTCAGGCCACCTTTTATTCCGGTGACTGGTCTGGCCAGTTGCGTGCATACAATGTGAGTAGCACGACTGGTCTGGCTAACCTGACTTCAACCATTCCGGTGCAGTTCAATTCGTCCAGTGCCAACCGGCTGGCAAATATTTTCACCAGCACCGGGGGCAGTGCCAGTGGCGCGCTTTATACCAGCGTTTCCAGTAATAGCAATCTGAACAGTTATCTTGCCGGTGGTTCGCCGTCTGGCTGGCGTAGTCGTAGCGGTGACAAATCCACCCCGTCTACCCTGGGTGACATCATCGACTCCACGCCAACACCGTTCGGCACTACGGCCACTGCCGGTTTTGCTGTGGGGGCCAATGACGGCATGCTGCATGTGTTTGGTCGCACTACCAGCAATTACACTGAAGTTTTTTCCTATATTCCGCGAGCCGTCACGGCGGCCAATCTGGCCTTGCTGGGTTCCACGACTTATGGCGGTGCCCAGCCGCACCTGTATTTTGTCAATGGCAACCTGACCTTCAACAATGTCAGTGGTGGAGACAACCAGTTTTCCACCTCGACCACCTCGGTACTGACTGGCGGCATGGCGCAGGGCGGACAGGGCCTGTTTGCGCTGGATATCAGCAATACCGTCGCCAATCCTTCGCTATTGACTGGTGGTAGTGTATTCGGTGTCGGCAATGTGTTGTGGGACCATGTACCGACAGATTCCGGCTTTAGCAATCTGGGTTATACCTTTGCCAAGCCGGTGATCGCCCAAGTCTATTATGGTGGGCAAAAGAAATGGGCGATGATTACCGGTAACGGTTATGACTCCACCAACAAGGCCACCACCTTGATGGTGATCGACCTGAAAACCGGTGCCATGTTGTACGAGATTGATACTGGTACGGCCAGCAATGGCTTGTCCTCCCCGGCGGTACTGGATGTGAATAACGACAAGGTGGCGGATTATGTCTATGCGGGCGACCAGGCTGGCAATCTCTGGCGCTTCAAATTGCAAACCAGCAGTGATCAGACTACCTCGGTCAGCAATTTCTTTACCGCCCAGGCCAATCAGCCCATCGTGGCGGCGCCGGCCATTTATGCCATTCCGGGTGGTGGCTACATGGTATACGTAGGTACTGGCCGCATGCTGTACGAGAACACCAGCTATAACGACCGCACTACGGTCTATCCGCAATCCTTGTACGGCATTTACGACGATCAGACCAAGACCAACCTGACCTATAGCAGCTCCACTTTCATCACCGATGGTGAAGTGGCTACCCTGAATGGCACGGCCTCCATTGACGGGTCTGCCACGTCTACCGCCTCGGGCAAACTTGGCAGCAGCGTGGTATTCCGTGAAACCACCACTATCAGCGATGCCGCCACTACCGGTGGTTTGTCGGTAGGGCCCAGTGGTAATCGTGCTGGTTGGGTATTCAATATGAACAGCACAAACGGTGAGCGCATGATCTACCAGCCGGTGGTGGCGCTGGGCAAGCTGTACTTCACCACCCAGGTGCTGAAAGGCAGCTCCCTGGTGTGCAGCAATGTGAACCAGCAAAGCGGCTGGGTGATGGCACTGGACTTGTTGACGGGTGGTGCCCCGACCTCACCGGCTTTCGACTTGAACGGCGATGGCAAGATCAACACCAGCACCACATCACCCGATGGCGATACGGTGAGTTTTACCGATAAAAAAACCAATATTCCGTCCGGCATCAACTACAACATCGGTATTCCCTCAGCCCTGTCGATTGCGTTTACCGTCACCACGGTAAACCTGGGGGACTACACTTCAACCGATGCTGGCCAGCTGGGTAGCTATCCTTATCCGTCCTCCACCAATACCAATGAAGTACTCACTTTCTACGTGGGCGGGACGGGGGGCAGCAACGGCAATGTGGCGGCGGGCAAGCTGATTCCCAAAGCCACGTCGGTGGGACGGCGTATTGGCTGGCGTGAAATTTTCTGAGGTGGCTATGAACAAACAGCAGGGTTTTACCTTGATCGAACTGGTTATCGTGGTGGCGATTGTCGGCATACTGGCCGCCATAGCCTATCCGTCCTACACCCAGCATGTCATCAAGGGTAACCAAGCGGCAGCCAAGGCCAATCTGGTGGAGGATGCCCATTACATGTCGCGCTGGTATGCGGAGAAGGGTACTTACGCCTCGGCCACCTTGCCTTTGACCACCGCGCCCAGCAACGGCACCACGCTCTACAATATTGCCGCCAGCGGTACCACGGCGGATACCTTCTCACTGGTGGCCACGCCGGTGAACGGCATGTCACAGGCTGGAACGGAAACCATTTCGGTCGATCAGGACGGCAATATCCTGTATTGTAGCCAGACCAACACCGGTAGCTGTCATCAGTAAACAGCCTTGTTGCTGGCGCTAGCAGCAGACGCCGCGTGCTACAAAGCAAAACCGCCAGTCCGTAAAGATTGGCGGTTTTTTTATATGGCCGGGGATGTTTACCCCGGCCAGCCCGGCAGGGGCTTACATCGCCCCTTCGAAAATGCTTTCGATTTCTGCCTGGGTGGCCTGTCGCGGGTTGGTCAGGCCGCAGGCATCTTTCAGCGCGTTTCGCGCCAGCAGCGGAATGTCCTCCCGCTTGACCCCCAGTTCACTCAGCGAGGCCGGAATGCCGATGTCGGCGGCCAGCTTGCGAATGGCCACCAGGCAGGCCTTGGCACCGGCTTCTGTAGAAAGACCGCTGGTGTTGACGCCCATGGCGGCAGCGACGTCAGACAGGCGGGCGGCGGAGGTTTGCACGTTGAAAGCTTCTACATGCGGCAGCAGCAGAGCATTGCAGACGCCGTGCGGCAGGTCGTACACACCACCCAGCTGGTGCGCCATGGCGTGGACATAGCCCAGCGACGCGTTATTGAACGCCATGCCGGCCAGAAACTCGGCATAGGCCATCTGTTCACGCGCTTCCAGGTTCTTGCCGTTTTCCACTGCGGTGCGCAGGTACTGGGAGATCAGCGACACCGCCTTGAGTGCGCAGGCATCGGTAATGGGTGTGGCAGCGGTGGAAACATAAGCCTCGATAGCGTGGGTGAGGGCATCCATGCCGGTGGCCGCGGTCAGGCCTTTGGGCTTGGCAATCATCAGGTCCGGGTCGTTGACCGACAGGATGGGGGTGACGTTGCGGTCAACAATGGCCATTTTCACGTGACGCGCTTCATCGGTGATGATGCAAAAGCGGGTCATCTCGCTGGCCGTGCCGGCCGTGGTATTGATGGCCACCAGCGGCAGCTGCGGTTTTTTCGAGCGGTCCACGCCTTCGTAATCGGCAATCTGGCCGCCATTGGTGGCCACCAGCGCAATGCCCTTGGCACAGTCATGTGGCGAACCGCCACCCAGCGAGATGACAAAGTCGCATTTCTTTTCCTGCAACACGGCGAGGCCCGCTTCGACATTGCCAATGGTCGGGTTGGGCTTGGCCCCGGCAAAGATGGTGGCCTGGATATCACGCTCGGCCAGCAAATCCCTGATACGGCCTGCCACACCAATTTCATCCAGCACCTTGTCGGTGACGATCAGGGCATGGCGAAAGCCATAGGCCTGAATGGACTGGATGGCGTCTTTCAGGCAACCGGCACCCATGACGTTGACAGCAGGAATAAAGAATGTCGTAGTGGTCACTGTGTTATCTCCTTGATTGACAGGCAAGCCTCTTGGCTGGGCTGGCCCGGACTGCAGGCTAGAACAACATGGATTGCATGACGGCAAAGTCACGCTTGCAGCCTATAGCGTGGGAGAGCGTGCTCCTATACGACTTTAGTGCAATAAACCAGCGGACTCCTGTATTGCGTTGCGGTGCCCTGTGTATGGATATTGGCCAGGCAGTGCTTTATGGCCGAGCACTGTTTATCCCTGAAGTGCATTTTTTATTTGGTGTGTTTGCTTGGTTTGTTAATGGCCGTATACGATCATTGGCAAATATTTACATTTATTTATTTTATTGCTATTGCCAGTTTGTGGAGGGTGCTTATTGTTTTGAGTTAGTATTTATTCGTTTGATTAGCCGGAAATTTACTGGTTAATGTCCCAAGCAAATGTGATCAAGCTTTCCTTGCTTTGGTGTGCCTGATTTTAAAAAAGGTGTATTCGCTTTGATAAAGTCCGCTGGATATACCTTGTTTGAGCTGGTCATTGTCATGGTCATCGCCAGCATCATTACCGCAATCGCAGTGGCCGGCTATCGCACGACGCTGGATAGCAGCAATGTCAGTGCAGAAATCAACGCCTTGAGTGCAGACCTCGCTTATGCCAGAAACGAGGCCATTAAGCAGGGGCAAAACGTCCTGTTGTGTGCCACCAGTAATCCCGCTAGCAGTTCTCCAACCTGCAATAACGCCAGCAGCCTGGCCACCGGCTGGGTGGTGATGTTGTCGGGCAATAGCAATACCTGCACAGTCAGCAATGGCCTGGCAGCCAGTGCGGTGTTGCGGGTGGGCCCGGCGGTGACGACGGGGGACAGCATCACCTTTGCCTACTCCGGTAGCAATACTTCCAATGGCATTTGTTTTTCCCGCCTGGGAACCGGCACTACCGGCAAATTCACGGTGGCGGCGGCCACCGCCAGCAGCAGTGCCAACCAGTTCAACAAGCAGTGTCTGTATGTCAGCAATGCGGGTTTGTTGCACGTGGTGAAGTCTGGTAGCACCGATAGCTTTGGGAGTTGCTGAGATGACGATTCCCAAACTGCATCAGTCTGCCGGTTTCACCCTGCTGGAGGTGCTGGTTGCCCTGCTGGTGATTTCGATTGGCTTGCTGGGCATGGCCGGGGTGCAGGCACTGAGCATCAATAACACCAATACCGCGCGCATGCGGGGGATTGCGGCCATCAAGGCGGAAAGCCTGGCTGCTGCCATGCATGCCAATACGGCGTACTGGCAGAACGTGAGCGGCACGGTAAGCCAAAGTACGGTGCTGGCGCTCAATACCGGCAGCTGCGGCAGCAGCACCTGCACGGCGTCCCAGGTGGCTGGTTATGATGTGTCGTCATGGAGCAGCGAGCTGTCATCCAGCCAGTTGGCCTTGCCATCCGCATCCGGCACTTTCTCTTGCACTTCCAGTACCACTGCTCCGGTGTCCTGCACCATTACCGTTTCCTGGCAGGAAAAAACCATGGCCCCTGCACTGACATCGACCACGGCCAGCAGTGCCTTTGCCACCGCCAGTTACCAGATGGTGGTGCAGCCATGATGCAGCCTCCCGTTCACCGTTATCTGCAGCAGGGCCTGACACTGATCGAGCTGATGGTGGCCATGACCATTGGCCTGCTGTTTCTGCTGGCCTTGTCGGCGCTGTTTCTGTCGTTCAAGCAAACCAGCCTGCAGCAGGGTGGGGTTGCCCAGATGCAGGATGACCAGCGCATGGCCATGACCATTCTGAGCCAGGTCATCCAGTCTGCTGGTTATTTTCCCAATCCGGCCTCGGCCACGGTGTCTACCGCACTGGCGGCGGACAGCACCACGGTCAGCGGTGTGTCCTTTACTGCCGGGCAAGTCATTTACGGGGTGGATAGTGGCGTTGCCGCCACCCCCGACACGCTCTATGTGCGTTACCAGAGTGCGCAGAACGATGGGGTGGTGAATTGTCAGGGCGGCACCAATGCGTCTGCCACCACGGCCACGTATATCAATCAGTTGTCGGCATCGGCTACGACCTTGCAGCTGACCTGTGGCTTGAACGGGGCCACGGCGTTAGGCGTGGTGGGCGGGGTCAACCTGTCTGCGGCCACCACCTGCAACCGTGTCGGCTATGTCGGTATCAGCAATGTGAAATTCCTGTATGGCCTGGACCCGTCCGGTAGCGGCTCGGTCACGCGCTATGCCTCTGCCGGTGTGGTCAGCAACTGGTCATACGTGTATGCCGTCAAGCCGGTCATCACCCAGCTGTATTGTTTCCAGCAAGGGGTGGCACCGCAATCGGTCACCTTCTCGCAAACCATTTCACTGCCAAACCAGCAATGAGGAACGCGCGGATGCGGCCACCAGCCAGAAGAAGGCGCCAGCAGCGTAGCCGGGGTTTTGCCTTGATCATCTCCCTGCTGTTTCTGATGATCATTGCCATCCTGTGCGTGATGCTGATGCGCAGCATGGGCCTGCAAGGAAAGATGGCTGGCGGCTTTCGCGAGAAGGGGCGTTCCTTCGAGGCTGCCCAGGCTGCGCTGGTGTATGCCGAATGGTGGCTGGCGCAGGGTAATGGCAGTACCGGCAGCAGCTGTTCCGCAGTCGTGACCAGTGCGGTGGTGTGCTCCAATGCGCTGAGCAGCCCCACCTCGGTACCGTGGACTGTTGGTGTCAGCTATACCCCCAGCGGCATGAGTATTGCGTCTGGCGGTATTGCCATGTATGCCGCCAAACCGATGTTTTACATTCAGTACCTCGGGGTCAGCAGTAGTACCGGTTACAGCATCTATCGCATCAGTGCCCTGGGCTATGGCGGTAACAGCCAGGCGGTAACTGTACTGCAAAGTACTTATGCGATGAGCACTTCCGGCAGTGTGCAGAATGTCGGTCAATAAACCACCCAGCCACCTGCTTACGGGGGAAAATCAGCAGATGAACAAGATGAATACAGCCAGTCTTGAGTACCGTGTAAGCCGGCTGCTGCCATGGCTGTGCTGGAGCGGATTGTTGTGCAGTAGCGTGGTTGCCGCCTCTACGTTGACGGTGGTGGACAACTTCACCGGGACGGCCAATTCGGTCAATTGGTATGCCTATGGTGCATTGACGGCCAGCCAGACTACCACCAACACCAGTAGCCCGGGCGCCTGCCTGACAGCTGGCTCCACTACGGCTGGCTCGTCCGGTGCGGCAAGCGCGACCAGCGCAGGTATTATTCCGGCTTGCGGTTCTGGCTCTGGCGGGACGACAGGTACCATTCCCGATGCCTCCGGTAGTGGTGCTTTACGGCTGACAAATAACAAGAATTATCAGACTGGCGGCATCATCTATGCCGGGGACAGCAGTGGTTATGCCTTCCCGGCCAGTACCGGCATCAATGCCACCTGGACCAGTTACAGCTATGGCGGCAGCGGGGCGGATGGCTTGAGCTTTTTCCTGCTGTCCTCTGCGCAAAAAATCACCGCACCTTCCTCTCTGGGGGCCAATGGCGGTTCGCTGGGTTATTCCTGCTCCAATCAAAGCGGCAATGCCACCAATAAAACAATGACCGGCTATGGCTCAACCGGGATTCACAATGGCTATCTGGCCATAGGCATGGATGAGTTTGGTAATTTTTCCAATAAAAGCGATAACACGGCATCCGGCAGCAGTACCGGGCAGACTGCCGGTGCGATTGCCATCCGTGGCAAAGGCGATATCAGTAATGACACCTATCCCAGCTATGGCTCGTCGTCCATCATCAGCATGTGCAGTAGCGGGAAGCTCAGTGGCACAGCCATCAGTGACTACCCCTTCTACAGCCTGAGTGGCACCACCAACGGGTCGTACAAGGTGTCCAGCAGCACCCCGCTGTATGAGTCCGCGACTACACGTGCCGACGCCAAGCCGCATAGCTATCAGCTGCAAATCACCACCGGCAACCTGCTGACCCTGCGTTACAGTTATAACGGCGGTACATGGACCACCATTGCCAATGGCATCGATATCACTTCGATTGGTGGCACCCTGCCGTCCTACCTGACTTTCGGCTTTGCCGCTTCTACCGGCGGCTCTACCAACTACCATGAAATCACCTGCTTCCAGGCCGCGCCGCTGACGACGTCCAATAGTGGGGCCGGCCTGAACCAGCAGTCGTCCGAAGTGCAGACCGGCAGCCAGGCCTACCTGGCTTATTACAATGCCAGCAACTGGTATGGCGGGGTGACGTCGAACGCCATCACGGCGAGCAGTTCCGGCACGGTGTCCGTGGCCAGTACCGCCACCTGGGACAGCGGTTGCGGGCTGACTGGCGGTGCCTGCTCTACCACCGGCACCACCATTGCCAGTGCGCAGGGTTCCAGCAGCCGCAGCATTCTGAGCTGGAATGACAGCTCGCTGACGGGGGTGGCTTTCCAGTTGGGCAGCCTGAGCAGTACACAGCAAAGCGCACTGAATTCTTCTTCCACTTTGCTGGCGTATTTGCGTGGGGACCGTACTTACGAAACCAGCACCTATCGCGCCCGTACCAGCGTGATGGGCGACGTGATCAATTCCAGCCCCACCTGGGTGGGCCCGCCGCTGAAAAGTTATGGTGCAACCTGGTCAGACAAGATCATCAGCGGTGCTTCCTTGCCGGAAAACGGCTCCAGTGCGGTGACCTATCCCACTTTTGCCGCCAATAACCTGACCCGTACCAATCTGGTGTTTGTCGGTGCCAATGACGGCATGGTGCATGGCTTTCGCAGCGGGGCCTACAACAGCTCCGGGGTGTATGACAGCAGCAGTACCAATGATGGCAAGGAGCTGCTGGCTTACGTACCCGGTACCGTAGTGACTTCCAACCTGGCCAGCTACAGCAACATCATTTATTCGCATGCCTACTTTGTGGATGCCACGCCCACCAGTGGCGACGTGTTCTACAACAACAGCTGGCATACCTGGCTGGTGGGAGGCATGGGTACCGGCGGCAAGGGTATTTATGCGCTGGACGTCACCACGCCTGGTAATTTTTCCGAGTCCAATGCCGCCAGCCTGGTAAAAGGGGAGTGGAACAGCTCCACCCTGACGTGTACCTACAGCTCGGGCTCCTGCGCGTCCGATTTGGGGTATACCGTTGGCACGCCGGTGATTACCCGCTTTCACAACGGCAAATGGGGGGCTGTATTCGGTAATGGATACAACAGTTCCACCGGGGTGGCATCCATCTTCGTGATGATGATAGACCCCAGCACCGGGGCGGAAACCTTCTATGAATACTCCACCGGCTACGGCCCCAGCAAGGACCCCACCGGTAATAAGTCCAATAACGGCATTTACTATGTCACGCCGGTGGACCTGGATAGCGACAATATTGCCGACTATGTCTATGCCGGTGATTTGTTCGGCAATATGTGGCGCTTTGACCTGACCAGCAGCGACCCCACCAAGTGGGTGGTGTCCAGCTACTCCGGCACCAAGCAGCCCTTGTTTTCCACCGGGCTTAACAGCAGCGGGACATTACGGCCCATCACCACCAAGCCGGTGGTCGCCACGCTGAAGGCCAGCTCCACCCTGCCACGGGTGATGGTGTATTTCGGCACCGGCAGCAAAGTGTCTGCCACGGTCAGCAGTTCCAGTACTTATGCCTCGGGTGACCAGGAGTTTTACGGAGTGTGGGACTGGAATGTCAGCGCCTGGAATGCACTGTCTTCCACCCAGTTTGTCACTACGTCCAACAGTCCGGGCACACTGAGTGCCTCGCAGCTGGTGGCCCAGACGCTGACATCCACCACCACCTCCAGCAGCACCACGGTGGCAAGCTATGGTTCCACCTCCAGTAACACCGTGTGCTGGGTGGATACCTCGTCCTGCACCAGCAATACCCAGTATGGTTGGAGATTTGTGTTTCCTTACAGCAGCAGCCAGAGCGAGCAGCTGATCTACAACCCGCAATACCTGAACGGGGCCATTACCTTCAGCACCACCATTCCGGCGGTCAACAACATCACCTCCTGCACCAATAGTGTGGATACCGGTTGGAGTTATGCGCTTAGTCCGGCCAGTGGCGGCAATTTCACCACATCTTACTTTGCCAATAGCAGCGGCACGTTTACCGGCGTCAATGGGCTGGTGATCAATGCCGTGCAGCTTAGCGCCACCGGTTCTTTCCAGGTGGTGACCTATAGCGGGGCAACCTATCTGGTCTATCAAACCGCCTCAGGCTATGCAAATGGCAACGTCATTGCGGTCAATACCCAGGGTGTGTCCACCAGTGGAAGCCGTCTGACCTGGATTGAATTGAGATGAAGATGAAACACAAGCGCCCGTCAATGACCGGTTTTACCCTGGTGGAACTGGTCGTCACCATCGCTATTCTGGGCATTCTGGTGTCCATCGCCATTCCGGCCTACACCAGCTATGTGCAGAAAGGTAATCGTCCGGCCGCCAAGACAGCCTTGCTGGAACTGGCGGCGCGCGAGGAGTCCTACTACGCGCTGAATAATGTCTATGCCTCCCAGCCAACCACGCTGGGCTATAGCGTCAACAGTATTCCGGTGCCCAGTAGCAGTCAGAACTACTACACCATCACTGTGGCATCGGCGACCAGCGGCACGGTACCGGGCTATACGCTGCAAGCCACGCCGGTGACTGGCAGTGTGCAGGCTAGTGATGCCTGTGTGATTTATCAGCTGGATTCTCTGGGTAACAAAACCAATGTCACCTCCACGGGCAGCACGGTAAGTACCAGCAACTGCTGGTAATACTGACGACCGGTTTGCGGTTGCCAGTCAAGGGCCTGGCCTGTCCTGCCGGGACTGGTAGGGTAGAGCAGGCCCTGTTGTTGCCGTGTGGCTGTGATAGGGCATGACTTGTTTATGTCATATTTCTTCAGATAAAGCCAATGATCGGTGCCATGCATCCTGTATGGCCTCTATCCGAAGTTTGATGTGTTTTTGCTGAATTTCCCCTGTTTTTCTTCAGTGTTCAACTTTCCCGATAAAGCTTTTTTTTTCAATGCCTTGTCCTGTAATCACGCCTGACTTCCAGTCACTTTTGTGTGTTTAAAATAATATTCATTGTGGCGTTTTGTTAAACGCGTGATTAGAATTGGTACGCCGAGATGCAATGGAAAATCCAGTTGATACAAGGATTTGACAGCTTTGGATACTGTAGCCAGGTATCAACTGTTTAAAAAATTGCCACTCGTTTTGTCAATGACAGGAGAAACAGCATGAGCAACAAAGACCTGATGCAGCGCAAGGCGGAGGCAACACCGCGTGGCGTGGGCGTCATGTGTACGTTCTTTGCCGACAAGGCCAGGAACGCCGAAGTATGGGATGTGGAAGGCAACCGTTATATCGACTTCGCCGGTGGTATCGGCGTACTGAATACCGGCCATCTGCATGCCAAGGTGCAGGCCGCCGTGGCCGAGCAACTGAACCGCTTCAGCCATACCTCGTATTCCATCATTCCTTACGAATCCTATGTCAGCGTGGCGGAAAAGCTGAACCAGCTGACACCGGGCCAGTTCGCCAAGAAAACCGCCTTCTTCAGCACCGGCGCCGAAGCCGTTGAAAACGCCATCAAGGTAGCGCGTGCTGCCACTGGACGTCCGGGTGTGATCGCCTTTGGCGGTGCCTTCCACGGCCGCACCATGCTGGGCATGGCACTGACCGGCAAGGTGGCCCCGTACAAGATCGGTTTTGGTCCGTTCGTGGGCGAGATCTACCACGCCGCTTATCCGAACGCCCTGCACGGTGTCTCCGTGGAAGATTCGCTGGCCAGCATTGAAAAGCTGTTCAAGTTCGATATCGAAGCCAAGCGCGTAGCCGCCATCATCTTCGAGCCGGTACAGGGCGAGGGTGGTTTCAATATCGCACCGACAGAGTGGGTGGTGGCACTGCGCCAGCTGTGTGATACCCACGGCATCGTGCTGATTGCTGATGAAGTACAGGCCGGTTTTGCCCGTACCGGCAAGCTGTTTGCCATGGAGCACTACCCGGTTGCACCCGACCTCACCACCTTGGCCAAGTCGCTGGCTGGTGGCTTCCCGCTGTCCGCGCTGGTGGGCAAGGCCGAGCTGATGGATGTGTCGGCTCCCGGCGCGCTGGGTGGCACCTATGCTGGTAGCCCGCTGGGCCTGGCTGCGGCCGGTGCGGTGATTGATGTCATCCGCGAAGAAAACCTGCTGGAGCGTTCCAACAAGCTGGGCGACTTGCTGAAAGAAAAGCTGCACAGCCTGAAACGCGACATTCCGCAGATTGCCGACGTGCGTGGCCTGGGTGCCATGGTTGCCGTTGAATTCAACCAGCCGGGTACGCACCAGCCGGATGCCGATTTCACCAAAAAGGTACAGACCAAGGCGCTGGAATCCGGCTTGATCCTGCTGACCTGCGGGGTGTACGGCAATGTGCTGCGTTTCCTGTTCCCGCTCACCATCGAAGACGAAATCTTCGCCGAAGCGCTGGCCAAGCTGGAAGCCGCGCTGAAGGCCTGATGCCGTCAGGCAGGCCAGGCTGATCCGTCCCGGTCGGCCTTTCTGCCCCGGCTAGCTGTAAGCACGGGCGTGCACCACCGCTGCCTGCCGGTAGCGGCAGGGTGTCGCCTGTGTCCAAGAAGTAATGTGGGTCATTTCAAAAAACATAAAACAATAAAACGACATGACTGGCGGACCTGCCCACGCGGGCTGCCGGTTTTGGGAGAATCTTTCATGAGTGCTTCATCGCAAGGCTTGAGCCACGGGCTCAAGCAACGTCACGTCACCATGCTGTCCATTGCCGGTGTGATTGGTGCCGGCCTGTTTGTGGGTTCCGGCCACGCCATCGCCGAGGCCGGTCCGGCTGTGCTGCTGGCCTATGGCATGGCAGGCCTGCTGGTGGTGCTGGTCATGCGCATGCTGGGTGAAATGGCGGTTGCCTCGCCGGATACCGGCTCGTTTTCCACCTATGCCGACCGTGCCATCGGGCACTGGGCCGGTTACATCATCGGCTGGCTGTACTGGTGGTTCTGGGTACTGGTGATTCCGCTGGAAGCCAATGCCGCCGCCACCATTCTGCATGCCTGGTTTGCCAGCGTGCCGATGTGGGCCTTTGCACTGGGCATCACCATCTTGCTGACCATCACCAACCTGTTCAGCGTAAAGAACTATGGCGAGTTCGAGTTCTGGTTCGCGCTGGTGAAAGTGGTGGCCATCGTGGCCTTCCTGGCCGTGGCCGGTGCCGCCATGTTCGGCATGATTCCGGGCAGCCAGGTGAGCGGTACAGCACGTCTGTTTGATCAGGGCGGCTTCATGCCCAAGGGCTTTGGTGCGGTGCTGGGTGCCATGCTCACCACCATGTTTACCTTCCTGGGAACGGAAATCGTCACCATCGCTGCGGCCGAGTCGGACAACCCGCAACAGCAAATCACCAAGGCTACCAACTCGGTGGTATGGCGGATCAGCCTGTTCTACCTGGGTTCCATCTTCGTGGTGACTGCCCTGGTAGCCTGGAACGACCCGCAACTGGCCGCCCTGGGTTCTTACCAGCGCACCTTGCAGCTGATCGGCATCCCCAATGCCAAGGCCATTGTTGACGTGGTGGTGCTGGTGTCGGTGGCCAGCTGCCTGAACTCCGCGCTGTATACCGCCTCGCGCATGCTGTACTCGCTGTCCAGCCGTGGCGATGCCATCAAGATGTTTGGCGATATCGCGCCTAACGGCACGCCGCAAAAAGCGGTGCTGGGTTCCATGGTGGTGGGCTTCATGACCGTGATTGCCAACTACCTGATGCCCAAGGAAGTGTTCGACATCCTGCTGGCTACCTCCGGCACCATCGCGCTGCTGGTGTACCTGGTGATTGCCGTTTCCCAGCTGCGCATGCGTCAGCGCATGGAAGCCAATGGCGAAACCCCGGCCTTCCGCATGTGGATGTTCCCGACCCTGACCTGGATCGTGATTGTGTTTATCTGTGCCGTGGTGGTGCTGATGGCCATCCGTCCGGAACACCAGGTTGAAGTCATCAGTACCGGCCTGTTGTCGCTGGCCCTGCTGGTGGTGGGCTGGGTGCGCTCACGCATGTATGGCACACCGTGGATGGGTTCGCGTGCTGCCAAGGTGGCCACACAGTCCTGATCAGACGCGGTTTGCCGATCAAATCCCTTCCTTTGCCCTGTTCGACCCAGAGCATTACTTCCACCCCCGCAAGGGGGTTTTTTTTATTGATGCAAGCCAGCTGCGCGGGCAGGGCAGGGCTTGCATGAAGATAACTTAACGTGTCCTGTAGCGGTTTTTCTGGCTCAATTGATATTTATTCTCAATACCGTACGGCATCTGTCGTGCGGCCAGACTACAGGAGTACACCATGTCCAAGCTGACCGCCTCCCCGGCGCTGTCCCAGCGCCTGAAAACCGAAACCAGCTGCCTGCACGAGCACATGCATGCCTTGATGGAGCAGGCCCGGCCTTTTGCCAGCCGGGAAAACTACGCCCGCTTTGTGGCGGCCCAATATGTGTTTCAGCGTGATATCGATCATCTGTTTGCCGATACGCAATTGCAGCAGGCGGTAAGCGACCTGGACAGCCGGGGGCGGATGCAGGCCTCGGGCGATGACCTGTCCGACCTGGGCAGTCCGCTTCCTGCCTGCGGCGAGGTAGCCACTGCCCAGGTGCAAATGCCGGCCGCCCTGGGCTGGCTGTATGTGTCGGAAGGCTCCACTCTGGGGGCAGCCTTTTTGTTCAAACAAGCACAAGAGGAGCTGGGGCTGACCGCCGACTTTGGGGCGCGCAATCTGGCAGCCTACCCGGCAGGGCGTGCAGCTGCGTGGCGTAAGTTCGTAGCCTCGCTGGATAGCGAGGGCATTGCCCCAGAGCAGCATCAGGCGGTACTGGATGGCGCACGTGCAGCCTATCGCCGTTTTGGCCAGTTGCTACAGCAGCATTTCCAACTGGCTTGAAACCGGCGCTCAGTCAGGCCCTGATGGTTGTGGCAGCACGATGCAGGCCAGCAGTCCGCATGGCGTCCGGTCATGCAATTGCAGTGTGCCGCCATGCAGTCTGGCGATGGCACTGACCAGCGCCAGTCCCAGTCCATGTCCCGCTGCATCCTCGCGGCTGCCCAGGCGGCGGAAGCGGCGGGTGGCATCTGCGCGCAGGTGTGCTGGAATACCGCAGCCCTCGTCGGCCACCCCTAGTTGCACGCCGTGCTGGTTTATCCCGGCAAACAGGCGGATATGCCCGGCGGGCTTGCCGTACTTGAAGGCATTTTCCAGCAGGTTGGCCATGGCCTGGAACAGCAGGGCCTGATCACCATACAGTGCGAGTCCCGGCGGCAGGGCAATCTCCAGTGTCACCTGGCTGCATTCGGCCAGCGGCTGGTAGTAGTCGGCCAGTTCCTGCAACAGCCGGTCGGCGGGAAACCAGGCAAAGGCATGCGCACAGCGGGCACTTTCCACTTCGCCGATGCGCAGCACGGCCTTGAACATGCGCTGGATGCGCTCGGCTTCTTCCAGTGCGCGGTGAATGGCATCGGCGGTGGGGCCGAAGCGGGCGTGTTCGGCCACTGTTTCCAGTTGCAGGTGCAGGCGGGTAAGCGGGGTGCGCAATTCGTGCGCCATGTGGCTGCTGACATCTTTCAGTTCATCCATCAGGTGATTGAGCTGATCGAGCATGCGGTTGATGTCGGCCGCCAGCAGGTCAAACTCATCACCATGGGCGGCTTCTGGCAGTCGCAGTGTGCGATTGCCGGCAATATAACCGCGTAGCGTCTGGCGGATGTCATCCACCCGCCGCATGCTCAGCATGCTGGCGTACAGCCCCAGGCCCAGGCTGGTGATCAGCAACAGGAACAAGCCGCTGCCAATCACCAGCGGCAGCACCTTGACCCGCGTTTGCATGGGCAGGATGTCATACACCACCAGGTAATAGGCCTGGTCGGGTAGCGAAAGCTGCATGCCCTGGAAGTGGTGTGCTGCACCGGCACGGTCGACCAGCGCTGCGTTCACCTCGCTTGGCGAACAGTGTTGCCAACAGCTTTGCAGTTGCTTGAGGTCGGCCTCTCCAAACAGCACTTCACCATCCGGAGCCAGCAGCAGGCTGTGGATGCCGTCGCGCTCGTGGCGGGCATTGGCCAGCAGGCTGGTCAGCAGCGGCAGGTGGCTGCGCTGTGCCAGCAGCGCAGACTGGTTGTGCAGGTCCATGCTGACGATGTCGCGTACATGCTCGCGGATCAGCTTGTCGATCAGGTAGCTGCTCAGCAGCACCGCCGCCAGTGCAATGAGCAGGATGACCCAGGCAACAATGGCGGCATGGCGGAAATTGCTGGTGTCCGCCAGCTGGCGCAGGCGCTTATCCCAGCGCATAGCCAACGGCGCGGATGGTGCGGATCAGCGGCGTATCGAACTGCCGGTCGAGCTTGCTGCGCAGCTTGGAAACATGCACGTCGATCAGATTGGTTTGCGGGTCGAACTGATAACCCCATACCTTTTCCAGCAACACGCTGCGGCTGACGGTCTTGCCTGGTGTTTCCGCCAGCACGCACAAGAGATCGAACTCCTTTTCGGTCAGTTCGATGGCCAGGCCCGCCCGCGACACCTTGCGCGCCCGGTAATTGATCAGCAGATCGCCAATCTGCTGGCGCTGGCTGTAGTCCGGCAGGCAGCGCCGCACCAGGATTTCCAGCCGCACCAGCAGTTCGGTGAAGTTGAACGGTTTGCCCAGATAGTCGTCGGCACCGGCACGCAGGCCGGCAACGCGGTCGCTGGCGGCATCTACCGCTGACAACACCATCACCGGCGGGTGCTGTCGGCCGTGCAGGGCCTGCAGCACATCCAGCCCGTCGATATCGGGCAGCATGCGATCCAGCACGATGGCGTCAAAACTGCCAGCTGCCACCAGGCTGAGGGCGGTGTTGCCGCTATCGACCAGCGTGCTGTGGTGACCGGCGTGTTCCAGCTTCTGGTGCAGCCAGCCGCCCAGCTGCGGGTCATCTTCGACGATCAGGACATTCATTTGTCACATCCATCCGATGTATGATAATGATAATCATTATCATACATGAAGCAGCGCTTGAACGGGCAAGATCGTGGCCAGCGATAGCCGCCCGCATGCACAAACTCTGTGCTGCAAGACCATGAAATCACAGGCTACGCCAGGCAAAGCCGGGTCTGTATTAAGAATTCTTCACTGAAATTTTTTTGATAATGGTTATCATTATCATTTTGATTCTGAGACAAAACCGGCGTGGCGGTGGCGTCCGGATGCCTGGAGAGTGAATACATGCAGAAACAACAGTTTGTCCTGGCGGGTATCGCGCTGAGCGTGGCGTCAGCCCTGGCCCATGCCGATGCCAGCAGCACCGGCAGCAACGACAGCGACGCGGTGTCCGCCCTGAGCAAGGTCACCGTCACCGCCAACAAAAAGGAAGAAGCGCTGGCCAAGGTGGCACCCAATATCAATGTGGTGACCCGCAGCCAGCTGGATGAAAATGCCGCCAGCGATCTGGCCGGCATCGTCAAGGATGTGCCGGGCGTGTCGGTGGAAGGGCAGAACTCCAAGTTCGGCGCGGCCGAAGTCACCATTCGCGGCCTGTCCGGTGCGCGCAGCCGGGTGCTGACCCTGGTGGACGACGAACGCCTGCCGGATACCTATAGCGGTGCCAGCGATCAGGCCTTGACCAACTGGCGTGGCGGCAAGGACTTTGTCGAGCCGGATACCCTCAAGCAAGTGGAAGTCATCAAGGGGCCGTCATCCGGCCTGTATGGCGGTGGTTCGCTAGGCGGGGTGGTGAGCTACCGCACCTTCCAGGCCAGTGACTTTGTCGACGATGACAAAACCTTCTACGGCGGCTTCAAGCAGTCCTACGATGGCGCCAACAAGGGAACGGGCAGCACGGTGACGCTGGCCACCAAGCAGGGCGAGCTGTCCGGCCTGCTGATGCTGACCAGCCGTCGCGCCGAGGAAACCGACAATATGGGAGACAAGGGGGGCAGTGGCACCAGCCGCACCCAGGCGGATCCGCAACTGGTGAAAACCCAGAACGTGCTGGCCAAGGTGGGCATAGACCATGGCGACCACGCGCTCACCCTGTCGCTGGAAGATTTCCGCCGCTCCACCTACACCAACTATCTGGAAGGCGTGACCGGCAGCACCAAGGCCGACGATCTGGATGTGGGGGTGAAGCGCAGCAAGGTGGCGTTGGATTACCGCTATCGCGGCGATGGCAACTTTGATGGCGTCAAGCTCAAGGTCTATCACCAACAACTGCGCGACCGGCAGAATGAAACCAAGCTCACTACCACCCGCGCGACCGACCTTTACACCTGGGATCAGGACCTGTGGGGTCTGAACGGGCAAACCGGCTGGCAACTGGGTGGGCACCACCTCACTACCGGCACCGAGCTGGTGGTCAAGAACTCCGAACGCGACATGCCCAAGAGCACGGGTACTGATGCCAAATACTACCCGGCCACCAAGGGCTACCAGTTTGGTGTGTTCGTGCAGGACGAATTCGAGCTGGGCCGTTTCAGCCTCACCCCCAGCCTGCGTTACGACCTGTCGCGCATCACCCCGGAAAACGATGCAGTGTATCTGGCCAACAGCGGCACGGTGACCAGCAAGGACAAGTTCTCCGCCAGTGCCTGGTCGCCCAAGCTGTCGATCAAGACCGCGCTGAGCGAGCGGCTGACCGGCTTTGTCAATCTGGTAACCGGTTTTCGTGCGCCCACCTTCGAGGAGCTGTACCTGGGCCACGACTACAGCGTGTACCGCATGATGCTGATTCCCAATGTGAAGCTGAAAGCGGAAACCTCCCAGGGCATCGAACTGGGCAGCAAATACGCCAGTGACAGCTGGAACTGGGACAACACCGCCTTCTACAACAAGTACGACAACTTCATCGAGCAGAAGAGCTTTGTTGCCGGTTCTACCACCTACTACCAATACCAGAACATCGCCCAGGCACACATCTACGGCTTTGAAACCAGCGCCAAGTGGGCGTTTGCGCAGGATTGGCTGCTGTCTTCCTCGCTGGCCTGGGCCAAGGGTTACAACGATACCGACCATACCGCGCTGGACTCGGTGGACCCGCTGCGTGTGATCAATAGCCTGGCCTATCAGCAAGACCGATGGGGCAGCACGCTCAAGTGGACGGTATCGGCCAAGAAAGCGGCAGGGGATGTCAGCAACAGCGCCTACTTCCGCACGCCGGGCTACGGTGTGCTGGATCTGTCCGGCTGGTACAAGCTGAACAAGCAGACCACGCTGCGGCTGGCCGTCAACAACCTCACCAACAAGAAGTACTGGAACTGGAGTGATGTGAAAACCCTGCAGTCCTCGGCCTACCCGATGGACCGCTTCACCCAGTCCGGCCGTTATGTGACCGCCAGTATCGAAACCCGCTTCTGAAACGAGACATCATGACTACACCCACCCTGTTGCAGCGTTATCAGCAACTCAAGCAAGAACAAACCCATTTGCGTCAGCGCGATGCTGCCAGCGCGCTGGGTGTCAGCGAGGCCGCGCTGGTGGCCTGCCTGCCGGAAAGCACACCCTTGCAGTGCCAGCCGGCGCAACTGTTGCCTGCGCTGGCGGCATTGGGCCGGCTCAAGTCCATCACCCGCAATCAGGTAGTAGTGCATGAAACCCAGGGCGTGTATGGCAACCTGACCCTGTCGGAAAAAACCGGCCTGGTGTTGAACCCGGACGGTCTGGACCTGCGGCTGTTCCTGTCGCACTGGCAGTACGCCTATGCGCTGTGCCAGCCCGGTCCGCACGGCCTGCTGCATTCACTGCAGTTTTTTGATAACCAGGGCGAGGCCATCAATAAGCTGTATTTGCTGGACGACGACAAACTGCCTGCCTGGGAAAAACTGGTGCAGAGCCAGCGCCTGCCGGCCGACACCCCGGCACCGGTCAGCATCGGCATCGCCGCCCCATCGCAACCGGTCGCCGTCAGCGATACCAGCGGCTTTGCCACTGACTGGCTGGCCTTGCAGGATGTGCATCACTTTCATGCCCTGCTCAAGCGTTACGGTTTGCAACGTCAGCAGGCTTTCCGTCTGGCACCGCCCGGTTTTGCCCAGCGCCTGCATGGCACGGCGCTGACTGCCCTGCTGGAAGGCGCTGCCGCCAGCGCACTGCCCATCATGGCCTTTGTCGGCAATCGCGGCATGGTGCAAATCCACACCGGGCCTATCCAGTCCGTGCGTCGTGTCGGCCCCTGGCTGAACGTGCTGGACCCTGCCTTCAACCTGCACATCCAGGAGGAAGCCATCACCGAACTATGGTTACTGCGCCGCCCCACCCGTGACGGCGTCATCACCTCGGTCGAGGCGTTCGATGGGGCCGGGGACAGCGTGCTCAGCTTCTTTGGCCAGCGCCGCGAAGGCGAGCCGGAGCTCCCGGCATGGCGTGCACTGGCTGCCAGCCTGCCGGCACAGGAGGCGGAACATGCAGCCTAAGCGATGGATGGTATTGCTCTGCCTGCTGTGTGCCTTGCCTGCCCATGCCGGGCCGCGCGTGGTGGCGCTCAGTGCCGATGTGGCCGAGCTGGTGGTGGCGCTCAAGGCCGACCCGCTACTGGTGGGCCGGGACAAGCTGGCGCGTCAGCCGCAACTGGCGCGGGTGCCGGTGATTGGCAGTTCGCGCGCGCTGACCGCACCGCCGGTGCTGGCCGTCAAGCCGGATCTGGTGATTGGCAGTGATCAGGCCCAGCCGCCCGGCATTTACCAGCAATTGACCGCGCTGGGGCTCAAGGTGCTGAAGGTAAACCACAGTGACGACCCGCAGGCTTTTGCCGACGGCATGCGTCAGGTCGGCCTGGCGCTGGGTCGCCCGGCCCAGGCCGACGCATTGGCCAAGCAGTGGTTGCATGCCCTCAAGCCGCAGGCCGGGAGTGGCAAGCGCATTCTGCTGAGCTACGACGGACGGCTGGTGGCCGGGCAGGGGACAGCGGGAGATGCGCTGATCCGTGCTGCCGGCATGGTGAATGCCGCAGCGGATATCCAGGGCTTTTTGCCGATGAACCCGGAAGCCTGGCTCAAGGCCGCGCCGGACATCGTGATTGTCGCCGCGCACAATGCCCCGGTCTATGGCGGGCTCAAGGCCTTGCAGGCGCGGCCTGAACTGGCGTCTTCCCCGGCGGTGCGCAGCGGCAAGGTACTGGCCTGGCCGGCGGCAGATTTCCTGCGCCTTGGTGTGGGCAGCCCGGCGGTGGTGGCACGTCTGCGCCAGTTGGCATCATGAGCGCGACTATTGTGTTGCAGCGGCGCAGTGGAGGCCTGTTCCCCCGCGTCTGGCGCTGGCTGTGCCTGCCACCACTGGCTGCCTTGCTCATCTGGCTGATTCTGGGCCTGGGCGGCGGGCAGTGGGCGGTGCCGGACTGGCACGACCCGCTGGTCAGCCGCCTGCGCTGGCCGCGCATCCTGAACGCCTTGCTGGTAGGCAGTGCCTTGTCGCTGGCGGGGGCGGGCCTGCAGGCCTTGTTTCGCAATCCGCTGGCCGACCCCGGCCTGCTGGGTACTTCTGCCGGATCGGCACTGGGCGTGGTGCTGGTGATGGCACTGGGCGGGCTGGGGGTGTCGGTGCCGCTGGCGGCCTTTGTCGGCGGTCTCTCCGTTACCTTGCTGATCCTGCTGCTCAACCAGTTGCTGCGTGGTGGCCAGGCCGGGTTGTTGATGATAGGGGTGGTGATTGCCGCCTGCTGTGGTGCACTGGTCAGCCTGCTGTTGTTCCTGTCCGACGACCTCACCTTGCGTGGTGCCAGCAACTGGCTGGCTGGCAGCCTGGCTGAATCACGCTTTGCCGATCACCAGTATGTGTGGCCGGTGATGCTGGCGGGAGCGGTGCTGATGCTGGGGCTGGGACGGGACCTGGACTGTCTGCTGCTGGGCGACGAGGTTGCCCGTTCCATGGGGGTGAAGGTGGGCCGGACCCGTGTGCTGGCGGCGATGGCGGCGGCCATGCTGACCGGTGGAGCAGTCACCTTGTCCGGGCTGATCGGCTTTATCGGCATGATGGTGCCCAATGCGGTGGCGCTGTGTCATCAGGGCAGTCGTCGCCAACTGATGCTGCATGCCAGCTGGGTGGGGGCGCTTGCCTTGTTGCTGATCGACACCCTGGGGCGTGAAGCGGTGTACCCGGTAGACCTGCCCGCCGGGGTGGTGGCGGCGTTTGCCGGCCCGCCCTGCTTTTTGTGGTTGTTCTGGCGTTTGCAGAAAGGGGGCGCAGGTGGCTAATGCCTGGGAAATCGAGCAGCTCACGGTCAGTGCGCAAGGCCGCACCCTGGTGTCGCTGGGCGGGCTGACCGTGCCGCGCGGCCAGTTGCTGGTGCTGATCGGCCCTAATGGCGCGGGCAAGAGCAGCCTGCTGCGCGCCATGGCCGGTTTTGCCGGACAGTGCCGTGGCCGTTTGCTGGGCCGCGCCATGGGCGGCAAGGGCTACCCTTACGGTTTGCTGTCCTGGGTGGCGCAGCACGAAACCGGCGACAGTCCCTTGTCGGTGGCCGATTACCTGATGCTGGGCCGACGGCCGGCGCTGGGCCTGTTGCGTCTGCCCGATGCTGCCGACCACCGCCGGGTAGCCGAGGCCATGCAGGTGATGGAATTGACGCCACTGGCCGCACAACGGGTGTCCCGCCTGTCCGGTGGCGAGCGTCAGCGTGCCGCCATTGCCCGCGCACTGGTACAGGACGCGCCTTGCATGCTGCTGGACGAGCCGAGCAATCATCTGGACATCCGCCACCAGAACCTGCTGATGCAGCATCTCAAACAGCTGACCGGGCAGGGCCGCACCGTGGTGTGCGTACTGCACGATCTGCAATTGGCCGCCAATCATGCAGACCAGCTGTGGCTGCTGGCCGATGGTGTGCTGCGTTGCCGTGGTACGCCGCCCGAGGTTTTGACGCATCCGGTATTGGCCGAAGCCTATCGCTGGCCGATTCAGGCTGTGGCCGGGGCCGGGGCCGGGCAGGGCTGGAGCATTGTCAGCAATCCGCAGGCAGGCAGCGGCATGGCAGCGCGTGGCTGAGGCCATGGCAGGACAGGCGTGTACTTTTGCTTACACAAGGCACACGATTGCTTACACGGCTGGTTTGTCAGCAGTTCTATAATATGAATTAATGCAAACCGATGTGTCGCAGTCTGTCTCCGACCGTCAGTGAACTTGTCTGTGCCTGCACTGCCTCAGGCAAATGCGTGGAGCATGCCGGATGGCACCTTGCCATGCATACCCAGCCCTGAGGCGGCAGACGGCAAAGCAGCGTCTGCGGCACGGACCCAACCCTGCCGGTGTCGTGCATGGCACGCACCGTAATGAGGAGATCACAATGAAAAACCTGATGACCACCCTGGTGGCTGTTGCCATCGCCTCGGCCAGCCTCAGTGGCTGTGCCAACATGAATGAAACCCAGCAAACCACCGGTACCGGTGCCGCCGTGGGTGCGGGAGTTGGCGCCTTGCTGGGCGCGCTGACTGCCGGTGGCCATACCGGCCGCAGCGCAGTAACCGGCGCTGCCGTGGGCGCGGCATTGGGGGCGGGCGGTGGTTATCTGTGGTCGCAGCATATGCAAAAGCAGAAAGAGGCCATGGAAAAAGCCTCGCAGGGTACTGGCGTCAGCGTAAGCCAGACCGCCGACAACCAGCTCAAGCTGAATATTCCGAGCGACGTATCGTTTGATTCCGGCCGTTACGACATCAAGCCGAATCTGCGTCCGGTGCTGGACCGCTTTGCCACCACCTTGCAGCAAAACCCGGTGACTACCGTGCGTATTGTCGGCCATACCGACAATACCGGCAGCGATGCCATCAATAATCCGCTGTCGGTCAATCGTGCCAGCGCCACCCGCGATTACCTGGTCAGCCATGGCGTGGCAGCCAGCCGTATCAGCATCGACGGCATGGGCTCGCGTCAACCCATTGCCGACAACAGCACCCTGGCTGGCCGTGCCGCCAACCGCCGTGTGGAAATCTTTGTCGGCGAAGCCGGCAAGTAAGCGCTGTGTCACCATCCGGCCTGGCCGGAGCACAGCAAAAAGCCCGCGATTGCGGGCTTTTTTGCGTCTGGCGGGTGTGGGTATTCAGCCGTTACGGCTTTGCTCCAGCGTTTGCAGAAAGTATTCCAGTACCAGATTGGGGCGTCGTCCCTTGCGCATGGCCACATTCAGCGGGATGTCGTAACAGAATTGCTGCGGGTGCAGCGGCCGCATCACCCCCTGTGCCACCCAACCGGCGGCAAAGTGATCCGGTAAAAAGCCGATATAGCTGCCGGTGAGAATCAAAAAGGCAATACCCTCCCGGTCGGATGCCGTGGCAGTGCAGTTGAGCGCGTGGTGTTGCGCCATGGCCTCCACGGTCAGCCGGTAGTTGGGGGCAATGGCCTCGGCGCTGTGCAGCTCGTCCTGGCTGATGTCGCTATCGGCGCGGGCAAAGAAGGGGTGCTCGCGGCTGCAATACAGCAGCGAATGTTCTTCGTACAGGGGCAGGTAGTCCAGCCCTGACAGCGGGTTGATCAGCGGCACCACGCCCACGTGCAGGTGGCCGTCCTGCACGCCCAGTTCGATTTCGCTGGGGGTTGTCATCGAGATATTGATGCGCACCCCCGGCCCGCGCGCGCTCAAGGATTTGAGCGCATGGGTCAGGTGCATGTGCGACTGGGTGACCAGGTTGTTGATGATGCCGATATTCAGCTCGCCACGCAGCTGGTGGTGCAGCTGGTTCACCTCGGTACGGAATTCCTCGATGGCGGACAGCATGGTCTGGCTGGCGTGCAGCACGGCCCGTCCTTCGTCGGTGAGCGCAAAACCGGCCCGACCGCGCTGGCACAGGCAGATGCCCAGGCGCTTTTCCAGATCACCCATATGCAGGCTGATGGCGGAGCGGCTGATGCCCAGCACGCTTTCGGCGGCGGAGAAGCTGCCGCATTCGACGACGGTTTTGAACAGGCGTAGCAGGCGGATATCAAAATCGCTGACCTGGCCCAGGGATTTTTTTTTGCTCATCAGTTGAGTTTTTTTGAAACTGAAGATAAGAAATTCGGGATTTATCTCAACATATCACCTGGTTCAAGCTATGCCAAGCAACAAGCTGCCCATGCACCGACGGGTGCCGGATGGCTGTTGCATGGTGTGGGGCTGCGCAGTATTACCGGGCTATCCGCCATGATGACGGCTGCACCTTGCTATGCCTTGCTGCGCGACTTGCGTGCCAACTGCCGACATCGCATGATCGACACCACGACTGCCACTTTGTCTTGCAGCGCGGTGCGTCTCCCTGTGAATTGTCCCATGCCCGAGGAATATCTGTTTTATGCCGCAAATCGTGTTTGAACGTGAGGCACCGCAACAAGCGCTGATCGACGCCGCCCTGGCCGGCAGCGTCAACCGCCCTTTCTGGGGAGACGATGTGGCGCATCTGCGTCGCAGTTTTCCCCCGCTGCAAGGCAAGGCCAGTACCGATCTGGCTATTGTCGGCGGTGGTTTTCTCGGTCTGTGGACCGCCATTCTGGCCAAGGAGCGCAATCCGTCGCGCTCTGTCACCCTGCTGGAAGGTCGTCAGGTGGGTTGGGCAGCATCCGGCCGCAACGGCGGCTTTTGTGAAGCCAGCATCACCCATGGCGAGGAAAACGGTGAGCAGCGCTGGCCGGAAGAAATGGCCGAGCTGCATGCGCAGGGCCTGCAGAATCTGGATGAAATCGAAGCCACCATCCGTCGCTATGGCATTGACTGTGACTTCGAGCGCACCGGCGTGCTGGTGGTGGCAGTAGAACCCTACCAGGACGAGCAACTGCGTGGCGAAGGCTATATGGATGCCGCGCAAATCCGCGCCGAGCTCGATTCACCCACCTTCCTGTCCGGCATCTGGGAAAAAGACACTACGGCCATGATTCACCCCGGCAAGCTGGTGCTGGAGCTGGCGCGGGTGGCCGTTGAGCTGGGCGTGCAGATTCACGAACAATCCGCCGTCACTGTGCTGCAAAGCCGTGGCAGCCGGGTGCGGCTGGCCACCGGGCAGGGCGAACTGGATGCCGCGCGCGTGGTGCTGGCTACCAATGCCTTTCCTTCGCTGCTCAAGCGTTACCGCTGGCACACCATTCCGGTGTACGACTATGTACTGATGACCGAGCCGCTCTCTGATGAGCAACTGGCGTCCATCGGCTGGCAACACCGCCAGGGTATCGCCGACATGGCCAACCAGTTTCATTACTACCGCATCACCCGCGACAACCGCATCCTGTTTGGCGGCTACGATGCCGTCTACAACTTTGGCGGCAAGGTGGATGATGTCTATGACGAACGCCCGGCTTCGTTTACCCGGCTGGCCAGTCACTTCTTTACCACCTTCCCGCAACTGGCCGGGCTGCGTTTCAGCCATCGCTGGGGCGGGGCCATCGATACGTCTACCCGCTTCTGCGCCTTTTTTGCGCTGGCACGTGGCGGCAAGGTGGCCTATGCCGCCGGTTTTACCGGCCTGGGCGTAGGGGCCACCCGTTTTGCCGCCAATGTGCTGCTGGACAAGCTGGAGGGGCTGGACACGCCACGCACCCGGCTGCGCATGGTGCGCGAGATACCGCCACCGTTTCCGCCGGAGCCGCTGACCTATGTTGCCGTGCAGGCCACACGCTGGTCGCTGAACCAGGCTGACCACAACCATGGCAAGCGCAATCTGATGCTGCGCACCATGGATGCGCTGGGCCTGGGCTTCGACTCCTGAATCTGTTCGCCCCCTGTTTGAGAATCAAAGGAAGCAAGCATGTCCAATCCATTTACTCTGCTGGCCAATCTCAGTGTGGACGCCACGCGCATTGCGCTGGAATATCGCGATGTCCCGGCTGATCAGCTGATTTCCGGCCCGGCCCGGGTCGGCACGGCCGAGCTGGGCCAGTTGCACGGCTGCAGCATTGGCGTGTGGGAAATGTCACCCAGCGTCACCACTGATGTGGAAGTGGACGAATTCTTTATCGTACTGACAGGTAGCGCCACGGTGCAGTTTGCCGATGGCCGGCCAGCGTTGGAGTTGCAGCCCGGCACGGTAGGACATCTGGCTGCCGGCACCGCCACCACCTGGGTGGTGACACAAACACTGCGCAAGATCTACATCGCCTGAGCGGCACAGACCGCCCGGCACCACAATGGCAAGGCAGGAGGAAGAAACATGGAAGTGCGCAACAACTACATCAATGGCCGTTGGCAAGCTTCGGTCAGCGGTGCCACCCGCGAAGTCATCAACCCGTCCAATGGCGAGGTGATTGCCCTGGTCACTGACAGCGTGGCCGAGGACAGCAAGCAGGCCATTGCCGCTGCACGTCATGCTTTTGACCATGACGGCAGCTGGCGGCGCATGGCCGGGCCCAAGCGCGCCGACATGCTGCTGCGTATTGCCGATGCCATTGCCGCCCGCGCCGACGAGCTGGCGGTGATGGACACGCTGGACAATGGCAAGCCGCTGCGCGAGGCGCGCTGCGATGTGGACGATGCGGTGGCCTGTTTCCGCTATTACGCCGGGCTGATTACCAAGCCGCAGGGCGGGGTGTATGAAGTCAGCGACGGCTTTGGCCCCATGCATGCCTATTCCATGCACGAGCCGGTGGGCGTGTGCGCGCTGATCACCCCGTGGAACTACCCCTTGCTGATGGCCACCTGGAAACTGGCCCCGGCGCTGGCGGCGGGCAACTGCGTGGTGTTCAAGCCCAGCGAAGTCACCCCGCTGTCGGCCGTGGCGCTGTTCGAGATTTTCCACCAGGTGGGCCTGCCGGCCGGCACCGCCAACCTGGTGCTGGGCAGCGGCCCGGCCGCCGGGCAGGAGCTGGCCGCCAGCCATGATGTGGACATGATCACCTTCACCGGCAGCACCCGCACCGGGCAAACCATTGCCTCCGCGGCTGTGGGCAATCTGAAAAAAGTGGGGCTGGAGCTGGGGGGCAAGTCGCCCAACATCATCTTTGCCGATGCCGATCTGGAAGGCGCGGTGGAATGGGCGATGATAGGCGTGTTCTTCAACCAGGGCGAAGTATGCTCGGCCGGTTCGCGCATCCTGATTGAAGCAAGCATCAAGGACCGCTTTGTCGCCCGTCTGGCCGAACGTGCCAATGCCATGACCATTGCGCCGGGCATGAAGGATGCCGACATGGGCGCGATTGTGTCGGCCGCGCAGCTGGAAAAGGTGCTGGGTCATATCGAACGCGCCAAACAGCAGGGTGCCACGTTGGTGTGCGGTGGCGAGCGCTATGTCGAGGGCGAGTGCGCCAACGGTTACTTCGTGCGGCCCACCATCTTCGACAATTGCACGCGCGATATGGACATCGTGCGCGAGGAAGTATTCGGCCCGGTGGTGGCCATCCAGACCTTCACCACGGAGGCCGAAGCCATCGCCATGGCCAATGACACCCCTTATGGCCTGGCCGGTGGCGTGTTCACCACTGATGGCGCGCGTGCTTTGCGGGTGGTGAAGGAGGTACGCGCCGGGGTGACCTGGATCAACTGCTACAACCCCACCTTCAACGAAGCGCCGTGGGGCGGTTACAAGATGAGCGGCTATGGCCGCGATCTGGGCGTTAACGGCTTGCTGGAATACCAGCAAGTCAAGCAGGTGAGCATCAATCTGCAACCGGGCCTGGTGGGCTGGTATCCGCAGCGCGGCTGAACCCCGCTACGGGTAACTGAACAGGGCGCCACCGTATTGGCCGCGCCCTTTTTCATGTTTCAGCCGGCGGGCCGTCGCTGGCGCAGCGCGCTTTGCAAGTCTGCAAACGCCTGTTCCAGCAGCTGCAGCAACACCGGAACAAGCGGGCTGTCCATCTCGGTGGCCAGGTTCTCCAGCTGGCTGGCGGCATTCACCATGGGGCTGGCACCAAACAGGGCTGCATTGCCCTTCAGGGTATGGGCCACCCGCTTGAGCCGGGCACTGTCGGCGCTGTTCAAGGCCTCGCGCAGGCTGTGCATTTCACGCGGAAAACTGTTGAGGAAACTGTCCGCCACGATGTCGATGATTTCCGCATCCTGCTGGCCCAGTGCGGCCTGATAGTCAAACGAGGAGGACGCTGTCTTGGCGTGGCGTTGCAGCAGCTGTTGCAGGTCGGCGGCCCGCACCGGCTTGCTCAGGTAGTCGTCCATGCCGGCGGCCAGGCATTGTTCACGGTCGCCCTGCAAGGCATTGGCGGTCATGGCAATAATGGGCAGGTGCTGGCCGGGTGTTTCTTGCTGGCGGAAGCGGCGCGTGGCTTCCAGCCCGCCCATCACCGGCATTTGCATGTCCATCAACACCAGATCGAACTGTTCCCTGGCCAGGACTGCCAGTGCCTGCTGGCCGTCTTCTGCCAGCGTGGCCTGATGGCCCCAGCGTTGCAGCAGATTGAGCGCCAGCTGCTGGTTGACGATGTTGTCTTCCACCACCAGTACGCGCAAGCACTGGCCATCACCTTGCAGTCTGGCCGTGGGGGGGCTGCCTGCTGCGCAGCACGGTGTGTCGCCCAGTGCCTGCAAGATGGTTTCTTGCAATTCGGACTGCAACACCGGCTTGGCAATGTGGCAGCAGATACCGGCTTGCTGATACTGGGCACCACCCTGGGTGGCAGCCGAGGACAGCATGATGATGCGGGGTGGCGCGGGCAGGTCCAGTGCCTGTATGCATCTGGCGGTGGCCAGCCCGTCCATCTCGGGCATCATGCCGTCCAGCAAGACAAAGCGGAAGGACTTGCCCGGCTGTTGCAACAGGGCCAGCGCACGGGCACCGCTGTCGGCAGCATCGGCATGCACCCCCCAGTGTGCTAGTGTTTCCAGCAGGATTTCCCGGTTGATGCGGTTGTCGTCCACCACCAGCGCATGACTGCCGCGCAGCGCATCCGGGCTGAGCGGGGCGGGCAGCTGTGTGGTGGCCACGCGAGTGAAGCGGATGGTGAAGTGGAAAGTGCTGCCATGTCCCGGGCGGCTTTCCAGCCACATCTGGCCTTGCATCATGCTGACCAGCCGTTTGCAGATGGACAGGCCCAGTCCGGTGCCGCCGTATTTGCGGGTGGTGGAGCTGTCGGCCTGGACAAAGGCTTCAAAAATGCTTTCCTGCTGTTCGCGGGCAATGCCGATGCCGCTGTCGCTGACCGAAAACTTGACCACTACTTGCTCGCCTTCCTGTTCCAGCAAGGAGGCACGCAACAATACTTCACCGTGCTGGGTGAACTTGATGGCATTGGACAACAGGTTGAGCAGAATCTGCCGCAGTCGGCCCGGGTCGCCCAGCAGTACCGGCGGAATGTCCGGTGCCATGCGGCAGGCCAGTTCCAGGCCTTTTTGCTCGGCATGCATGGCCATGTTCTTGACCGTGCCGGCCAGCACGCTTTCCAGCCCGAAGGCGGTCTGGTCTATCACCATCTTGCCGGCTTCCAGCTTGGAAAAATCCAGAATGTCGTTGATGACGGTGAGCAGGGCTTCGGTGGAGGATTTCACCACGTTGAGGTATTCACGCTGCTCCCGGTTCAAATCGGTATCCAGCGCCAGTTCGGTCATGCCCAGAATGCCATTCATCGGTGTGCGGATTTCATGGCTCATATTGGCCAGAAATTCGCTCTTGGCCCGGTTGGCCGCTTCGGCCACTTCGCGGGCCTGGCGTGATTCCCGCGCCAGCAGTTTTTGTTCGGTAATGTCGGCGATGGTGCCGATCAGCCCGGCAATGCTGCCATCGGGCCGGGTGAGGGTGGCTTTGTGGATGATGCCGTAGCGTACCGTGCCATCCTGCAGCTGCATGGTGGTTTCATAACTTTGGCGCGATACTTCCTGCAGCAGTTCGCGGTCGCGCTGCTGGTGGTAACTGGCCAGTTCCGCGTCCAGCAGCTGTTCCGAGGTTTTGCCCAGGAAATCTTCCCGCCGGATGGCAAATAGTTCGGCAAAGGCGCGGTTCATCAGCTGATAGCGCAGGTCCGGTCCTTTGACATACACCGGCATCGGCATGGCCTCCACCAGTTCTTCGACAAAGTGCAGCTGCTCTTGCAGACGGTCGCTGGCCTGATGCCGGGCGGTGATGTCGGTGCGGATGGCGACAAATTGTTCCGGCTCGCCATGCTCGTTGGCAAAGGGCACGATGGTGGCGGCCACCCAGTACAGGCTGCCATTTTTGGCACGGTTGCGGATTTCACCAGTCCACACCTTGCCGGCGCGGATGGTGCGCCACATGTCGGCAAAGAAAGCCGCTGAGTGCAGGCCGGAATTCACCAGATTATGGTTGCGCCCGATCAGTTCTTCCCGCCGGTAGCCGCTGATCTCGCAGAATTTGTCGTTGGCATAGCTGATGTTGCCGTGGCGGTCGGTAATGCTGACGATGGCGTGCTGGTCCAGCGCAAATTTCTGGTTTTCCAGTGCCTGCTGTGCCTGGCGGATGGCTTGCTGACCGTGCTGGCGGTAGGCCACCAGCGAGGAGACGGCATTGATCAGCCCTTCCAGATCGTCCTCTGGCTGTGTGCCGCTTTGCTGTCCGGTTTCCTTGCGCAGCAGGTGTATGGTGTCTTGCAGGCGGGCAATGGCATGTTCGCGCTTGCCCAGTTCTGCCTGCAGGCGCTGGTTGGCTTCGCCCAGTTCGGCCGAGCTCAGTTCCAGGCTGCGGCTGCGCAGGCTGATGTCGCGGTCTTGCTGGGTGTAGCTGTCGCCCACTCTTTGCAGCAAGCCGGTAAAGCCGCGCAGGGCGGTGGCAATGGCCGGGTCGATGTCTGTGCGCCCGGCCAGCCGCTCAAAACCGTCCAGCACCTGTCGCAGGCTGGTTTCGTCGGCAATGCCCATGGTGCGTCTGAGCTGGCGTAACAGTGTGTTTTGCATGCCTGTCCTGCCGGTTTCAATCGGTTTGCGTGATTTCACGCAAGGTGGTGATGGTCATGGTCTGGTTGTGCAGCCGGCTGGGCTGCCCTACGGCAAAGGGGCTGATTTCTCCATTGGAGTAGAAACCCGCCAGCACCACCTGCTTGCCCAGTATGTCGGCCACGGCTTCCACTTCTTCATCTACCCGGTCGCCCATCACCAGCTTGCGTCCGACACAGGATACCAACAGCGCCAGGCTGTCTTCATGCTCTGCGCCTGACAAGCGGGCATGACCAGCGGACTGTTCCGCCCCGCGCACCAGGCTGTCGGTGCCGGCATGCATCAGTTTCAGCAGGCTGCCGCTGGCCAGTTCGCCAGCCAGGGTCAGGCTGCCATCCTGTTCGTTCACGCCCAGAATGGTGCGAATCACACCCTGGTCTTCGCCGCTGCGTCCCAGCATGGCAAACGGAAACAGCAAGCCGCTGCCGGGCAGGCCGCTGGCGTATTCACCCAGATAGCGCTTGTACACTTCCAGAGCGGGTGCGCCGTCAAGTTCGTACAGAATGTTTTGCTGGCAGCGGCTGACCTGCCGTGCCGGGCCGAACGTGGTCCAGCCACCACAGGAGCCGTGCCCCACTTGCAGCTGCTGTCCGTACAGGCCGACGGCCACCAGCTGCTGATCGTGCCATGTGGACTGATGCAGGGTGAAGGTCTGGCAAAAACGGCCATCATCAGCGGCCATGCCGCCCACCACCGGGACGGCATCGCCCAGCACCTGTTGCAGGCCGTCCAGCAGGGCAGTGCCGTTGATGTCGGTACCCGGTGCCAGCAGGAGTAGCAGTTGCAAGTCATCCGCCTGCAAGGCTGTGGCCAGACGCTGGCCCGCCGCCTGTGAGTCCTGCATGTCCTTTAGCAAGGTTGTGGCACTGGCCACGCGGGTAGAGCCAAAGCGGATGGCTGTCAGCACGGCGCAGCCTTCTTCCACACCGTGGTGGGCAATTTCGCCCGCTGTCGAACAGCCCAGCACCACACAGCCCGGCAAGGCAGCTTCCAGGCTTAAGAGCAGCCTGCCACGTCCAAAGTAGGCGGGAGCGGCAAACACCAGCAGCAGCTGTGGTGCCAGCGTTTGCAGTGTGGCGAGCTGGTCGCGCTCGGGCTGGTCCTGATGCAAGCTAAGCTGCCGTATCTGCATGGTGTGCTCTTGGCTGGAAGTTGGCTTGTCTTTGATTCTGGGCCATGGACGGGCAATGGCAAGGTGGATGTGTCCTGAGCACTATCGCAGCATTTGTGCCAAGCCGACATGACAATTGTCATGTCGGGCGTGGTCAAGCCCGGCGAGCCTGCGGCAAGAAGGCGAGGCTCCCTGTCAGGGAAAGGGCGGGGGGATCGGGATTGGATGGACAGGCTGCGGAATCAATCCCTTGCCCGGAAGGCCCGGCTTCGCCGGGTCCTGCGCCATCGCACCAAATGACTTTGTCAGCAGCCTGACATGACAGTTGTCATGTCGGGAGTGGTCAACCCCATCGCGCCCCGGTCTGCTATGCTGCGGCACGGATTTTGTGGAGACAAACATGCAAAGACTCACCATTTCGCTGAGCGACGAACTGGCAGATGCATTTGACGAATGGATGACCCGGCGCGGTTACAGCAGCCGGTCCGAGGCGGTGCGCGACATGCTGCGCCGCGAGCTGGGCGAGGACAATCTGGGAAGTGAACAAGGCGGGCCCTGTGTGGCGGTGCTCAGCTATGTGTTTGATCATCACGAGCGGCAACTGTCCGCCCGGCTGACCGGCTTGCAGCACGACCACCACGACCTTGCTGTCGCCACCATGCACGCGCATATCAGCCATGACGACTGTATCGAAACGGTGATCCTGCGCGGTGATAGTGGCGAGGTGGAAAGCTTTGCCCGTTCGGTGATTGCCGAAACCGGGGTGCGCCACGGCCAGGTGCAGCTGATTCCGGTCAAGCCTGCAGCCAGCACGGGCCTGGGCTATCGCAAGAAGTCAGGCCGCTGATTCAGTAATTGTCCTGCGGCTACCGCCCCATGCCGAAGCGGCGGTAGCGGGCAGCGCTGCTGCCATGAGCGTGGCGGTGGCCATGCTGGTGTGGATGGCTGTGTACCTGTCCGTCGGCGTGGCGGTGCGGGTGGGCATGCAGCAAGTGGGTACGCGCCAGCAGGGCATGGTCGGACAGGATGTCAGCCGGGCTGCCCTGTGCTACCACGTGTCCGTCGGCCAGCACGATGACGCGGTCGGCAATGTCTGCCACGCTGTCCAGATCGTGGGTGGCGGTAATGATGGTGCGGCCCTGGCCCTGGCTTTCCTGCAGAAAACGGATGACTTCGCTCTGGCTGGCCGGGTCCAGCGCAGCGGTGGGTTCGTCCAGCAACAGTACCTCGGGCTGCATGATCAGCACCGAGGCCAGCGCCACCCGTTTGCGCTCGCCACCGGACAGCCGGTGCGGGGCGCGCTGTTGCAGATGGCTGATGCCAAACTGCTGCAAGCTGGCGTCAATCGCGCTGCGGATCTGCGCTTCCGGCCAGCCCAGTTGCAGCGGGCCGAAGGCCAGTTCGTCAAACACGGTGGGGTTGAACAGTTGCACGTCCGGGTTCTGGAACACCAGGCCCACCCGGCGGCGAAACGCATAATGACAGGCCTCATCCGCCAGCGCCGCTTCGCTCAGCACCGTGCCAAAGGCGCGCACCTCGCCAGCTGTGGCGAAATACAGCCCGTCCAGCAGACGTAGCAAGGTGGATTTGCCCGAGCCATTGGCCCCCAGCAGCGCCACCCGGCTACCGGCGGCAATCTCCAGTGACACCGCATGCAGCGCCGCATGCTGCTGATAGTGATAACTCACCCCGTCCAGGGCAAAAACCGGTGTGCTCATGCGTGATTCCAGACAATGACCAAGGGCAGTGCCACGGCCAGCAGCAGCGCGCACCAGTCGCGCTTGCGGGTGTGAAAATTGTGCAGCAGGTAAACCTCTCCCCGATAGCCACGTGACACCATGGCCATGTGTACATCGCTGCTGAGCTGCAAGGCCTTGCCCAGCAGCACGCCGCTGGTGCTGGCCACCAGTTGGCGTGCCATACGGCCGGAAGGCGGGGCCAGCAGGCGGCTGCGGCGGGCTTCAAACATCTGGCTGGCGGTTTGCAGCAGCACAAATACATAGCGATGGGTCATGCCCAGCAAGGCCACCACCAGCACCGGCACCCCCAGGCTGCGCATGGCCTTGAGCACATGCATCCACGGTGTGCTCAGCATCAGCAGCAGGGCAAAGCTGGCCGAGACTTCGGCCCGACCCAGCAAAAAGGCCGCACTGGACAGCCCCTGCCGGGTGATGTGCCAGTGCAGCAGCGGCAGAGTGAACAGCGGTTCTCCCGGCACCATGAAGATGGCAGGCAGGGCCAGCATGCCGCTGAACAGCAGCACGCTCAGCCACGCCTGGCGGTACAAGCGGGATATCGATACCTGCGAGGCCAGCGCCAGCACTACCGCCAGGACAAACAGCAGTAGCAGCGTGGTGAGCTGGCTTGCCAGCAGCGTGGCAACCAGCACCGCCAGCAAGGACAGCAGCTTGATGCGCGGGTCCAGTTGTTGCAGCAGGCCGGGCGTGGCGCTGATGGCTTCGGCATCCAGCGCATGCTCCATTACCTGCTGCAAGCCATGCACCATGCGCTCGGCAATATTGCCGTGATGGCGGTGTTTGCCGGCAAGAAACGATTGTTCACTCACTGGGGCAGGCCACGCTTGCCGCCCAGCCGGGCCAGCAGCAACAGGCTAAGCAGAATCAACCCGGCACCGAACACGGCAGACAACACATAGCCAAAAGCCGGGCTGTGAATGAAGGCCGGGGCATAGTCTGGGAAGGGAGCGGACCACAAACCGGCCAGTCTAGCCAGGCCTTCCGGTGCGCTATCCGGCAAGGCATGCAGGCCGGATGCCTGGATGATTTCCTGCCGGGCCGCCGGGTTGGCAAAGTCTTCGGCACCCCATTCCCCCCAGGCGGTTCCGGCTGCCAGCAGGCCCAGCGGCGACAAAATCATCAACCCGGCCAGGCCGTACCACAGCTGACGCACGCTGCCGTTTTGCTGGCTGTTATTTGCCCTGATTCCCGCCGTACCGGCCAGCAAAGCCGGATGGGCACGTTGCAGATAAGCCACCAGACCGGCACTGAGCAGCATTTCGGCCAGTCCGGCAAAACTCAGGTGGCCAATCATCATGGCCGGAATGGCTACCGACAGCGGATAAGGCGCATACAGCGGCGTGCCGCTGGCGTCATGGAACAGCATGGGCTGTACCCCGAACTCGATGGCAGCCAGCAGGGCGGAAGCATTGATGGCCAGATAACCGGCCACCCCGGCAGCTATCACGCGGCGGCGCGAGGCCAGCGGTGCGCCAGCACTGAGCAGACGATAGCTGGCCCAGGCCACCAGCGAACCGACGATGGCCATGTTCAGGCTGTTGGCACCAAAACTGCTGATGCCGCCATCGCCAAAAAACAAGGCCTGAATCAGCAAGGCCAGCGAGATGGCAATGATGGATGCCCACGGCCCCAGCACGATGCTGACAATGCCCATGCCCACCGCATGGCCGCTGGTGCCACCAGGCAGGGGCAGGTTGAACATCATGATGACAAAGCTGAAGGCGGAGAATACGGCAAACAGCGGAACCAGCCGGGTGTGCAGCAGGCGTTTGGCACGCTGGTAGGCCAGCCACCAGAAGGGCAGGGCAATGGCCAGGGTCAGGGCGCAGGTGGACGGGCTGAGATAACCATCTGGAATGTGCATGCGCTTGCCTTTCTCAGGCCTGTCACCCGAAAGCATGGTGCAGGCTGAGTATGAATATTTTTAAAAATGTATGAAATCTTAGCAAGACTCATGCCATCTGTCATGGCGCTGTCAGTGCTGGCGGGCGGGTCGTGCAGTGTGCAGCTGCGGGCTGTAAAGCGGCTGGCAGTGAGGGCTGGCGATGCAGGTGGGGGTGGAAAGCGGCTATGCAGTGCTGCACCAAAGCGAGCAGAACCTGACCGTTCTGGTGCATGCCGGGGTGGGTTTCAGCCTGTGCCCTGCGCTTCGATTTCCACCAGCAGGTCGGCACGGCAGATGTCCGCCTGCACATACACCACGCGGCTGTCCTCGCCCAGGCGCGCCAGTACCGCAGCACGCACGGCGGGGTAGTCGGCGGCATGGCGGATATATACCCGGTAATCCAGCCCGGCAAGGGTGAAGGGCTGGCGTGGCTGCTGACGGTTGGCCTGCTCCAGCAGGATGGCGATATTGGCAAAGGTTTCGGCCGTTTGTGCCGCCACATCGCCCACATGCACGGTGAGATGGCCGACGATGCTGGCGGTACCGGAAATGAACAGCCATTGCGTACCAGACTGGCCCGCCAGCGCTGCGCGGCTGAAGGTGGGGCTGACCGGGCCGTATTGCTGCGGATAGGCAAAGGCGCTGACCTGGCGCGGGTTCTCGATGGGCAGGGCAGCACTGTTTGCCGCCAGAAAGGCAATGCTGACCGGACCACTGGCTGTCCCCAGCGCGCAGGCGGCCGGGCTGCCGTGTACCGGACGCTGGCTACCGGCAAAGGCCTGATGGCGACCGATGTTGAACTGGCGATAGCGCTCCATGCCGTGTTCCTCGACATTGATGCGCGGAATGTAATTCCATACTCGCCACAAGTGCAGGCACTGCTGCTGCTCCAACAGGGCAAACAGCTGGCGGTAGGCGCGCTCTGCCAGTGTCTGCAAGGCGGTAGACCCGTCCTGCCCGGCAAATTGCGCTTCTTCCAGCGTGATGACGCCAAACAGCAG
This sequence comes from Aquitalea sp. LB_tupeE, assembly GCF_013391415.1. Taxonomy (GTDB): domain Bacteria; phylum Pseudomonadota; class Gammaproteobacteria; order Burkholderiales; family Chromobacteriaceae; genus Aquitalea. The sequence continues at coordinate 153,273 of NZ_JACAXB010000020.1, forward strand.
ATTGCCCGCGCGACGGTAATGCACGTCCCCGAAGCGGCCATCCTGCGCTGGCAGGCTGGTATGCCACACTTCCTGCAAGCTGGCGGTGGCCGGGCCCAGTACCGGCATCAACACCGATTGCACAGGCCAGGGCTGATGTTGATCATCCAGGCCTAAGCGGCAGATGCCCAGAATCTGTTCATGGGTGAGAGCCACCGAGCCTGGCGGATGGGGGGGCGTGTAGTGCAAACGGGTATCTGGGTACATGCTGCCAGTTGCTGAACAGGAAGTTGTCGACAAAAAGGGTTTAGCGGCCAAGCGGCTCGTCACCGTCCGGTTGTATGGCATGGGCGCGCAAACGCACCAGCCATGCACTGCCCAGGCCCAGCAAGGTGCCTGCCAGCACATCCAGCGCCACGTGCTGCTTTACCGCCAGGGTGGAGTAGGCAATGGCCACACACCACAGCAGGTTCAATCCCTGCAGCGCACGGCTCCATTGCAGTACTTTCAGGCGCCAATGCAGCCAGGCACCGGAAAATACCGCAGTTGCCACATGCAGCGACGGGAAGGCATTCCCGGCTGTATCCACATTTTTCAGGAAGGCCACGCCGGGGTATTGCTGCCAGTCTATGTCCGGCGGGGCAATGGCATTGGGCCAGAAATAAAACACCAGCAGCCCGCTCACGCAGGGCAGGGCCACTTTATAACCGTAACGGATGATCTCGCGATGTGACAGCATCAACACCGGCGGAAGTGATACATAAACCCACAGCGACAGGTAAACCGGCAAGGCCCAGGGCTGAAATGGCAGCCAGCGGTCCAGCGCGCTGGCCGGCACAATATGCACCGCACCAGCCGGATGATGCAGCAGATAAACATAGGCGACAAAAAACAGCAGGGTAAAACCCATGGTGCCGAACATCTTGAACCAGAAGCGGGTCAGCGCCGTTTCAATTATTCCGGCTGTGCCATTGATGTTCGTCATGCCCTTGTTCAAGTTACCTCCTGTTGGCATGTTTTAGTATGCAATTACATGTAAAACAGCTGATTTTTGCCCTGCTGAATACGTGAGGGTATACTCCGTCTTCATTTTTCTGATGCCTCTTGGTCCTGCCGCAAAGATAAGAATTATTCAATTTACCAAGAGCGCATTCCTGCGAGCGGCGATGATACCGAAACACTGTGACATTGGCGATTGCGGGCAACTTGTTTACTCATACCGATACGATTATTGCAAATCATGGAACAACACTCTTCTGAATCGAATACGCCAGACCTGGCGCTGGAAAGCGAAATTGCCGGTCTGATCGTTTCCGCGCTGAATCTTGACATTGCCCCGGCGGAAATTGTTCCTGATGCCCCGCTATACGGTGATGAACTTGGAATCGACTCCATTGATATCCTGGAAATCGCGCTGGTCATGTCCAAGCAATACGGCGTGCAAATGAAAGCCGACAACGAAGACAACTCCACCATTTTTGCCTCCTTGCGCAAACTGGCGGCTTATATTCGCGAGCATCGCAGCAAATGACCCGGCTGTGGCGCAGCATGCGCCTGGCTGTACTGGCGTTGGCCGGCCTGTTTTATGTGGTGATGGATTATCTGGCGTCTTCATCCCGGCAGCCGCCGCTGTATGCGGTGGTGGTGGGAGCGGCACCGCTGACCCTGGGCCTGCTGACCGCGGGCTGGAACTCACGCTTCCGCTGGCCGGTCATGCTGCTGGCGGCCATGGTTCTGCTGGCCATTGCCCTCAATATTGACCAGCTGCTGAGTCATGCAGCCTGGTTCTACCTGTTGCAGCACGCCGGCATCATGTGCGGTCTGGGTTTCATGTTTGGCAGTACGCTGGGCAGCCACGAAAATGCCTTGTGTTCGCGCATTGCGCGCATTGCCATTGCCGGGCCGCTGGATGCGGCTTATTTCCGCTACACCTGGAAAGTGACGCTGGCCTGGACGCTGTATTTTGCGCTGTCCGCCGTGCTGTCGCTGGCGCTGTTTACGCTGGCACCCCTGTCGTGGTGGGCCTTTTATGCTGCCGTGTGCACCCCGCTGTCGCTGGGCCTGATGTTTGGCGGCGAATATCTGGTGCGCAGGCTGGTGTTACCGGACAGCCCCTCATTCAGCATTGCCCACACCATACAGTCATACCGAAAATACACGCAGGGCGGCGACACGCGTCGCTAGGCTGCCGCTGCCGTTTCCTTGCCACCGAATCCATGAATCCGATACCGCTCCTTCCTGCTGCCGACCCTGCTGCCGACTTTGCCTATGTGCACGGGCAGGTGATCAACCGTGGCACCTTCCATGCCCAGGTGCTGACCCTGGCTGCCGCCTTGCCCGCTCACCCGCGGGTGCTGAACATGTGCAACGACCGTTACTGGTTTGCCGTGGCACTGTTTGCGGCGATTGCCCGCAATATGCTGACCATACTGCCCAATTCCGCGGCCCCTGAGCATCTGGCTGCGGTAGCCAGCGAGCAAGCCGGCTTGCTGGTGTTGGGCGATCAGGCAGAAAACCCGGTGCCGGGCCTGCCGTATCTGCAGGTAGACACGCTGGCGGCGCGCATGGAACTGGCGGCAGCACCCCTGCCGGACATTCCGTACGACCAGCCGGTTGCCTGTCTGTATACCTCGGGTTCCACCGGCACGCCGATGCCGCATTTCAAGACATTTGGCCGCCTGCGGCTGGCCATTCTGGCCGGAGCACAGCGGGTGTGGGGAGCGGCTGGCCAGGCGTGCTCGGTGGTGGGAACGGTGCCCATCCGTCACATGTACGGGCTGGAATCCAGCGTGCTGCTGCCCATTCTGGCCGGTGGCCGCCTGTCCGGGCGCATTCCGTTCTTCCCGGCAGACATTGCCGATGCGCTGGCACAGATGCCCGCGCCGCGTCTGTTGGTGATCACGCCATTTCATCTGCGCAAATTGCTGGATGCCAATATCGTACTGCCGCCGATAGCCGCCATCCTGTCGGCCACCGCACCCTTGTCTGTCGAGCTGGCAGCACAAACCCGGCAGCAGCTTGGCTGCCCGGTGCTGGAAATTTATGGTTCCACCGAAACCGGCCAGGTGGCTACGCGGGAAACCGATGTCGAAACCACCTGGCACACCTTGCAAGGCATTACGCTGGAGCAGCGTGACGGCGAGTTGTGGGCGGTGGGCGAGGTGTATCAGACCCCGCAAATGCTCAATGACACGGTGGAACTGTTCAGCCCGCAGCAGTTCCGGCTGGTGGACCGCAAGGCCAATATGATCAACGTGGCGGGCAAGCGCAGCTCGCTGTCGTTTCTGAATGCCGTACTCACCGGCCTGCCGGGCGTGGTGGATGGCGTGTACTGTGTGCCGGAACGCGGCAGTGACGAGGTGGTCGAACGTCTGGCCGTATTCGTGGTGGCACCGACTCTGGACCGTACCGCCATTCTGGCCGGCCTGCGCCAGCATCTGGATTCGGTGTTCCTGCCGCGCCATATCGTATTTGTCGATGCCCTGCCGCGCGACGGTAATGGCAAGATCCTGGCCCGTACCTTGCAGGAACTGATTGTCCGCCATCTTTCCGGAAACCACTGAGCATGCAAACCCTTCCTCTGGTGATAGCCGCCGATCATCCGGCCTATGCCGGTCACTTTCCCGGCCAACCGGTCTTGCCCGGCGTGGTGTTGCTGGACCATGCGCAACTGGCCATCGAACAGGCTGCCGCGGTGCAGCTGGCCGGACTGGCCCAGGCCAAGTTCCATCGTCCGGTCGCGCCGGGTGACAGCTTGCAGCTGGCCTGGAGACTGGATGCTGCCAGCGTGGCCTTTGTCATCTCGCGCGGTGATGAAAAAGTGGCGGACGGCAAATTCGTGCTGGCAGCGGAGCCTGCAGCGTGAATCCGCAAACCGAGGCACAGCCTGAAGCCAGCCCGCAGTGGATGCGGCAGCAGGAGCGCGGCAGCCGCTTCTGGTTGCGCATCATGTCGGCGCTGTCCTGCTGGCTGGGCAGGCCTTGCTCCCGGCTGGTGCTGTACGGTATTGCCGTGTATTTCGTGTTGTTCGGCGGCAAGGCGGTACAGGCCTCGCGGCGCTATCTGGCGCGCAGCCTGGGCCGTCCGGCGCGCTGGCGCGATGTGTATCGCCATGTGCTGAGTTTTGCCAGCACCATTCACGACCGGGTTTATCTGCTGCGCGACCGGTTTGATGTGTTCGAGATCGACCTGTCCGGTGCCGAAGCCCTGCACCGGCATCAGGAAGGCGGGCAGGGCCTGTTGCTGTTTGGCGCGCATCTGGGCAGCTTTGAAGTGCTGCGCGCCATGGCGCGTTTTCGCCCCGACATGCAGGTGAGCATGGCGATGTATCCGGAAAACGCCCGCCAGATCAACCAGGCCTTGCATGCCATCAACCCGGCGCTGGCCCCGGACATCATTCCGCTGGGTACCATGGATGCCATGCTCAAGGTGCATGCCAGGCTGGAAGAGGGCGCACTGGTGGGCATTCTGGCCGACCGTGCCGCCGGGCCGGACGAATACCTCTGCCGCATGCTGCTGGGCGCACCCGCCCGTTTTCCTAGCGGCCCGCTGCGCATGGCCGCCATGCTCAAGCAGCCGGTGTATTTCATGGCGGGTATTTACCTGGGCGGCAATCGCTACCGGGTGCATTTTGAATTGCTGGAAGACTTTTCCACCGTGGGTCGGGCCCAGCGTGAGGCGGCCATGCAGTCGCTGTTGGACAAATACGTTGCGGCACTGGAGCGCCATTGCCGGGCCTATCCGTACAACTGGTTCAATTTTTACGATTTTTGGGATGAAAGCTAGACCGATCATGCGTGTATCCATCATCAGCAAGACCCTGGCCGGATTGTTTGTCGTACTCTCGGCCAGCAGCCTGCATGCCGCCGATTTCTCCCTGAGCGAGCTGATGCAGCAACTGGGGCAAAAGAAATCCGGCACCGCCACCTTTGTCGAGAAAAAATACATCGCCATGCTCAAGCAGCCGCTGGAGTCCTCTGGCGAGCTGGCTTTCACCGCGCCGGATAGGCTGGAAAAGCGCACGCTCAAGCCCAAGGCGGAAGCCGTGCTGCTGGAAGGCAACAAGCTGACGCTGGAGCGCAGCGATGGCCGCAAGATGAGCGTGAACCTGTCCGACCGCCCGGAAGTGTCGGCCTTTGTCGAAAGCATCCGCGCTACGCTGTCGGGCGACCGCAATGCGCTGGAACGCTATTACACCCCGTCGCTGTCCGGTGGCAGCGAAGAATGGCAGCTCAAACTGACCCCGCTGCAAGCGCGCATGCAAAAGGTGATCAGCCAGATCCGCATTGCCGGTAGCCGCGCCCAGGTGAAAACCATCGAATTTTTGCAGGCGGATGGCGACCGTTCGGAAATGACCATTACCGGCACCAGCGCCAAATGAAAACCAGATTGTTCAAGCCGGTCATCCTGATCTGGCTGGCGGCCATGCTGGCCTCGGTGCTGGTGATCAGCCAGACCCGCTTCGTGGCCGACCTGTCCGCCTTCATGCCCAAGCTGCCCAGTGCGCGCCAGCAAATGCTGATCGACCAGCTGCGCGACGGTGCCATTGCCCGGCTGGTGCTGGTGGGTATCGAAGGCGCGGACGAGGACGAACGCGGTCGCCTGTCGCGCCTGCTGGTGGGCAAGCTGTCCGGCAATCCGCGCTTTACCGCCGTGCAGAACGGCGACCGCCAGACCCAGCAGCGCGACCAGCAGTATTTCTTCGACAACCGCTACCTGCTGAGCCCGGCCGTCACGCCGCAGCGCTTTACTGCTGCCGGCATGCATGACGCCATCCAGGACACCTTGCTGGCGATGTCCGGCGATGCCGGGCTGATCGTCAAGAAAATCCTGCCGCGCGACCCCACCGGCGAAACCCTGCAAATCCTCGAGCAGTTCATGGGCGAAAGCCAGCCCAGCACCAGTAAGGACATCTGGGTATCACGCGACGGCAAACGCGCGGTATTGCTGCTGCAACTGGCCGAGTCCGGCCTGAATACCGACGCCCAGGCGACGGCGCTGGAAGATGTGAAACAGGCTTTTGCCAGCCTGCCGGCCCGTCATGCCGACACCCGGCTGGTGATGAGTGGTACCAGTGTCATTTCGGTGGCCTCGCGCAACATCATCCAGAGCGAAGTGGAACGGCTGGCCACCCTGGGCACCTTGCTGGTGGTGGCCTTGTTGTTGCTGGTCTACCGTTCGCTACCGCTGTTGCTGCTGGGGCTGATTCCGGTGGTGTCCGGTGCGCTGGTGGGCATTGCCAGCGTCAGCCTGGGCTTTGGCCATGTACATGGCCTGACGCTGGGCTTTGGCACCACGCTGATCGGCGAGGCGGTGGATTACTCCATCTATTTGTTCATCCAGCGTGCCGGGGGCGGTAATCCCTCTCATTTCTGGCGCACCATCCGTCTGGGTGTGCTGACCTCCATCACCGGTTTTGCCGCGCTGATGTGTTCCAGTTTCCCCGGCCTGTCGCAACTGGGCCTGTATTCCATCAGCGGGCTGGTGACGGCCGCGCTGGTGACGCGCTATGTGCTGCCGCTGTTGATGCCGGCACGGCTGAACCTGCGCGACCTGAGCAAGCCCGGCCTGCTGCTGCAAAAAGTGCTGGATGGCCTGACCCGGCTGCGCTGGCTGTTGGCGGTGGCCATGCTGGCGGCGGTGGCGGTGCTGGCGCTGCATCATCAGGACATCTGGAACCGCCAGCTCAATGCACTGAGCTCCACCTCGCCCGCGCAAAACAAGCTGGATGCCGAACTGCGGGCCGATCTGGGCGGCAATGACATGCGCTATGTGGCCAGCTTCAGCGCGCCGGATCAGGAAAGCGCCCTGCAACTGGCCGAGCGCACGCGCCGGGTATTGCAGCAATTGAACCGGCAGAACGTGATTGGCGGCTTCCACACCCCGGACGAACTGTTGCCGAGCATCGCCACCCAGCGCGCGCGGCAGGCTGCCTTGCCGCCAGCGGGTACGGCTGCACCACGGCTGGCCGAGGCGCTGCAAGGCCTGCCGGTGGATGCGTCTCAGCTGCAAGGGTTTGTCAGCGACGTGACCCGTGCGCAGCAGCAAGCGCTGCTCAGCCGTGCCAGCCTGCATGGCAGTGCGGCCAGCGTGCTGCTGGATTCCATGCTGATCAAGCGGCCTGGCAGTGATCTGGTGCTGATGCCGCTGCGCCCGGCCAGTGGTGAAAACATCGCGCTGGACAAGGTACGCGCGGCACTGGCTGCCCAGCAGCTGGGGCAGGTGACGGTGATCGACCTGCTGGAAGAAACCACCGCCATTTTCGATAGCTACACCCACGAAGCCTTGTTGTTTTCCTCGCTGGGCAGTCTGGCCATCCTGCTGCTGTTGGGGGTGACCTGCGGCTGGTTGCAAGCGGCGCGCGTCACCATTCCGCTGGGCTGCGCGGTGCTGTGTACCGTGGCGCTGCTGGATGCCTGTGGCATTCAGCTGACCATTCTGCATCTGGTAGGCCTGCTGCTGGTGGTGGCCATCGGCTCCAATTACGCGCTATTTTTTGCCAACAAGCAGCAACTGGGCAGTGCGGCCGAGCAGCGTCAGGTGGAAGTGTCACTGGTGGTGGCCAATCTGGCCACCGTCACCAGCTTCGGTTTGCTGGGCAGCTCCAACGTGCCGGTGCTGTCCTATATCGGCAGCACGGTGGCCATTGGCGCGCTGCTGGCGCTGCTATTTGCCGCCATGATGGCAAGGATGACCCCGCGTGCGCTGTCTGACTGATCTCTTACGCGCCGGGCAGCGCGCCGACAGCTTGCTGCTGCTGTTGCCACCGGCCAAGGCCAGTCTGGACGACCTGCTGGCGCAGGGCATGGTGGCGGCAGTGCGCGCGCGCGGCTTGCCGCTGGATATCATGCTGGCGGATGTCGGTTATCAACAGGTGCTGGCCGGTACGGTGGCCGACAGCCTGCATCAGGCCGTGCTACAGCCTGCGCTGGCGCAAGGCTACCGCAACATCTGGCTGGCCGGAATTTCTCTGGGTGCCTTCAATGCCCTGCATTATGCGGCGGTGTATGCTGAGCACCTGGCCGGTATCTTCTTGCTGGCACCTTATCCCGGTACTGCCGACATCCTGCAGGAAATCCGCCAAGCTGGCGGGCCGCAGGCCTGGGCGGATGCTTCGCCCGGTTTGCAGGACGAACGACACTGGTGGCACTGGCTGGCTGCTCAGCAGGAAAGCACCCCTTGCCCGGTGTGGCTGAGTCTGGCCGACGACGACCGTTTTGCTGCCGGACAGCAACTGCTGGCCAGCCTGCTGCCCGCCGCACGGGTACACCGCATGGCGGGTGATCACAGCTGGCCGGTGTGGCAGCAGCAATGGCAGCATTGGCTGGACCATGGCCCGCTGGCGCAAGGTGCGCCGGGGCAGAAGGACAGGACATGAACTCGCTGGTGTTTTCTCCATTCATCAAGCTGTGCCTGGCGCTGCACCTGCTGGCGCTGCTGTTGCTGTGCTGGCAACCGGCATGGTGGCCGGTCCTGCTGGGCGCGCTGGTGCTGTTGCACGGGCTGATTGCGCTGCTGGGTCTGCTGCCGCGCAGCACCCTGCTGGGGCCGAACCTGACCCGCCTGCCGCAAGCCGCCATCCGCCGTGGCGAAGTGGCCATCACTATTGATGACGGGCCGGACCCGGCGGTTACTCCGGCAGTGCTGGACATCTTGCGGCGTTATCAGGTGCAAGCCACTTTCTTCTGCATCGGCGAGCGCGCGGCGCGCTATCCGGAGCTGGTGCGTCAGGCGGCGCAAGAAGGCCATGCAGTGGAAAACCATGGCCAGCGGCATCGCAAGCAGACATCGTTATTCGGGCTCTCCGGCTGGCGGCGTGAAGTGGGAGAGGGGCAGGCCACCTTGCAGGCCATCACCGGCCGTGCGCCGCAGTTCTTCCGCCCGATTGCCGGTTTGCGCAACCCGCAGCTGGAACCGGTCTTGCAGCGGCTGGGCGTGTTTCTTGCGAGCTGGACGCGCCGTGGCTATGATACGCGCGTCCGGGACCCGGCCCTGGTGTATGCCAGACTGACCCGCCAACTGGCCGCTGGCGATATACTGCTGCTGCACGATGGCAATGCCGCCCGCATGGCAGACGGTACGCCAGTCATCTTGCAGGTGCTGCCGCGTCTGCTGGAAGAACTGTCCTGCCGCCAGCTACATGCCGTGACGCTGCCACAAGCCTGTTCACCCGCACCGGCTGCGGCCAAGCGCGCAAGCTGAGCCCGTTTTTCAATCCAAGCTGATTCATCGGTTGTCTATGCAAGCTCTCAGACTTAGCGCCTATACCCTCACCACAGCCCTGGGCCGTGGGGTGGAACCACATCTGGCCGCACTGCGCGCACAGCGCAGCGGCATTGTCAAAAAACGCTGGGAAACGGTGGAGTTTGATGTCTGTATCGGTGAAGTGGCCGGTGTGGACGACATCACCCTGCCCGCCGGACTGGCCGCCTACGACTGCCGCAACAACCGTCTGGCCCTGCTTGGTTTGCAGCAGGATGGTTTTGCCGAGCAGATCGAAGCTGCCAAGGCACGCCATGGTGCGGGCCGTATCGGTGTGTTTCTGGGGTCCAGCACCTCCGGCATTCTCAATTCCGAGCTGGCCTATCGCGAGCGCGACCCTGCCAGCGGCAGCCTGCCGGCCTGGCTGCGCTACCGTGAAACCCACAATGGCTATTCAGTGGCCGATTTCGTGCGCAAGCATTTTGCCTTGAGCGGCCCGGCCTGTGTGGTGTCCACCGCCTGTTCTTCCAGTGCCAAGGTGTTTGGCACGGCGCAGCGCATGCTGGCTGCCGGGCTGATCGACGCTGCCATCGTGGGTGGGGTGGACAGCCTGTGCCTGACCACCATTTATGGTTTTTCCTCGCTGCAACTGGTGTCGGGTGAACCCTGCCGCCCGTTTGATGTCGCGCGTGATGGCATTTCCATTGGCGAGGGCGCGGCATATGTGTTGCTGGAGCGCGCCGATGGTGCAGGTGAGGGCGCAGGTGAAGGCGAAATCCTGCTCACCGGCGTGGGTGAAAGCAGCGATGCCTACCATATGTCCTCGCCACACCCGGAAGGGCTGGGCGCGTGCATGGCCATGCAGCAAGCTTTGCAGATGGCCGGTTTGCAGCCGGACGACATCGGCTACATCAATCTGCACGGCACCGCCACGCCCAGCAACGATGCCGCCGAAGGCGCGGCCGTGCTGGCGCTGTTTGGCCAAGGCACGCCGTGCAGCTCCACCAAGGGCCATACCGGCCATACCCTGGGCGCGGCTGGTGGCATCGAAGCCATTTTCTGTGTGCTGGCACTGCGCGACGGCCTGCTGCCCGGCGGCGTTGGTACCAGCACGCTGGATCCGGCCTTGCCGGTCAATTACCTGCTGCACAATCAGCAGCAGCCCTTGCAGCATGTACTGAACAATTCTTTCGGTTTTGGCGGCAGTAATTGCAGTCTGGTTTTTTCGCAGGTGACGGCATGAGCACAGCAACAATCTATCTGGATGGCCTGAGCGTACTGGGCCCTGGCATGGCCGACTGGAACGCCGCTGCGGCATGTTTGCGCGGCGAGCAGCCATTTGCCGTGGCCGAGGTCAGCCTGCCGCCGGTCACCGCCTTGCCCGCTACCGAGCGGCGGCGTGTGGGTGCCGCGGTGAAGCTGGCCATGGCCACCGGCTTTGCCGCCGTGGACGCAGCCGGGGCCGATGCGGCCTTGCTGGCCAATGTGTTCTGCTCCACCGGTGGCGACTGCGACAACTGTCACAACCTGCTGGATGTGCTGGCCTCCGACCAGCGGCTGGTTTCGCCCACCCGCTTTCACAACTCGGTACACAATGCCCCGGCCGGTTACTGGGGCATTGCCACCGGCTGTACTGCGGCTTCCACCAGCCTGTGCGCCTACGATGCCACCTTCGCCGCCGGTTTGCTGGAAACGGTAACCCAGGTGCAGGCCAGTGGTGACCGCGGCCTGTTGGTGGCGTTTGATACCGCCTATCCGCAACCCTTGTATGCGCAGCGCCCCATTCCCTACCCGATGGGGGTGGGCATGGTGTTCAGCGCCCGTCGGAGTGAGCGCAGCCTTGCTGCCTTGCAGCTGTCGCTGTGCAACGAAGCGGCCAGCACCATGGCTGATGCCGCGCTGGAACAACTGCGGCAAACCATTCCGGCAGCACGCAGCCTGCCTTTGCTGCAATTGCTGGCGCAGCGCAGTGCGGGCCGGGTAGTGCTGGATTATCTGGATGACTGCCGTCTGGCCGTCACGGTGCAAGCATGATGGACCGTCAGGCTATTGCCGCCCGTATTCCGCACCAGGGCAGCATGTGTCTGCTCGATAGCGTGGAGCGCTGGGATGCGGAACACATCGTCTGTCTGACCCGCAGCCACCTGCAGGCGGATAACCCCTTGCGCGCGGCCGGGCGACTGGGTGTGGCCAATGCCATCGAATATGCCGCCCAGGCCATGGCAGTGCATGGCAGCTTGCTGGCGGGCGATGCAGCAGCGCCGCGCGCCGGTTATCTCACCAGCGTGCGCGAAGCCAGCTGGCACTGCCAGCGGCTGGATGAACTGGACGATGCCTTGCACGTGCAGGCCGAACGCCTGTCCGGCAACGACATTACCGCCATGTACCGTTTTGCCGTGTCATCCGGCGGGCGTCTGCTGGCCAGTGGCCGCCTGGGCGTGGTGCTGGATGCCGCCGCACTGGCCCCGCTTGCCATTTCTTCCCGGGAGTCTTCATGAAACGCGCCCTGATCACCGGTGGCAGTGGTGCCATCGGTGCTGCCATCTGCCAGCGACTGGCGGCCGATGGTTTTCACGTCATCATTCATGCCAACAGCAATCTGGCAGCGGCAGAAGCGCTGGGCCAGTCGCTGCGCGAGCAGGGCCGCAGTGCCGAGGCGGTGCAGTTTGACGTGGCGGATGCCACGGCCAGCGCGGCCGTGCTGGAGCGCATTCTGGAACAAGGCCCGGTCCAGGTGCTGGTGAACAATGCCGGTATCCACGACGACGCGGTGTTTCCCGGTATGCAGCCGGCGCAGTGGCACCGGGTGATCGACGTTTCGCTGCATGGTTTTTTCAATGTCACCCAGCCATTGACCATGCCGATGATACGCACCCGCTGGGGGCGCATCATCAATATCACCTCGGTGGCGGCTCTGGCGGGCAATCGCGGCCAGACCAACTATGCCGCCGCCAAGAGCGCGCTGCATGGGGCCACGCGCTCGCTGTCGCTGGAGCTGGCCAGCCGCGGTATCACCGTCAATGCGGTGGCGCCGGGCATTATTGCTTCGGACATGAGCAAGGATGTGTTCGACAAGGACATGGTGGCGCAGCTGGTGCCGATGAAGCGGGTAGGGCAGCCAGAGGAAGTGGCCAGCCTGGTGGCCTTTCTGGCCTCAGAGCAGGCGGCTTATATCAGCGGCCAGGTGATTTCCATCAACGGCGGCATGCTGTAAGACCGTTCTGGCGGGCTGAGAGGCCTTATGCCTTGTCAGCCGCAAGCTGGCTGACCAGCTGCGCACGCGGTGCGTAAGCCAGCGCGATTTCCAGCTTGGCCACGTCGGCATCCGCCACTTTCACCTGGGCATTCACCTGCACCAGCAAAGGTGCCACCTGACGGCACTGGATGAAAAAATCCACCGCACAGTCCGGCTGTACCGGCTGCTTGAACCAGCAGTTGCGGACTGCTGCCAGCACGCCGATTGAATCTTCCGGCAGGGTTTTCACATAAGGGTCGCCCGCCAGCAGGCCGGCACCGGCAAACTGCGCCATGGATTCGATCAGCATCACCCCGGGCACCAGCGGCAGGCCGGGAAAGTGGCCTGCTATCACCGCATTGTCATGCGGCCAGCGTGCCGTGCCATGGAACTGGTGCGGCCCTTCGATACACAGCTGCTCGCACACGAAAATGGCACCACGGTGCGGCAGGATGGCCGCAATATCCTCACGCGCCAGCAGCATGGGGTAGTGGTAGTCAGCACTCATGACGGATACCGCCTGGCCACCAGCGAGACATTGCTGCCGCCGAAGGCAAAAGAGTTGGACATGATGGCGTTTACCGTGCAGCCGTGACGGGCATGCAGCGGGATGAAGTCCAGGTCGCATTGCGGGTCTGGCGTTTCCAGCGTGGCCGTGGGCGGCAGCGAACCGCTGTTCATCGCCATTACCGCCAGTGCGAATTCCAGAATGCCGCTGGCACCGATCAGGTGGCCGTGCATGGATTTGGTGGAGCTGATGGCAAGCGTGCTGTTTTCACGAGCGCCAAATACGGTGCGGATGGATTCGGTTTCCACCACATCGCCGCTTGGTGTCGCCGTACCATGGGCATTCAGGTATTGAATGTCACTGGCTTGCAGCCCGGCATCGGCCAGCGCCTGTTGCATGGCATATACCTGTTCGGCGCTGGATGGTGCAGTCAGATGGGCGGCATCGCTGCTGCAACCATAGCCACACACTTCGCCCAGCCCGGCTTGCTGACGCCTGCCTGCATGGGCGGCACTTTCCAGTACCATGGCTGCTGCGCCTTCTCCCAGCACAAAGCCGCTGCGATCCTGTGAGAACGGACGGCAACTGCGTGCAGGGTCGGTGGCATGGGGTTTGGCCATCACACGTAATGCATTCCAGGCCAGGATGGAACCAGGTGTCAGCATGGCTTCGCAGCCCACCACCACTGCGGCATCCAGATAGCCGTCACGAATGGCGCGGAAAGCTTCGCCTATGGCGGTGGCAGAGGACGCACAGGCAATGGAGTAGGTATTGCTGGGGCCCTTGAAACCATGGCTCATGGAGATGGCGGCGGCAGCGGCATTGGCCATCATCCTGGGAACAGACAGCGGGTGTACCATGGCCGGATTGCGCTTGCCATTGCTGTTGACTGCCGCCTGAAAGCGGTCGTACAGCCCGTCCAGCGTGTGGGCCCCGCCAAAGCCGATACCGACAAACACGCCCACGCGGCGGCTGTTTTCCGGCTGGGCCGGGAAGTTGGCCTGTTGCAGCGCTTCGCCTGCGGCGACCAGGGCAAACTGGCTGGCTCGGTCCAGCCCGGCATGTTTGTTGTCCAGCAGGGCAGCCGGTTCGCTGGCTGCCGGGGCCAGCAGGATGTCGGGCAGCCATTTGCTGATGTTGGCCGGGGCAGTGCCAATGGCGCAGTGCCCTTCCAGCGCACGGGCAAAACTGGTGGGAAGGTCTGCCCCCAGCGGGCTGATGGCTCCCATGCCGGTAATCAGAACCTGTGCCAATTATTGCTCCGCTTCCAGGCTGAGGTCGGGCATTTCGCCGTTATTGTGCGCGCGAATGGCCGCTTCGATATCGGCCAGCATTTCGGCAAACCCCATTTTCGGGTAGCGGGTGGGGTCGGGCAGTTGAAAGCCGCAGCGGTCTTCGATTTCAAACAGCATCTCGACCATATCGAGCGAATCCAGGCCCAGAGCAGACACTTGCAAGTCCGGATCATCAAACAATGCAGCGTCTTTGCCTTTGGTATTGATCAGATAGTTTTTGATGATTTCTTCTAGCATAAGCATTCAATCCCGAGCGGTGCATGCAGCAAAGAGGGCCGATTATATAGTAAAATCATTACCCCGGTTTGATTTGGCTCGGCTTGCCTGCGGGTGATTTCAAGCATGTCCTATCCATCAGCATTGAATACCCGGTTGTATTATCGTCCGGTATGTCGCACTTTCCCGGCTCGCCATATCCGGGTGAAATTGCTGCCGGGTATGGCCAATTCGCTCGCGCTTTAAATGTGGCGGGCAGTCAACGAGAAGTGAAGTGGAATAATGTGGTATTGCTGTGTGCGTTTAGGCCAGATCCTGCTGTTTTATCTGATGCTGTGCTGGCTGGGGTTCATGCTGTTATTGGGCAATCTGGCGGTGCTGCCATTGCTGCTGGCGCCGCGCGCCTGGCGTGAACCACTGGTGCAACGCGCCATCAGCCTGATTTGCCGCTGTTTTCTGGCCGGTGCCGAGGCCAGCGGGCTGATGCAGCTGGATTTGCGCGCGCTGGATCGACTGGGCGGCTGTCGGCGTACCGTGCTGATTGCCAATCATCCCAGCATGATCGACGCATTTCTCGTCTTTTCCCGCCTTCCGCATGTAGTGTGCCTGATGAAAGCCAGCATCAGCTCCAATCTGTTTCTGGGGGCGGGGGCTTATCTGGCCGGTTTTATTTCCAACCGTAACCCTGAGTTGATGTTTCGCGCCGCCATTCATGCCGTGCGCGATGGCAAGGTATTGATGATATTTCCCGAAGGTACGCGTACCACGCGCCAGCCGGTGAATGAGATGGGTGAGGCAGTTGCGCTGATTGCCAAAAGAGCACAAGCACCATTGCAAACCATTCTGATTAGCACTAATTCGCCTTATTTGAGCAAAGGCTGGAAAATATGGCGACCTCCGGAGTTTCCCTTGATATATCGGGCAATTCCGGGAGAGCAATTTGAAGCGTCTGCCTGTCGGGATGAAATGACACAGCGTATTCAGCAGTATTACCAGCGCACGCTAACGCGCTCGATTGACCCGGAACTGCATTTGTAAATCAGTTACCGGCTCACCACGCGGGATTGACCATGCCGACTGTCATCGGCTAATGTCCTTTCCCGTTTCTACATCATTACCGTATTCCGGTGTCCAATCATTTTCTGCCTGCCATGCCTACACCTTCTTCCACGCATGTGGTTCTGATTCCCAGTTATAACCCCGGCCCCAAGGTGTATGACACGGTGCGCGCGGCCCGTCAGCAATGGTCGCCGGTGTGGGTGATTGTGGATGGCAGCGACGATGGCTCGGCCGAAGGCTTGCAGCGCATGGCGGCCGGGGATGACGGCCTGCAGGTATTCGTGCTGCCGCAAAACAGTGGCAAGGGAGCCGCCGTGCTGCATGGTCTGGAGCAGGCCAGCCGGCAGGGGTTCACTCATGTATTGTGCATGGATTCGGACGGCCAGCACCCGGTTGAGCAGATTCCGCTGTTCATGGCCACCTCGCAGCAACAGCCGCAAGCCATGGTATTGGGCCTGCCGGTATTCGATGCCAGTGCGCCCAGCCTGCGGGTGAAGGGACGCAAGATTTCCAACTGGTGGGCCAATCTGGAAACCCTGTGGATGGGGATAGGCGATTCCCTGTTCGGTTTTCGTGTATACCCGGTGGCGCCCTTGCAGCGCATCATGCAGCGCCAGCGCTGGATGCGCCGTTTCGACTTCGACCCGGAAGCCGTGGTGCGCCTGTGCTGGGCCGGGGTGCCGCCGCTTAATCTGCCATCACCGGTCAAATACTTTCAGGCGGATGAAGGCGGGGTGTCGCACTTCAATTACTGGCGCGATAACCGCCTGCTGACCTGGATGCACATCCGCCTGATGTTCGGTTTTGCATTGCGTCTGCCGTTGTTGCTGTACCGGCGTGCCGTGCAGCCGCGTTAACGGCATCTGACTTCTGAAAGCTTGCTGATCTCATGTCTGCCCCCGCCATGCTTGTCCATCTGCTATTGGAGCAGCTGGCACGCCATCCGCTACCGCGTATTCCGGAGACTGCGGCGGTGATGGAAGACCCGCTGCAAGTGGCGGCCTTTGCCGACAGCGGCAAGGATCAGGGCATTCTCAACTATATCTACCTGTTTCACAGCTTGATGTCGGCGGCACTGATTGCGCCGGGCGATGTGGTGCTGGACCTGGCCTGTGGCCCGGCCAACCAGCTGTTACGCCATGCCCGCCTGCATCCGGATGCGCATTTCATCGGCATGGATGCCTCGGCCCGCATGCTGGAGCTGGCAGAGCAGAATCTGCGCGAGGCCGGTGTGCACAATGTCAGCCTGCAACAGGGCGACATGACCCGGCTGGATGGCATGGCTGCCGCCGGCACCGACGTGGTGACCTGCACCATGTCGCTGCACCATCTGGCAGACAGCACGGCCTTGCAGCACTGCACGCAGCAGATTGCCCGCATTCTGCGTCCGCAGGGCGGGGTGTATCTGGCTGATTTTGGCCGCCTCAAGCGCCGTGCCACGCAGCGCTTCTTTGCTTACGACCGCATGGATTTGCAGTCGCCTGCTTTCACGGCTGATTTTCTGAATTCCCTGCAAGCCGCGTTCAGCCTGACGGAATTGCAGCAGGCAGCTGCCGTGCTGGCCAGCGCCCCGGCCTGTTACTACACGGCATTGGCCCCCTTCATGGTGGTGCTGCGTAGCACGCCGCGCCGGGCGATCGACCCCGGCCTGCAGCAGCGTGCACAGGCTGCGTATCAGCAACTTATACCTGGCGAGCAGCGGGATCTCTGCAACCTGCTGCGCTGGTTCCGTCCGGGTGGCCTGCGGTTGCCGGACGGTCTGATGCTTACAGGCGGGTGATGACGCTGTCGGCCGGCAGGCGCGACTTGGGCAGGGTGGCGTTGAAGTCGCTGTCGCTGCGATAGCCCAGTGCCACGATGACTGCGCTGGTGAACCCCTTGGCGCGCAAGCCCAGTTCTTCATCCAGCACTTTCTGGTCGAAACCTTCGATCGGGCAGGCATCAATCTGCATGGCGGCCGCGCCCAGCAACAGGGTGCCTACTGCCAGGTAAACCTGTTTTTCCATCCAGTGGTGGGCATCGCGCAGCTCGAAGCGGTGCATGTTGACGAAGTGCGAACGGCCACGGTGCTGGCCGGCACGCGCGTCGGCATTGGCAAAACGGCCATCGGCCTCTTCCTGGTTCAGCAAGCCTTCCAGATAGGTCTCATCAATGCTGGCACGGCTGCAGAACACCACCACGTGGGAGGCATTCAACACCTTGGCTTCGTTGAAAGCATAAGCACCGCTGGTGGCCTTGGCCACGCGTGCCTTGCCTTCGGTGCTGCCGGCAATGAAGAAATGCCAGGGCTGGGAGTTGGTGGACGACGGGCTGAAGCGCAGCAGGGTTTCGATCTGTGCGACTTGTTCGGCACTCAGCTGACGGCTGGGGTCGAAAGCCTTGGTGGTGTAGCGGGTCTGGACCAGGTCGGCAATGTTCATGCTGGATTCCTCGGTGTGGGTTCAACAGCAGCCATTATTGCCAAAGCGCACCCGGCAATGAAGCCGCGCTGGCGGGAAGCAGTTTATGTTTTTTTTTGAAAATGAAACCGCTTTTGCCGCGATTACCGGTGTCAGGACGCAGATTCAGCCGGCAGATTCTCCCGCCCCGACTTCAGCTTTCCAGCAGCATTTGCGTCACCAGCCAGTCGGTCAGCTGCTGGCTGGCTGCGGCATCGTGTTGTGCCGCATGACAGGCGGCATGCCAGGCCAGTGCTTGTGCATCCGGTTGCAGCTGGCGTAGCAGGAAGTGCTGCAATGGGCAGTCCTGCACTGCGCGTTTGCCATGCGTGTGGGAAGGCTGGGTATACAACCAGTGCTGTGCCAGGGCTCCCAGATAGGTGGTGATGTCCCCGCTGTCGCTGGGTAGCCGGAAGTGACGCTGCCAATGAATGAAGTCGGCTTGCGACATGGGCCGGGCCAGGCTGTAGCCCTGCCCGATGCTGGCACCCAGAATACGCGAGGCCTCTTGCATGCCACGGTCTTCCAGGCCTTCCACCACGACTTGCCGGTCCAGGTCCTGCCCCAGTTGCAAGATGGCGCGCATCAGGGCCAGGCTGGTCAATGGTGTCTTGCGCAGGTTCAGCGTCAGGCTCTGGTCGATCTTGATGGTGTCAAACGGCAGGGTGCTCAGGCGTTGCAGGCTGCTGTAGCCCGAACCCAGGTCATCCATGGCCAGCTTGATGCCGGTCTGGCGCAGCCGCTCAATGGCACGGTCTTGTGCCAGCGGTGCGATATCACCGGTTTCCAGCAGCTCCAGACTGAGCCGGTGCGGGGCAATGTGGTGCCGGCGCAGTGCTTCGGCCACCCAGTGCGGGCAGTCTTCGTCTTGCAAGGTGCTGGGGGCGATATTCAGCGAGATGCCAATCTGCATGCCTTGCCGGTCCAGTTCGGAGAGTTGCACCAGTGCCTTGTCCAACCCCAGCCGGAACAGATGATCGAGGTCGGCATCACCCAGCAGTGGCAGGAAGACACCGGGGCTGACCACCTGGCCGTCTTCCTTGATCAGCCGGGCCAGTGCTTCCACTTTCAGCACTTTGCCGCTGTTGAGCTCGACCAGAGGTTGCAGATACATGGTGAGGCCACCGGCAAACAGCCGCTCGCGCAGCGCCACGGCCAGATTCTGCCGGATGGCGGCCGCAGGTTTGGTGCAGGCAGCCAGAATCAGCTCCCAGCGGTGCTGCAAGCCCTGGGCAAATTGCAGCATGCTGGCGGATTCAAACTGGTTAGGGTAAGCACCGAACAAGCTGATGACCGCCACGGTCAGCCCTTCGGCATTGCGCACCGGAATGCTCATGGTGGAACGTATTTGTACTGCGCTGGCCTGCTGGTGCCACAGGGTATAGCGCTTGTCCTTGCCGTAGGAGGCCGATGTGCAAATGCGCCCGCTGCGCCAGGCGACTGCGGTCAGGCCCTGGCCACGCTCGGAGTTGGGGTCAACCACGGCCTCCGAGCCCGGCATTTGCAGGCGGCCAGCCACCAGTTCGCCCAGCGGGCCACTGCTGTTTTCCGGTACGAACACGCCATTGGACATCAGCCGCATCAGCAGTACGGCCTGCATGCCGGGCAAGCTGCCCAGCTGTTCCAGCTCACTGTTTACCGCATCGGCCCACAAGCTGCCCTGATGGGGCATGGGCAGCGCGATGCTGTCCAGATAGCGGGCATGCACCAGGGCCGAGGCTTCCAGCTGGGCATGCAATTGGTCTTGCAGGCGGCGGTCGATGATTTCCAGCAGGCGATAGCGCTGGCGGATGGGCAGCAGGGTCTGGTTCAACTGCTCGCTGAAGGTGCGGCGAAACAGCTCCACACTTTGCACCAGCATGATGGGGGTGACACCGACCAGGCTATGGGTATGGCCCAGACGGCGGCTGTCCTGGCCGATTTTCTCGGCGGTATTGTCCGGTGACAGTATTTCAAGCATGAAATTGCGATGCGCAGCTTCCAGGCCTTGCAGTTCTTCCGGGCCCAGGCTGGAAAGCACGCTCTGAATGGCGGTATTGCTGTTGCTTTGTGCATAAAACTGCTGCACATAGTGGTCGGCAGCGGTGTGAATGAGGCGGACGGATTTGCGCAGCAACTGGGCGGCTTCGCTGCCATACACTTCAAAATGGCTGCTTTCTTCCGGCGCGTAGCCGTTTTCTTCTCCCACCATATGCCACCAGCGCGGCCGGGTGGATTTGTGCTGCTTGGCCTGATACATGGCGGCATCGGCCTGCCGCATCAGCGCATCCGGCTCGATGCCGTCGTGCGGAAACAAGGACAGGCCCACGGTCATGCCGACCTCAGCCTCGATGTGCTTGCCCAGCAGGAAGGGCGATTCCACTGCGCGATGCAGTCGTTGCAGCGCGGCTTCCAGCTGGGTGAGGGTGCCTTCTTCCGGCAGGTCTTCCATCACGATCACGAATTCGTCCCCGCCCAGGCGGGCGACAAAGTCGGTCTTGCGCAGCAGGCCTTGCAGGCGGCGGGCCAGTTCCTGCAGCAGATAGTCACCAGCCTGATGCCCCCAGGTGTCGTTGACCGGTTTGAAGTCGTCCAGGTCAATCATGCACACCGCCACCAGCTTGTCATGACGCTGGGCGCGGGCCAAGGCGGCCGCCAGGTGATGGGTCAGCGAGAAGCGGTTGGGCAGGCCGGTCAGCCAGTCGTGGTTGGCCGCGTTGACAATCAGCGCTTCGCTGCTCTTGCGTTCGGTAATGTCCTGGTTGGTGCCAATGGCGCGCAGTGCCACGCCCGCGTCGCTACGGGCAACCACTTTGCCGGTGCAACGGATCCAGGTCCAGCCATGCTGGGCATTGCGCACACGGAATTCCTGCTGGAAGCGGCTGTTCTGCCCCTTGAGCACTTCCATCGAGGCGCGATAAATGCGCGGGTAGTCATCCGGGTGCACGGCTTCCAGCATGCTGGTGGCGCGCATGGTTTGCGCCGTGGCCGGGTAGCCCAGCATGCGGCCCCAGCGGGCATCGACGCTGGCGGTATCCTGCAGGATATCCATGTCCCACAGCGACAGTTGCGAGGCGTCCAGTGCCAGTGACAGTTGTTCGTTGGCTTGTTGCAAGGCCAGTTCGGTGGCTTTGCGGTCGGCAATATCGGTATAGGTCAGCACATAACCTTCAGCCTGACCCTCTGCATTGCACAGCGCACTGCAATGCAGCATCACCGTGAGGGTGCTGCCATCTTGCCGCATGCGTCGCACTTCGCCCTGAAAGGGTTGGGCGTACAGCTGCTGACAATCCCCTGCGCGATCTCCCACACCATCGCTGGCATCCGGCGGGATGATCAGGTCGATGCTCTGTCCCTGCACGGTCTGCAAGTCATAGCCAAACAGGGTGCAAAATGCCGGATTGACATAGCGGATGCTGCGGTTGGCATCCAGAATGGCAAAAGCCTGTGAGGTTTGTTGCAGTGCTTGCTGGAGTGTGAGTTCGTTCATGGTCGGGTCCGACAGTCGGCGGCAAGAGGCCGCAGGCTGGATGACGGGGCAGTCCTGTGCGCGTGTCCAGCACCGATTTTACTCCAAACCACGTTCGCTGCCTTGCCCGCTGCCAGGAAACGGGCAAGCCGTTGTTGCTTCCCTGCCTGTCCGGCGCTTGCCTGAGGCAAAACGGGCTTCTGTCCCCGCCTGGCAATGGGTATCATGCTGCTTTTGCTCGACATGAAGCGACAGGCACTGGCTGCCTGGCGTACGGGCCATTGTCAGGAAACTCCATGACTCAACCTCATCTGGCGCTGATTGGCGCCTTGCCCAAGGCCGAGCTGCACTTGCACATAGAAGGCAGCCTGGAGCCGGAAATGATGTTCCGGCTGGCCGAACGTAACGGTATCAAGCTGCCTTATCCCACGGTGGAAGCCATTCGCGCCGCCTACGATTTTGACAATCTGCAATCCTTTCTCGACCTCTACTATGCCGGTGCCGGTGTGTTGCAGACCGAGCAGGATTTCTACGACCTGACCTGGGCCTATCTGCTGCGTTGCCGGGACGACCATGTGGTCCATACCGAGATATTCTTCGACCCGCAAACCCATACCGAACGCGGCATTGCCTTTGGCACCGTGTATCAGGGTATTCGCCGGGCGCTGGATGATGCCCGCGCACAGTTGGATATCAGTTCGCGGCTGATCATGTCTTTTCTGCGCCATTTGAGCGAAGAAGACGGCTTTGCCGTGCTGGAGCAGGCCCGTCCGTATCTGGCAGGTATTGATGGTTTCGGTCTGGATTCCAGCGAGGTGGGCCACCCGCCGGCCAAGTTTGCCCGGCTGTTTGCGGCCTGCCACCAACTGGGCCTGCCCTGTGTGGCGCATGCCGGTGAAGAAGGCCCGCCCGCTTATGTGTGGGAGGCGCTGGACCTGCTGAAGGTGAGCCGCATCGACCATGGTGTGCGTGCGCTGGAGGATGCCGCCCTGGTGACGCGTCTGGCTGCCGAGCGCATGCCGCTGACGGTGTGTCCGTATTCCAATATCAAACTGCGCGTGTTCGACCAACTGCAAGACCACAACCTGCGCCAGCTATTGCAGGCGGGCTTGTGTGCCACGGTCAATTCCGACGATCCGGCCTATTTTGGTGGTTATGTGCAGGAAAACTATCTGGGTTGCGCGCGCGAACTGGGCCTGAGCAAGGCGGAAATCGTCCAGCTGTGCCAGAACGGTTTTGAAGCCAGCTGGTTGTCGCCGCAAGAAAAGGCGCACTGGATGGCCGAATGCCAGCGCATTGCCGACGGTTTTGCTGACTGATCCAGCCGGTATGGCTTTGCCAGCGACGTTTCAACAGCCCCGCCCAGCGGGGCTGTTGCATTGTCAAGCCCGCGGCCTGTGGGTCAGGCCAGTCCGGTGGCTAGCGCCTGTGTCAGCTGTGCAGCAGGAATGGCGCGGCAGCCACTGGCATTCTGCCCGCACCACAGCGGGGTGAAGTCGTCCCGCCCCTGCGCTTCGGCTGCCGCACGCAAGGGGGCGATGCGGGCAGTGGCCAGCGGGAAGTCCGGTACGCAGGCCGGGCGCGGGCCCAGCTCCTGCATCACCCGGTTAACGATGCCGCGTGCCGGTCTGCCGGTAAACAGGGTAGTGAGGGCGGTGTGCTCGGTTCGCGGGCTGGCCAGCGCCGCGCGGTGCAAAGGCGTGGTATCGGCTTCATCGCACAGCAGATACGCCGTGCCCACCTGTACGCCGGCAGCGCCCAGCCGCATGGCGGCGGCCACGCCATGGGCATCGGCAATGCCACCAGCGGCAATCACCGGCACATCCACCGCTGCGACAATCTGTGGTAACAGGGCAAGACTGCCCAGCTGCTTGTCCAGATCCATGTCGAGAAACATGCCGCGATGCCCGCCTGCTTCCAGCCCCTGGGCAATGATGGCATCAGCGCCGTGCGCCGCCAGCCAGCGTGCCTCAGCCACCGTGGTGGCCGAAGACAGCACCTTGCAGCCTGCAGCCTTGACCTGCGCCAGCAAGGACGCGGCGGGCAGGCCAAAGTGAAAACTCACCACTGCCGGGCGGTAGCGGCTGACGATATCCGCCATCTCCTGGTTGAAGGGGGTGCGGCCAGGGCCGCTGCCGGGGGGCGGTGTGATGCCCATTTCCTGGTAGTAGGGTGTCAGCGCGGCCTGCCAGTCAGCCTGTTGCTGCGGGTCTGCACCGGGCGGCTGATGACAAAAGAAATTGAGATTGTAGGGGCGCCCGTCCAGCGTACGCATGGCTTCCAGTTCCTGCTGCAAGGCACTGGCCGAGAGCATGGCGGCGGGAAGAGAGCCCAAGGCGCCGGCCTGGCAAACCGCCAGCGCCAGGCGGCTGCCCTGTACGCCCGCCATCGGGGCTTGAATCAGAGAGTGGGAAATGTTCAGCCATTGCGACAGGTGCATGTGTGCTCCCGATTTGCTAAAAGCCATCAGCTTAAGCTAATTGTCCTAGCTATTGGCAAGCACTGTGCAATTTGTAGCATGCGTGCTACCTGGGGGCTGTTTCTGTTGCAAATGGCTTTGCTTCTCCTGTCATTCTGGAGGATTTGCGCCATAATCCAGACAAAATGCCCGCCCATGCTGCCTGCAGGGCCATACAGAAGATAACAAAGGGCTGCCCTGCCATGCTGACTGTCAAGCGCAAACTGTTGCTGCTTTCTCGCTATTTCTGGTTGATCCTGCTGCTATTCCTGGCTTTTGTGGCCAGCTTTGTGCTGTATGTGCGGGCAGAAAAGGCCATCGACCACGCCAATGATTTGCGCGAAACATCCATCCAGCTGGCCAATGAGCTGCGCCAGTCCTCGGACGATCTCACCCGCATGGTGCGTAGCTATGTGGTGACCGGCAATCCGCTGTATCAGCAGCACTATCGGGAAATCCTTGCCATTCGGGACGGCAAGGCAGCTCGGCCGGTGGATTACCAGAACATTTACTGGGATCTTGTTTTGGGTGATGACCATCGCCCGCAAACGGCTGTTGCCACGCCTTCCTTGCTGCAGCGCATGCAGGATGCCGGTGTTACCCGTGCCGAGCTGGCCCTCCTGGCCAGGGCGAAGGCCAATTCCGATGCGCTGACCAGCACCGAATGGGCGGCCATGCAACTGGTGGCAGACAATCCGCCGCTGGATTCCCCCCAGCGCCTCTTCGCCATCCGCATGCTGCACGATGAGGCCTATCACCGCGCCAAGGCCAGCATCATGGAGCCAATCGCCCGCTTCAACCGGCTGGCTTCACAACGTACCGAGCAGGCCATCCACGATGCCGAACGCTATGCCTGGCAGCTGCGCATCGTGTTCATCACATTCGGCCTGTTGCTGTTGCCGTTGTTCTGGTCGCTGCGGCGTAATCTGCAGGGAATACTGGGGGCCAGTGTCGGCGAACTGCATGCCAGCATTGCTCGTCTGGGGCGAGGAGATTTCTCGCAAAGCATTGCGCCTGGGCCCGAACAGGAGGACAGCGTGATGGGCTGGCTGGCCCAGACCCGTCTGAAACTGAGCCTCATGGCGCAGGCACAGCAAGCGGCTGATGTCCGTAACCAGCGGCTCAGCGGTCTGTACAACGCCTTGAGTCAGTGCAATCAGGCCATTGTGCGCAGCCGTAACGAGCGCGAGTTGTTCGAACAGATATGCCAGGCGGCGGTTGAACACGGTGGCATGAAAATGGTGTGGGTCGGTTTGCTGGATGAAACCGGGCAATCCATCCGCCCCTTGTGTGCCTGGGGGCAGGGCACCGACTACCTGATCGATCTGGTGTTACCCACCGATCCGGCCAACCCGCACAGTCAGGGTCCCACCGGTCAGGCGGTACTGAGCGGTCAGGCACAATGGCTGGCCGACTTCATGCACCACCCGGTTACCGCACCCTGGCATGCCCGCGCGGCCCAATATGGCTGGGGGGCTTCCGCCGCCTTGCCGCTGCATTGCAAGGGGCGCGTGGTGGGGGCCTTGACGCTGTACAGTGCCGAGCCCAATGCCTTTGATGCCGATGCGCGCAAGCTGATTGAAGAAATGGTGATGGACCTGGACTACGCGCTGGACAGTTTCCAGCGCGAACAGCAGCGCCAGCAGGCTGAAGCGGCCTTGCAGCAAAGCGAACAGCGTTTGCGCACCATTATTGAAACCGAGCCTGAATGCATCAAGGTGCTGGATCGGGATGGGCGGCTGCTGGAAATCAACCGCGCCGGCATGGCCATGCTGCAGGCGGACAGCGTGGAGCAAGTGCGTCGGTATGGCGTACTGCATTTCGTGATGCCGGACTATCACGCCACCTTCTTGCACTTGCACCAGCAGGTGATGAACGGGGAAAGCGGCACGCTGGAATTTGAAATCACCGGCTTGCAAGGCCAGCGGCGCTGGCTGGAGTCCCACGCTGCGCCGATGCGCGACGAGCAGGGGGAGATCAGCATGCTGCTGGCCATCACCCGCGACATCACCCAGCGCAAGCAGAATGAACAGCATATCCGTTACCTGGCGCACTACGATGTGCTGACCGGCCTGCCCAACCGGGTGAAGCTGGAGGAGGACGCCGAGCAAATGCTGGCCGGGCTGGATGAAGCGGACGATGTGCTGACCCTGATGTTCATGGACCTGGACCACTTCAAGGACATCAATGATTCGCTGGGCCACAGTGTGGGCGATGCCCTGCTGGTGCAGCTGGCGGCACGCTTGCGTCAGGCAACACCGGCGGCTGCCTTACTGTCACGCCTGGGCGGGGATGAATTTGTCCTGCTGCTGCCCGGCATGGCGGCCGATGCGGCTGGCGATCTGGCAGAAACCCTGCTGCGGGACATGGCCCGCAGCTATCGGGTGGCACCGTATGATCTGAATATTTCCGCCTCCATCGGCCTGGCCCTGTATCCACGGGATGGGCAGGATCTGGAAACCTTGTCCCGCCGTGCCGATGCGGCCATGTATCAGGCCAAAAAGGCCGGACGCAGCTGCTATCGTTTTTATACCGCCGCGCTACAGGCCAAAACCGCACGCCACTTGCAGCTGGTCAACGCCTTGCGGGTGGCGTTGGAGCAGCAGCAATTCACCATTCATTACCAGCCGCAGATATCCATGAGCGATGGCCAGTTGCTGGGGGCCGAGGCCTTGTTGCGCTGGCATCATCCCGAGCTGGGCCATGTGTCGCCGGGCGAATTCATTCCGGTGGCGGAAGATTGCGGCCTGATTCTGCCGCTAGGCGAATGGGTGCTGCGCCAGGCAGTGCGGCAGGCCCGTCAGTGGCGTGATCAGGGCTTGCAGCTGGGCATGGCGGTCAATCTGTCGGCGGTGCAGTTCCGCCAGCCAGACCTGCCCGCACTGGTGGCCCGCATTCTGCAAGAAGAGGATTTGCCGGCCGATTGCCTGGAGCTGGAACTGACGGAAGGCGTGGCCATGTACGACCCGCAGCAGGCGGTGGCGATGATGAATGCCCTGCATGAAAAGGGCGTGCGCATGGCGATTGACGATTTCGGCACCGGGTATTCCTCGCTCAACCTGCTCAAGCAGTTCCGCGTCTACAAACTGAAAATCGACCAGACCTTCGTACGGGATATTGTCACCGACCCGGAAGACCGGGCCATTGTGGCTGCCATCATCGACATGGCGGCCAATCTGGGCTTACTGACCATTGCCGAAGGGGTGGAAACCGCCGAGCAGTACACGCTGCTGCGTGAACAGGGCTGTCAGGAGATGCAAGGCTATCTGTTCAGCCGCCCCTTGCCGCCGGCCGATTTCTTCGCGCTGGCCAGTCAAACGCCAACGCCCTTGCTGACGGTTTGAGGCCGGGTAGTGCGCACCGTTCACACCATGGCCAGCGGCTTGTAGGGCTGCTCATGTTGCAGCCAGTGTTGTAGCTCAGTGTCAGGCAGGGCCGGGCTGAACAGGTAACCCTGCTGTGCTTGGCAGCCCTGTTGCAGCATGAAGTGGTACTGGCTGCTTTGCTCCACGCCCTCGGCAATCACGGTCAGACCCAGGCTGTGTCCCAGTGCGATCACGGCCTTGCAGATGGCCGCGTCGTTGGGGTTGTCCAGCACATCGCGCACAAAGCTGCGGTCGATCTTGATCTGATCCAGCGGCAGGGTTTTCAGATAGGACAGTGACGAATACCCGGTGCCGAAGTCATCCAGCGCAAAGGTCACGCCCAGTGCGCGCAGCTGGTTCATCTTGTTGGCCGCGTCATCCAGCTTCATCAACAGCAGGCTTTCGGTGATTTCCAGCTTCAGCAAGGCCGGGTTGGCCCCGGTGTTGCTCAGTAACTGGCTGACACGTTCGACAAAATCAGTCTGGTGGAACTGGCGGGCACTGACATTGACGGCAATGCTCAAGGCCGACAAGTGTGGCTGCCCGGCCCATTGCGCCAGTTGCAAACAGGCCTGCTGCAATACCCAGTGGTCAATGGCCAGAATCAGATTGCTCTGTTCGGCCAGTGTGATGAAGCTGCCGGGCAGCATCAGCCCGTGTTGCGGATTGTGCCAGCGCAACAGGGCTTCCACGCTGTGGCATGGCTGCTGGTGGTGAACCTGCGGCTGGAAGTAAAGCTCGAACTGGCCTTGTTCCAGCGCCTGATGCAGTTCGGCTTCCAGCCGGGTGCGGTTATTGATTTCAGCTTGCATCAAGGGGTCGAAGAAGCGCAGGGTATTGCGACCGGCCGCCTTGGCCTGGTACATGGCCAGGTCGGCTTCCTTGAGAATGTCTTCACTACAGGCATGTTCCCGCGCAAACAAGGCAATACCCAGGCTGGAGCTGCTGCGGTAAGCATGGCCATTCAGGCTATAGGGCTGGTGCAGGGAGAGCAGGATCTTGCGGCCCACGGTTTCCGCCTCGCGTAGTGCCTGCTCGCGTTCCTCACCCAGGTTTTCCAGCATCACGATGAATTCATCCCCGCCCAGTCTGGCCACGGTGTCGCCAATACGCAGGCCCTCCAGCAGGCGGACGGCCACCTGTTGCAGCAGGATGTCACCCATATCGTGGCCCATGGTGTCGTTCAGCGACTTGAAATTGTCCAGGTCCAGGAACAGCAGGGCGCCGTACTGCTGTTTGCGCTTTGCGTTTTCCAGTGCATGTTGCAAGCGTTCCAGCAGCAGGCGACGGTTGGGCAGGTGGGTGAGCGGGTCGTAAAAGGCCAGCGTCTGGATTTTGTCTGCCGCCGCCTTGCGCTCGGTGATGTCCTGGAAAATGGCGACGAAATGGCTGGTGGCACCCTGTCCGTCCACCACTGCGGTGATGGTGAGCCATTCCGGGAAGACATCACCATTTTTCCGGGCATTCCAGATTTCACCCTGCCACACCCCCTGTGCCAGCAGAGCTTGCCACATTTGCTGGTAAAAGGCTGGCGGGTGACGGTGCGAGCTGAGGACCGCCGGCGTTTTGCCCACCACGTCCGCGCTGCTGTAGCCGGTGATTTTGCAGAACGAGGGGTTGACCCGCAGGATGACGCCCTGGTTGTCGGTCACCATGATGCCTTCCTGGGTCTGGAAGCTGGTGGCCGCAATGCGCAGTTCATCTTCCATAGCCTTGTTCTGGGTAATGTCCATGACAAAACCGTGCCACAGCACCACATCGTCTTCCGCTTCCGGCATGGCGTCCACCAATAGCCATTTGATGCTGCCATCCGGCATGCAGATGCGGTATTCAGTCCGCCATTGTGTCAGCGTGCGGGCCGAATTCTGCAAGGCAGCCAGGAAATTTTCGTAGTCGTCGGGGTGCACCATTTCACGAATCGGGTCGGCACACTGGCGCACCGCTTCCGGGCGAATGCCGTAGATGTCGTAAAACGCTTCGCTGGCAAAAGGGAAACAGCCGTGACCATCGGTAAATAGCCGGTACTGGAACACCACACCGGGAATCTGCGACACGATCTTGCGCAACAGGCGGTTGGCCGCATGCTCGGCCGCTTGTTCTTCTTCGCGCTGAATCCGCTTTAACAGACTGTTGAACGAGGTGGCCAGCAAACCCACTTCATCCTGATGGCAGACTGGCAAGGCTTGTCTGGGCAGTTCGCCATCGCCCATCCGGTTGAGCAGCCGGGTGGCTTCGGTCAGTGGCAGTAACTGGCGGCGCAGCCACCACCAGCTGATGCCTCCTGCCAGCACGGTGAGGCACAAGGCCATGCCGAACAACTGCTGTTGCAAGGCGCGGATGGAGGAAAAGGCTTCTGCTGCCGGCAGTACCGATTGCATCAGCCAGCCGGTGGATTTTATTTTCACGCTGGAAGACAGCTCCAGCACACCACGTGAGCTGATCGCAATGCCGGAGCCCTCGTAACCGTTGATATAGCGGTCATACACCGGGTTGATGCCCGGTGGCGGGCCGGATTTGAGCAGGCGCGCCTTGTCGGACGACATGATGTAGCGCCGGCTGGCAGGGGCGGTAATGAAGAAATTGCCGGTGGCACCATAGCGTGCATCGCTGATGGCATCCAGGAAGTTGGGCCGTGCCAGATTGGTCACCCCCATGATCAAGCCGACCAGCTTGCCGTGGCTGTCCAGCATGGGTTCCAGCATCGAAACCACCGGCTGGCCGGTGAACTGGCCGTAAACCGGCTCGGTGATGTAATGACCGCCATGCTGCAAGGCCTGACGGAAAAAAGTGTGCTGCTGGTAGGTGCGGCCAAGTCGGCCCAGGTTTTCCGGAATGCTGGCCTGAACCGTTCCCTTCATATCCATCACCACGATGCCCCAGTTGAACATCATCAGCAAAATGGGACGGCGTTGCAGCTCGGGCTGGATGGCAGCGGTGGTGAGTGGTTTGTCCTTGAACTGTACGGTAAGGGAATGCAGTGCCTGAATACGCTCATTGACCGAGCGATCCACCTCGTGCGCAGCCAGCGAAACGGCCGAAAGTTGCTGGGTGGAGATGGTGTTTTCCATCTGCTGGCGCAGGGTGTGGCTGATCAGCAAGGTAGCCAGCCACAGTGTCAGCACCAGTGCCAGCAACATGCCGAGGGTAAGGCGGGTACGCAGGGTGCGCCTGCCGTTCAGGGAAAAAGAAGGACTCATGTTTCTGCGTGCAATCCACGATTCTTGCTGACTGTCAGCATAGCGGAGGCATTACGCGCTGTGTGTCCTCTTGTCGGACAAAACCGCCAAAGTCTGAGGCTGATCAAGCTTATGACAAGCGGGCCGGGCCTGGGCGGTAGACCAGACCCGCCCGCAGAGGACTTACCAGGTGGTTTCGCGGTCTGGAGTGGCGCTGATCTGGTGAATGGTCAGGTCGGCACCGTTGAATTCTTCTTCTTCATCCAGACGAATGCCTACGGTTTTGCGCAGCAGCGCATACACCGCATAACCGCCGCCAAAACCGATGGCAATGCCGGCGACTGTGCCCAGCAGCTGGGAAATCAGGCTGACACCACCCAGACCGCCCAGCGCGCTCTGGCCAAAAATACCGGCAGCAATGCCACCCCAGGCACCACAAATGCCATGCAGCGGCCATACCCCCAGTACGTCGTCAATTTTCCAGCGGTTCTGGGTCTGGGTGAACAGCCAGACAAACATGCCACCGGCCACCAGCCCCACCACCAGCGCACCCAGCGGGTGCATGATGTCCGAACCGGCACATACCGCCACCAGCCCGGCCAGCGGGCCGTTGTGAATGAAGCCCGGGTCGTTCTTGCCCGCCCACATGGCGCTGAGGGTGCCGCCCACCATGGCCATCAGCGAGTTGATGGCCACCAGGCCGGAAATACCGTCCAGACGCTGCGCACTCATCACATTGAAGCCGAACCAGCCGACAATCAGAATCCACGCGCCCAGAGCCAGAAACGGAATGGAAGAGGGCGGATGGGCGGAGATGCGGCCCTCCTTGCTGTAGCGGCCACGGCGCGCACCCAGGTTCAGCACGGCAGCCAGGCCAATCCAGCCACCCACCGCATGCACTACCACCGAACCGGCAAAGTCATGGAAGGGCTGGCCAAAGCTGTGGCTCAGCCAGTCCTGCACGCCGTAGTGGTTGTTCCAGGCAATGCCTTCGAAAAAGGGATACACCAGTCCAACCAGCAAAAAGGTGGCGGCCGACTGCGGGTGGAATTTGGCGCGTTCGGCAATGCCGCCGGACACAATGGCCGGAATGGCGGCGGCAAAGGTCAGCAGGAAGAAAAACTTCACCAGTTCATAACCGTGATGATCGGCGATATGGCGCGCATCACCCAGGAAGTTGACCCCGTAGGCCACGGTGTAACCGACAAAGAAGTAGGCAATGGCGGAGACGGCAAAGTCGGTCAGAATCTTCACCAGGGCATTCACCTGGTTTTTCTTGCGCACGGTACCCAGTTCCAGAAAGGCAAAACCGGCGTGCATGGCCAGAATCATGATGGCCCCGAGGAGCAGGAACAGTACGTCTGATGGCGCGTTGGCAGTTGGCATGGCGAGTCCCGTTGTTATCGGCTGTTGTGGGACTGTGTAAAGCAAGGCGAATGCCAGCTGGTGCTGATTTGCACCAATTTGGTCATGGCATGCCCGAAAATGGCTGTATTTGGCGCTTAATTGGTGAACATCAGGCAGGGCGGTGTCGGCGCAAAAACGGTGCATGCGCACCAAAGTGGTGTGTTTTCGGGTGGTAATGCAATGATTTGGTGCGTAATAAGCGCATTGCCCGCCCCGTGCCGGTTACTCCTAACCTGCAACTGGTGTCCGTGGCTGCGGTGCCGGCAGCATACATCGCACAATATCCCTTGCTGCCTTGATCGGCACGGCATGAGGTTTGGCAACGTCGGTTTGTAATGGCTGAGGGGGATAATCCGCAGGCGATGGGTGGCGCGCTAGCCGCTGTTTTCCATGCTGGTGGAAGCCGCTTGCCCTGGTGCCGCGCTTTCTGGTGCCGCAGGAAGTCAGCAGTGGCAATCTGCTCATCCCCTGTGATATCTCCTTGCCCGGCGACAATGGCTATGACTTGGTTTGTCTGCCGGACCGTCAGCAATCACTACCCCTCCGGGCGTTTGCCGACTGGTTATTGCAGCAGGCAACACAGTAGCGGGAAAGCCTGACAAAGCAGGATGATTGAATGAAAAAAACAAGTAGAAATGCGTATAAACAGCTACATTCAAACGGTGGCTTGAAAAAAAGAAAATCAACGTGACATCAAGAGCAATCCGCTTGCTTGCGGGGGTGATGATCAGCCTGTTGTGTTGCCAGTCGGTCATGGCCAAGGACGTGCTGCGCGTGCTGGCCTGGCCGGGTTATGCCGACCCGGATGTGGTGCATGATTTCGAGCAGCGCTACAAGGCGAGTGTCGAAGTGACCTTTGTCGATTCGGACGAGGCACTGTGGGCGCGCATGCATGCGGCGGGCGGGCCGCGTTTTGATGTGGTGGCTGCCAACACCGCCGAAATGCAGCGTTATCATGCTGCCGGCTTGCTGTTGCCGCTCAATCCATCCTTGATTCCCAACCTGCAACGTCAACTGCCACGCTTTCGCAACCGTGCCGCCATTCCGGGCTTGCAGCAGCAGGGGCAGCTGTATGCCGTACCGTATACCTATTCCACCATGGGCATCATTTACGACAAGCGGCAGTTTGCACGTCCGCCGGATTCGATGAATGTGCTGTGGGACGCTCGTTACCGCCATAAAGTGCTGGATTTCAACAGCGGGCAGCACAATTTTTCCTTTGCCGCGCTGGCCAGCGGCATTGCCCAGCCGTTTCAACTCGATACTGCACAGCAGGCCGCCATGGTGAAACGGCTGATCGACCTGCGGCGTAATCTGCTCACCTTTTACAGCCTGCCTGAAGAAGCCACCGAGCTGTTCATCCGTCACAAGGTGGCGGTGATGTTTGGCAATTACGGCACCCAGCAGCTCAACTCGCTACGCCAGGCCGGGGCCGATGTCGGCTATGCCATTCCGCGCGAGGGCGTGCTGGCCTGGCTGGATTGCTGGGCGATGACGCGCTCGGCCAGGCAAGCGCAGCTGGCGCAGCAATGGATCAACTACATGCTGGAGCCTGCCGTCAGTGCGCTGTTGCCCATCCGGCAGGGGCTGGCCAATACGCTCAGTGCCAGTACCGACCTGCCGCCTGGCTCGCGGGTGTTATGGCTGCAGCCGGTGGAAAATGCCAACCAGCGTGAAGCGCTGTGGCAAAAAATCTATTCTGGCGACTTGCCGGGGAGCTTCTGACCATGCGCTCCGGTCTGTTGCTTAAGCTCGCCTTGCTGCTGGCCATTTTTGGCATTCTGTCCTCCGGCATTACCGGCTATTACGCCTATACCGCCAATCGCGCCATGCTGGTGTCGGCTACGCAAAGCGATTTGCTGACCGCCGCGAGCGGGGTGAACCGGCGCATCGTGCAATGGGAGGACGAAGCCGCAGACGATGCCTTGTTGCTGTCGCGTCTGGTTCAAGTATCCGTGGTGATCAACCAGCGCAACGGCCCTGAAGCCAAGCGCGAGCGGGACGAACTGGCTCAGGCCTTCGCTGCCATGCTGGCCCTGCATCCGGAATACCTGCAAGTGCGGCTGATCGGTGCCGCGGACAATGGCCTCGAGCTGGTGCGGGTGGATAGCCAGTCCGGGCTGACCCTGCGGGTGGATGGCGGTAATTTGCAGGAAAAAGGCCACTTCCCCTATGTGTTTGAAACCCTGGCACTGCCTGCCGGGCAAATTTACCAATCGTCTATCGAAGTGAATCACGAGCGTGCCTCCCATGATCCCGAAGGACGCCCCGGCCTGATGGTGGCCACTCCGCTGCCGCGCAGCGATGGCCAGCCTGGCGGCTTGCTGGTGATCAATCTGGATCTGGAACGCTTGCTGGGCCAGTTGCGCCGTGATTTGCCCAAGGATTACCAGCTGTATCTGGCAAATCGCTGGGGGGATTTTCTGGTTCACCCGGACCTGGCCCAGACCTTCGGTTTTGACAAGGGAAGGCGGGTGCTGATGCAGGACAGCTTTGCCGCCACCAAAGCCTTGTTCGAACGCAAGCAAAACCAGCTGGCGCTCAGCGGCCTGGACGACCCGCAACAAGCCGCCGGACAGGTGATGGCCTTTGTCCGCCATCCGCTTGGCCGTGGCAATCGTGACGACTTCATCGTCACCGGCCTGGTGCAACCGCTGGATACCGCGGTGGCCGGTGCGGCACCACTGGGGCAGCGCATCATCCACATGGTGCTGGCTTTCAGCGTGATTGCCATCATGCTGGCGGTGGTGTTTGCCCGTGCCATGCTGCGACCCATCAACACCCTGGCGCAGGCGGCCAGCAGTTTCTCCACCACGCAACTGCAGCAGGCACTGCCGGTAGAGCGCAATGATGAAATCGGCGTGCTGGCACGCAATTTCGATCGCATGCAGCGGCAGATCAACAGCCATATGGCCAGCCTGTACGACAACCAGCGCGAATTGAGCTATCTGGCACACCACGACAGCCTGACCGGCCTGGCCAACCGAGCGCTGTTTTTCCAGCGGCTGGAACAATTGCTGGAGCAAGCGCAACGCAATGCCAGCCAGTTTGCCGTGCTGTTTGTCGACCTGGACCACTTCAAGCAAATCAACGACCAGCATGGCCATGCCATTGGCGACCAGGTATTGCAGATCGTGGCGCGCCGCCTGCTGCATGCGGTGCGTGGCAACGATATGGTGGCGCGCATGGGCGGGGATGAATACCTGATCCTGCTGCAAGGCAGCTTCACCACGGATGGCTTGTCTGAGCTGTTGTCCAAGCTGTCGCTCAGTATTGGCGAACCCATGGTTGTGGAAGGCAAGAAGCTGGAAGTCGGGGCCAGTATCGGTTACAGCCTGTACCCGCGCGATGGCACCACGGCCGAACAACTGGTCAACCAGGCCGACCATGCCATGTATCATGTCAAGGCCATCCAGCGTGATGGACATACCCGGCAACTGCCTTACAACTAAGCACGGCCCAGCCCTCTATTCCCATTGACATGTCCAGGCCCGACCACGTGGCGACCACGTCTTTCCGCTTTCCCTTGCTGACGGCTTGCCGTCAGGGGCACACCAGCCCCGGCACCGCGCAAGCGCTGCCGGAATTACTGCGCCAGCTGCATCACTGTTTTCGCCAGCCATGCCAGCGTAAGGGCGTGGAGTTCCAGCTGGAGCTGGACCCGGCACTCACCGCGCCGCTGATGCTAGAGCCGATGCTGCTGCAAGCGCTGGTCCGCCATTGGCTGGCGGCAGCCCTGCAAGATGGCCAACTGCGACAAATCAGCTTGCGGGTACAGCTCTTGGCCCAGCAACAAATGCAGCAGATCCTCAGCGTGGAAATCATCACGCAAGGCCATACGCAGGTGCAGGATATCGCCTGTGGTGGCGCAGCCCGGGCGCACAAGACGGCCAGGAGTGGCGGCTTGTCTGCTGCGTTTATCGCCCGTCAACTGGTGCGGCAGCTGGGTAGCCGCCAGCACAGTGCATACCTGGATGTCGGTCAGCAGCACAGCGTGTTGTTGCATGTGCCGCTGGCCCCGCCAACTGCCCAGCCCAGCCCCTGGCAATGGCCCATTCTGCTGCTGGAGCCGGATACCGACCGCGCGGCTGCACTCACCCGGCAATGGCAAGAGCTGGGGCATCCATGCGAGGTCGTGGATACCGTGGCTGCTGCAAGGCAGCGCTGGCAGCAGGGCCCGCTGGCCTTGCTGCTGGTGAGCGAGCGGCAATGGCTGGCTGCGGGCCTGGAGCTGGTGCAAGCCATGCGCCAGCTTGAAGCTACCGAACCATGGCGTGGCCATACGCCCGTGCTGCTGGCGGGGGGCTACCCTCTCGCGCAAGGCGCAAGCGGTTTGCCTTTGCTGGATGCAGGCTTGCCATGGCCCCCAGATGACGCAGCCTGGCGGCGTGTAGTGACTGCCTGCCTGCCGGAGGTAGCGCCTAGAGCCGCCCCCTTGCCGGTACTGGACCGACAGGTACTGTTTGCGCTGAGCCAGGGCGACTGGGCGCTGGAGCTGCCCTTGCTGCAGGATTTTGCCCGTGACAAGCAGGCAGATTTATTGCAACTGCTGCAAGCCTGGCAGCAAGGCGATCAAGCCAATGTGATTCTGCTGGCCCACCGTATCAAGGGCGCCAGCCGTACGGTGGGTGCCGCCAGGCTGGCCGATTGTGCCGCACAGCTGGAGCAGGCGGCGCGGGTTGGCTTGTTGGCCGCCGACATGGGCTTGCTGCTGGAGCTGGAACAGGCGCTGGAGGATTTTGTCGGTCATCTGCAGCGCTGATGGGCGGAGCGGGCATGGCGCAATGCGGCACAAGCGCCTAAAATGTCCCGACAATTCCTAAAGCCCCTACGCTGGAGAGACCGCTCATGGCTGTTATCCGTCAGGATGATTTCATTCAAAGCATCGCCGATGCTTTTCAGTACATCAGTTGCTACCACCCCAAGGACTACATCGACGCCCTGTACCAGGCCTATCTGCATGAAGAAAGCCCGGCGGCCAAGGACGCCATGGCGCAGATCCTGATCAACAGCCGCATGTGTGCCGAAGGCCGTCGCCCGATCTGCCAGGATACCGGCATTGCCGTGGTATTCCTGAAAGTGGGCATGAATGTGCAGTGGGACGCCACCCTGTCGGTACAGGAAATGGTCAACGAAGGCGTGCGCCGCGCTTACAACAACCCGGACAACAAGCTGCGTGCTTCCGTGCTGCTGGACCCGGCAGGCAAGCGCCAGAACAGCAAGGACAACACGCCGGCCGTGGTGCACTTCGAAATCGTCGAAGGCGATGGCGTGGAAGTGACCTGTGCGGCCAAGGGCGGCGGCTCGGAGAACAAGTCCAAGTTCTACGCGCTCAATCCGTCCGACAGCATTGTCGACTGGGTCATCAAGACTGTGCCCACTATGGGCGCGGGCTGGTGTCCGCCGGGCATTCTGGGTATCGGTATTGGCGGTACCCCGGAAAAAGCCATGCTGCTGGCCAAGGAAAGCCTGATGTCGCACGTGGACATCCACGAGCTGAAAGCCAAGGCCGAGAGCGGTGCCGAACTGACCCGCGTTGAACAGCTGCGCCTGGAAATCTTCGAAAAAGTCAATGCGCTGGGCATAGGCGCGCAAGGCCTGGGCGGCCTCACCACCGTGCTGGACGTGAAGATTCTCGACTACCCGACTCACGCCGCCAGCCTGCCGGTTGCCATGATCCCCAACTGCGCCGCCACCCGTCATATCCATTTCCATCTGGATGGCAGCGGCCCGGCCCATCTGGCCCCGCCCAGCCTGGAAGACTGGCCGGAAATCACCTACGACACCAGCAATGGCAAGCGCGTTGACCTGGACAAGATCACCAAGGAAGAAGTGGCCAGCTGGCAGCCGGGCGATGTGTTGCTGCTCAACGGCAAGATCCTCACCGGCCGCGATGCCGCGCACAAGCGCATGGTGGACATGCTGAACAAGGGCGAGGCGCTGCCGGTGGACTTCACCAACCGCTTCATCTACTACGTGGGCCCGGTTGACCCGGTACGTGACGAAGTGGTTGGCCCGGCCGGCCCTACCACCGCCACCCGCATGGACAAGTTCACCCGTCAGATGCTGGAACAGACCGGCTTGCTCGGTATGATCGGCAAGGCCGAGCGTGGCCCGGCTGCCATTGAAGCCATCAAGGACAACAAGGCGGTGTACCTGATGGCGGTAGGCGGTTCGGCCTATCTGGTGTCCAAGGCCATCAAGGCCTCCAAGGTGGTTGGCTTTGCCGACCTGGGCATGGAAGCCATCTACGAGTTCGAAGTCAAAGACATGCCGGTGACGGTAGCAGTCGATTCCAACGGTATTTCGGTGCACAACACCGGCCCGGCGGAATGGCGCGTCAAGATCGGCAAGATTCCGGTCAACAAGGCCTGAGCCTGACGTGACTTTGCAGTAAGCAGAAACCCGCCATCCGGCGGGTTTTTTGCTGCTGATAAAGTTATTCGGTGCGATTGTACTGGACCCGGCAAAGCCGGGCCTTATACCGGACTGATTGATTCCGCAGCCTTCCCATCTAATCCCAATCCCCCCGCCATTGCCCTGCAAGGGAGCCTCGCTTTCCTTTGAGGAAGCGAGAGGAAGAATAGAAAAACCGCCCTGAACTGGGCGGTTTTTCTATTTGGGCTGAGTGTGGGGTGCTTCAGGCCAGTGCTTCTGCGGCTGTGAGCAGTGGCACGCGGATGGACAGGGCATTGAGCGCGATGGCATGCAGCATCTGGTCCACCGTGGTGCAGCAGTCGGCCAGCACGGCTACTTCATACTTATCGGCTGCGCGTGACAGGGCGGTATGGGTGACGCAGTTTTGCGTCATCATGCCGCACAGCAGCAGCTGGCGGATGCCCAGCTCAGTCAGCGTGGCTTGCAGGCTGGTTTCATGAAAGCTGTCGGCCGCCCGTTTCACCACCACCGGAGCCTGCTGCGCAGCGGCCAGAATGCGCGGGTGAATGGCCACGCCTGCGCTGCCTGCATTGAAGAAGGGGGCGATGCCCTTGCTGCTGTCCGCCACGTGTTGCACCAGAATCACCGGCATGCCCAGCGCATGTGCTCGTTCTATGGCGGCCACGCAGTTGTCCAGTACCGCTTCGGTGTTCCACAAGGGGTATTTGCCGTTGGCAAAGTAATCGTTTTGCAGGTCGATGACGATGAGTGCGCGTTGTGTGTGCGGCATGATGTGCTCCGGTTGTGGCGGTTGGTGCAGCCATTATCGGTAGTCACTGGTTTGGGAAAAAGTGGCCCGATTTCCAGAATGCGTTAAGATCGGGCCAATTCCATTCGCCGGAAATGCCCCTTGTCACCCCCCGTCATTGCCGTGCTGGCTTTCCAGCACATCAGTCCGTTTCATTTGTCAGTGCCTTGTGTGGTGTTTGGCGATGCGCATCCGGGCCTGCCGGCCTTCACCTTGCGCGTGTGCGCAGTGGATGCCGGTCCCATCCGTACCTCGGCCGGCTTTTCCATTGCCTGCGATTACGGACTGGAAGGGCTGGATGGCGCGGACATCATCATCCTGCCCAGCTGGCAAGTAGGCAGGCCGGTACCGGACGCACTGGTGCAAGCCTTGCAGCAGGCAAGTCAGGCTGGTGTGCAGATAGTCGGCCTGTGCCTGGGAGCGTATGTGCTGGCCGAAGCTGGTTTGCTGAATGGCCGCAACGCCACCACCCACTGGGCCTATGCCGAGGACTTTGCCAGTCGCTACCCGCAAGTGCGGCTGGACCCGGCAGTACTGTATGTGGAAGACGGGCCGCTGCTGACCTCCGCCGGTACGGCGGCCGGGCTGGATTGCTGCCTGCACCTGCTGCGTCAACGTTACGGAGCGGAGCTGGCCAATGGCGTGGCGCGGCGCCTGGTGGTGCCGCCGCATCGGCAGGGCGGGCAGGCGCAGTTCATTGCCCAGCCGCTGCCGGTGTCGGCCGGTGATGCCCGCTTGGCGGCCTTGCTTGACTGGGTGCGGGCCAATCTGGCCCAAACCCATACCCTGGATAGCCTGGCCGCCCGCATGGCCATGAGTCGCCGCAGCTTTACCCGGCACTTTCGCCAGCTTACCGGCAGCACGGTGGGGCAGTGGCTGGTGAGCGAGCGTCTGCGTTACAGCCAGCGTTTGCTGGAAAGTGCCGAATACAGTGTGGAACAAGTGGCGGCACTGGCCGGCTTTGGTTCTGCTGCCGCCTTGCGCCATCATTTCCGCCTGCATTACGGCGTATCACCCTGGCAGTGGCGACAGAATTTCCAGTCCTGATCAGGACGGGTTCTGGCTGAAGTGCTGCTGCAGAAAGTCCAGCAGGCTGCGCATGGCCAGCGGCAACTGGCGGCGTGACGGGTACAGTGCGTGAATCCCCATGCTGGCGGGCTGCCAGTCTGGCAGGATGGCAATCAGCTCGCCTTGCGCCAGCAAATCCTGTACCAGATACAAGGGCTGCATGGCCAGCCCGGCACCATGGCGGCAGGCTTGCAGCAGTGCCACGGTTTCATTGGCACTGAGCCGCGCATTCACGCTGACCACCTCTTCTTTATTGTCGCGATACAGCCGCCACTCGCTGCGGCCGACGCGGCTATGACTCAGGCAATGGTGTTCTTTCAGGTCGGCAGGTTGTTGCGGCTGACCGTAACGTGCCAGATAAGCCGGGGCAGCCACGATGACCGAATGGCATTCTGCCAGCCGTCGTGTCACCAGGCCGGGTTCCGGGTCGTTGGTGATGCGAATGGCCAGGTCTATGCCTTCCTCGATCAGATTCACCGCCCGGTCGCCCAGTTGCAGGTCGATGCGCAGTTGCGGATGGCGGGTCATGAAGTCGGTAATGGCCGGCGCCAGCTGCGCCATGCCGAATGACATGCTGGTGGTGATGCGTAGCTGGCCGCGCAACTGGCCGTCAAGCAGCCCGACTTCCTCGCGGGTCTGCGCCGCCAGTTCCAGCATTTGCTGGCAATGTGCGAGGCAACTGTTGCCCGCGTCGGTCAGCGTGACACTGCGGGTGGAGCGCTGCAGCAGGCGCGCACCCAGCCAGTCTTCCAGTTCTGCGATATGCCGGGTCACCATGGCGCGTGACAGGTCCAGCTCCCGGCTGGCTGCGGTAAAGCTGCCCCGGCGTGCCACTTCGACAAAAACCTGCATGGCGGTCAGTCTGTCCATCGTATTCCTTGCATGTGTTCAGGTGTTCCGGCAGTAAAAGTGCGGCATGATACGAGGCGATAAAGCCATCATGCCAACGGGGTATCGGTGAAAATGTGCCGGTAATTGCCTTGTTTTCACGTTTAATGCCATGGTTTACGGCTTTTTCTGCATATGTCATCGAAAATCGCCAGCTTCGCTTTACACGGATTTACCCGGCCCGATTTTCGTTATACTTTTGTATGACTTACAAATCAGCACATTTTTCTATCCTGTTTGCAAGCGCTGTTTTTAATTCATGCCCGGCTGGGCATGCAGAGAATTTTCTCATGACTGATGCCCAACGCATCCTCCTCTGTGGGCAGACCGTACCTGGAGTGACAGCATGACCGATCACCCCGCATCCCGTCTTGAGCAAGAGCTGGCTTCAGCCGAGAAGCAGCCTTGGTTCCAGCTGCGTTTCCCCCCTGTGCTGGAGCAATCTTTCCTGGACTCCACTTTTGAACAACGCATGCGCCGTTATCGGGTATTTGGTGCGCTGGGCATAGTCGTGTTCATGATGTACGGCCTGATCGACAAATATTATCTGGCTGATGTCTATGGCCGTATCTGGATGTGGCGCTGGCTGATTCTGCCTGGTATCGGGGTGGCATCCATCCTCAGCAGTTTCTGGCCCCGATTGCATCGCTGGTACGAATACACGGTCATGATCGCCGGTACCACGTTTGTGCTGGGGCTGATCTGGTTTTTCTCCATCAGCCGCATGCCAACCGCCCAGCATTACTATGGCGGGGTGATGCTGTGTCTTGTATTCCTGATGTTCGGTCTGCGCATTCCATTCCGGCTTGCCTGTTATAGCAGCGTGGTCAGCCTGTTGTACCTTGGCTGGGTACTGGTGGATTGGCCCTTCCTCCAGCAAAGCACGCGTTCGCTGATCTTCATTCTGGTGATTTCCTGCGTGCTGCTCGGCTTGCTGGGTTTGTTCCAGCTGGAAAAAGAAGCACGTCGCAGCTATGTACTTTCCCAGCACTTACAGCGCGATCATCGCCAGTTACAGCAGGGTTTTCGTTATTTGCAGCAATTATCCAGTGCAGACGGCCTGACCGGCCTGCACAACCGGCGCTATTTTGACCAGCAACTGCAAACCGTATGGGAAGCACGCTTGCGCCAGAAGTCGGACATCGCCCTGCTGTTTTTCGATGTCGATTATTTCAAGAAATACAATGACAGCCAGGGGCACCAGATGGGCGATGATGCGCTGATCAAAGTGGCCCGGGTGATCGGTCGTCATGCGGACGCCTGCCATGGCTGCGCTGCGCGCTATGGTGGAGAAGAATTTGTCTTGCTGTTGTCCGCCTGTAATTTGCGTCAGGCAGGTCAGTTGGCCGAGCAAATCCGTCAGGATGTCGAAGCGCTGGCCTTACCGCACCCCACCTCGCAATGCAGCTCGGTGGTCACCATCAGCATTGGTCTGGCCGTGGCACACTCCAGCATCAGCCAGAAACCGGAATGGCTGGTGCGCACCGCGGATGCAGCCCTGTACCAGGCCAAGAAGCAGGGGCGTAACTGCATTGTCACCATGCACTCCTGCCAGCCCTTACCGGGTTGAGTGCAATAAGGTGGCTTGCACCAGCCATGGCCTGGTCATTAGTCTGTTTTGTGAAACAATGTTGCCCGGTTTGATGGATTTATCTGTCTTTATCCAGCCGCTAAAGTACGAGCCATCATTCATCACGCACTGCCACCGGCGGTGCTAACGGAGCACATCATGGCACGTCACACCACACTCTTCTTGTCGCTTTCCCTGTTTGCCGGCTTGTCCGCCAGCCTTGCCCAGGCGGCAGAGCCATTGCAATTGTCGGTTTATCAGGCAGATGACAACAGCTTCGATGTCACCTCGGTACTGGTCAGTGGCCAGCACGATGCCATTTTGATCGACAGCGGTTTTACCCGTGCCGACGCCTACCGCATTGCCGCCCGCATTCTGGATAGCGGCAAGCAGCTCAAGGCCATTTACATCAGCCAGGCCGACCCGGATTATTACTTTGGCGCGACCACGCTCAAGCAGATTTTCCCCAAGGCAGAGCTAGTGGCCGCTGCGCCCACGCTGGCGCGTATCCAGGCTAATGTCGCTGGCAAGGTGGCATTCTGGGGGCCGAAAATGGGTGACAATGCCCCGGCCACGCCGCTGACCCTGCCGCAGGCCCTCAAGGAAGGCCGGCTGATGCTGGAAGGGCAGAGCCTGGAAGTGCGTGGCACCAGCGGTGTTCTGGCACACCGCGGTTATGTCTGGATTCCGTCCATTCGCGCCATTGTGGGTAATGTAGGCGTGGTCTCCGGTCTGCATGTGTGGACGGCCGATACCCAGCGCAAGGAAGAGCGTCAGGCATGGCTGGCCCAACTGGATGAAATGGAAGCATTGCAACCCAAAGAGGTGATTCCCGGCCATATGGCAGCCAATGCCCCCACGGGCCTCGCCAGCATCCGTTACACCCGCAGTTATCTGCAGCAGTTTGAACAGAATCTGGCGCTGTCGGGTAATAGCGGCGAGTTGATCCAGCGTATGCAGCAGGCTTTCCCTAATGCTGGTGAAGCCATGTCGCTGGAAATCGGTGCCAAAGTCAACAAAGGTGAAATGAAATGGTAAACGCCACCCTGCATTACTTCTACGACCCGCTATGCGGTTGGTGCTATGCCGCTTCGCCGCTATTACAGGCTACTGCCAGCCTGCCCGGCCTCGATGTGCAGCTGCATGCTGGCGGAATGATGAGCGGTAGCCGCCGTCAAGCTGTCACTCCGGCACTGCGCGACTATGTCATGCCCCACGACCAGCGTATTGCCAGCCTCACCGGTTTGCCGTTTGGCCAGGACTATTTCGATGGCTTGTTGCGGGATGAAACGGCAATCTTTGATTCGACGCCCCCCATCGCCGCCATCCTGTTGGCAGAACAGCTGGGCCTGCCCGCCTTGGCCATGCTGTCGGTGTTGCAGCGTGCCCATTACCAGCGCGGACTACGCATTGCTGATCTGGCGGTGCTGGCAGCGCTTGCCGGTGAACAAGGGCTGGATGCCGCGGTGTTTGCCGCCCGTCTGGGTGAGGCAATGCAGCAGGCAGAAGAGCATATCCAG
Organism: Aquitalea sp. LB_tupeE; assembly: GCF_013391415.1. GTDB lineage: Bacteria > Pseudomonadota > Gammaproteobacteria > Burkholderiales > Chromobacteriaceae > Aquitalea. The sequence continues at coordinate 197,290 of NZ_JACAXB010000020.1, forward strand.
ACCAGCCGCAGCCTGATGCAGCAATACCGTCTGCAGGGTTTTCCCAGTCTGTTGCTGGAGCGTGATGGACAGTGGCAACGGCTGGATGTCTCGTCATGGCTGGGGCAGCCAGACGCCTTTGCAGCCGCTTTGCAACAAGCGTTGTTGCCTGCGGCAGAACAGGCCGGCCCGGCTTGCTCGGCCGATGGGTGCCAGCTTCCGAATTAAGCGGATAGTCAGGAGGGATGCTGCGCCGGCTCAGGCGCAGCGCACCACCACCAGCGAAATGTCATCGTGGTTTTCATTCCCGGCCAGATGCCGGTTGACTGCCTGGGTGATGGCACCCTGAATGTCCAGCGAGCCAGCCTCGCGCATGGCCTGCAGCACACCGTCCAGCCCGAACGGCTCTTTGGCGGGATTGCTTGCTTCGGTTACGCCATCCGAGCACACCACCAGTGCGCCACTGTCCTGCCAGCTGAAATAATCCAGCGTGGATTCGAAATCGCTGTCCGGCAAAATACCCAGCGGTGGTGAACGCGAAGCAAAGTTTTTCTTTACCTCACCATTGCGGTCTACATACATGGCACAGGGAATGCCGCCATTCCACACCGCAATACGGTGCAGCTGGTAGTCCACTTCTATCAAGGCGGCGGCAACAAAGCGTCCTATCGGCAAAATGGTGTGCAGCTTGCGATTGATGGTGCGAGCGATTTCCTGCACCGGCAGGTTGCGGTCGCACATGGCAAAAAAGGTATCCACTGCCGGCAAGCCGCAAATGGCAGCAGCCAGCCCGTGACCCGTACTGTCAGCCAGCATGATGCGATCCAGACCAGGACGGCTACGACGGATGCAAATGGTATCGCCGCTGAAGTTCATCGCCGGGCGTTGCCATTGCTGGATATTGGGTGGTGTCTGCTCGGCACGGCGCGTGAAGCGGTCCAGCACCATCTGGGCAAACATCTGCTCTTGCTCGTTGATGCGGTAATACGCTTCCAGCCGTTCACTGTCATGCGCGATGCGCTGCTGCATCTCGGAGATACGAATCAGCACATGCAGCTTGGCCGTGAGGATATCCAGATCAATCGGCTTGGTGAGGTAGTCATCCGCCCCCATGGTCAGGCCACGCAGCAACTGGCTGCGGTCAGACAAGGAGGTAAGGAAAATGATGGGAATCCAGTGTTCGCCCAGTAACTGACGAATGGCGCTGGTGGCGGCAAAGCCATCCATCACCGGCATGGTGACATCCATGAAAATGACGTCAGGGCGTTGATGGCAGCAGTAATCCACAGCCTCCTGGCCATTGCACACGGCCACGGCCTCGTGACCCAAGAGCCGGATGTAATCAATCAGGATCTGACGGGATGTCGGACTGTCTTCCGCAACCAGAATGGTCAGCGCGCGGGTCATTCAACAAACCTTGTGGGGGAAAGGGCAGGGCACGGTGCTGCCTGTGACATAAGCGGTCGCATGTGTAGCTACTATAGAGCGCTCCGACAGTTTATGCCATTAGCTTGGCAGTGAATCTGCAAACTTTAATAAACCGCGTGGGCAGATGCGCACGACTGTTGTAGGCTTGCCGCACTATTTTTAACTGGAGCGATGTTGATGACCATCTGGGTTGATGCGGATGCTTGTCCGGCCGTGGTGCGCGACATCATCTGCCGGGCGGCACAGCGAACTGCCAGTAGCGCGGTATTCGTGGCCAATCGCATGACGGCCTTGCCTGCCAGTCCTTACTTGCGCGCCATCGTGGTGGCCAAGGGCTTTGATGTGGCAGATGCCGAAATTGCCAGGCAGTGTGAGGCGGGGCATCTGCTGGTGAGTGCGGATATTGCCCTGGCTGCACAGGTATTGGCCAAAGGTGCCGCTGCCATCAATTTTCGTGGTGAGCCCTACTCTGCGGACACCATAGAAGGGCAGCTCACCATGCGCGACTTCATGGATACCTTGCGCGCCAGCGGTATCCAGAGTGGCGGACCTCCGCCTTTTAGCCAGGCGGATCGTCAGCAATTTGCTGCCAGACTGGACCGCTGGCTGGCTACTGGCCATACAGGCTGACGCTATGGCCAGGAGGGCAGACCGCATGCCCCTGCTTATCTCTCCACAAGTTTTTTATCAGACTGACGATAAAGAGTAAAAACTTGGTTATTAGCTTGATTTTAAATATCAGCCAATTTTCATGGCGATATTTTTATATATAAATTTAAAATTGAAATAGTTTTAGCTTGGCGAGGCGTGTGATGCTATTATCATATTTGCCTTGCCTGCAAGGGGGTGTGGCGGAATGGTCCGACGCACCGCTTAGACCAGAGAGTGTTCACTTGAGCCCAATCATGGATACGCGTGCCATCGCCACTTTCGACTTGCACTCCGAGCAATATGCGCGCTACCGCCCGCAATACCCGGACATGCTGTTTCGCTGGTTGCAGGCTGCGGTGCCGCATCATCAACGGGCTTGGGATTGTGCAACCGGTACCGGGCAGGCGGCTGGCAAGCTGGCCTTGATGTTCGATCGTGTCGATGCTTGTGACCTCAACCATAGCCAGCTGGAAGCTGCCGAACAGGCTGCCAATGTGTTCTACCTGGAGTGTGCGGCGGAACAATCCCCTTACGGGGATGCCGTTTTCGACCTCATTACCGTGGCGCAGTCCCTGCACTGGTTTGATTTCTCACGCTTCTGGCCGCAGGTGGAGCGCACGCTCAAGCCCGGTGGTGTATTTGCCGCATGGGGTTACGACTGGTTCCAGGTGACACCGGAAGTGGATGACGCCATGCGCTTTTTCCGTGCTGTCATCGAACCGTTCTGGTCCAGCTGCAGTCAGCTGCTGTGGGATGGCTACCGCCATGTCGGCATGCCTCTGCCTGTGCTGGATACGCCGTGCTACCAGATCGCCATGCAGTGGAATCTGGAACAGCTGCTTGGCTATCTCAATACCTGGTCTGCCACCAAGCTGTGTGTGCAAAGCCTGGGTAGCCATGTGCTTAACGATGCGCGACAGCGTCTGGCACGCGGCTGGGGCGACCCTGCCACCGTGCGGCGGGTGGTCATGCCTTTGCATTTCATCGCCGGGCGCAAGCCTGCCTGAACACAAAAACCGGCTGCAAAGCCGGTTTTTTCATGTCAGCAAATATCAGGGGTACTGGCGGCTGGATTCCGCCTCCAGGTCTGAAAGCAGAATGTTCAGCGCATCCGAGGAGCGCACCAGTTCCCACAGCGAGGTTGCCAGCGAGGCAATCATCAACAGCAGGCTGATGCCGAAGGAAAGTTCCCCCAGTTGCTGCCAGCCAGTGTAAATCTGGAACATGGCCATGGTGCAGAGGAACAGGCTGCCTATCCCCAGAAACTGCATCCACTTGATCAGCTGGATGCGGGTACGCAAATTGCCAATCTGTAACAGGATCTTGGGGTTCTGCTCGGCTTTGTAGTCGGTGTACAGATTGCGGATGATGCTGGCCAGCCCGAGAAAACGGTTGGTATAAGCGAGCAACAGCAGTGAAATGGCAGGGAACAGCAAGGCCGGGGTGGTCAGGTTCAGTGCAGCATGCATGGTATTCAGGAGTTCTCGTCTATCAAAACGTCGATGCCGTTGGGCGTTTGGTCAAACAGCTGGATGATGTCGGGATTTTTCATCCGCACACAACCCAGCGAGGTCGGGGTGCCAAAGGCAACATGCTCGCCCGCACCATGCAGGTAGATGGCACGGTCGTAGCTGTCTACATTGCCACCCTGGTTCTTGCCGGGTTCGTCACCGCATAACCACAGGATACGCGTCAGAATCCAGTCTTTTTCCGGATATTGCCGGTGCAGTTCCGCCGTGTACTTCCAGGGGGTGACCCGACGGCGGAAAATGATGGTGTTTTCCTCTGCGCCCGCACCCAGCTTGTCGCAAACATGGTGCCAGCCGCGCGGGGTCTGGTAGCTGTTGCTCATTTCTCCCACGCCACGCCGGGCGGTGGAAACCACATAATGTTGCTGCAGGCGACCCCATTCATCAAACAGGCTCAGGCTCTGGCTGCGGATGCCAACCAATATCCAGGGCTGGCCGTAATGTCGCAGATTGGCACGGGTCGCTTGCAATGGCACAGCCTGCTGCTGCAGTACAAAGGCGGCATCATTGCTGCTGTCTGGTGACAGGGCTTCAGCCTGCATGGGCAGCGTGGCGGTACTCATCAGTAATAATACAAGTGATAAATGACGCATCTCATCATTCCCGTACCGTGCGACGTGCAGCAAAAAAGCGGCTGAGCTGCTGGCTGCATTCTTCTTGCATCACACCACCCCAGATTGCGGTATGGTGATTGAGCTGCGGCAGGGAGAACAGATTCAGCACACTGCCGGCAGCGCCGGTCTTGGGCTCGCTGGCACCATAGATCACTCGGGCCAGGCGGGCTTGCAAGATGGCACCGCTGCACATGGCACAAGGTTCCAGTGTGACATACAGGTCGCAGCCGTCCAGTCGGTAATTACCCTCATGCAGTGCTGCTGCGCGCAAGGCCTGTATCTCGGCATGCGCGCTCGGGTCGCGACACCCGGCCGGCTGGTTGAAGCCGCGGCCGATGATCTGACCATTCTTCACCACGATGGCACCTACCGGGACTTCCTGCTGTGCTGCTGCCAGCGCAGCCTGTTCCAGTGCGAGTTGCATGTAGTGCAGGCTGACTGCACGATCTGGCGGCATGGCAACCGGTGGATGAGCAGCCAGTTGGCGGTGCAGTTCCTGTTTGTCTGGCTCGGTCAATGCCGACCAATGTATGCCGCGGGCTGCCGCTTCCAGTGCATACAGCAAACGCTTGGTGACGGTATGCCCTGTTGCCTTGAGTTGCAGAAAAGTCGAGACACTGCCCTGACGCTGCAGTTGGTGCCGTGTGCAAATGCCCATTTGCTGCAACCATTGCACCGCTGCCGGGGGCAGGGGCGGTGTTGCAAGCGGGGAGTCTGGCAAGGAGGACATGTCGGGTGGCGGTGGCAAACGGAAATACCACCATTTTAGCCTGATCCAGCCCGTACTTCGTGATGGCTGTTTAAAGAAACAGCCCAAAATGCCGATAAATTCTGGTCATCCTCTTGATACCCAGCCCATGTCCCTGCCTTCTGTCAGTGAATCCGGTATTGCCAGCTTGTGGTCCCGCGTGAACCGCCAGCCGTCTGAGCCTGCTGCCACCAGCCCGGTCATGAATACCTCAGGCGCAGCATCCGGCAACGTATCGTCCGGACCGGCAGTCTGGTCCGCTAGCGATCCGGCCCGGCAGGCCGTCAGCCAGTCGCTGCAGCAGGCGCTGGCGCTATGGCAACAGCAGCAGTCCAGCCAGCTCAAGCAGGCGCAGCAACGCAAGCAGAGCAATAGTCAGCCACTGGATGCCAATCGCATGAAAATGCTGAAGGAAAGAGTGAAAAACCTACGGCAGATGCTGGTGGGCAAGGACAAAGGCAGTTTGCGTGCCATTGCCCTGCAATTGAAACAAATCACAGCCGAGTTACGGCAGATGGTGGCCAATGCCAGCGGGCAAGGGCAGGCGTCCGTCATGGAAGTAAGCGTTAATGTCACCATCAGCGGCAGTGTCTCCAGTGATCAGACCGACCATGCCGCGGATCAGGCCGATAGTGCTGTCGCCAGCACCGATGATGCTGCCATGGCGTCATCAGACAGCAGTACAGCGGAACCCGCGCAGGCGGCCATGGCCAGTAGCGCTAGTACTGGCAATCAGGGCTTGGGCGGCAATATGGAGTTACAGGCCTTGCTCAACAGCATCAAGGCCATTGCCCAGTGGCTGAAGCAGCGTAGCCAGCAGAGCCAGGGGCAGGATGAAGGGCTGAAAAAGTGGCTGGATGGCAGTCAGGAGGATCTGGCAGCCATCGACCATATGCTGGCAGGTGGAAGCAATAACGCTCAGGGTGAGCTGAGTGTCAGCATCCAGCTTGCCACGGGTGGTGATGCGGGAGAAAGCGCGACGTCAGATGCCGGCAGTGCCGGCAATGTAAATGTTCAGGCCTGAAACCATCTGCTGGAGCCCGTCTTGCACATCAGCCAGGCGGTCAGCGTGCTGGCCAGAACTTGCTGGCCAATTTCCATAACAACATCAGCCGAGTACCACGACGCAGCCAGCGACGTAGTGCTTCGGAAGGGAGTACTCCGGCCAGGGTGGACAGGATGCCGCCAAGACGCCCGCCATCGGCAAAGGCCTTGAACCCTTCGCCAGCTATGCCAAGTGGGTGCTTGCGCAATTGCTCCATTTCCAGGCTCAGCTTGACGCGCAGCACTTCTCCCTTCATCAGCAGCAACTGTTTCTTGATGGCGCGATCCTGCGGTTTCATGTCAAAGCTTTCCGCTCAGGCTGTCCCAGTCCTTGCGGACTTCGGTCAGGGTATCGGTAAAGGGGGAAGGGCTGCGTCGGGCGCGTTGGCGCAGCTGCCACAGCAGGGCCACGCCACCTCCTGTGCTGCACAGCAGCAGGCCGCCCAGCAGCAAGGGACGCCAGCTGTCAGGGGTCAGCACCAGTATGAGCAGCAAGGCGGAGAGCAGGCCGACCAAGAGCAGGATCAATGCCAGGCCACCTAAGAACAGGCTGAACAGCAGGGCGTCCTTTTGCTCCTCCGCCTCAAGCACCAGCAGTTCAATACGGGTAAGCAGCAAGGAAAATACCCCGCCCAACAGCGAACGCAAGCTGCCGGGACGGGGCGGGCGTGAGGAATTGGCAGACATGCAGCAGCTGCGCGCTTAACGGCGTGAAACCAGCATGCCCAGCAGGAAGCCCACGCCAGCGGCAATGCCAATCGACTTCCACGGATTTTCGTGAACATAGTCGTCGGTGGCCTTGGCCGCTACCTTGGCCTTGCCAACCACCACTTTTTCAGCCTCCAGCAGGCGAGACTTGGCCAGACGGATATTCTCTGCCAGACGCTTGCGTAGTTCGCGGCCCTTTTCACCGCCTTCGTCACCCGCTGCACCCAGCAGGTCCTCGGTACTGGACAGTACCTGACGAACGTCATCCAGCAGTTGTTCTTTTTCCTGATTCAGTGCGGCATCGGACATGGTGATTTCCTCGATGAAATTGAAACGGGTAAAAAAAATCAGACTGCAATGCAGAAGGGATGGTTCCCTGCATAGACTACGCCCTTTGACCGTATCAGTGGTACGCCAGTCAGTCAAATGCTGGCGGTTTAGCTGATGCTGCGGCGCGACATATTCTGGCGACATGATGCATGCAGGGAGAATGAAATTGTATGTACCTGAACATTGCCAAGCATGGTGACAACTTTGCTACAGATATTATTTGTTCTGTTTGCAGCTAATCAGGATAATACATCGCCAATTTCAGGGAACTTTTCATTTGCATGCACCTTGCAAGTGAATTTGCCTGGTGACAATAAGCGTCAGCCCGCCCATGCTGCAAACCGGGCTTCTGTTGTTTGATCTGCGGCGGCTGACTTGCTGGTTTAAAGATTCCGATAGGGCCCATGGCAGCATGACACCACTGTCCATTTATGTTCTGACCTTCAATAGCGAAAAATACTTGTCTGCCATTTTGCAGGCAGTCGCCCCTTTGGCAGATGATTTGCTGGTGGTGGACAGTGGCAGTTCCGACCAGACCGTGGCCATCGCCACGCAGTACGGGGCACGGGTACTGCACCGTCCGTTTGATGATTTTCGCCAGCAACGTGATTTTGCCCAGCAACAGTGCCGGCATGATCACGTGTTCTTTCTGGATAGTGACGAGATTCCCAGTCCCGAGCTGGTGGCCCACATCCAGCAACTCAAGCAGAGCGGGTTCCTGCATGATGCCTATGCGATCCAGCGTGACTGGATCGTGATGGGGCGGCAGGTGCATGCGCTGTACCCGGTGGGCTGCCCGGATTTTCCGGTACGCATCATCGAGAAAAACCGGGTGAAGCTCTCCGAGCAGGCGGTACATGAAGATTTTGTCGGCTACCGCAGCCGTGGCCGGATTGAACTCCCCATCAAGCACCAAACCTTCCATTCCATGGACGAAATCAACCGCAAGCTGACGCTGTACACCAACCTGGATGCCAGCGATCTGGCGCGTTTGAGTACCCGCAAGAATTTTGCCCTGCGCCAATGGACCAGCCCGATTGGTGCGTTTTTCAAATGGTATGTGAAAAGTGGCAACTGGAAGGATGGCCGGGTGGGCCTGATTCTGGGCGTGTATGCCGCCCGCTTTGCCCATCAGAAATACAAGAAGGCCTTACAGATTAGGCGTGAGGCAGGTCTCTGATTCCAGCGCGTCGCTGTGGATTAGTACATGACAAAGCCGGTCACTGACCGGCTTTGTCATGTTTACGGGTTCAGGGCTGGCAATGTTTCAGACTGCCTCAAACCAGCTGTCGTCATGCCAGGCATCCAGCAGTTCGCTGACCACCGCTCTGACAACGGCAGGATAGGCACTGACCCAGGCGTGCAGGCTGTCCCGTTGCGCCAGCGTGACACTACCGCTGGCATAGGTGGTCAGGAAGCCGCTGTTTTCATCACCACCGTAAGTCAGCCCCAGAGCCTCAACGTGTTCAATCAGGGCTGCAACATACTGTTCCCGTGCGGCTTTATCCATAGGTGCAGCAAATTGCACGGACAAGGTAAAACCGAACTCGGTGAATTCACCTGCGTGGTGTTTCTTGCGCTGGCGGCGGTTCCAGTTGGCAAGGCGGCGACGGGATGGGATGACGAGATAGTTCATTATTGACCTTTAATGATGGCCAGGCCGCTATCTGTGGCACCGGCAAAATGCAATGATGGGCCGATTATAAAGAAAAAGCCCGGTTTCCCGGGCCTTTAGATGGCAGGCTTGCTGTCCACATTCTGTCCAAGCAGCTTGGTCAGCAAAGCGATTTAGAGCAAAATTTTTCAGAACCTTAGCACTCAACAAAAATTGATTGAGTGGTGTTTAACTGTTTGATATTAAACTGATTTTATTCCCACTCAATCGTTGCCGGCGGTTTGCCCGACACATCGTAAACCACGCGGTTGATGCCGCGTACTTCGTTGATGATGCGGTTGGACGCGCGGCCCAGCAGGGAATACGGCAGTTCTGCCCAGTGGGCGGTCATGAAGTCGCTGGTGACGACGGCACGCAGGGCAACCACGTAGTCGTAGGTGCGGCCATCGCCCATCACGCCAACGGATTTGACCGGCAGGAACACCGCGAAGGCTTGGCTGGTGAGGTCGTACCAGTTTTTGCCGGTTTTCTCGTCCACGGTATTGCGCAGTTCCTCAATGAAAATGGCGTCGGCCTGGCGCAGCAGGTCGGCGTATTCCATTTTCACTTCGCCCAGGATACGCACACCCAGGCCCGGGCCCGGGAAGGGGTGACGGTACACCATGTCGTGCGGCAGGCCCAGCGCCACGCCCAGTTGACGCACTTCGTCCTTGAATAGCTCGCGCAGCGGTTCCAGCAGCTTGAGGTTCATGTCTTCCGGCAGGCCGCCCACATTGTGGTGGCTCTTGATGGTGTGGGCCTTTTTGGTCTTGGCACCGGCGGACTCGATCACGTCCGGGTAGATGGTGCCCTGGGCCAGCCACTTGGCATTGGTCAGCTTGTTGGATTCAGCCTGGAATACTTCCACGAATTCGCCGCCGATGATTTTGCGTTTCTTTTCCGGATCGGTTTCGCCAGCCAGTTTGCTCATGAACTGTTCGGTGGCATCCACGTGGATGACCTTTACGCCCAGGTTCTGCGCAAACATTTCCATCACCATCTTGCCTTCGTTCAGGCGCAACAGGCCGTGATCAACGAAAACGCAGGTCAGTTGCGGGCCGATGGCACGGTGAATCAGCGCAGCGGCAACAGAGCTGTCCACGCCGCCGGACAGGCCGAGGATGACTTCTTCATCACCGACTTGTTCACGGATTTTCTTCACCGCTTCGTCGATGTAGTTGGGCATGGTCCAGCTGGGAATGGCACCTGCCACGTGCAGCACAAAGCGATGGATCATTTCGGTGCCGCGCTTGGTGTGGGTGACTTCCGGGTGGAACTGCACGCCGTAGAAGCCGCGGTCTTCATCGGCCATGGCGGCGATGGGGCAGGACGGGGTTTCGGCAATTACATGGAAGCCGGCTGGCAGGGCGGTCACCTTGTCGCCATGGCTCATCCACACGTCCAGGAAGCCGTTGCCGGCGTCGTCAACGTGGTCTTGCAGGCCTTCCAGCAGTTTGGAGTGGTGACGGGCCTGGATCTGGGCGTAGCCGAATTCACGTTTGTCGCCAGCTTCCACTTTGCCGCCCAGGCTTTGCGCCATGAACTGCATGCCGTAGCAGATGCCCAGTACCGGGATGCCCAGTTCGAACAGCGCCGGGTCCGCCTGGTAGTCGGATTCGTATACCGAGTTGGGGCCGCCGGACAGGATGATGGCTTTGGGGCCGAATGCACGGATTTCTTCAATCGGCATGTCAAACGAATGAAGCTCACAGTAGACGTGAGCTTCGCGTACGCGGCGGGCAATCAACTGGGTAACTTGAGAGCCGAAGTCGAGAATGAGGATCTTGTCCATGCCTGTCCTTGGTAGGTTCCGTTGGCCCGTGGGCCTGTCGTTCAATGAGTAAATGGTTTGCCGTTTCAGCGCAGGTCCTGCTGATCCGGCAGGGAGCGCCAGCGTGCGCTGCGCTCCGGTATTCGGTCGCTACGCGACAGCAGCATCAGCAGACCGGCCAGTACCATGCCCAGCGACAACAGATGACTCAAGTGTAGTCCCATATTGTCACGCAGGTAGATGGCGACGCCGGCATAGATCAGCAGCGGGCAGCTGACCAGGGTGGATTTGTTCAGCCCGTCCAGCAGGCCCAGTAGCACGCCAGCAATGAGGAGCAAGAGTGCCAGCAAGGTGCTGGTGCTGGGCAGCAGCGCTGTGCTTTTCAGAAACCAGACTGCACCCAGGCAAATCAGTGCGATGGGGAGTGCCGCACTTTTTTTCATGCACCACCTCGCTGGTTTTTCATCAGGCGCTGTTTCTCACGCTGCCATTCGCGGTCTTTTTCCGAGTCACGCTTGTCGTGCAGCTTCTTGCCCTTGGCCAGTCCTACCTGGGCCTTGATATTGCCTTTGCTGTAATGCAGGTCCAGCGCCATCATGGTGTAGCCGGCACGCTCCACCTTGCCGATGAAACGGTTGATTTCAGATTGCGACATCAAGAGTTTACGCGGGCGGACCGGGTCTGGCTTGACGTGGGTTGAGGCCGACTGCAGGGCGGTGATATGGCAGCCTATCAGCCAGAATGCGCCGTTTTTCCAGTCGATATAGCTTTCTTTCAGCTGGATGCGTCCGGCACGGATGGCCTTGACCTCCCACCCTTCCAGCACAAGCCCGGCCTCGAGTTCTTCCTCGATGAAGTAGTCATGGAAGGCTTTGCGGTTCTGGATGATGCTCATGCGCCTGAGGTTTCCGTGGCATTGAATGGGAATCGGCTATTCTAACAGAAGCTGGCCGCAGGCCAAAATTCCTGAAAATCAGCGGCTTGTCTGTTGCATGAAGGCTGGGCCGGACAGGGAGGATGGCTTTTGGTAAACTGCGGGGCTTGAACCATTTTGCACAGTGTGCGCTTGTCCCATGCAGGTTGTTGAAAAGAAAGTTCTGGTTGCCCATACCCCGGCGCAAATGTTTGCGCTGGTGGACAAGGTGGAGAATTACCCGCGTTTCCTGCCCTGGTGTGCCAAGGCGGAGGAGCACTCACGCGAGGGTGATCAGCAGGTGGCCAGCCTGCATATTGATTACCTGAAAATCCGCCAGCATTTCACCACGCGCAATACCCTGCGTGACGGGGAAAGTATCCTGATGGAACTGGTGGAAGGGCCTTTCCAGCATTTGCAGGGTTTGTGGCAGTTTACGCCGCTGGGTGATTTCGGCTGCAAGGTGGAGTTCAGCTTGCGTTACGAATTTTCCAGCAAGATTCTGGAAAAAGTGATCGGCCCGGTGTTTGGCCATATTTCCGGCACGCTGGTGGATGCTTTCATCAAACATGCCGACAAGGTGTACGGCAATGACTGAGCGGATTACGGTAGAGGTAGCCTGTGCCTTGCCGCAGCGGCAGTGCCTCATGTCGCTGGAGGTGGATACGGGGTGTACCGCCGCCGAGGCGGTGCAGCAATCCGGGATTCTGGCGCAGTTTTCCATGATAGACAGCAACAATCTCAAGCTGGGTATTTTCAGCAAGGCCATCAAGCCGGAGACAGTACTGCGGGCCGGGGACCGGGTGGAGATTTATCGCCCCTTGCAGGCGGATCCGAAGGCTGTACGGCGGCAGCGGGCGGAAGCAGGCAAGGGGATGAGCAAGGGCGGAGAGTGATAAAAAACCGGGGATAGCCCCGGTTTTTTGTTATCGTTCAGATCATCCTGTCCGGTTCGGCAGAGATGACGCGGTTCTTGCCGCTGATTTTGGCTTGATACATGGCCTGGTCGGCACGTTCGATTACTTCGATGTCCTGTTCTCCCAGGTGCCATTTGGCAATGCCGGCACTAAAGGTGATGACCAGCCGGTCGTTATTGGCCATGAAGAAGGTGCGTGTGAGCTCGCGCTGCAGACGTTGTACCGTGTCGATGGCTTCATCCACCGGGGTGTCCGGCATCAGGAGGACGAATTCTTCCCCGCCAAAACGCGCGACAATATCAGCAGGACGCATATTGTGCTTCATCACGTCCACCAGGTATTTCAGGGCATCATCCCCGGTCAGGTGGCCGTAGCGGTCGTTCAGTTGCTTGAAGTTGTCGACGTCGATCAGCGCGACGCTCAGGTCGCTGTTGGTGCGTTCGGCACGGCTGATTTCCCGTTGGAAGTGTTCGGCCAGGCCACGACGGTTGTAGGCACCGGTCAACTGGTCTTCCTTGACCTTGGCGCTGGCGGCTTCCAGTGCGCTTTCCAGCTCGGTGATGCGTTGCTCGGCAGCTTCTACCTGCTCACGCGCCGACAGCAGTTCGTCGCGGGAGCGGGTGAGGTCCAGCTGCATCAGTGAAGTGTCTTCCATCAGCGCGGCTACCACACTGCCAAGTTCTTCCACATTGCTGGTATTTTTCAGCTTTTCACTGTGTTTGCTGATCTTGCTGTGGAAGTCGTCGGTCGAGTCCGTCATCTGCGCCAGGCGCGAAATGAAGTGGTCAAGCAAGGTGCGCAAAGAGCTGGTGGCTTCATCCAGTGTGCTCTTGAGCATGCCTTGTTTGCGGATCACTTCCTTCAGGCTGGTTTCCAGCTGATAAACCTGCTGCATGGACAGCGGCTGGTGCGACAGGACTTCCTGCAAGGAATGGACTTGGCCAACCAGATAGTCATCTGAGCGATTGATTTCAGCCACATTGTCCAGCAGCAGGCGCAGCAGGTTGGTCAGGCCGGATACCAGACGGCCTTCTTGCTGGGTTTGCAGTTCCAGTTTCAGCATGAAGCTGCGCAGCTTGGGCATGTAGATGTTCAGGCTGGCATCATCACTTACCTGATCAAGCTCGCGAATCAGTGCTTCCAGTGACTCACACATTTCCGGCATGCTGATCAGGCGCGGTTCCAGGCCGTGCTTGAGGGCAAAGGCCAGGGTGCGTTGCCAAAGCGGCCAGCTGTTGCTGTTGCTGGCTGGCTGGCTGGTGGATTGGGCCGGGGAGTCCGTCAGAGCGTCACCCGCGTCCAGTACCTCAATGGGGTCGCGCTGACTGGCGGGCGCACTCCAGTTGCGTACCAGGGCTGATAGCTTGAGATTGAGTTCTTCCGGCTGATTGCCGAAGTTGATCAGCACCCGTTCCAGTGCCGCTTGCTTGTGATGCTGGGGCAGATCAGGCAGGCGCAAGTCCCAGCTGCGGATCAGGTTCTGGATCAGGCTGCCCCAGGGTTGGGACAGGTTGGTCTGGCTGAGTGCCAGCTTGAGAAAATCGATGGCCAGCTGCGGCAGCAGTTCCCAACGCGATTCGTCGGTGGCCTGCTTGATGCGCAGCAGCAGTGTCTTGGTTTGGGGCGATTCGGCCGGAATGGTTTCCAGCGCACGCAATAGCTGGGTGCCCAGCTTGTTGTCGCGCTCAATGGGTGTTTGCGTGAGCTCGTGGTAGACGCGCTCGAAATTTTCCGGTGTTGGTAGCAGTTTGCGCAGACTCAGCTGTTTGAGCGTTTCCCGTGCAACCTCTATCGGATTTTGTGTTGTCATTGACCAAACCCTGGAAGTTTTGTAGCCAGCCATAGTTATTCTTAGTTCAGGAAGGTGACGGTTTGGACTGGCTTAGTCAATGTTTTGTCGCAGTCGCCGGATCCAGTAATTGGAAAAATACCTCACCATTGCGAATCATACCAAGTTCGTTACGTGCTCTCTCTTCAATTGCATCGGTTCCTTGCTTCAGGTCACGAACTTCGGCATCCAGGGCTGCGTTACGGGCTATCAGCTTTTGGGTGACAGCCCGCTGTTCCTGCAGTTGCTTGTCCAGCTGCCAGACCCTGAGCCAGCTCCCCTTGCCAAACCACAAGGGCCATTGCAAGGCGATCAGCAGGGTTACCAGTGTCAGGGTCAGCCAGCGCATGGATTCAAGCTTACTTCAGATGGTAGAAAGCGGCACGACCCGGGAACCAGGCGGCATCACCCAGTTCTTCTTCGATACGCAGCAGCTGGTTGTACTTGGCCATGCGGTCGGAGCGGGACAGGGAGCCGGTCTTGATCTGCATGCAGTTGGTGGCAACGGCAAGGTCGGCAATGGTGCTGTCTTCGGTTTCGCCGGAACGATGACTCATGACGCTGGTATAGCTGGAGCGCTTGGCCAGGTCAACCGCTTTCAGGGTTTCGGACAGGGTGCCGATCTGGTTTACCTTCACCAGCAGCGAATTGCAGATACCGGCTTCGATGCCCTTGGCCAGGATCTTCGGGTTGGTGACGAATACGTCGTCGCCCACCAGCTGGATGCGCTTGCCCAGGCGGTCGGTCAGGATCTTCCAGCCTTCCCAGTCGTGCTCGCTCATGCCATCTTCGATGGAGATGATCGGGTAGTTGTTGACCAGGGTTTCCAGGTAGTCGGCAAACTGCTCGGAAGTCAGTTGCAGGCCTTCGGCGGTCAGATGGTACTTGCCATCCTTGTAGAATTCGGAGGAGGCGCAGTCCAGTGCCAGCATCACGTCCTGGCCCGGTACGTAACCGGCAGCGTCGATGGCTTCCAGGATGAGCTTGATAGCATCTTCGTGGCTGGCCAGGTTCGGGGCAAAACCACCTTCATCACCTACGGTGGTGGCGTAACCCTTGGCATCGCACAGCTTTTTCAGGTTGTGGAACACTTCGGCACCACAGCGCAGGGCTTCGCGGAAGGTTTGTGCGCCCACCGGCATGATCATGAATTCCTGGATGTCCAGGGTGTTGTTGGCGTGCGCACCGCCGTTGATCACGTTCATCATCGGAAGCGGCAGGGCCATCGGGCCGGCACCACCCAGGTAGCGGTACAGCGGCAGGCCGGCATCTTCAGCAGCAGCGCGGGCAACGGCCATGGAAACGGCCAGCATGGCGTTGGCACCCAGGCGGGACTTGGTTTCGGTGCCGTCCAGTTCGATCAGGGTCTTGTCGATGAAGGCCTGGTCGGCGGCGTCGAGGCCGATGATGGCTTCACAGATTTCGGTATTGATGTTTTCAACAGCTTTCAGCACGCCCTTGCCCAGGTAGCGGCTCTTGTCGCCGTCACGCAGTTCCAGTGCTTCCTTCTCGCCGGTGGAGGCACCGCTCGGTACGGCTGCACGGCCCATGACGCCGGATTCCAGCAGTACATCGGCTTCAACAGTCGGATTACCACGGGAGTCGAGAATCTCGCGGGCTACTACGTCAATGATCGAACTCATACTTGTCCCCTTCAATTGCATTGCTTGGTTAACCGTATCACTGTCAGCCCGCCATGTTGGCGGGCTGAAGAATGCTTGCTACCACAACTCGGACTGCAACAAGACTCAGAGTGAATGCTCTGGCCAGCCGCCTTGCTTGACCATACGGTCCAGCTGCTGCAGCGTGGCCAGCAGTTCTTTCATCCGCCCCAGCGGCCAGGCGTTCGGGCCATCGGACTTGGCGCAAGCCGGGTTGGGGTGGGTTTCCATGAAAATACCGGCGATACCGGCGGCAACGGCAGCACGCGCCAGGACCGGTACGAATTCGCGCTGACCACCAGAAGAGCTTCCCTGGCCACCTGGCAGCTGCACCGAGTGGGTGGCGTCATACACAACAGGACAGTTGGTTTCGCGCATGATCATCAACGAGCGCATGTCGGATACCAGATTGTTGTAGCCGAACGATACGCCACGTTCGCAGGCCATGAAACTGTCCTCGGCCAAGCCGGCTTCCTTGGCAGCTGCACGGGCTTTGTCGATGACATTTTTCATATCGCCTGGGGCAAGAAACTGTCCCTTCTTGATGTTGACCGGCTTGCCGCATTGGGCCACGGCGCGGATGAAGTCAGTCTGGCGGCACAGGAAAGCTGGTGTCTGCAGTACATCCACCACGCTGGCAACCTGGGCGATTTCACTCTCGGCATGCACATCGGTCAAGACCGGAACGCCGATCTGGCGTTTTACTTCGTCCAGAATGCGCAGGCCTTCATCAATGCCAAAACCACGGAAGGAGTTGCCGGAGGAGCGGTTGGCCTTGTCGTAGCTCGACTTGTAGATGAAGTTGATGCCCAGTTCGCTGGTGATTTCCTTCAACTGACCAGCGGTGTCCAGTGCCATCTGTTCGCTTTCGATGACGCAGGGGCCTGCAATCAGGAACAGAGGCTGGTTCAGGCCGACTTCGAATCCGCACAGTTTCATGCTTATTTCCCTTGCTTTTCAGCCTTATAGTCGATGGCTGCCTGCACATAGGCCTTGAACAACGGATGGCCATCGCGCGGGGTAGAGGTGAATTCCGGGTGGAACTGGCAAGCGAAGAACCAGCGGTGGTCTTTCAACTCGATGGTTTCCACCAGCTTTTCATGACCGGCGGAGCGGCCGGAAATGGTCAGGCCGGCTGCTTCCAGGCGTTGTACGTAGTAATTGTTCACTTCGTAGCGGTGACGATGGCGCTCGACGATGTCGGTAGAGCCATATACACGTGCTGCCAGCGAGCCTTCTACCAGATCACAGTGCTGACCGCCCAGGCGCATGGTGCCGCCCATATTGGAGTTCTCGTCGCGCTTTTCGATCTTGCCGTCGTGATTGACCCATTCGTCGATCAGTGCCACTACCGGGTAGTCGGTGTCCAGGTCGAATTCGGTGGAGTTGGCACCGGCAAGGCCGGCCACATCACGCGCATATTCGATCAATGCAATCTGCATGCCCAGGCAGATACCCATGTAAGGGATGTTGTTCTCGCGGGCAAATTTCACGGCCTTGATCTTGCCTTCCACGCCGCGCTTGCCAAAGCCGCCTGGCACCAGGATGGCGTCCATGTCCTTCAGCGATTCGGCGCCGTCACGCTCGATGTCTTCGGAGTCAACGTAGATGATGTTGACATCGGAGCGGGTGTGAATGCCGGCGTGCTTCAGCGCTTCAGACAGCGACTTGTAGGATTCGGTCAGATCAACATACTTGCCTACCATGGCGATGTTGACGGTTTGTTCCGGATGCTCGATGGCGTCGATGATGCCAGCCCATACCGACAGGTCAGCCGGCGGGATGTCCAGCTGCATGTGCTCGGTGATGATGTCGTCAATGCCTTGTTCGTGCAGCATGGCCGGGACCTTGTAGATGGAGTCCGAGTCATAGCAGCCGATGACGGCGTTTTCTTCGACATTACAGAACAGGGCGATCTTGCGTTTTTCGTCAGCCGGCAGTTCGCGGTCCATGCGGCACAGCAAGATGTCCGGCTGGATGCCGATTTCACGCAGCTCTTTTACCGAGTGCTGAGTCGGCTTGGTCTTGATTTCACCTGCGGTGGCAATGAACGGTACGTAGGACAAATGCACGTACATGGTGTTCTTGCGGCCCAGGTTGGACCGCATCTGGCGGATGGCTTCCAGGAAGGGCAGGGATTCGATATCACCCACGGTGCCGCCGATTTCGACGATGGCCACGTCGGCATCGCCCGCGCCTTCATGAACCTTGTGCTTGATTTCGTCGGTGATGTGCGGGATTACCTGCACGGTACCACCCAGGTAGTCGCCACGGCGCTCCTTGGTGATCACGGATTCGTAAACCTGACCAGTGGTGAAGTTGTTGCTCTTCTTCATCTTGGATTTGATGAAGCGCTCATAGTGGCCAAGGTCGAGGTCGGTTTCGGCGCCGTCTTCCGTCACGAATACTTCACCGTGCTGGAAGGGGCTCATGGTGCCCGGGTCGACGTTGATGTACGGGTCGAGCTTCAGCATGGTGACTTTCAGCCCGCGCGACTCAAGAATGGCAGCAATGGACGCAGCGGCAATGCCCTTCCCAAGGGAAGACACCACACCGCCGGTTACGAAGATATACTTGGTCATGGAATTACGGCTCTATGGGAATCCGGGATTTTAACCTGAAATCGCTTGGATTTGAACCGCCATGGCACGGCTTGTTGCAACAATGAATGCAACACTTGTCTCGTCTGATTTCAGCTTGTACTCGCCAGTTTGTGGTAATTCCGTTACAATGCGCCCCGACTGTTTCATATACGAGATCGTGCTTTCCACGGAAAGTGCGCATCATGCTTGAATCGCTGGCTTTTTTCATGGTATAAAGCCAGCTTTTACCGGTTTTGGGAGTGTTAACATGGCGCGTGTTTGCAAAGTCACCGGCAAACGTCCGATGACCGGGAACAATGTTTCCCACGCCAACAACAAGACGAAACGTCGTTTCCTGCCGAACTTGCAGTACCGCAAGTTCTGGGTAGAAAGCGAAAACCGCTGGGTGCGCCTGCGCGTATCCAACGCTGCACTGCGTACTATCGATAAAGTTGGTATCGATGTAGTGCTGGCAGATCTGCGCGCTCGTGGCGAGATCTAAGCGGTCCTCTAGATAGCGACAGATAGGTAATACAATGCGCGATAAAATCAAGCTTGAATCCACCGCCGGCACTGGCCACTTCTACACTACTACGAAGAACAAGCGCACGATGCCGGAAAAAATGGAGATCAAAAAATTTGATCCCGTTGCCCGTAAACACGTTATCTACAAGGAAACCAAGCTGAAGTAAGCTTGATTTTCGGTAACGTCGAAGAGCCCTTCTCTGGTGCACGGAGAAGGGTTTTTTATTGCCTGTCTTTTGTGCACAACCGCTTTTCTCTTCCTGCTTTATTCTTTTTTTGATCAAATAAATTTACAAAATTTGATATTGTTGGGCTATATTTTCCTTCTCTATCGCTTTGTGATCATTTTTACGGATCCAAGCCAGATTGTGCAAAGGAATAGCCATGAAGCCCATTGCCATCATTCAGCATGTTGCGCTGGATGGTCCCGAGTATTTTCTTGATTATCTGAATCGTTCTGATATCCCATCGCATATTTTCAGGGTCTATGCCGGTGATGCCTTGCCACCGGATGTCCGTGACTATGCCGGTGTGGCTAGTTTTGGCGGGCCGATGAGTGTGCGTGATGTGGCGGATCATCCGTGGATCCTGCCTGAGATTGAATTTTTACGCGGCGCTGTCGCGGCAGACGTTCCGGTGATTGGTCACTGTCTGGGTGGGCAGTTATTGGCATTGGCACTCGGTGCCGAGGTCAGCAAGGCAGAGATTCCTGAAATCGGCTGGATAGATTTGCAGCCAGCGGCTGCGGATGTTGTCGGGGAGTGGTTTGGCGATAGACAGGTCCTGCGCGTGTTTCAGTGGCACAGCGATACCTTTGCCTTGCCTGAGGGGGCCTGTTTGTTGGCCAGCAGCGCCTACTGCCCCAACCAGGCGTTTTTGTATGGCGGAAAGCATCTGGGCATGCAGTTCCACTGTGAAGTGAAAGCACCGATGATTCGCAAATGGTTGCAGGTGGGGTATCAGGAAATTGACGGACATGATTTGCCCAGTGTGATGTCTGTCGACGCGATTGATGCTTCTCTGGACGCAGGCATGACGCAAAGTCACGCCCAGGCGGATGCCATCTATCGGCGCTGGCTGCGCGAAGTGTATGGCTGAATGCTACCTGGCAGGCTCAGGCAGTTTGGGTCAGGCGGGAGAACTGCTGCTTGGCCAGCACCATGTCCTGCCATGCCTTGGCCTTGTCAGGCAGATTGCGTAGCAGATAAGCAGGGTGATAGGTGGCAATCAGCGGTATGCCTTGATACTGGTGTACCTGACCGCGCAGTTTGCCAATCGCCTGTTCGCTTTGCAGCAGGGTTTGAACGGCAAAGCGCCCCAAGGCCACAATCAGCACCGGTCGTACGTGCTGAATCTGCTGTTGCAGATAGCCCTGACATGCCAGGATTTCTTCCGGTGCCGGGTTGCGGTTACCCGGTGGGCGGCATTTAAGGACATTGGCAATGTAGACATCACGGTCTCGGTCCAGTCCGGCGGCCGCCAGCATATTATCCAGCAGTTGTCCGGCCTTGCCGACAAAGGGCTCGCCTTGTCTGTCCTCATGTTCCCCCGGTGCTTCGCCAATCAGCATCCAGCGCGCCTGGGGATTGCCACGGCCAAAGACGGTCTGGGTGCGCGTGCGGCACAGGGTGCAGCGTTCGCAATTGGCAACGGTTTGTTCCAGTTGCTCCCAGCTGGGAATTTGGCCGATCGGGCTGGCGACAGCGGGGAGTACTGTAGTGGCTGGTGATACTGGCTGCGGCTTGTCCTTCTCCGACGCCAGGATCGGTGCGGCAGGCTGTACTGCGGGGGCTGTGGCTGTTGCAGTGCTTGCCGGTTGGTGTAGCTCGGCAATGGCTTGGTCGTGGTGGGCCTGTATCAGCGCCTGTCTGGAAATTTCAGCAGGATGATCGGCAAACCAGCCCTCGCGCGATTCCCAGATGGGGCCAAGGCCAATGGCTTGCTGGATGAAACGGCTGCGATTCATAGCACGGCCTCCATCAGAATCGCATGTTCGCGTTCGCCATTGGTGCTGGAGTAGTAGTTTTTGCGCACGCCGATCTCCTGAAAACCGCAGTTGCTATACAGTTTGCGGGCAGGGTGATTGCTGGCGCGAACTTCCAGAAACAATTTGTGGCAGCCATGTTGTTTCAGGTCTTGCATCAGGCCGCTTAGCAGGACAAAACCCAATCCCCGGCCTTGTTGCCCGGCCGCAATAAAGATATTGAGCAACTCCGCTTCGTCCAGCAGCGGCATGACCACGGCACAGCCAAGGGCTTGTTGCTCCAGGCCATAAAACACATGCCCTGCCTGGATGGAATCCTGGTAATGGCGTGTGCTCCAGCCATGGGCCGTGGCTGACGCTTCCAGTTGTGCCAGCTGTTCGGCATCGACAGCTTGCTGGCGCAGCACCTGGCTCATCCCTTCAACGCCTGTTGTTCAAGCGAGGTGAGTGCCACCTTGTTACGCACGTACAGCAACTCGGCTTCTCTGGGGTGTTGCTGCGGGTAGCGACCAGACAGGGCAAGCTCAATATGCGCGCGGGCATCGGCACGTAGAATGCCGGTGTGTCGTGTGCTGCCGCGCTGTGCAGGCAACAGTGCCGGGTAATTGGTGAAGCCATCGCCTGCCAGCAGGGTGATGCCATCTGGCAAGGTGACATCTTGCGGGTCTTGCAGGGTGATGGGGGTCAGACGCTGCCATGCAGGGCCAGTCTGGTAGCTGGCGCAGTATACCTGCTGCATGCGAGCATCCAGGCAAACCAGCACCTGGTCAGCAGCGCTTTGCTGGGCCACTGCATCCAGTGTCGGAATGCCGATGAGTGGTAGCCCGGCAGAAAATGCCAGCCCCTGTGCCAGCCCGCAAGCAATGCGCAGGCCGGTGAAGGAGCCCGGCCCCTGGCCATAGACGATGGCATCCAGATCGGTCAACGCAATATCAGCCTGTTGCAGCAGTCGCTGGATTTCCGGCAGCGTGCGTTCTGCATGCTTTTGCCCCATCTCCTCATGGAAATTCAGTAACTGATTATCCAGGCTGAGGGCAAGAGACAAATAACTGCTGGAGGTGTCTATGGCTAACAGTTTCATCGCGATGTGCTGACCGGCTGAAGGGCTGGCAATTATAAGCCCAGATCCTCCACCCAAGCGAGTGCGGCAACGTGGGACTGGTTGAGTTGTTCCGGACTCAGGCCCAATTGCTGACACAGCGCATCCACACCGTTGAGCTGGCCATCTTCGCAAGACTGGGTCAGTTGCAGCAATATGCCCATCCTGCCCTTGTGTGCGGCCAGGGCTTCAATGATGCAAACCGGCAATTGCAGATGTTCCAGAATGGCGTTCATCGGCATGTCAAACAACACGTCCAGCAGGCTGAACATACCGACAATGAACAGGTTGTCGCAGTCATCCGGGCTCATGCCCAGCTCTGCACCCAACAGCTCCATCAGGCGGCCGCGCGTGACGGCTGTCTTTTGCAGCGCCGGTGGTGCACGACCGTCGTCAGATGCGGTCACCAGCAACAGGGTGAGCCAGCGGTACAGCTTTTTGTAACCCAGTACCGTGACGGCGTGAGAGAAGGAGCTGATGGTTGTGTTCAGACCGGCAGCCGCCGAATTGACATAGCGCAGCAGCTTGTAAGACAGGGCAACATCGCGCTTCAGGATTTGTTCCACCTGTCGCAGGTCGGCATCCATCCGCAGCAAGTTAAGCAGCTCCAGCGCATTGCTGAAAGTAGGGTGAATCACCTTGGCAGACAGGGTTTCCGGCTTGGCAAAGTAATAACCCTGGAAGCCATCCATGCCCAGTTCTTTGCACAGATGATATTGCTCATGGGTTTCCACGCGCTCGGCAATGCGAATCACCGGATAGCTGCGCAAACGTGCAGCCAGTACCTGGAAGTGGTTGGGGTCGCGATTCTGGATATCCAGCTTCACGTAGTTGGCAAATTCCAGAAACGCAGCGGATTGTGCTTCAAAACTGAAATCATCCAGTGCAATGCCAAAACCCAGCGAACGCAAGTGGCGGGCGCGCGACAACAGTTCACTGGAAGGTGAAATATTCGGCGCGATGTCCAGAATGATGCGCCGTGGTGGCAGCAACTCCAGAAAATCGCTGGTCAGCATGGCTTCGCCAACATTGATGAAAGCCAGCTTGTTGCCGATCAGCCAACTGGTACCCATATTGTTCAGGGTATTGACCAGCACGTCGGTGTCAGCTTGCAGCTCGCTGTGTGGGCCGACGGAACTGGCTTCCTTGCTTGCACGAAAAAGCAGCTCATACCCGATGAGCTGCTGGTTGCGGTTGAGAACCGTTTGCCTTCCGATGAAGGCGCATTGAGTGGTCATTAAAGCTTGCCAGTCTTGGTTTTTTTATACGGAAATCAGCTCCGAGGTTCTGACTTGGCCATTGGTGCCGTCGCTGGAACTTAGCAGGTCTTCCATATCCAGCACCAGAACCACCGAACCATCGCCAGACAGGGTGGCACCGGCCACGCCCTTCGGACGAATGTTCTGCAGCGGCTTGATGACCACATCGTCACGACCGACAAAGGAGTCGATGGCCAGGATGAAAGACTTCTCGGCCGATTGCATCAGTACGCCAAAATAGGGCTTCTGGGTAGGTTCCCAGCCTAGCAGGCCAGCCAGAGTACGCAGCGGCAGGATTTCATCTCGCACCACGATGGTGGGCTTGCCCGATACTTCCTGGATGGCGTTCGGGTCGATGGTGATGATTTCGCGCACCATGGCCAGCGGTACGGCAAACGGCTGGTTGCAGGCACGCACCACCAGTACCGGCAGAATGGCTAGCGTCAGCGGCAGCGAAATGCTGATGCGGGTGCCTTCGCCCGGCAGCGAATTGATGTCGATGCGACCATTGAGCTTCTGGATATTGGTACGTACCACGTCCATGCCCACGCCACGACCGGACACGCTGGAGATCTGGTCCTTGGTGGAGAAGCCCGGCATGAAGATGAGCTGCAGGCATTGCTTCTCGTCCAGACCATTGGCGGTTTCCTGATCAATCAGGCCTTTTTCGATGGCCTTGCGACGCAGGGCGTCAGGGTTCATGCCTTTGCCGTCGTCGGTGATTTCGATCTGGATGTGATCGCCCACCTGTTCGGCAGTCAGCTGGATCAGCGATTGCGGCTTCTTGCCCGCAGCAATACGTTCTTCCGGCGACTCGACACCATGGTCAACCGCATTGCGCACCAGGTGAACCAGCGGATCGTTAAGGTCTTCGATCATGGTCTTGTCCAGCTCGGTTTCTTCACCGGACAGCACCAGTTCGACTTCCTTGCCCAGTTGGCGGGCCAGGTCACGTGCCAAACGCGGGTATTTCTGGAACAAGCGGCCAATAGGCTGCATGCGGGTTTTCATCACCGCGTTTTGCAGGTCGCCCACCAGCAGGTCCAGCTGGCTGATGGCTTCATCCAGCGAACGCAGGGTGTTGCCGTCGCGATTGCCCTGCAGGATTTCCGTACGCAGGGTGGTCAGGCGGTTCTTGGTCAGGCCGATTTCGCCGGACAGGTTCAACACCATGTCCAGTCGAACCGTGTCAATACGAATGGTGTTTTCTTGCGGGCCGCTGCTGTTGCCTGCGCTGCTTGGTTGTTTGTTGGCAACCGGTTTGGCTGCCGGCTTGGCCACCGGCAGGTGCTCGGCAGCGGTCATCAGTTCGTGGGCCGGGGCGGCGGCGGGGGCTGCAGCCACAGGCGCGGCAGGTGCTGCCGCCGGACTTGTGCTGGCGGCGGCTGCTTGCGGCACGATGGCCTGGTGCAGTGCATTCCAGTCCGGACCGTCCGCTGCGACCGGTGCGGCAGTGGCAGGGCTGCTGACGGCCGCGGGGGCAGGCACTTCTGCACCTGCTTTGGTCGGGGTCTGGCCTGCCAGAACGGCATCCAGGGCGTTCAGCACGTCTGCATCTGCCTCGGCAACCATCAGTCCCTGGCCCAGTGTGCCGAACATGTCACGCACGATACCTGTGGCATCCAGAATGACGTCCATCACTTCCGGCGTGATGTGCAGCTCGCCATTACGCAGTTTGTCGAACAGGTTTTCCGTGCGATGGCACAGGTTGACCATGGGGCCGACGTTCAGAAAGCCGGCACCACCCTTGATGGTATGAAATCCCCGGAAAATGTCGTTGAGCAATGCCTTGTCTTCAGGACGCTTTTCCAGTTCCACCAGCTTGTTGTCCACGTCGGACAAGAGGTCGGTGGATTCCATCAGGAAGTCTTGTAGCAGTTCTTCCATGCCGCCAAAATCGCTCATATTCTCACCCCGCTTATGCCGCTTACACGTTCACCGCTATTGTTCAGAAGCCCAGGCTTTCCAGCAGGTCATCAACCTGCTGTTGGCTGGAAACCACGTCTGTCCTGCCTTCCGGATTGATTACCGGTCCATTGAGCAGGTTATTGTCCAGGCCTGCCTTTTTCGAGTCCGGCGAGAACTCGATCAGGAAGGTTACCAGTTCCTGTTCAAGTATATGCACCATGTCCATCATTTTCTTGATGACTTGGCCGGTTAAATCCTGAAAGTCTTGCGCCATCACAATTTCCAGCAACTGGGCATTGGTGGCTTGCGTCTGTTTGGGCACCTGTCCAAGGTACTGGCGCGTGTCTTCGGCAAGATTCTTGAATTCGGCAATGGACAGTTTATTGGCGTACAGCTGTTCCCAACGGGCCTGCAAGGCCAGGGCCCGGCTTTCTATCTCGTCCTGATAGGGCTTGGCCAGATCGGTAGCATTCAGCACGCGTTCGGCAGCACTCTCGGTGAGTGAAGCGATATAACCCAGGCGATCCTTGGCATCAGGAATCGCATCAGCCACCTTTTCCAGTGACTTGTCATAGCCCAGATCGCGCAAGGCATCGTGCATCTTGCGGGTCAGCAGGCCAATCTGCTCATACATCACGGCAGGGCTCGGTTCCGCAGCGTTTACCACTGTGTCGGCTGGGCTGCTGGCGCTGTCAGCTTCTTTTTGCTGACTGGCGGCAATGCTGTCGAACAGTGCTTCCAGATCCGGGGAATCTCCACTTTCCAGAATGTGATCCGGCACGATAGCCTCTCCTCAGTACTGACCAGGCAAGTGTGTTTGCTCTGCTTGTTGGTTTTACTTATTCATGT
>NZ_JACAXB010000031.1 GCF_013391415.1 Aquitalea sp. LB_tupeE
GCGCTCATGCTTGCTATCTCACTGCGCATGCCTTGGTAGCGAATACTGCTGTTATCCCGCGAACCGGATATCCAGGTGCCGCATGGGGCCAAGCAATAAAGCCAAACAAAAAGCCACCGTTGGGTGGCTTTTTGTTTCTTGACTTAGCTTTCCGTCAGTAGTCGTTCCAGCGTGAGCCCGGCTGCAGGCTGTACCGGGTAGTGACTGAAAGCGAGTGTCAGACCTGATTCGCTGGCGGTAAAGCGGGCAGGGTAGCCCAGAGGCAGGGTGGTTTTGTCGTGAATGTGTCCGAAGGGTATGCCTGTGAAAACGGGAATCTTTAGCTGGCTGCGTATTTGAGCAATCACAGTGTCCAGCGTGTAGCCAGCGTCGTAGGCATCCACGATGCGGCCCATGGCGAAATCACCCAGGAAAATGGCTTTTTGGCGTTGCAGGATGCCGGCCAGGTAGAGCTGCTGCAGCATGCGCTCCAGTCGGTAGGGCTGTTCACCCACATCCTCCAGAAACAATAGCCCCCCTTGGATGTTTGGCAGGAACGGGGTGCCGATCAAGCTGGACAGTACGCTAAGGTTGCCGCCCCAGAATATGCCTTCACCGCTTGCTGTTGCTGCTTGTGGCGTGGTGATGGTGACGGTCCAGTTTTCGGTTGTTGTGGCCTGAATGAAATGCTGCATGGTCATCGGGCTGAGTTTGCGGCCACCAAAGTCGCTGTACAGCATGGGGCCGGCGAAGCTGCCAACACCTCCTTTGGCTAGCAAGGCAAGCTGAATGGCGGTGAAGTCGCTATAGCCCATGATCTGGGTACCTGCTTCCTTGAGCATGGGGCACAGTCGCTGGTAATCAATGTCCTGCAACAGGCGGCAAGCGCCATATCCACCACGGCCCGCCAGCAGCATGCGCGGCATGTCTTGTCGCTGTGACAGCTGATTGAGGTCTTGTAAGCGCTGTTGATCCGTACCGGCAAAGCGCTGGTACTGGCGATCAATGGCACTACGGTTGCTGACGCTAAACCCGGCTTGCTGCAATCGCTCCACGCCGTGCTGACGCTGCAAGGCGTTGGGCAGTGTTCCGGAGCAGGCAAGTAACGCAATTTCATGGTTTTGCATGGGCATGGTGGTTTTGATGGTGGTGGGTTGCGTTGTGGTGCCGCAGGCTTGCAGCAGCCCGGCACCCGCAATGGTTAGCCCGCGTTGCAGCAGACTTCTGCGGGTCAGTGCTGTGGTGGTCGGGATTGATGAAGGCAAGCGGTTTCTCTGACTGGGTTCAGTTCTGCTGTTGGCGAATGGCCAGCAAGGCCTGGTTGCGTAGCGTCTTGAGGAGATTCAGTTCATCTGGCTGCAAAGGCAGGCTGTGTGCCTGCTTTTTGTCGCCGTAAAGGAAGCCTATTTTCCTCTTTTCCAGCACAAGGGGAAAGATGATAAACGTCTGGGCAAGATTGAGTTGACGATACCACATTGGAATATGACTACTGATGGCGATTGCATTGGCGTCCTCGATGAAAATATCGACATTACGCTCCATGGCGATGCAAAAAGCATTGTCCTGTTGTTGCAGGTCCACCTTGAAAACCGGTAATAGGGCGGCAGTGTTTTCGCCAAAGCCGAAGCGAGCGTGCAGCACATTGTGGCGCGGGTCCTTGGTGCAAAGCACCACGTGATCGAAACCCACCGCGCGGTACATGATTTCCAGAATCATCCGCAACAGATCGTTCAGCTGGTAATTGCCCAACAAGGTGGATGTCACTTCCTGTATGCCACTGGACAAGAGCGAGGTGGTAGCTGGTGCGGAGGTGATATAGCTGGTTTCCAGCTCGGCGACCGGTGCGTCTGGCTTGTTGTTTGCATGGCTGCCAAGTGCGGCGGTTTTCAGCTGCCTGGCTTTGCCTTGCACATTCGCATCATTGCTCCATTCATGCAGCGTGTTGGCAAATTCTGTCTGGGTTTCGGCAATGACAGCATGCAGGCTGTTTATTTCCAGCGGCAGGGCTCGTGTATAGCGGTTGAGTAGTTGCTGCGCATGCGTGGTGTTTGCGGTGCTTGGTGTGGCAAGGAGCTGGGTGAGTTCTTGTGCCAGGTTGCCCAGCATGCGCAGTCTGGCTGCATTGTGTTGAGGTGGTCGCACCGGTCCTGGCGGATAAGGTTCCAGACTGCTGACGATGCGCTCGGGAAAGCTCCAGGCCTCGGCAGTGCTGGAGCCGAGTGCGGCATAGGAGATGCCTAGCGTATGTTGTACGGCCTGTGCCGCGTTGCTGCCGGTGTCGATTTTCTTGTGGATCAGATGATATTCATTGCGGAAGTAGTACACACACAGCAATTCACCCAACTGCTGAAACATTCCGCAAATCAGGGCTTCCTCTGCCTCTTGCATGCGGCTGTGTCGGGCCAGGCTGCGGGCCAGTAGCCCGCAAAACAGGGCGCTGGCGGCGACGTCGCGCACTTCCTGCGCGTGACTGCGGTTGTGCATGTGTTCAAACAGCAGCAATGTCAGTGCCAGGTTGCGAATGGTATCAAAGCCGAGAATGACGATGGCGCGCGAAATGGTACTTACCGCTCCGCCAAACTGGCTGAAGTTGGCGGTATTGACCACGCGTAATAGCTTATTGGTGAGTGAAAAATCCTTGAGGATGATTTCCGCCAGCACTTGCAGTCGTTCGCTGTCGGCATTACCGATGTGGTTGATGGCATTGATGGCCTGTGACAGGGCGGGGAAGTCCGGGTTGTGACGCATGCGCTGCAGCAGTTGCTGCAATGCGGCTTGCTGGTTGCCTTCGCTGCGAACAAAGCGCTGTTGCCGCACCAGCCAATCCTGTAACTGAGCCAGTGCCGCCCGGCTGGTACTGCTGGCTGGCGTATGGCAGTCGAGCAGTGTTTGACAGAGTTGCAGCAGTTCCGGGTCCAGATCCGGCCGTAACTGCTGCAGTGGCAAGTTGCCATGCGGCCGACCGGTGAGCAAGCGGTAAAACAGCCGTCCAGCCTGTCGTACATTGTTTTGCAGGCTTGCTTCCTCAGTTGCCGGGAAGGTTTGTCCGGCGAGCAGGCAGGCTTGCCCTTGTGAATCGAGCAAGATGTGTTCTGCATCCAACTGAGCCAGTGTCAGTTGGTGCCGTTGCAGGTGTAGCAGCGCTTCCATGCAGTCGCACAGCAAGCCGGCTGCCGTGCGGTCATCGGGGCGGCTGGCCAGTGTGTCGCTGAGCAGTCGGCTTTCACCCATCAGGTAACAGCTGTATGGCTGCTCACCCAGTACAGTTGTCGTGTTGTTGTGGGCAAGCAGGCCGTGTACAGGTGCCGGGTGGCTGTCGGGCGTTGTCATAGGGTCCAGCAGGTAGCGCTGGCCCTCCATGCTGCACAGTAATAGCACGCTGCCATCTGGGCAGGGTATGCGGCGGTTGACCTGGTATTCCGCATTATTGTTGTCGCGGTTCATGATGTGTTCTCCCTGCTTGTCACTATATGGCGAAACAGGCTGCACAGCATGGCTTAATCCGCATTGCGTTATTGCTCTTTGGACTGAATTTTCACTTAGATAGTGCATATTGATATATCCAACTGATTTTGGAAAAAAGCAGTGCTTCCGGTACATTGGACGTCAAGCAAACCATCATGCTGTGCTCGCCAAGAGTGCAGACAGCCCAGGAACAGGCGGGAATCATGAACATCAGTCAACAAAAGCTGACTCATCTCAAGCAGCTGGAAGCCGAGTCGATCCACATCATCCGTGAAGTGGCCGCGGAATTTGAAAATCCGGTCATGTTGTACAGTATCGGCAAGGATTCTGCCGTGATGCTGCACTTGGCGCGCAAGGCTTTTGCGCCGGGCAAGCCGCCGTTCCCGCTGATGCATGTGGACACCACCTGGAAGTTCAAGGACATGTACGCCCTGCGCGACAAGCAGGCAGCCGAAGGCTGGGACCTGATCGTGCATGTGAATGAAGAGGGCGTGAAGGCTAACGTTAATCCCTTCACCGTCGGCAGTGCCAAGCACACCGATGTGATGAAGACCGAAGGCCTGAAGCAAGCGCTGAACAAATACGGTTTTGATGCGGCCTTTGGTGGCGCGCGCCGTGACGAAGAAAAGTCCCGCGCCAAGGAGCGCGTGTATTCCTTCCGCGACAAGAACCATCGCTGGGACCCGAAAAACCAGCGTCCGGAACTCTGGAACATCTACAACAGCAAGATCGACAAGGGTGAGAGCATTCGCGTGTTCCCGCTGTCCAACTGGACCGAGCTGGATATCTGGCAGTACATCTATTTGGAAAACATCGACATCGTGCCGCTGTATTTCGCCGCCGAGCGTGAAGTAGTCAACCTCAATGGCACGCTGGTGATGATTGATGACGACCGCATTCTGCAATACCTGACGCCGGAACAAAAAGCCAGCATCACCAAGAAGCAAGTGCGCTTCCGCACCCTGGGCTGTTACCCGCTGACTGGCGCGGTGGAGTCCACTGCCGCCACGCTGCCGGAGGTCATCCAGGAAATGCTGCTGACCACCACCAGTGAGCGTCAGGGCCGTCTGATCGACCATGATCAGGCCGGCTCGATGGAAAAGAAGAAGATGGAAGGTTATTTCTAAGCCCGGCTCCATCCAGTCACCACTCTGAAGAATTGATGCTCATCGCCCTGGCGGTGGGCTACAGCGGAAAGAACGATCATGTCTCACCAGTCCGAGCTGATTGCCAGCGATATCCTGGAATACCTGAAGCAGCATGAAAACAAGGACATGCTGCGCTTCATCACCTGTGGCAATGTCGACGACGGCAAATCCACGCTGATTGGCCGCCTGCTGCATGACTCCAAGCTGATTTTCGAAGACCAGCTGGCGGCAATCGAGCGTGACTCGAAAAAGTACAACACCACCGACCAGGAAATCGACCTAGCCTTGCTGGTGGATGGTTTGCAGGCCGAACGTGAGCAAGGCATCACCATCGACGTGGCCTATCGCTACTTCAGTACCGAAAAGCGCAAGTTCATCATTGCCGACTGCCCGGGGCACGAGCAGTACACGCGTAACATGGCCACCGGCGCGTCCACCTGCAATCTGGCGGTGATTCTGATTGACGCGCGTCGTGGTGTGCAAACCCAGACCCGCCGTCACAGCTTCATTGTCAGCCTGCTGGGTATCAAGCACGTGATTGTGGCCATCAACAAGATGGACCTGGTGGAGCACAGCCAGCAAGTGTACGACCGCATCCGTGAAGAATATCTGGCCTTCTCCGAACACCTGACCATTCCGGATATCCGCTTTGTGCCGATTTCCGCCCTGCGTGGCGACAATGTGGTAACGCGTAGCGAAAACATGGGCTGGTATCAGGGTGCTACCCTGATGGAGCTGCTGGAGAGTGTGCAGGTGAGCCACGACGTGGCGCTGGAAGCCTTCCGTCTGCCGGTGCAGTACGTCAACCGCCCGAATCTGGACTTCCGCGGTTTCTGCGGCACGGTGGTGGCCGGTGAGGTGAAGCCGGGTGACGCGATTGTGGCCCTGCCATCCGGCAAGCGTAGCAAGGTGAAGGAAGTGGTTACCTTTGAAGGCAATCAGCCGTCGGCCTTTGTCGGCCAGGCCATTACCCTGACATTGGAAGATGAAATCGACATCTCCCGCGGCGACATGATTGTGCGTGCCGGCGAGGTGCAGCCCAATGTGGCGCAGGCATTTGACGCCCACGTGGTGTGGATGGCCGAAGCACCGCTGGTGGTGGGCAAGGAGTACGGTTTCAAGCTGGCCGGCAAGGTGGTGAGCGGTCGTGTGGCTGCCATCGAGCACCGTGTTGATGTCAACTCACTGCAGCAGTTTGATGCCCCGCAACTGGCACTGAATGAAATTGCCCTGTGCCGCGTGGAGCTTAACGCACCGGTGGTGTTTGATGCCTACGCCCAGTGCCGTGGCACCGGCAGCTTCATCATTATCGACCGTCTGTCCAATGCCACTGCGGCGGCGGGCATGGTGACGGCGGCAGCCGAATCCACAGCCGAGCCGGTGAGTGACGAACTGGCGCGTCTGCGTGCTTTCGAGCTGGAGTTCAACCAGCTGGTGCGCAAGCATTTCCCGCACTGGGAAGCCAAGGACATCAGCAGGCTGCTGAAATAATCCAGCCTGTTTGTCAGACAAAAGCCGACCTTGTGGTCGGCTTTTTTACGTCTGCAGGTTGCGGCATGAAAAATGCCACCTCGCAGGGTGGCACTGTGCAATCGAATGAGCGGTGGTTTACAAATCGCCGCCGGTTTCCAGAATGAAGCTGGCCTTGGCGTCCTGACCCAGATGCTCAACCAGATAAGGCAGGACTTCCTTGAGCATGGCGGGCAGGGTCCACGGCGGGTTAAGCAGGAACATGCCGCTGCCGTACATGCCAAAGCCGTCTGCCGACGGTGCTTGCACATGCAGCTCGGCGCGCAGCCAGCTTTTGGCGGGCAGTTTTTTCAGCTCTTTGGGTAGCTCTTTCATTTCAGCGCGTTGCAGGCAGGGGTACCACACTGCGTACACCCCGGTGGCAAAGCGCTTCAGGCCTTCTTTCAGCGCCGTTACCACATGCTGGTAGTCGCGCTTGTCTTCATACGGTGGGTCTATCAGTACCAGGCCACGGCGTGGCGGCGGTGGCAGGATGGCCTTGATGCCTTCAAAGCCGTTGGCTTGCTGCAGCTGGGTGCGGCGTGGATGGCCGCCAAAGTTCTGCTCCAGCAGCTGGAAATCAGTCGGGTGCAGCTCGAACAGGCGCAGCTTGTCGCTTGGCGGCATCACGGCGGCGGCGCACCAGGGCGAGCCGGGGTAATAGCGCAGCTCCCCATCCGGGTTCATCTCGCGCACTACGTCCACATAGGCCGCCACTGCTGGTGGCAGGTCGGTACGCTCCCACAGGCGGGCAATACCGCTCAGGTATTCGGCATTCTTGGCAGCATAACCTTCATGCAGCGCGTAACCACCGGCACCGGCATGGGTGTCGATATACCAGTAGGGTTTGTCTTTCTGGCCCAGGTAGTCCAGTACAGCAATTTCAATCAGGTGCTTGAGCACGTCGGCGTGGTTGCCGGCGTGAAAGGCGTGGCGATAACTCAGCATGCATCAGCTTTCTAAGACAATGGCGGCATTGTAGCGGATTTGACCGCACATCAGACGGCGGGCAGCCAGTGGGCGGGGATGGCCTGCTCCCAGCCCAGTGCCCGTACCACACTGGCAAAGTCTTCCGCCAACGGGCAAGTCAGGGTGATGGCTGCACCGGTCTCTGGGTGGGTAATCTGCATTTCCATGCAGGCCAGCAGCATGCGCTGGCTGTCAAAGTGCTCGGCAAACATGCGGTTATGCACACCTTTGCCGTGGGTGGCATCGCCAATAATGGGGTGGGCGATGTGCTTCATGTGGCGACGCAACTGGTGGCGACGGCCGGTGAGTGGCGACAGCTCCATCAGCGCATAGCGGCTGCTGGGATAGCGGTCTACTGCGATGGGTAGCTCGATGGTAGCCAGGCGGCGGTAGTCGGTTTGTGCATCTTGCGGGCCCGGCTGTACCTTTTCTCCGAGCCAGGCAAGGTCGTCCACCCGGCGGCTGAGGGCGTGGTCGATATGGCCGGATTCGGCCGGATGGCCGCGCACCACGGCCAGATAACGTTTGCTGACTTCCTGTCTTTCGAATTGCCAGCTCATCTCTCGCGCACTGTCCTTGTCCAGGGCAAACAACAACACGCCGGATGTGCCCTTGTCCAGCCGGTGCACAGGGTACACGCGCTGGCCGATCTGGTCGCGCAGCAGCTGGATGGCGAAGCGGGTTTCGTGGCGGTCCAGCTCGGAGCGGTGCACCAGCAAGTTGGAGGGCTTGTGGATGGCGATCAGCTGCTGATCGCGGTAGAGGATGGGTAGCATGGCAGTGTTGACGATGCGAAGGCGGCGATTGTAGGGCTTTGCGCCTCGCTTGGATATGTGACTGACAATGGCGTGGTTGATTTGACACAGCAAGACGTCGGGAAAATGCAGCGCAATCTTGCGCCGCCCGGGTCAAGTTGTCATATTTTCTGTTTTGTCATGGCATGTTGGCATGTGTTTTATGGCGTAGAGCGCAGCATGGTGTGGTTTTGTTGCGCACAACATCCAGCTTTGCGACAGGGTATTTCAAAGTAGAGAGGAAAATGTTTACAGTCAATTTCCCCCTCATTACAATTCGCCGCGCCCATCAGATTGAAATACCGCCTTGTTGGCTGATTTCGGTTTAGCTACAACAGGGTGATGTGTGCAAAATAGCCAATGCGGAAGGTGGGGCTTTCCGAATTTGCCTCTGCCGGCCTGTGCCGCACAGGCATGTTGACCAACAAAACCAAGAGTTCCTGATATGACCATTCAATTGAAACGTGCAAGCCTTGCCGTGGCCCTGTCTGTACTGGCTGGCACCAGCTTTGCCAAGGATTTCAGCCCGGCAGTGATTTACGACCAGGCTGGCAAGTTCGACAAGAGCTTCAACGAGGCGGCCTTCAATGGCGCCGAGCGTTTCAAGAAGGAATTCAAGATCAGCTACCGCGAAGGCACCATCGCCTCCGAAGCGCAGAAAGAACAGCTGCTGCGCAACCTGGCACGCAAGGATGCCGACCTGATCGTCTCCGTGGGCTTCTCCTTCACCCAGGCGGTGGAAACCGTGGCCAAGGAATTCCCCAAGGTGAAGTTCACCATTATTGACTCGGTGGCCAAGGGTCCGAACGTACAGAGCATCGTGTTCAAGGAACAGGAAGGCTCCTTCCTGGTAGGTATGGCCGCTGCCCTGGCGTCCAAGTCCGGCAAGGTGGGTTATATCGGTGGCATGGACGTGCCGCTGATCCGCGCTTTTGGCTGTGGCTATGTGCAGGGTGCCAAGTACGCCAGCAAGAAAACCGAAGTCATCCAGAACATGACCGGCACCACCCCGCAGGCCTTCAACGACCCGGCACGTGGCACCGAACTGGCCAAGAGCCAGTTTGACCGTGGCGTGGATGTCGTGTTTGCCGCCGCCGGTGGTACTGGCCTGGGCGTGCTGCAGGCCGCCAAGACCGCCAACAAGCTGTCCATTGGCGTGGACAGCAACCAGAACCACCTGTACCCGGGTTTTGTGCTGACTTCCATGGTGAAGCGCGTGGACAATGCCGTGTACGACACCTTCAAATCCGCCAAGGATGGCAGCTGGAAGCCGGAAGTGAAGGTAATGGGCCTGAAGGAAGGTGGCGTGGACTGGGCGCTGGATGCCAACAACCGCAAGCTGATTTCCGCGGATATGGAAAAGAAGATTGGCGCGGCCAAGAAGGACATCATCAGCGGCAAGCTCAGCGTGGTGGACTATCGCACCAACAATAGCTGCCCGGTGAAGTAAGTCTTTAGATGATTCTTTTCCCGGCCGCGGCCCGGGAGGACTGCAGGCACGATGGCTTCGGCTCTCGTGCCTGTTTGGTTCTTGTGGCCCGGCCGGGATTCATTGCATGCGGGGAAATACAGGCATGACTGATTTCGCCATCGAACTGGCTGGCATCAGCAAGCGCTTTGGTGCGGTGCAGGCCAATCGCGATGTAACGATGCACATCGCCAAGGGCTCCATTCACGGCATCATCGGTGAAAACGGCGCGGGCAAATCCACGCTGATGAGCATTCTGTACGGTTATTACCAGGCAGACGGCGGCAGCATCCGGGTGAATGGCCAAGAAGTGCGTATTCGCAATAGCCAGGAGGCCATCCGGCTGGGTATCGGCATGGTGCATCAGCACTTCATGCTGGTGGATACCTTTACCGTGCTGGAAAACATTGTGCTGGGGGCCGAAGGCGGCCTGCTGCTCAAGCAGGGCATGGAGCAGGCGCGGGCGCATTTGCTGCAACTCAATCGCGATTATTCGCTGGAAGTGGACCCGGACGCCCTGGTGGGCGAGCTGGGCGTGGGCCTGCAACAGCGGGTGGAAATTCTCAAGGCGCTCTATCGCGGTGCCGATGTGCTGATTCTGGATGAGCCCACTGCGGTGCTGACGCCGCAAGAGGCGGATCATTTGTTCTGCATCCTGCGGGCGCTGCGCGAGCAGGGCAAGACAGTAATCCTGATCACCCACAAACTGCGCGAGGTGATGGACATCACCGATGCGGTGACGGTGATGCGCGCCGGTACCGTGGTGGGGAATGTACGCACTGCCGAGGTTGATAAGGAAAAGCTGGCCGACCTGATGGTGGGGCGGAAGGTGTCGCTGAAGGTGGACAAGGCCGAGCGCTTGCCTGGCGCAGCGGTACTGGAGGTCCGCGACCTGAACCTGACCGATGCCCGTGGCGTCAAGCTGCTGGATGGGCTGAATTTCCAGGTGCGGGCCGGTGAGATCGTTGGCATTGCCGGGGTGTCCGGCAATGGCCAATCCGAACTGCTGGAAGTGCTGGCCGGCATGGTGGAGCCCAGCAGTGGTGAAGTCCGTTACCACGACCAGGACTTGCTGCTGGAAAAATCCAGCCAGCCGCGTGCGGCGTTGTATCGTCAGAAGGGTATTGCCCATGTGCCGGAAGACCGTTCGCGCGAGGGGCTGGTGAAATCCTTCCCCATGTTCGAGAACGCCATCCTGGGTTATCACAACGATAAAACCATCAGCCGACGTGGCTTGTTTTCTCGCCAGGCATTGCTGGCGCGTACCCGCGATTTCATCCGCCAGTTTGATATCCGTCCGGACAATGCCCAGCTGCGCGTGGGCCTGCTGTCCGGCGGCAATCAGCAAAAAGTGGTGCTGGCACGTGAAATCCACGCTAACCCTGACTTGTTGTTGATTGGTCAGCCTACGCGGGGGGTGGATATCGGTGCCATCGAGTTCATCCACCGCCGCCTGGTGGAATTGCGCGATGCCGGCAAGGCCATCTTGCTGGTGTCGGTGGAACTGGAAGAAATTCTGGCCTTGTCCGACCGCATCCTGGTGATGGCGGGCGGTCAGATCAGTGGCGAAGTGGCGGCCAAAGAAGCCGACACATTATCGCTGGGCTTGTTGATGGGGGGGCATAAACAGTGAAATTCGGACAACCGTCCACCTTGCCGCGCTGGGCGCAGTTAAGCGTGTTGCCGGTACTTAATCTGCTGGCGGCCTTGCTGGTGACAGGTTTTGTCACCTGGCTGATTGGCGAAGACCCGTGGGAATGTCTGCAACTGCTGGTCAGCGGCGCTTTTGGCAGTGGTGAGGGCATAGGCTACACGCTGTTCTATACCACCGGTTTCATTTTTACCGGTTTGGCTGTGGCGACGGCCTTTCATGCCGGGCTGTTCAATATCGGTGGAGAAGGGCAGGCCTATCTGGCCGGGCTGGGGGTGACGCTGGTGGTGCTGGCGTTTGACCACACCCTGCCACCCTTGGTGCTGGTGCCCTTGTGCATTCTGGCGGCCATGGGCTTTGGTGCGGCCTGGGCCTTTATTCCTGGCTGGTTACAGGCCAAGCGTGGCAGCCACATTGTGGTGACCACCATCATGTTCAACTTCATTGCCTATTCGCTGATGTTGTACCTGATTAGCCACCACCTGATTGAAGCCGGTTCGCAAAACCCGACCACGCGTGAATTTGGTCAGGCTGCGTGGATTCCTGCCCTGCATCAGCTGGCTGCCGGTGTGGGTATCGCACTGCCCAATACCCCGCTCAACCTCACCTTCATCATGGCCTTGCTGGCCTGCGTGCTGTTCTACCTGCTGGTGTGGCATAGCCGCTGGGGCTTCCAGTTGCGCACCGTCGGCGTGAACGAAAGCGCGGCGCGCTATGCCGGGATCAATGTCAGCAAAACCATCATGCTGGCCATGTGCATCTCCGGTGCCTTGTCCGGCTTTGCGGCCATCAACGAGTTGCTGGGTTCCACTCACCGCATGAATGTGTCCTTTACCAATGGTGTGGGCTTTGTCGGCATTGCCGTGGCGCTGATGGGGCGTAACCACCCGGTAGGTATCATCCTGTCTGCCTTGCTGTTTGGCGGCCTGACCCAGGGTGGACTGGAGCTGTCGTTTGAAAAGCCGGTGATTACCCGCGAGATGATCATCTTCATTCAAGGTTTGATCATTCTGTTTTGCGGTGCGCTGGAAAACCTGTTCGAGCCCTTCATCGCCGGGCTGTTCAAACGCAAGGAGGATAAGTGATGGAGCAATGGCTCAGTCTGCTTGATTCGACCATTCGGGTTGCCACGCCGCTGGTGCTGGCGGCCTTGGCAGGCATGTTCTCTGAACGTTCCGGTGTAGTGGACATCGGCCTGGAAGGCAAGATGCTGGTGGCGGCGTTTGCCTCTGGTGCGGCGGCCTTTGTCACCCACTCGCCCTGGCTGGGCCTGTTGGCCGGGGTGATGGCGGCAGTCAGCATGGCCATGGTGCATGCCTTTGTCTCGGTGACTTATAACGGCAACCAGCTGATTTCCGGCATGGCCATCAATACCATTGCCTCCGGCATCACGCCGGTGCTGGCCCTCGCCTGGTTCCAGCAAGGTGGTAATACGCCGCAGCTGGATGATGACTCGCGCTTTCATGACATTACCCTGCCGTTTGCCGATGCCTTGTCGAATGTGCCTGTTATCGGTCAGCTGTATAGCAAGCTCTTGTCCGGTCACAGCGTGCTGGTTTACCTCACCATTATCATCATTCCGCTGGTGAGCTGGGTGGTATACCGCAGCCGCTTTGGTCTGCGTCTGCGCGCGGTGGGCGAAAACCCGCATGCGGCAGATACCGCTGGTGTTTCTGTAGCGCGGGTGCGTTACATCGCGCTGTTCTGGGGTGGTGTGCTGTGCGGCATGGCCGGTACTTTCCTGTCGGTGTACCAGACCGGCTCCTTTATCAAGGAGATGACAGCTGGCAAGGGCTTTCTGGCATTGGCGGCACTGATCTTCGGTAAGTGGCGACCGCTGCCTGCGGTATCGGGCTGCCTGCTGTTTGCCTTTGCCGACGCGCTGCAAATCCGGCTGGAAGGGGTGGATTTGCCTGTGATTGGCCAGATTCCGTCGCAGGCCATTCAGGTCATTCCCTATGTGCTGACTGTGTTGCTGCTGGCTGGCTTTGTCGGTCGCGCCGTAGCGCCCAAGGCCATTGGCGTGCCCTTTGTCAAATCGCGCTGAAGCTATGCTTTGAATAGCAAGATCAGATCAGGAAAACCGGCCACTGGCCGGTTTTTTCATGGCCAAGGCATGCGGCAGAAATTAGTAAACAAGCGTTGGATAAACTACAACATATGCATTGCCTGGCTTGAAGGCAGGTGCGCTGGGGCAGGAGTCAGGTGCCGTCTGGCGGAGCAAGGCAGTCAATAACAATGAAAATGTGTTTGCGGGGGGGAGTATGTGGCTGAGCATGCTGGTATTAGTGGTGTCGGGCTTTGTCATCGCAGGAATTGCCTCGTGGCTGGGGGGTGCCTGGGCAGACAAAAGCGGGCTGCAGGATGTGACATTGCCGCGCTCTGTCGAAATCCAGCTGCCGCCTCCATCTCAGCCGCGTCGCGGTGGGGATGAGGTGGCAGCCCGCAGTGGCGGCCCTTTTGTGCGTGATCGTCTTACCTTTCCTCCGCTGGACTTCCCCGCTGTCATCATGCATAGCAGCATCACGCCAGGAAAATGTTA
Source organism: Aquitalea sp. LB_tupeE (assembly GCF_013391415.1). Taxonomy (GTDB): domain Bacteria; phylum Pseudomonadota; class Gammaproteobacteria; order Burkholderiales; family Chromobacteriaceae; genus Aquitalea. The sequence goes on from NZ_JACAXB010000031.1 coordinate 13,526, forward strand.
CCGGGTTGACCCGGGCAGCATGAGTTGCAGCTGCAATTACTTCTTGCTGCGCGGTGCGCACGCGCCGGTGGGCAGCAAGGAAAGGTTGTGTCGACACTTGCGCCGCTTTTATGCCCAGCGCGGCGGCCTGGCCCCCATCGTCAATATGGTACTGCTGGATGATGTTCACTTTTGTGAAAGCGACCAGCTGTGGTCGGGCGAAGTGGAGGGTGTGCCGGTGGCCATTGCCTGGCGGGAAGGTGATCCGTGGGTAACGCTGTATTCCCGTAATAACGCACTGGGGCAGCCGGCCCAGTTTGAACGCTTCAACTACCACCTGGGACGTCAGGATTGGGCGGACGGGCGCATGCCGCGCTTTAATGCGGCGGTCATCAAAAGCATGTTGGGGGAGTGGTTTGGCAAAAAATAACAAAGTGATAATTTTGCAAGGTGCGGATTTATATTTTGCTGGGATTTAAAGATATATCTTTAATAAACGCCGATCAAATATAAATAAATATTTAAAGCAAAGATTTTTCACGCATCCTGCACGCTGAAAAAGCAAGAAGTATCTACGTAGCTTTACGTAATTTTAACCATAGCATGATAAAAATGCATTTATTTTAAAGAAAATTTAACAGGACAGTTTAGTTTAAAATAAAAATACGCTTTACAGATGTAATTACATAATCATAAAATTGGAACTATTTGCATCATATTATGCCGTTTGATGCTGTGAGCGGCTTGCAAACCAATTTGGGTGATTTTGAGATAACAATATGGCAACAAACCAGCCTGTGGATTATGGTCAACCGTCTTCTGTACTGCCACGTGCAGAGCGTCAAGCAACTGGTATCCAGACGGCGGCGTGGGGACGGTTCGGTTTCTTGGCCAAGGTTTCTCCTACGGCAACGCTTTTCAAGTCCATCATAGATCCGCTAATCGTTGTCATTTTTTATTTGGCACTTTGCAAGATGCATTATGGCAGAGTTGCACTGCCACATTTTGCGTCAGCGGCTGTTGTCTATCTGTTGACAAATTATATTCTTGATGGGTCTGGGCTTTTTCTACCCAATAAAAATACTTCAGCTAAAGATATTGCCGGGCTTGTACTCGGCTGGTTTCTTGTCGTAGGGGCTGCTCTTGGCCTTGTTTATGCTGCGGGTTTGTGGAGTCTGGTCAATAGAGCGTTTTTGATTGAGTGGGCATTCATTACGCCTCTGCTTCTATTCGTTGCACATGGTTTGGTATCTAAATTTTTTCTTGATGCGGATGCCTTGAGCGGCAAAGCAAAAAAAGCCGTGATAATTGGTGCGACAGAGTCTGGTAAATTGCTTGCACAAGAGTTTAAGTCGCAGCCTTGGATGAAAGTAAAGTCGCTTGGTTTTTTTGATGACAGACCGGTTGCCAGAACTGGTATTGAGAAAAATGAACTACTAGGCGGGATTGCTCAGCTTGCAGATTACGTGCGAAAGCACAATGTGCATGCGATTTATATCACATTGCCTATGGCATCACAGCCACGGGTATTGGCTATCCTGGATGAGTTGAGAGATACCACGGCTTCAATCTACTTCGTGCCGGATATGTTCATTTTTGACCTTATTATTCAGGCAGAACTTGATCATGTCGGTAATGTTCCCGTGCTGGCGGTTTGCGAAACACCATTTCTGGGCGTCTCCGGTATGGTCAAGCGATTATTCGATATCGTGTTTGCAAGTGCTGCCCTCCTGATGTTGTGGCCTGTGCTGCTTGGTATCGCAGTTGCAGTGAAGTTGACATCAAGAGGCCCTGTCATATTCAAACAAAAGAGATATGGTTTGAATGGTGAATCTATTGAGGTTTACAAGTTCCGCTCGATGACGGTGCAAGAAAATGGCAGCGTGGTAACCCAGGCAAAACGTAATGATTCACGCTTGACGAAAATTGGCGGGTTCTTGCGAAAGACATCCCTTGATGAGTTGCCCCAATTCATCAATGTGCTGCAAGGGCGTATGAGTGTGGTGGGGCCGCGTCCACACGCAAATGCTCATAATGAACAATATCGAAAACTGATTAAAGGTTACATGATACGGCACAAGGCTAGGCCGGGTATTACCGGCTGGGCTCAGGTAAATGGATATCGTGGTGAGACTGATACGCTGGATAAAATGGAAAATCGCGTTGCATATGATTTGGATTATTTGCGATGCTGGTCGCTATGGCTTGATGTCAAGATTATCATTAAAACAATAACGATGGTTTTTAATGATAAGTCGGCGTTTTAATGCGAGGTGTCAATGTTTAAAAGTTCATGGTGGGGTATGTGTGTACTGATGGCTGTTCCTTTGCTGTCAGCTTGTAATCAGTCTCACCAAAATGATGCTACGCAGGTGGTGGCCAAGGTGGATGGTGTTGAGATTACTGTGCATCAACTTAACTATCTTATGGCCAAGCTGAGTGCAGAAGGTAAGACGCCCAATAAGAAAGATGTGCTTGATGATTTGATTAATCAGCAATTGCTGATTAATCAGGCGATTAAAAACAAGGTTGATCAGGATCCTAATGTCTTGATGCAAGTGGAAATGAGCAAGCGGCAAATTTATTCGCAAGACTCAATCGCTCGTATTGTCAAGGGAGTAAGTGCTCCTGAACTTGCTGATGTCAAAAAGTATTATGAACAGCATGCAGAGCAGTTTTCGAATCGCACTAAATACAAGTTTCACGCATTTCTCTTTTCGAATGTAAAGAACTTTGATTCATTTTCGGCAGACCTGGAAAAGTCGACTACGATTGAGCAGACGCAAAAAGTACTTGCTGATGCAGCTGTCAAGTTTGATGAGAGAGATATTGAAGTCAGTACTGAGCTATTGCCAAGTGAAATGCTTGCGCAATTAACCAAGATGAAAGTTGGCGATATAAAAGTTATTCGTACACAGGCCGGATATGAGCTGGATCAGTTGATGTCGCGACAGATTACACCGTTGGATTTTGCTCAGTCAATTGATTTGATAAAAAGTAAAATCGGTGCTGAGCGAGTTCGTGAAAAAATTGATACGGAATTAAAAGACTACCGGAAGCAAGCAAAGATTGAGTATGTTGACTCATCAGCTACGGTTGGTAAATAGAATATGGCAGTTTGCACTGAGTAGAAGTGCAATAAAAACAGAAAGGTAACGGGATGAAAGCAATATTTAAAGTTGCGATGATTCTTCTTGTGTCAATGCTTTGTGTAAAAGCAATTGCGGCGGAAAACCTCCCGCTTGGCCCAGGGGATGCAGTGAAAATTACTGTCTATAATCTGCCAGATTTGACTACGGAAACACAAATTAGTAGTGATGGGAAAGTAACCTTTCCACTGATTGGGCAAATTACAATCAGTGGGATGACTTTTTCTGAAGTCGAAAAACTTATTGCAGAAAAATTGTCAGCAGGAGGGTTTGTCAAGAATCCGAATGTGACTCTGCTGGTCACCCAGTACAGGAGTCAGAAGATTTCTGTGGTTGGCGAAGTCAATCACCCTGGTCGAATTTTGCTGGATAGTATTACTACCTTGCCAGAGGCTATCGCCATCGCAGGCGGTATAGCACCTACCGGTGGGGATCGTGTGGTATTGATTCGACAAGATAATGCAGGCGTGCAGGTCAAGAAGGATTATTCATTAAGTGATCTGCTGGATAAGACCGCAACAGGCAAACCAACCCTGCAAGTACAACATGGTGATGTTATTTATGTACCGAAAGCACCACAGTTTTATGTGTATGGCGAAGTGCAGAAGCCTGGCATGTTCCGGCTGGATGCATCCATGAATGTCATGCAGGCCATTTCTGCAAGTGGCAGTTTTACACCCAAAGCAGAGACAAAGAAGTTTACTATCTTCCGCAAGAAGCCAGATGGTAGCACCGAAGAAATACGAGCTTCATTGAACGATTTGCTACAACCGGATGATGTACTGCTGGTCAAGGAAAGTCTCTTTTAAATTAGAGGATTAAAGGGGCAAGTCCCTGATGGAGTTGGGAATGACAATTACACAATTGCTGCAAATTATTTATGCGGGTCGAAAGAAAGCAGCCTTGATCGCAGCTTGCATAGCGCTCGGTGTTTTTTTGATTAGTTTCATCTTGCCAGCAAAGTACACTGCTGAATCCGTTATTGCAGTTGATACGACAAATATGGATCCGGTCACCGGTTTGTCGACAACAATGAATGCAATTTCCGGTTATATGTCAACGCAGGCAGAGATGATTCAAAGTCAAAGAGCTGCCCTGATTGTGGTTGACAAGCTAAAGCTGGAATCAAATCCTGCGCTGAAGGAAAAATTTCAGACGGTGGGTGCTGGACGTGGCAGCTTTAGAGATTGGCTGGCTGCTGGCTTGCTTACTTCGCTTGATGTTGTACAAACAGGCGATAATGCAGTATTGACCATTCGTTACAAGTCGGGCGATTCAAAGTACAGTGCGACCGTTGCTAATGCATTTTCGGAAGCTTATGTGCAGTTGGTGGCGGACTCTAGAATGTCTGCGGCGCTGGCAAATAGTCAGTTTTTTGAAGCGCAATTAAATGGCTTGCAAAAGAAGGTTGAAAAGGCTCAGCAAGCACTGGCTGATTATCAGTCCAAAGAGGGCATCGTTGACACGGATGAACGTGTGGACGTGGAAACCCAACATCTGAATGACTTGTCCTCCCAAGTTGTAGATGCCCAGGCAGCTGCTGCTGATGCGCACTCCAGAGCGCGTAGTCAAAACGGTGTGGCACCTGATGTATTGAATAACTCACTGGTGCAACAACTGAAAATTCAGATTGCGCAAAAAGAATCCGAATTCAAGGACATCGCAACGCGTTCTGGACCTAACCATCCGCTTTATCAACAGCTGAAGGCACAACTGGATGAATTGCATAGTCAGCTGGATTCCCAGATCAAGACATATGGCCAAGGTTTGAAAGATGCCGCTGGCAATGCCGCCTCGCGTCAAAGTGCCTTGTTGAAAGCGATGGAGGATCAAAAGCGCAAAGTAATGCAGTTGAAATCGCACCGTAGTAAGGCCGATATCCTGGCGCATGATGTGGAGAACGCACAGCGCAGCTACGATGGTGCCTTGCAACGTCTGGCGCAAACCAGCTTGCAAAGTAGTAGCAACCAGACCAATGTGACTATTTTGAAAATGGCTTCTGAGCCTTTGAATCCATCATTTCCCAATATTTATCTGAATACACTTCTTGGCATTGTTCTGGGTGTCTTCTCTGGTATTGCCTATGTTGTCTTGTCAGAAGCGTTCCGTCGCCGGATTCATACCGCTGCGGATATTCATGACCTGGTTGGCATTCCGGTTCTGGCAACCATTCAGTCGACAGCACCAGCAAAGCGCCGCCTCAGCATCCCTGGCTTCCGTTGATGCATGAATAGTCAGGCTAAGCAAGGAATAATAATGAACAAGCAAGTAGAAGCAAACATGAATGTACGTGGCCGCTCGATTGGCGCCATTTTGCTGGATAGTGGCCGACTTTCCATGGAAAATGCCGAAAAGATTCTACGGTATCAACGCGAACATAAAGTGAGATTTGGCGAGGCGGCAATTTCTCTTGGTATTTTGACAGATGAAGATATTCAGTTTGCTCTGTCTGATCAGTATGATTATTCATATATCCAGGGAGCTGACTCCCGGGTGAGCAAGGATATCATCGCTGCATTTAACCCATTCAGCCCGGTGGCCGAATCCATGCGTGCGTTGCGCAGCCAGTTGTTGATCCGCTGGTTTTCTGCGGAAGACAAGCGGTTTTTGTGCGTTGTTGGTGATCAGCGCGGTGATGGCCGCAGTTTTCTGGCTGCAAATCTCGCTGTCGTTTTTTCACAGCTTGGCGAAAAAACCCTGCTGGTGGATGCGGATATGCGTAATCCGCAGCTACATGCGCTGTTTGGTATTGAAAACGACAAAGGCTTGTCTACTTTGCTTGTGGGCAGGGCGAGTGCGGATGAGGTTTCCAATAAGATTACCGGTTTGCTGGGTCTGACAGTTCTACCCGCTGGCCCGATTCCCCCTAATCCACAGGAGCTGATTGCCAAGTGCTTTGGTAGCCAGCTGATAGCATGGGCCAAACAGTCTTTTGATGTTGTCATTATTGATACACCCGCCGCAGCCATGTATGCCGATGCCCAGGCAATTGCTTCTCATGCAGGCGGCGCAGTGCTGGTAGCTCGCGAGCACGTGACAGAAGTGACACGCTTGAAACAACTGGCTGCAGATATCTCCCAGGTGGGTGCTGCCGTTGTTGGTAGTGTGTTTAATCAGTTCTGATACTGAGTTGCATGGAAAACAGATTGAAATCAGTATTGCGCACAGTGTGGAATAATCCATCGCTGATTTTAGTGCTATCTGGTTTTGTGTTGTTGATGGTGCCTGTGTACTGGAATCTGGCCAATACGGTGTGGTGGCGAGATGAACAAGGTCATGGGCCTGTCATCTGCCTGGTGGCATGGTATCTGGTATGGAAAAATATTCCGCAACTTGTAGTGGAGCGAAGTCGTTCCGCTACGGTTACAGGAATGTTTTTCTTTCTGATTTCATTGATTTTTTATTTTGTAGGTCATTCTCAAGCAATTGATACCCTTGAGGTTTTCTCTCTGGTTCTGCTGCTGGCAGCTTTGACTTTGATGATGTCTGGTTGGCGAAGCTTGCGGAAACTGGCTTTCCCATTAATTTTCATGTTGTTCATGGTTCCCTTGCCTGGAATTCTGGTACAGGCGGTGACGCTACCCATGAAAATATTGGTTTCCCAGGTGGCTGGCGGAATTCTGAGTTTGGCAGCTTACCCGATAGCACGTTCCGGTGTGGTGCTTTCCGTCGGGCAGTATCAAATACTGGTTGCCGACGCATGCGCCGGGCTGAATACCCTGTTCACGTTGGAATCTATTGGCATTCTGTATATGTACCTGAATCCGATTGGTAGCCGGCTGCGCAATGTTTTACTAGGTTTTGCAATTGTTCCGATTGCATTCCTGGCAAATGTTATCCGTGTAATTGTTTTGATCCTGATTACGTATCATCTTGGTGATGCCGCTGGACAAGGTTTCATGCATCAATTTGCAGGGTTGTTATTATTTGGTTTTGCCTTGCTTTTGTTGTTTGTGATGGATGGACTGCTATCCAGAATATTCCCGGCGGGTACTCATGCCTAAAAATCAATTATCCGGTTTGATGGCATTGGTATTGTTCGGTTTGATGAGTGCAGCATTCATCTTGTCTATTGTTTACCAGCCCGATCAATACTTGGCGAAAACGCAGCCTCCTATAAAACTGGAAGCGGATGTCCCCTCCCGTTTTGGTGAGTGGCGGGTTGACCCTGATATCACACCAGTCCTGCCCGATCCTGTGGTGTTAAAGAAACTGGCCAGTATCTACTCTCAGGTTCTGGCCAAAACCTATATCGATAAGGCTGGTAGGCGTGTGATGCTTTCCATTGCGTATGGTCAGGATCAGCGTGATGACTCCAGCCAGGTCCATCGGCCGGAATTCTGTTATGCCGCGCAGGGCTTCGCCTTGCAACGCCAACCTGAGTCATTGCTTGCTATCGGACAGGGACAGTTGCTGATGCACCGGCTGACAGCCGATCGTATCAGTCGCCATGAGAATATTGCTTATTGGGTGGTGATGTCGGGCAAGCAAATATCACCGGGATGGCAGCGAAAATGGACACAGATGCAATATGGTTTGCAGGGAAAAATTCCGGATGGGGTATTGATGCGGGTTTCAACAGTTGATGTGGAAAATGATACTGCGGCTGATCAGATATTGGCCAGTTTCACTTCCCAGTTGTATCAGGCCATAGCGTCAGACAAGCGGGAACGATATTTCGGTATCTGAACACAACAGAAAGAATAATGCAGATGCAATCAAGCAATTCTTCACTCCCGTTGTCTGGGTTTAATGTGGCAGATGCTGCACAGCTATTGAAGGAGAGGCGGCAAATACTGTTCATCATGGTGGCCAGTTGTGTTTATCATTTGCTAGCCTGCTTTATTCATACTCATGGTTTTCAGATCAAAACCATTCATATCGGTTTGCTTGAGCTTATGATTTATCTGGCCTGCTTGCCGTTGTTCTTCCGTTTTATCCCGCTTGGTGCTCTTGGCTTATTTCTGGTGGCATTGGTTTTTCTGTCATTTGCCGGGCTATTTTGGGGTGGGATTGATTTCAAATCGATACGGGATTTGATTATTCCGGTTCTGTTTGTCACGGTGGGGCGGAATGTCAAGGATAAAGGCTGGATAGATAGAGCGCTTTGGGTGTTGATTGGTATCGTATTAGCAGTCGGTGTGTTTGAATGGCTGTTTCTTAGCAGCTATACCAATTTTTTTAATGTATTTTCCTATTACGCCAGCACAGGCTCTATCAGTGAAAGCTCTGCCATGTATACGGGGCAGAAGCTACAGCTGAATGGTTTTCGCCCTGCAGGGATTGGCCGTACCATTTTGCCGATGGTGTTTGGCAATCACCGGATTTCTTCGGTATTTCTGGAGCCAGTATCGCTTGGTAACTTTGCCGTTATCATTGCTGCCTGGGGGATGAGCAAACCCTGGCTGGAAAAGAAAAAGATGTTTGCCTTTCTGGCAGCCAGCGCAATGATGATTGCACTAGCGGATTCGCGTTTTGGCATGATGATGATTTTATTTCTGCTGCTGATCCGTTTTTTCCCTGTCAGCCTGGATAAGCTTTTTATTGTTTTTCCCTTTATTTGTTTGTTAGTCATTTGTGTAATGGCGGCAGCTTTCCCACATGTGACAGGGGACAATTTTTCCTCCCGCCTGATACATTCCGGTCTGTCGCTGTTGCAATTTGACCTGCCCATGTTGTTTGGCTTGACTGGCCCGGCAATCAATTTTGGCGATATGGGTTATGCCTATGTTTTATCAAGGTTTGGCTTGTTATTAGCCAGCCTGTTGTGGTTTTCCATCTGGCTGTTGCCTGTCCACACGGATACAGGGCGGCGTTTCCGGGTGTGTTTGTGTGTTTATTCCTGCCTGATTTTGACAGTTAGCGGTACCTCCTTATTTGCATTAAAAACAGCCGGTCTCGCCTGGCTTTTGCTTGGCAGTGTGGTGGATGCTCGTCATGTTCAAGCCGCAAGCCGCAGCATGAACAGTTGATTTCGCTACAGAACAATTTTGAGTGTATTTATTCCATGTCTAATAAAAATCTGAACATTGTCCATATTGTGCGTCAGTACTATCCATCCATGGGTGGGATGGAAGATGTTGTCAGAAATATTGCTTTTCATCAAAAAAACACCGGTAATCACAATCCGCGTATTGTTACGCTGGATCGTTTGTTCCGTGGCGATTCAGGACGACTGGAAACGAGCGGGGAACTGGATGGTATTAAAATAAGCAGAATCCCGTACCGGGGGTCAGACCGCTACCCGATAGCATGCTCGGTGCTCAGCCAGTTGGATGCTGCTGATGTTGTACATGTACATGGCGTTGATTTCTTTTTTGATTATCTGGCGCTGACACGGTTTTTGCATAAAAAGCCGTTGTTGTTATCTACACACGGTGGCTTTTTCCATACGCAGTTTGCCAGCCGACTAAAAAAAATATACTTCAACTCCATCACGCGCTGTTCGGTCAGAGCTTATGATGCCATTATTGGTACCAGCGAAAATGATGGCCAGATATTTTCCCGGATTACACCTCCAGATCGCCTGCATGTCATCGAGAATGGCGTGAATGTAGAGAAATACGCTGGCCGTGCAGCAGGGCAGGTGTGCAAGACCATGATTTATTTTGGTCGCTGGTCTGCCAATAAAGGCCTTGAGCCGACTCTTGCACTCTTTGCCCGCTTGCTGAAGCAAGATCCGGAATGGAAATTGATTATTGCTGGTCGAGAATACGATTACACACAGCAGCAGTTACAGCAAAAAGCCATTGATTTTGCTGTGGCAGAGCAGGTCAGCATTATTGCCAATCCCTCTGATGGGGCTCTTGCCGAAGCCATTGGCCGTGCCAGTTATTTTATCTGTCTGTCGGAGCATGAGGGTTTCGGCATGGCTCCGATTGAAGCCATGAGTGCAGGCCTGCTACCTATCTTGTCCGGCATTCCTCCCTTCAAGCGTCTGGAGCGTGAGTCCGGCATGGTGTTGATGTGTACACAGGATAGTCAGCAAGATAGCCAGGCCATTCTCAAGACCCATGCGCACCATGCCCAGAACTATGCCGCACAGCGTGCAGCACTGATGCAATTCTCGGTACGTTATGGCTGGCAATCGGCTGCACAGAGATACCAGTCTATCTACGATGCTGTTATTCGTTGATGAGGGCAATTTCATGTTGAGATTTTTATCTGCTGTTTTGCTGTCATTGATGATTTCGCCTGTATTTGCGGATTGTTCGTCGTCGAATCTTAAGGGCGTGAACCTGTCCGGGGCTGAGTACAATAGCAGTAAGGTCCCAGGAATATTGTTCAAGGAATATGTCTATCCGGCCGAGCAGGATCTGGCTTATTTTGCTAATGCGGGAGCAACAGCTATCCGATTGCCGGTACTGTGGGAACGAATGCAGCCGGAGCTGAATAGCCCGTTGAACCAACAGGAAATGAAGCATATCCAGCAGGTGGTGGAGACGGCTAGAAAATATGGCCTATGTATTGTGCTGGATGTACATAATTATGGTAGTTACCGCGGGAGTGCTATTGGAACAGAGCAAATACCGGTAACTGCATTTGTCGACTTTTGGCGCAGAACGGCTGCCTATTTCAAAGACGATAAATATGTGGCGTTTGGTTTGATGAACGAGCCACATGTTGTACCGGTAGATCAGTGGGCACTGATTGCCAACCGCGTACTGCAAACCCTAAGAACTGCCGGGGTTAGTAATCTGGTATTGGTGCCTGGAGGGCGCTGGAGTGGCGTACATGACTGGTTTGCCGGTAGCGGCGGTGCAGTGAATGCGCTTGCCTTGGCGAATATTCGCGACCCACTAGGCCGGATGGTACTGGAGGTACACCAATATGCCGATGCCGATTCGTCCGGCACACATTCGACTTGTGTGGAACCTGAGCGTTTAAAGAAGGTATTTGCAAGCCTGACGCAATGGGCGCGAGAACACCGGCAAAAACTGTTTCTTGGTGAATTTGGTGTTGCTGCTAATGAGGATTGCCTGACTGATTTGCGTGTCATGCTGGATGGCGTTAAAGACAAGTCAGTATGGCAAGGCTGGGCTTACTGGACAGCAGGCAGATGGATAGGCAGTAATTATCCGTTTAGCGTACAGCCGCAGTCCGGTATCGATACTGTACAGATGACTGTGCTCCGCAAATATCTTGGTGATTGATGCAGTACCAGTATAGAAGATTAATAAAGTATGAATACAGCAGACTTGAAAGCACAGCAATGGTTTTGTCAGAGGCTGGCGGGCTTTGATATCTATTCACCCACTCCGCAACAAGCAGTCAGCTTTATTGAGCAGCGCATGCACGCTGATGCAGGCCGGCCGCAAAATGTATTTTTTGCCAATGCCAATTCCGTTGTCAAATGCACAGATATAAAGCAAGCACTGGCTGACGACCGTGTGTTGCTGCTGAATGATGGTGTGGCGCTGAATATTGCCTGCCGCATGTTGGGGAAGCCGGTATTTCCACATAATCTGAATGGTACCGATTTCCTGCCGTATTTCCTGTCCCATGCCAGTAAGCCGTACAGGATTTTCCTGCTGGGTGCCGAACCCGGCATTGCAGAACAGGCCGGTCAGAAAATTGAATCAATGGGTATGCATGATGTTGTTGGCTGCTGTGATGGATTTTCCGGCATGGCAGACCAGGATGCATTAATCCAGCGTATCAATAGCCTGCAGGTAGATGTATTGCTGGTGGCAATGGGTAATCCTCGCCAGGAGCAATGGATACTTGATAACCGGGAAAAACTGCAAGTACGGGTGGTATTTGCTGTAGGTGCGTTGCTGGATTTCATGGCTGGGAAAGTGAAGCGAGCCCCCGTGTGGGTAAGGAACTTGCGCGGTGAGTGGTTATTTCGTTTATGCCAGGAGCCGAAGAGGTTGCTGCGTCGATATTCGCTGGAAATAATTTTTTTCCTTTATAAGTGTTATAAGCAAAAAAATATTTAGCAATTGAATAGCTGGTAAGCATTAATTGTTAGTCGTACATATTCGAACTTGCTGAGCTTTGTATTTTAATACTTACATTATTAATTTGACAGCTTGTAGTATTGGCTGGTTGTAATCTTATCAAGTGTTTGGGGTAAACCAATGTCGTATTTATTTCTGAAAACTAGTTCAGATCATGGTGTTGCTCCGCTAAATGGTATTCGAGCGATTGCTTGCATTTTTGTGGTGATTACTCATCTTGCTCTTTCATTTCCAGTGCTTTCTATTTTAATATCTTTACCGTTTAGTGAGTTCGGGGTTGGCGTTTTTTTTACACTCAGCGGCTTTTTAATGTCTCATCTGTATTTTTCACGGCATTGGAATCGAAAGAATGTTGTCTCCTATACGATTGCACGTTTCTCCCGGATTGCTCCTGCATACTGGTTGATCGTTTTCTTTAGTTATGTGCTTTCCAATACGATACTTCCAGATTTCGTATATTCAATGGATGCGCATAATTTGCTAAGACATATTTTCTTTGGCGGATCAGTCAGTGTTTTCTGGTCTATCTCACCTGAAGTTCAATATTATGTTTTTTTTGTTTTCTTCTGGTTTGCTTTTTCAGCATTTTTGAGCGGAAGATTTGTTTTCATGATTTTATTTGTCTTGGTTTCAATTGTCATGATTTGTTTCAGGGTGGTTTCCCCTGGACTTCTTCTTTCTTCAAAATTGCATCTTTTTCTTGTTGGTTCTTGTTTTGGTGCGTTTAATCTAAAGCCAGAATTGTTGAAAAAGTACAAATTATTGATTGGAATCTTGCAAGCAACGTGTATTCCTTTGGTTTTTTTGTATGTATACCATAGTGGTGTGAATTACTTGATGTTTTATAATAGGCTTGACTTTGCATTTCTGATTGGATTAAGCATTTTCTTGATTTCACATTCAACCCGTACGTCAGAGGCTATCTTTTCCGGTCGTATTTTGAAAGTGATTGGTGCGGCTAGTTTTAGTATTTATCTCTTGCATGATGTTGTGATTTATTTCTTTTTAAAAATTGTAGCTAATAGTAATACAGTTACCATGTTTGCTATCTGTGCTATTCTCTGCATTGTGCTGCCGGTTATTTTTTCTATCTATATAGAAATGCCACTGTGCAGGTTAGTGAAGTCCAGGTTGTCGAAATATGCGGTTCCGTTTTTCGCAAAAAATGCGACTGTTTCCGGTTGAGGTGATTCGGTGAATAATCATTCCGTGTTTGGCTGTGCTGCATTTGCAAGCCTTGTTTTTATATCTACACCGGTTTTGGCTGATGTTGGGAATTCTTCCAATAATGCTGTTCCTGACACGCCCTATGTTTTTTCACCTTATGTTAAAGACGTATGGGATAGTAATTTACAGCGTGCCGAGTCCGCACAGTCCGATCAGATAAAGAGTGTTGGAGTAACTGCTGGCTATGCTAACAAATTCAGCCAGCAGAATTTATCGGTACAGGGGAGTGCGGAGCGTCAGTTTTATACGCACCGGGATGATCTGAATCATACGGATTTGCACAGCAATGCCAATTGGAATGGTATTTATGGTGACGGAAAAATTTATACTCAGTTGTCCGGCCATTACGATCATACCTTGATTGACCAATCCACACTGCCGCAAAAAAACTTTCTCACTGCTTACGGTGGCAAGGCTGCTGCTGGTTATTTGATTGATAAGAATTATTCTTTCGAACTGGCAGCCGGGGTAGATAGCCAGCGTAACAGCATGGAGTCACAAAAGCTGCTGGATTATGATGATGATAATCTGACGGCTAGTTTCAAGTATCAAACTGCTAGAAACTCCTCGGTCAGGCTCTATTTCATTGATGGCCGGCGGGATTACCTAAGGGATGATTCATTAAGCCTAGCTAGCAGGCTGGGTTACGACTATCAGACGCTGGGTGGTGATATTACCTGGCAAATTACCGAAAAATCTGCAGTTTCACTGGGCATGGATCATACCAAGCGCCGTGGTGCCGTATCTCAGGTTAGTGGTGAAGACATCAATGCCGGGTTCAGCTGGCAACCCACTAGCAAGTTGTCTTTTATAGGCAGTTTCTGGATTTCTCATCCGGGCGTGTTTAACGATGACCGCAACCCAAATTACGAACGTGGTATTAGATTGCAGTCTAACTGGCTGATGACCGAGAAGATAACCATGCGTTTGTCTGGTCAGCATACGGCGCGGACATACGACAATTTCTCCAATTCCACCCGTTATGACACACTAAACGAATTTTCGGCTGGCTGGCTGTATGCATTCACCAATAAACTGTCCATGGATACCAGTGTGAGTCGGCAGAACAGAAAATCGAATCTGGATGGCTTTGCATTTGTTGACAGAATGCTATCGTTACAGCTGCAGTACAAATACTAGGTGGAGCCGGTGGGAAAGTGCAAATGTGCTTTCCCCGGTGTTAGGGCAAGCCGGACTTGCAAAAAAACAGGGCCAACGTTGTTGGCCCTGTTTTTTTTGACAGCAAGATTGAATCAGGCAGGCATCATGGCGGCGTTGCCTGCTTTCTTGCGCTTCAGACGCAGCAACAAAGCACCCAGGCCCAAGCCCATCATGGCAATGGATTCGGGTTCGGGTACTGCGGCAACATAAATGTTCTGGGTGAGTGTGCCGTTAAACGGTGTGTAGCTGTCACCACTGAAGTTCAAGGAATAGTTACCTTTGGTCAGCAGCAGCTTGCTGAAATCGATTTGTGAAAAGAAAGTAGTTGCACCGTTAGCAAAGCTGACAGTCTTGGTGGCCAGGACGGCATTATTGCTAAGTGCTACCAGGCTGACGGTAACATCTTTGAGGTAGCTGTCGTCGAACAGCGGGCTGCCTATCAAGGTGCTAACGGCAGAAACTTTGCTCGTATTGTTGATACTGAAGCTGGTGCTGTTCGAAAAACTGCTGCTGTTGCTGATGTCGGTCGAAAAGCTGAGTGCTGCATTTGCATTGCCCGCAGCCAGTCCCATAGCCAGGAGCGTGCTTGCCAGCGCGATTTTCAGTGTGGCCATAATGTTTCCTTGGTTGTGTGCTTACCATCCGCAAATGCGGCTGACTGCTTGATTGCTGTCATGGTTAAACTGCATGTATGGATGTTCCCGTGACGCCTCTAGGGTGCCAAGCCGTAATTTAGCGGAGATGGTCTTGCTTGTCTTGTAAGGAAATGTTTATAACCACTGCGATGATTGGAGCATTTTTTATATTTAGAAACAACGGCTTGCCAAAGAGTCTGCGATTTGTTGCTTAATACTTTTAAACAGTTGTAAAGCGCAACAAGTATGGTAGCGCATGGTATGAAGAAGTGGGTGCATACACAAGTAGTGGTAATAGAAAATAGCTAAGAACAATAGATGACTTGTAAGAAATGGTAAAAAAGTATGTTTAATTGTGGTGTTTTTATCAATAAGTTGTTGTTGGTTCGCCGTTTTCTTTGTTTGAAAATAGCATTTGACGATGCTGCCTTGCCATTGTTTGATCTTATTGATGAATCATTGGCATGATAAATTTGCTGATAGCAATTTTTTGTTGCAATGCAACTGTTTTGCAACACAATGACATTTCTGGGCCTTTGTTGACTGTGTGATTGCTTGCGCTTTACATGGCTAGATATGCTGCCGACTGTGAGCATGTAGTGGAGGCTTGTTTGAAATTCTTATCATTTCTTGGTGAGTTTTATAAAAAATTCTTATAAATGTCTGGAGTTAATTTTACGAAGGTTGGCTTTTCTGTTTTCCTTTAATTTTAAATGGTCAATATCACTTGACCATACTATTCCATGTCCTGACTTACTGTTAAAATTGGTAGTTATTTCTTGGGTTTAATGAACAGGCTGTGCTATTTATCATCAGCGTTATGAATAGCCATTTGTTGCTGAGAACTCCTGCAGTGCAAGTACTTTCCCCAAAATTTGCCAGACTCTTGAATGAAAACCATGCCATCTTCTTCCTTCTTGATGATTTCTCGTCACGATTATCGTTCCAAACGCAAAGCAAATGTCCATTTTATTGCCGAAGAAATGGCAAAGTTAGGACCCACACGGTTTTTTTCCAGTTCATTCAGTCATCTGGCCAAGCTGAAAAAAGATCAGCGCCTGGTTTTGTGGAATCGCGCAAATCAGGTTGAAAATATCGACGGTGTCGATTGTTATTTATGGAAAACACTGCTGCATCCGGTGCGTAGTTCACCGTTGTTAGAGCCGGCCATGAATCTGTTTTTCAAGCTTTACCTGGCATCCGCGCCAGAGATTTTCAAACAGTGGGTGTGTGAGTCATCGGTAATCATTTTAGAATCTGGTGGCCCGGAAATATTTTTTCCACTTATCAAAAAACTGAATCCATCCGTCAAAGTCATTTATATCTGTTCCGACCCTTTGTGGGCTATCAATACGCCGGCTTTTGCTGTACGTGCATTACAGCGTGATTATCCATCATATGATGGAATTCGTATCCCTTCCAGAATACTCAAATCGGAATTCCCGTTGTCGGACAAGGTTCATTTTATTCCACATGGTATTGAAAAGCAGGCACTGGCAACGGACAAAGGTTCTCCGTATAAGGCGGGAAAAAATATTGTTTCCGTCGGTAACATGTTGTTTGACCCCGGTTTTTTCCAGATAGCTGCGCCTGCCTTCCCTGATGTGCAGTTTCATATTATTGGTGGTGGGCCACGTGCTGAAGCCTTAAGCGAATTTCCCAATGTGACTGTTTACGGTGAGATGCCGTTTGCGGATACATTACCCTATATCAAGTATGCCGATGCAGGTGTTGCGCCTTATCAGGCGGATATGGTTGCTCCGTATTTAACAGATACTTCAATGAAGCTCATGCAATATGGTTTTTATGGCTTGCCAGCAATCTGTCCTACCGTTGTCGAAGGAGGTAAGTCCCTACGTTTTGGTTATGAACCAGACGATGCTGCTTCAATTAAAAATGCTGTTTCTAATGGATTGTCAGCTAAGCATGTTGGTGATGAAAATATCCTGACGTGGAGTGAAGTACTGTTGCGGATTCTAAATCCAGATGAATTTTCTGACACTGCACTTTAATTTATTAAACTTCTCTGGATCGGATTGATGGAACTTGCCGTAAAAGCTGCAAATAGTGGTATGTGGAACACTATTGAGTCTGTTGGTGTTCAGCTTATTTCATTTTGTATATTTATTGTTATGGCACATTATGTCAGTCCGCATGACTTTGGCTTAATAACACTTTCATTTTTGGTTGTTCTTAGCCTTCAAAGTGTTCTGGTTTACAATGTAACAATTGTTGCAATGAGACTACCAAAGCATAATGACCTGGTGTATACAACAACATTTTGGCTGTCCATGTTAATCAGTCTCGGTGCTGCTGCTGTGGTTTATTTCTCTGCGCCACTGATTGCGTTGATTTTGAACGCGCCTGGATTGATTGCTGTATTAAGACCCATGTGTTTTGTTCTTTTTTTTATGGGACTTTCACGCACCCATGAGGCTTGGCTGACTCGCAATTTTCTTACAAAATCCATGGCTTTACGTGGAATTTCCGGTTCTATTGTTGGTGGTATTGTCGGTTTGGTGTTTGCTGTGCGAGGTTTTGGTGTTTATTCACTAGTGGCACAACAACTTGTGGGTTCTTTTGTCTCGTTATCGTTGCTTTGGTTAGTTACTCCGTGGAAGCCGAGTTTCCAATTTTGCCGTTCGACAGCTAGCGATATTGTAAAGACCCTATGTAGAATGGCACCGAATACTATTTTGTATTCAATTACTACAAACTGTGATGTGGTTCTTGTCTCCTGGTTTTACGGGGCGCCTGTTGCTGGCTATTTTAGTGTTGCAAAACGAATACGGCTCGCAGTGCAGCTTGCCCTTGCTGATCCGCTGAAGCCTGTAACTTTCTCAGTTCTTGCTGAAACTCAGGAGGATGAGGCTAGATTTAAGCAGGCTATTGTCAAGGTTGTTCGTATTCTTGCAATGATTTCCCTACCTGTTTATGCGGGTGTTTCCTTGTATTCTAATCAGCTAATACACTTGGCATTTGGTGCCAAGTGGGAGTCGTCTGCTTCTGCTCTTTCGTGGTTATCTCTTGGTGGGATGGCTATTACATTGTCTTTGTTTTGTGATAATGTTTTTGTTGTAAAACAAAGACCACTGTGGAGTTTTTATATCTCTCTGCTTAATGTGCTATTTATAGTTGCATTTTCTTATATGATTTATGAGTACAAGTTACCGATTCACTTTGCAGCAGCATTCGCATTGCCTTATCTTTTAACATTCCCAATTTATCTGTTTTTGTTGGCGCGTTTGTCTAGAGTTGATTATTTGATTGTTTTATTTGCGCTGGTTCCAGCTGGATTTTCAGCTTCAATAATGTACTTGGCAGGTTCGCTTGGGTCACCTTTCTTCGGAGGTTTCAGTCCCTTTGTTCAGCTGTTAATTTCTGTTGTTCTTTGTGTTTTTGTATATATGGTTTCGCTGTTTTTTGTCGCGCGTAATGATCTGAATGAGTCTTTCGGTATTGTTAAGGCTATGATGCGTAAAATTTCACCAAACTATTCAGACTGAATGGGCTTTTTGTCCGGTAGAATGAAGGCATGAGCACGCTCTTACTCTCAAGTGGCCTTGTTGTAGAAATTAGCTGAAAGCCGAGCTATCTCAATCCTCAGGCGGCATTATCCCATGAGGACAGTTTTCGGCGTGCCCAAGGTTGTAAAGAGCTAAAGAACACTGCACGGATTTGAAACTCCGCGACCTGCCGGTCGAAGTCCCGTGACTTAACCCGGTCTGGAAGTATTTTGAAGTAGTGAATCTTCGTTCGACCAAGCTGTGACGATGGTAGCCACTCCACTTTTTTTGAGCGTGCGCCTAGATATTTCACCGAGCGTAGTGACTCATTGCAAGTCTGATTGTTCAGTGAACTCCCATTCCAGAATCGGCCGTTTCGCCGTGGTGGAATGATGTTCGCAGCCCCACGCGCTGCTATCGCTGTGTGTCGCAGACGTGTGTCATGCGCCCCAACCGTCTTCACTGCCGCCAGTTCTTGTACCTCTGGAATCTGGGACAGCAACTCCGACAACATCATGGCGCATCATCGGTACGATTATCGGTAACTTCGATTGCCTGGATTTCGAGCGTTTGCGCATCAATTCACCGGTATAGCTTGCGCCACTGGTGGCGCTAATCAGAGCCATGCTTTTCCACTTTCCACTCGCCTTTGCTCATTATCTTGACTCTCGAGCTGTCCACCAGCAGATGTAGGCAACTTTTTTTGTACCGGAATGCGCATTTGCAGGTCCTTCTGACAGCGGGAAATTGTGCTTAAGTTGGGGATGGTCTAGTCAAGTCCTGCTTTGCGCAAGATGCTCACAATCATGCCCGTGGTCTGGTGTAGCACCAGGCCGAATGGGCAATTGATGGTGAGACAGAACTGGATTGCAGCATCTGCGAAAGTTGGCTGTCGCTCCGTTTTGCCGGTGGTCGCAGCCTGCAGCTCGTCCTTATGTCGGGCCAGTGAAAGAGTTGTCCTTGTTGCTTCTAGGTCTGCCACTTGTTGGTTTGGTAGTTGGATGGAAGGGACTTGCTCAAGCTGTCATTCTACCGGACAGGCGAAAGCCCTGATTTGTGGAACAAAGCCCGTTCAATGTAAAAGTGTTGAATTTATATTGTAATTGTAAACTTCATACTGCATCTTCTTTCAAAAGTTTAGTCGTATATGTATTTAATTTATTAAGATATATGTTTTCAACTTTTTTGAATAGTAGTGAAATCACAACGTAAATAAGAAGCGAAATGAATGAAATTACTAGGTAAAATTTATCACTCAATCCATTTTGGTGAGCGTAAAGTATTCCAGCGCAAGTAAATGAGGCTATAATTGGAAATTGTATAATGTAAATTGGAAATGATATTTTCCCTAAGAATTGGGATAGTGTGGACTTGAAGAAGTGTAGTAATGTGTTGCTTGAGTAGCAAAGAAATGTAAACGCAATAGCCCATAAAACATTTAGTTGCTCAAAGTCTGCTATGCCACTGAAATGTAGTACGTGTCCATGCAGCTCTATCCCTCCTTTTAAACTTCTTGCATAGGATATGAATATTGCCAACACTATGAATGACACTGTAAAGATCCAATTTTTTTTGCTTTTTTTGAGATGTTCAAAATAGTTATTTTGCCTTAAATTTCCAAAGAAAAAACCGGCTATAAATAAAGATAGGTACGGAGCTGAAATCCAAAAGAATATTATTTGAGTTATTATTATTTTAAAATTATATTTTGTGTGTGGTAGTATGAATATGTTAAGGAAGATAATAATAGAACCAAGCATTTCAACTGACATTGTCCACAGGAATGGATTGTATGAATTTTCTGTCCTGTGATTAAAGTATACATCTGCAAGAGAGTATTTGGCAAAGTTAATAAAGCTGGGGTCGAAATTTAAGAATGATCCTAGCCAGTCCTCTCTTTGTACAATTCTACTGGCCTGAATATTGTATGTTAAATGAACTGTCATTAGTAGGTAGGTTAAAAGGCAGGATATTAGGATCGGGAAGGTAAGGCGCAGGTAGCGGGAAAGTAGTATTCTTACTGTTCCATTTGGTTTCGAAGTTGAAAAAAATGATATTGACAACGCATCGCCGGATAAAATAAAGAATATTAGAACCATGAGATGGCCATCGAATATAAAATTAAACCAGGCACTATGAAAAATTGGGAAAATAATTCCCAATGTCTCCTGGAATAAGTGAAACGCGACGACCAGCAAGGCTGCCCATCCGCGAATGCCATCTATTTCTTTATGTCGCATAGTTAATATGTATTTAATGTGCAAACACGTAAAATGTGCAACTTTCTTTTTTGTTGATAAAATATTTACTATCGAAAGGTGTCATTACTACCATGCTATTTTTGAGTATGGTGTGTTTCTTACTTAAACTATTGAGGATATAAGCCGCCTGGCCCGACATTTTAGCTGAGAAAAAAATGGTTTGTTTCTCCAGCCACCCCAGCAGAGGTGACCTCCTATTGTTTTATCTGTTTTATGGAAACTGGTTTTTAAGTATTTAAAGTCAGGATAAATCGAGCTTTGCTGATATGGTTTGATTTGTTGATTATATTGATTGTTATTCTTAAGGTAGATGCTTAGTGCGTGTGGGCCTGCAATGAAGAGAATGTTCTTTTCTCCATTTTGCAGTCGTTCGAATGCACTTTTGACAAATGGTAACCATAAATGAAATCCTTTTTCGGATGCCATAAATGCGTTGCCATATTTTGTTGTATTAAGTCCTTTGTCAAATTCTTCTTCAATCCCCAGGATGCAATTTTCTGCAAGAAAATCGTTATCTATTGGTTTGAAGAATTTATAGTCTGTGTCGCAATAAATTCCGCCAAACTCATGAAGGTATAGGCAGCGCGCGATATCAGCCCTGATAACACCGTGCCATGCATTTTGGTAAGCTTGGAGGTATTGAGGGAAATGCTTATTTACCAAATTCAGATTTTCTTCATCGGACCATAACTTGAATTCGAAATCTGGCATTATTTTTTTTGACCTGCTTGTTAGTTTCCTTTCTTCCCAAGTAAATTCTTTCGATGTTTGGTGAATAATTTTAGGAATCATTTTTGTTCCATAATCACGTTTATAGAATTAGTTTTGTTAGAGTTAAGTTGCACCGAAAATTTTCTATTTATGTGTTTAAAAAGACAATGTCATTTTGAATTTGTGCTTAAATATATGCTAGGTTATTGCACACTTTACTTATTTTCTATCTTGTATTTTTGTTTTGTCAACTTTTATCAAAATTGTATTGCTAATAAGAACCCCTTGTGTATGGGATGTCATGGCTGGACAAAATTAATGCCAGTCTGGTTATTAAGTCCTGCCCCGGAGCCTTGTTGCCAAATTGCAGGTTAAACACGATAAGTGCAAGGCCTAGTAAGTACCACGCCGCCTTCGGGCTATAGCGCTCCGCTGTTTTGCTGGCAAACCAGCTGCTGGCCAGCAAACCACAGGCAAAACCCAGTACCACTTCTGATAAGGAATGGGCATGGACTTCCAGCCGTGAGTAGCCAATAGCTGCGCCGCCCAGCCAGCCGATAGCCAGTGCCATGGTGCTGTAGCGGGGTAGCCAGGCGCGGCTGAGCAGGAATAGCAGTACCGGCAGGGTGGCGGTGGCCAGCATGGTGTGGCCGCTGATGCCGGTAAAGTCGAAATCGCGGCTGCCTATGCCCCAGCCAATGAAGGCGATTTTGCTGATGGCGACCAGCAGCCCGGCGCTGCCGAAGGCCAGTAGCCAGCGCAGGCTGCTGGAGAAGTGCTTCTGGGCAGCCAGCCAGACGGCAATGGTGACGGCCAACGGCAGCATGACGGCGAGGTCGCCCAGGTTGGTGAATCTGTTCCACATGCGGGTGGGTACTCCTTGGTTTTGTAGCCCGCCGGGCTTGCTGTGCTGGCAGGCGCTGGCGGGCGGCTCATTATACGGCAGGGCCTGATGGGTGGATGGCGTGATTGGAGATTGCCCGGCGGGGAAAGTTCGGCCCTGTTGCAAGCCTGCTAGCAGGGGAGACGCGCTTCCATCGAGGGCGCTGCGTGTTGGTGGCTATCCGCTGCGTGCCTGCTGGTGACTGGTGGTTTGCTGCTGTGGGCTGCTTAAGTCTGTGCGGCGAACAGGCTTGTCGTGTTGCCGGGCCAAGCTGCGCCGCCAGATGCCGTACAGGGCGTACGGCGAGCAGCTTTTGCTGGCGGACTTTGCGCCTGGTGCGGCTAACAAAATAGTGTCGCGTCGCTTAGACAAGGCGCGCTGGCGCAGGCGGTATATATAGGTAAGGCAAGGAAGCGTAACCCCGCAGCTGGGTTGCTGTAAGTGGCTGTTAGCTTGCCAACTGGTATTCCATGGCCTGATACAGGCCGGTATTCATGTGCATGCGTGTCACTTTCACCCGGTGTTCACCCCGCTGGTCGCGCAGGCGGAATTCCTTGCCGCGCAGCAAGGAGTGTCCGGGGATGATGAGCAGGTCGGCATTGTTATCGCCATCGGCAGCAGGCAGGCGCAACGCTGGTTGATAGCTGACGTGCTGACCGGCTGCCAGCGGGATGACATCGACTGCTTCCGGGTCGCTGCCTATCAGTTCGGCTCCGCAGGAAACTTCGTTGGCATGTTCGGACACCGCAGTCCAGCGCACGGTATATAGCGATGGAGTGCGGAGTGCCTGCTTGTCGGCAATCAGCAGCAGTTCGCCGATTTTCAGTGATTGGTAGCCCGGATCGCCGCGTAGCAGCAAGCCGCTTTCGCTCTTGTTGATGGCCTGGAAAATGGAAATCTGGGAAGGGGGCGTGCGGTCGCGCCGCCTGGTTTGCATGTCCGGGCGGGTGGCTCCGCCACCCAGTATCTGGCGGATGGAGCGCATTTGCGCGATCAGTGCCATGGATTGCATCACGGCCTTTCGCTGGTGACGACGACGGCGTGGCGATTGCCAAGTTTCCATCAGCCGTTGCGCAACGATGACCGACAAGGCATCGCAGCCGGGAATGCTGCCGTGACCGGTGTGTGCCTTGAGTGCATCAATCGCGGCACTCAGGTCGCAGGACAGGCAGTGTTCGTGTTGCGGTAGTGCGTCTGTGTCCAGCAGGCGTTGCGGCGGGGCACCACGGGTCAGGTCCAGCAAGTACTGCTGCCCGGCACTGGCTGTGTCAGCTGCAGGCAATGCTTGCAGGGTGATTTTGTCTGCCAGGCGTTCGGTCCATAGCAGGGCCGCTTCGATTTCACCCGGGCTCAGGTTCTTGCCATCGGCAATGCCCATCAGCTGGAGCTGGTGGTAGCTGTGCAGGATGTTCTGGCCATCGGGTAGCTGATGCTGCAACCAGTTGTGCTGGCTGGCGTTGTAGTACAGGTAGTGGGTAGCCAGCCAGAAGCTGCCATTCAATTCCACATGACAACGCAGGGCGAAGCAGGCATAGCGGCGTGCCACGCATAGTGCCAGTGTCAGTTGTTGCAGGGCGCGTCTGCGCCAGGTCAGCAGCGGACGGCTGCTCAGTGTGCTGCGCAGGTCTTGCAGCAGCGGTTCCAGCAGGTGCTGCAAAACCTTGCTGCCCATGCGAGCCAGGCGCAGGGTAGGGTGGTTGCAGGCATTTTCACTGAACTGGATTTCCAGTTCGTGCAGCCAGCGGCAAACGTGATCGAACAGCTGCTGTTGCAGGTCCAGCCGTTGCGCGGGGTGTGACACGTTCTGGCAGATAAAGCCGTGAATCTCGATCAGTTGTTCGCCACTGCCACGCAGATTGCCTCTTGGTAGCCGCTCCAGCCAGCTGTTGACTGTTTTCTGGTTTTTATTGTGACCGAGAGCAGAGTTCAGAAGCATGTGGGTTCAATCCATTGTTGCTGTGTGAAAGCGGCTTGCGCACCGGCAGGGTGGCTGACGGTGGTGCGCGCGGAATGCTGCGGCAGATGCTGATGCTATGCGATAGGCAAGGTAGCGTGCCCGGCGGGTTTGACAGCAGGCACTTGTGGTGCAGGCCATCTGTTGGTGAAACTGCATGATTCTAATGAATACGTCATGAATGAACGATACGCATATTCACCTATGCTAGGTTTGCGCTGCAAGCGCATCAGGGTGCGCCCACGCTTTGCAGCCAGGTTGCCTGGGACTTGCTGCCTGATGGCAGGTGTCGGTTTGACGTGATTTTTGGCTATCGCGCTGCTTTAAGTTTGCGTTAAGCACTGCCTTTTAAGATGGGTCCATCCATCCAGAAGGGGTAAGTAATGTCTCGTTTCATGCAAAAAACCTGTGCCGTGCTGTCCATTGCCTTGTTGTCTTTCTCTCTGGCGTCTGCTGCACAAGCCGGTGAAGTGAAGAAACTGATGAAAGACATGAAAGTGGCCATGCAGCAGGCAATGGCCAGCAAATCCATGCCTGAGTTTTCCCAGAATTTTTCCCGTTTGCAGAACGATGCCAAGCTGGCCGGCGAGCAGACCTGGCGAGCTGATCCTGCCTTGTACAAGGAAGGTATGCAGAAACTGCAATTTCAGTTTGCTGCGGTTGATACGCAAATTAAGGCGAATAATCTGGCGGGAGCCAAATCCGCTTTGAGTGATGCCAATCCGATCAAGAAAAAATACC
Organism: Aquitalea sp. LB_tupeE; assembly: GCF_013391415.1. GTDB lineage: Bacteria > Pseudomonadota > Gammaproteobacteria > Burkholderiales > Chromobacteriaceae > Aquitalea. Next base: position 38,696 of record NZ_JACAXB010000031.1, read on the forward strand.
ATAACTATCTGAATTAAAAAGGAGAATGTCGATGGAAATGTCCGGAGAACTATCCGCTTCCGCAGGCCTTGCCGTGAACACGGCCAAGCGCTACCCCTTGCTGATTATCCTGGCGCACTGGCTGATTGCGGCTGGGATTGCTGCCAATCTGGTCAGCGGCTGGCTGCTGGATGATGCGACCGAGCTGCTGGACCTGCATCGTTCCATCGGCGTGCTGGTGCTGGCATTTTCAGCCTTGCGCCTGTTTTGCCGCTTTGCCTACCGGAGCAAGATACCGGCTTCGGTGAATGCTCCTGCCAGCTTGCAGTACCGGGTGGAGAAACTGGTACACACCTTGCTGTATGCCGGTATGGTGCTGGTGCCCTTGCTGGGCTGGTTGAAAACCAATGCGGCCGGCCATGTGCTGGTGCTGTTTGATACGGTGGAGCTGCCAGTGCTGCTGGAGAAAAATCGCGCGCTGTCGTCCTTGTTTGGCGAGGCACACTCGATAAGCGCTTATCTGCTGGCCATGCTGATTGGCCTGCATATTGCCGGTGGTGTAGCGCATTTCATGATGGAAAAACGCAATGTAATCAAAAGGATGCTGCCATTTTGATTTGGGCATGCCAGGCTGCTGGCTGCTGCTGATGGTCTGGCTGCTTGTTGTGCCGGGCAGCTGTGTCTCGCGCTACTGAACCGTGTGCTGCTTCGGCCTGCTGGAACAAAGATTGCTTGAGACTGCTTCACCAAGGTTGCATTCTCTTTGCCCCCGCCTGTCAGGTGGGGGTTTTCTTTTCCAGCGCTGCCAACTGGCGGTATAGCGTGCGTTCGGTCACTTGCAGGCGGGCCGCCAGTTCCTTGCGGCCCAGCTGGCTGTGGCTGACCGCCCATTGCAGATAGCGTGCCTGCACTTCAGCCAGCGGCAGCAGGTCGCACTGGAAGGGCTGCATCGGTGCCGGTGCCGCGGGCAAGGGCATGTTGTCGCTTTGCAGGCCGGACGGTGCACTCAGGTGCTCGCGGCTGATCTGCTCGCCATCGCTCAGCAGGCTGGCGCGTTCCAGCAGGTTGCGCAGTTCGCGGATATTGCCGGGGAAGGTTTGCTCTACCAGCCATTGCCGGGCCGCGCTGTCCAGTTGCAGCTGGCGGCCCGGCGCCACACGCTCCAGCAGGGCGGCGGCCAGCAGCGGAATGTCCTCGCGCCGCTCGCGCAGCGGCGGCAGGCGGATGGGAAACACGGCCAGCCGGTAGTAAAGGTCGGCGCGGAAGCTCCCTGCGGCTACCATATGCGCCAGATCGCGATGGGTGGCGGCAATCAGGCGGAAATTGGCGGGAATGCTGTGGATGCCCCCCACCCGGCGGAAGCTGCCACTTTCCAGCAAACGCAGTAATTTCACCTGCTGCGACAAGGGCAAGTCGCCGATTTCATCCAGAAACAGCGTGCCGCCGTCGGCCGCTTCCACCAGACCCTGCTTGCGCTGCTGTGCACCGGTAAACGCACCTTTCTCATAACCGAACAATTCACTTTCCAGCAGGGTCTCGGTCAGGCTGGCGCAGTCCACCGCAATAAAAGGGCGTTTGGCATCGCCGCCACTATTGTGGATGGCACGGGCCAGGCCTTCCTTGCCGGTGCCGGATTCGCCAATCAGTAACACCGCCGCGTGCGATGGCGCTGCCCGTTGGGCCAATAGCAGCATGCTGCGAAATGCCGGGCTGCGTCCCACCATCTTGTCCGGCACCGGCTGGCTGCTGGCTTGCGGCAGGTGCTGCATTTTCTCGATGAACAAATGGCGGTGGCCGCTGATGTCGGCCAGCGGCATCAGTTCCACATCCACATGCTCTTCACCATGCGCGGTGCGATGAATGTGCAGCACCCGTTCCGGCTGGCCGCTGTTCAGTGTCATTTGCAGCGGGCAGGATTCGCCTTCTTCATTGCATGGCCGCTGATAGCCATGGGATGCCGCATGACAACGCTGGCCGACTACCTGGCCATACAGGGCTTGATATGCCGGGTTGGCATGCAGGATTTCAAACTGTTCAGTGATGACGATGCGAGGCTCGTCCAGTTCATCCAGCATGCGGCTGATGGTGTCCAGGCTGGCTTCTGCGGCGAGTGGTGACATGGTGACGTTAATGACATGACGAAAATGTCATGTTAGCCCGGAAAATGCCGTCAATACAGCGAATTTTCACCCTTTGGCCGCTGGCATGGCACTTGCAATCAGTACTGCCATGCAGGGTGGGCCTTGCCAGAGTGGCTGGTGTGGCTCTGTTTACCCTGATAACGGGAATCAGCCCATGAACAAGACATCAAGCAAGCTGAGCCGTGAGCTGGCCTGGATCATCGGTATCAAGGTCGTGCTGCTGCTGATTATCTGGAAGGCATTCATCGCGCCTTACCGTGTCACGGTGGATGCCGATGCAGTCGCCGGCAAGGTGCTTAATCCGGCAGCGGGCAGCCAACAACTGGAGAAAAACAATGCTAGATAATGTCGTCGATTTATCGCGACTGCAGTTCGCCGTGACGGCGCTTTACCACTTTCTGTTTGTGCCGCTCACCATCGGCATGGTGTGGATGCTGGTCATCATGGAGGCGGTATGGGTGATGACCGGCAAGCAGGTGTATCAGGACATGACCCGTTTCTGGGGCAAGCTGTTTGGCATCAACTTTGCGCTGGGGGTGACCACCGGCATCACCATGGAATTCCAGTTCGGTACCAACTGGGCGTATTACTCGCACTATGTGGGGGACATCTTTGGCGCACCGCTGGCGATTGAAGGCCTGATGGCCTTCTTTCTGGAATCCACCATGATAGGCTTGTTCTTTTTTGGCTGGAACCGCCTGTCGCGCAAGCAGCATTTGCTGGTGACCATCCTGATGGCCATCGGTACCAATCTGTCGGCGCTGTGGATCCTGATTGCCAATGGCTGGATGCAGAACCCGGTGGGCGCGGAATTCAGCTACCAGACCATGCGCATGGAAATGACCGACTTTGCCGCGCTGCTGTTCAACCCGGATGCCCAGGCCAAGTTCGTGCATACCGTCAGTGCCGGTTATGTCACCGGGGCCATGTTCGTGCTGTCCATTTCCAGCTGGTATCTGCTGCGCGGGCGCAATGTGGAGTTTGCCCGCAAGAGCTTCCGCATTGCCGCAGCTTTTGGCTTTGCCAGTATCTGTTCGGTCATCGTGCTGGGTGATGAGTCGGGCTACACGGTGGGCGAGGCGCAACAGACCAAGCTGGCCGCCATCGAGGCCATGTGGCATACCGAACCGGCCCCGGCGTCGTTCAACCTGCTGGCCTGGCCGAATGAAAAGCGCATGGAAAACGACTGGCAGCTGAGTATTCCCTGGGTGATGGGCTTGATTGGCACCCGCTCGGTCGGCAAGCAGATTCCCGGCATCCACGAAATCATGGCGCAAAACCGGCTGCGCATTCAGTCCGGCATGCTGGCGGTGCAGGCGCTGGAAAGCCTGCGGCGTGATCGTAACGACAGTGCGGCAAGCAAGGTGCTGGAGGCACACAAGCAGGATCTGGGCTTTGGCCTGTTGCTGAAGAAATACACCGCCGATGTGGCCACCGCCACGCCGCAGATGATAGACGCCGCCGCGCGCGACACCATTCCGCGGGTAGCGCCGATGTTCTGGTCCTTCCGCCTGATGGTGGGCATGGGCATGGCCATGTTGCTGCTGTTCGGCTGGTCGTTCTGGGCTTCGCTCAAGGGCGATTTCCAGCACCGTCCGCGCCTGCTGAAGCTGGCCTTGTGCTGCTTGCCACTGCCGTGGCTGTCCTGCGAGCTGGGCTGGGTGGTGGCGGAATACGGCCGCCAGCCGTGGACCATCTACGGCGTGCTGCCCACCCGGCTGTCGGTATCCACGCTGTCGGTGGAGTCGCTGTACGGTTCGCTGGCCGGTTTTGTCGGTTTCTACACCGTGCTGCTGGTGGTGGAGATGATGCTGATGGTGCGTTTTGCCCGTCAGGGGCCGGGTAGCCTGGGTACGGGTCGCTACGACCATGAAACCGCTCACTGATATCGGCTGACAACACATCTGCTGCGCTATTGCGGCAGGGTTGTTGTGCTGCTTCGTGCACAGCACAAAGGAATAATCATGCTGGATTATGCAAGTCTGAAGGTGATCTGGTGGCTGCTGGTTGGCGTTTTGCTGGTCGGTTTTGCCATCATGGATGGTCACGATATGGGGGTGGGCACGCTGCTGCCCTTTGTCGGCAAGGACGATACCGAACGGCGGGTGGTGATCAACACCGTCGGCCCGCACTGGGACGGCAACCAGGTATGGTTCATCACTGGTGGCGGGGCCATTTTTGCCGCCTGGCCGCTGGTGTATGCCACGGCGTTCTCCGGGTTTTACTGGGCCATGCTGCTGGTGTTGTGGGCGCTGTTTTTCCGCCCTGTAGGCTTTGACTACCGCAGCAAGATAGACAACCCGACCTGGCGTTCGGTATGGGACTGGGGCTTGTTTGTCGGCGGGACGGTGCCGCCGCTGATCTTTGGCGTGGCCTTTGGCAATTTGCTGCAAGGTGTGCCCTTTCACTTCGACAACAATCTGTTGTCCACCTACGACGGCAGCTTCTGGGGCTTGCTCAACCCGTTTGCCTTGCTGTGCGGCGTGGTGTCCAGTGCCATGATCAGCTTTCACGGCGGGGTGTATCTGGCCCACCTTACCGAAGGGGAGATCCAGCAGCGTGCGCAGCGCTGGGTGCGGGTGACGGGGCTGGTCTGGCTGGCCGGTTTCACCCTGGCCGGCATCTGGCTGGCGCTGGGGATTGACGGCTATGTCATCAGCTCGGCCGTACAAGCCAATGAGCTGCCGGACCCGCTGGCCAAAACTGTCAGCCGTGTGGCCGGGGCCTGGCTGGGCAATTACCAGCGTTGGCCCCTCACCATGCTGCTGCCGGCCACCGGCTATCTGGGCTGTATTGCTGCCATGCTGTTGCTGCGTAATGGCCGAAGTTTTGCTGCCTTCTGGGCCTCAGCCACAGGGTTGGCCGGGGTAATTGGCACGGCAGGCATCAGCATGTTCCCCTTCGTGATGCCATCGTCCAGCCATCCGGCGTCCAGCCTGACGGTGTGGGACAGCGTGTCCAGCCAGCTGACGCTGCAGTTGATGCTGGTGGCTACGCTGATCTTCATGCCCTTGATCATTGTGTACACCCGCTGGGCCTACAAGGTGATGGGCGGCAAGGTGACCGCCGCTTATGTGCGGGAAAACAATCACAGCGCGTATTGAGAGGAGAGCAGGATGTGGTACTTCGCTTGGGTATTGGGTATCGGTTTTGCCGTATCACTGGGCATTCTGAATGCCATGTGGGGAGAGTACGAGCAGGATCGCAAACAGCAGTAATAAGAATGGTGTGAGGCAAAGCGGCGCAGCCCGGACGGGTTCCGGCTGCGCCTTTGTCTTGTTGAGTCAGCAGCAGGGTGTGTGCAGCTAAGGATTCAGCAGAAAAACCCCGCCTGACTGAAGTGTTGCAACAAGTGGTCGAATACTGCGCGGATACGGGCGGGTACCGGGCCGCGCTGTGGCCGGTATAAATAGAGCTGCCAGGGCGTGGGGGCCAGCTGTGGTAATACCGCTTGCAGCTGGCCGCTGGCCATGAGCGGACCGGCCATGAAACCGGCCAGCTGGCCAAAACCGATACCGCCGAGCACCGCCTGGCATTCGGCCCGGGTATCGCTGGCCATGAATACCGGGGCAGGCGGCTGCCACTGTTGTTCATCAGCCAGAAACCACGGCCAGGGTTTGCCGGTATTCGGGTCCAGGCTGACCGTTACCGGCAGCGCTTCCAGTTCGGCCAGCGTGGTGGGGGTGCCACAACGCGCCAGCAAGGCCGGACTGGCCACGATATGAAACGGCACCGGACACACGGCGCGGGCAATCACCCGGCTGTCACGCATGAAACCCACCCGGATGCCGATATCAATCTGCTCGTCCACCGCATTGCTCAACACGTCGGACAGGCGCAAATCCACCCGCAAGCCGGGGTGCAATGGCAGCAGGCTGGCCAGCGCCGGTGTCAGATAGGCATCGCCAATGGCGGCCGGGGCGGTTATCCGCACCAAGCCGCTGATTTCATCAGCCATCTGCGGGCCTTGATGCCGGAACAGTTGGTCCATTTCCCGCACGGTGTGTCTGGCACGCACAGCCAGGCTGGCACCAAAGCCGGTAATGCGGATATGACGGGTATTGCGGTAGAACAGTACTTCGCCCAATAGCTGTTCCAGCTCCTTGATGGCGCGGGTGACTGCCTGTGGCGAGCTGCCCAGTTGCTGTGCTGCTTCCTTGAAGCTGTTGCATTCTGCGGCCACGCAAAAAATGCGCAGCATTTCCAGCCGGTTCAACATGGTTTGGTTCCCGTCGCTGATTTATTCCATTTTTTGAAATTATAAAGTGCGAACAATTTCATTTATTGGTTTTTTCTGCTGTTGGATACTGCTCTGCAAGGCGGACAGGCCCGCCATCACATGGAGCAAGCAATGTCGAATGGAATCGCAGGAAAAGTTGTGGTGATTACCGGTGCCAGCAGCGGGCTGGGCGAAGCCACGGCCCGTCATCTGGTGGCGCTGGGTGCGCGGGTGGTACTGGGCGCACGCCGGGGCGATCGCCTGCAGGCTCTGGTGGAGGAGATCCGCCAGGCTGGTGGCGAGGCAGTGCATGCGGTGACTGATGTCACCCGCAAGGAGGATGTACAGGCGCTGGTGGAGGCCGGGCGCGCTGCCTTTGGCCGTATTGATGTGATGATCAACAATGCCGGTTTGATGGCCATTGCCCCCATGTCGCAACTGCGCAGCGACGAATGGGACCGCATGATAGACATCAATATCAAAGGCGTGCTGTATGGCATCGCCGCCGTTCTGCCCCTGTTCGAGCAGCAGGGCAGCGGCCATGTGATCAACCTGTCCTCGGTGGCTGGCATCAAGGTGTTTGCGCCGGGCGGTACGGTGTATTCCGGCACCAAGTTTGCCGTGCGTGCCATTTCCGATGGCCTGCGTCAGGAGCTGGCGGGCAAGGTGAGAGTGACCTCCATCGAGCCGGGAGCGGTGGAGAGTGAGCTGAAGTTTGGCTCCAGCGACCCGGCCAGCCGTGAGGAAATCGAGGCGTTTTATCAGCAAGAGGCCATCCCGGCCGATTCGGTGGCCCGCGCTATTGCCTACGTCATTGAACAACCGGCGGATGTAGCCATCAACGAAGTGGTATTGCGTCCGACCGTGCAGGAATTCTGATTCTGTACCCGTAAATGTAAACGTCCCCTCGCGCATGGGCGCGAGCGGGACGTTTTGTCTTGTCCGGCAGCCGGGTTGGTATTGGCGCTGCTTAGTCTGCTTCCGGTAGCGGGTCGGGGTGGGCTATTGCGCCAAGGCGTGGTCTGCCGGTTTCAGTCTGACGCCACCACGGTTGCGTCTGGGCCGGATGCAGAATGTCCAGCCGCTCGCCAAAGCGTGGGGTGCAGAGGCGGACATCGTGCTGTACGGCCAGGGTGCTGATGCGCTCCAGCGGCTCGGTCCAGCCATGCAATGCCAAATCGAAGGTACCGTTGTGGATGGGAATCAGCACCTTGCCACGCAGGTCGAGATGGGCTTGCAGGGTTTGCTCGGGGTGCATGTGTACATCCGCCCAGTCTTCGTTGTAGGCACCGTTCTCCAGCAGGGTGAGGTCGAAAGGGCCATGGCGCTGGCCGATTTGGCGGAAGCCGTCGAAGTAGCCGCTGTCCCCACTGAAAAATATCCGGCTCTGGCTGCTGCGTATCACCCATGACGCCCACAGCGTGCGGTTGCCGTCCGTCAGGCTGCGCCCGGAAAAGTGCTGGGCCGGGGTGGCGGTGATGTGCAGCGGCCCGGCAGCCTCGCCTTGCCACCAGTCCAGCTGGCGGATTTTTTCTGCCGGAATGCCCCAGGCTTGCAGGCGCTGGCCCACACCCAGCGGGGTGACGAACAAACGGGTTTTGTGTTGCAAGGCCAGCACGCTGGCGCGGTCCAGATGATCGTAGTGGTCGTGGGAGATGATCACCACGTCCAGTTGCGGCAAGTCATGCAGTGCGATGGGCGGCGCATGGAAGCGCTTGGGGCCGATAAAGGAAAAGGGCGAGGCGCGCTGGGCGAACACCGGGTCGGTCAGCAGGAAAGCACCATCCAGCTTGAACAGCAGGGTGGAATGCCCCAGCCGCCACAGGCTGTGGTCTGGCGCGTCTGCCAACTGTTTCGGGCTCAAGGGCAGCGGCTGGATGGGCTGGGCCGGTACCGCATGCGGTGATTTGTCGGTAAAAAAGCGCAGCATGATGCGCAGCGTGTTCCACAGCCCGCCAGCGCGGCGTGGCTGGGCATTGCGGTAGCGGCCATCACGCAGCAGGCTGCCGTCTTCTGTCGTCCGGGTGGGCATGGGCTTGTCTTTCGGGGCTGGGTGACAGGGAGCGCCGCGGCTTCAGGCGCAGCTTTTTTCCAGTGCGGCTGGTGCTGTCGGCATGTGCTCCTGCTCGACAAACCAGTCCGGCAACAAGGGCGTCGGGGCGCTGGCGGCATCCAGTAGCAGCAATTCGGTGGCGGACAGCTGCAAGGTGGTGGCGTGCAACGCGTCCCTTTGTGACATTGCACTGTTGAACCCCGGCACGATGCTGCAAACCGGCTCGCGGGCCAGCAGCCAGGCCAGCGCAATCTGCGTGGTGCTGGCCTGATGGCCATCGGCAATGTCACGCAACAGCTCGGCAAGCCGGTGATTGCTGCGCGGGCTGTCTGTCAGCGTTGGGCAGCCTGTCTGGCCTTGACTTGCTTGCAGGCCGCTCGGCTGCGCCTTGGCAATCAGGCCCAGGCCATAGCTTTGCAGCATGGGAATGGCTTCCCGTTCCGGGCTGCGGGTATTCAGCGCGTAGTGCATTTCGCCAAAACAGAAGGGCGCCCAGCCATGACGCTGTTGTAATTCCAGTGCTTTGGCAGCCTTCCAGGCGGGCCAGTTGGCAAAGCCCAGGTAGCGCACCTTGCCTGCCCGCACCATGTCGTCCAGTGCTTGCAGGGTTTCCTCCAGTGGGGTGTACGGGTCTTCATGCGGTACCACGCACAGGTCCAGCCAGTCCGTACCCAGCCGTTTCAGGCTTTGCTCGACAGACCACACCATATCACTGCGCGACAGGCCGGGATGGCTGTGAGGGGCGGTGCGCCGTGCGCCAAGCCGGCTGCTGATCAGCACTTCGGCGCGCCGTTTGCCCAAGGCGTTGGCCAGCAAGGATTCCGCCATGCCATCCATGCTGCTGGAGGCATCGAACAGATTGATGCCTGCATCCAGTGCCTGGCCGACGTGGCGCGCAAGGTTCTGCGCCATGTCGGGGCCGGCCGGATCTGTTTGCAGGGCTGCGCCGGCCAGACGGGAAAGGGTGGGGCCGCCAAGGCCCAGTCGCGTATAGTGCATGGCATAGTCCTGTTGTGAGTACTCACTCATTAATTGAGCAAAAAAATCGGCGCAATTGTCAGCGTACCGAGCCCGACCAGAACACCCGGAAGCCGGCGCTCTTGTAGGCCTGGCCATTGGCTGGGTCGCGCACCACAAACTGGATGGTGGTTTCTGCCAGCGCCATGAACACTGCATCGGCAAAGCCGCCGGGCAGGGCGGAGAGGCCGTTGTTGTCGGAGCAGGCCTGGGCGACACATTTGATGTCGGACAGCTGGCTTGCCACCGTGCAACGGGTTTCGTCGGTGACCTTGTCCGAGACCACCAGCTGGTTCAGCGTTTTGAAAAAGGACAGATTGCTTACACCCCAGTCGATGTAGGCATCCCATAGCGCATGCACCTGATCTTCCACACTGTCATGTGCAGCCATGTGCTGGCGCAGCGCTGCAGCCAGATCCAGCTTCAGGTGGATGTAGAGCGCGTTGTACAGCACATCCTTGGTGGCGAAATAGCGGAACAGCGTACCTTCGGCCACGCCAGCACCACGGGCAATCGACGCAGTGGACGCACCCAGCCCCTGCGCAGCCATGATGTCGGCGGCAGATTCCAGCAGGGCAATGCGTTTTTCTTCGCTGCGGGGGAGGGCCATTGGGCGGGGTAAGTAAGTGAGTAATTACTCATTCTATCCGTGCGGGCTGGTCAGGTGCAAGTGTGCTGCGCGGCCTGCGAAAGATGTGTTGCGCTAATGGTCTGGCCGGCTGCGGTTGCTGCTTGCCGGGCAAAACAGTCCTGCCGTGGCTGGCGGTGGCAGATTGTGCTGGCGCATTGCGCCATCTTGCAAAATAATGCGCCAGTCCGATTGAGATATTTTCAGCAATGGCCCGCGAAAACCTGAACGACCTGCGTACTTTTGTTGTTGTCGCCCGCGAGGGCAGCTTTACCCGTGCCGCTGCCAAGCTGGGGGTATCGCCCTCGGCGGTAAGCCACACCATGCGTGGGCTGGAGGAGAGCATGGGTATGCGGCTGGTCACCCGCACCACGCGCAGTGTGGCGCTGACCACGGCGGGCGAGCAGGTGCTGGCCATTTTTGCCCCCCGGCTGGACGAGATAGAAGCCGAGCTGTCGGTACTGCGCGAGCAGCGCGACAAACCAGCGGGCAGCATCCGCATTACCGCGACTGACTTTGCCGCCGAGCACTACCTGCTGCCCAAGCTGGCGCAGCTATTGCCGGACTACCCGGATGTGCAGGTGGAGCTGTCCATCGACTACGGTCTCACCGACATCGTGGCGCAGCGCTTTGATGCTGGTATCCGCTTTGGTGACCAGGTGGCGCGCGACATGATTGCCGTGCGCATCAGCCCGGATATCCAGACTACCGTGGTGGCTACGCCGGACTATTTTGCCCGCCACGGCGTGCCCGCCCACCCGCGTGAGCTGACCGAGCACAACTGCATCAGCATGCGCCTGCCCACCTATGGTGGCTTGTACGCCTGGGAGTTCGAGCAGGGCGCGCACAAGTTTTCCATCCGCGTGGGTGGGCAGCTCATCATCAACACCCTGCCGCAGATGCTCAATGCCGCCTTGTCCGGCATGGGCATTGCCTACACTGCCCGCGATTATGTGCAGCCTTATCTCGCCGATGGCCGCCTGCAGGAAGTCTTGCAACCCTGGTGTGCGGTGTTCCCCGGTTTTCATCTCTACTACCCCAGCCGTCGCCAGTCTTCCCGTGCACTGATGCTGCTGGTGGACGCCTTGCGCTACCACCCCAACCAGGCGTGAAACCTCCCCGTTGAGACATCCCCCTGCATGCCTTGTGCCGATATTGATGAGTATATTTCACAATGGCATGCATGAAATTGCATCTAGTTCAGCAAAATGGTAGCTGATACATTTGCGTCCCTGATCAGGCAATGAATACCCGGCTGGCATGCGCTGGCTGGTGACAACGCTGCACCCGACAACAAGACAGCGCCGCAGCCACCCGCTGGCACAGGCGCTGCATCGCCTTACCTGTCCGGTCATGCGCCCCGCGCTGGCCATCTGTGCTGACCTTACGGAACCAAACACATGAACCCACCGATCAAGGGCCGGCGACCGCTGGCCGTGACTGCTATTTCCTTTGCCGTGCTGGCTGCACTTGGCACCGCAACCTGGCTGGGCCTGCACAGTCAGGCCGTACGCGCGGATGCCCCGCCAGCCGCCAGTCAGGCTGTCCCTGTTTCCGCCGCCGTGCTGGTTTCGCAAGATGTCAGCACCTGGCAAGACTTTTCCGGCCGTCTGGAGGCGGTGGAACGGGTGGAGCTGCGTTCGCGCGTGGCGGGGGCCATCCAGTCCGTGCATTTTCGTGAAGGGGCGCTGGTGAAGGCGGGCGACCTGTTGGTGACTATCGACCCCGCACCGTATCAGGCTGATGTGGATCGCGCAGCCGCCCAGGTGGCCGCCGCCCAGTCCCAGCTGGTATTCGCCCGCAGCGAGCAGGAACGCGCCAGCCGCATGCTGGCCGACCACGCCATTGCCCAGCGCGATGCCGACGAGCGCAACAACGCCGCCCGCGCCGCCGATGCCAGCCTGAAAGCCGCCCAGGCCGCCTTGCAGACGGCACGGCTGAACCTGGGCTACACCGCCATCCGCGCGCCGGTGTCCGGCCGGGTGGGCAAGCTGCTGGTGACCACCGGCAACCTGGTTTCGGCCGGGCCGGATTCACCAGTGCTCACCACCCTGGTGTCGGTGAACCCGGTATATGCCAGCTTTGATGCCGACGAGGAAACCGTGAACAAGGCGCTGGCCGAGCTGCCGGATGCCGGTGGCGCGCGTGCGCGGCTGGGTGACATTCCGCTGCAGGTTGCCACCAGCACCGCGCAGACCTTCCCGGCCAAGTTGCAACTGGTGGACAACCAGGTGGATGGCAAGAGCGGCACGGTCAAGCTGCGCGCCACGGTGGACAACCGCGACGGCGTGCTGCTTCCCGGCCAGTTCGTGCGCATCCGGCTGGGACAGGCCAAGCGTCATCCGGCGCTGCTGCTGAACGAGCAGGCCATCGGCACCGATCAGGACAAGCGTTTTGTCATGGTGGTCGACAAGGACAGCAAGGCACGCTACCGCCAGGTGCAGCTGGGCGCCAGTGTCGATGGCCTGCGCATTGTCACGACGGGCCTGCATGCCGGTGAGAAAGTGATTGTGGACGGCCTGCAGAAAGTGCAGCCCGGCGCGCCGGTAGCCCCGCACATGGTGCCGATGCAGCCCCCGGCCACTGCTGCGGCCAATAGCTGATTCCCACGCGAAAGACATTCATGAACCTATCCAAATTCTTCATCGACCGCCCGATTTTTGCCGGGGTGCTGTCGCTGCTGATTTTCCTGGCGGGCCTGCTGTCCTTGCGGGTGTTGCCGATTTCGGAATACCCGGAAGTGGTGCCACCGCAAATCATCGTGCGGGCGCAGTTTCCCGGTGCCAACCCCAAGGTGATTGCCGAATCGGTGGCCACACCGCTGGAAGAAGCCATCAACGGCACTGAAGGCATGCTGTACATGAGCAGCCAGGCCACCACCGACGGCCTGATGACGCTGACGGTGACTTTCCAGATCGGCACCGACCCGGACAAGGCGCAGCAACTGGTGCAAAACCGTGTGGCGCAGGCCGAACCGCGCTTGCCGGAAGACGTGCGCCGCCTGGGCCTGACCACAATCAAGAGCAGCCCGGACCTGACGCTGGTGGTGCATTTGCTGTCGCCCAATGGCCGCTACGACATGACCTATCTGCGCAACTACGCCATTTTGAATGTGCGTGACCGGCTGGCACGCATCAGCGGGGTGGGACAGGTGGGCTTGTACGGTGCGGGTGACTACTCCATGCGCATCTGGCTTGACCCGCAAAAAGTGGCCATGCATGGCTTGTCGGCCAGCGAGGTGGTGACTGCCATCCGTGAACAGAACGTACAGGCCGCGGCTGGCAGCATCGGCGCTTCGCCCAGTGCCAAGGGCATTCAGCTGCAATTCCCCATCAACGCACAGGGCAGCCTGCAAACCGAGCAGGAATTCGGCGACATCATCGTCAAGACCGGTGCCGACGGTGCGGTGACGCGCTTGCGAGACCTGGGCCGTATCGAGCTGGGCGCTTCGGAATACGCGCTGCATTCCACGCTGGACAACAAGGCGGCGGTAGCCATTCCGGTATCGCAAGCGCCGGGATCCAATGCCTTGCAGATTTCCGATCAGGTGCGCGCCACCATGGCCGAGCTGAAGAAATCCATGCCGGAAGGGGTGGACTACGCCATCGACTACGACCCCACCCAGTTTGTGCGCGCGTCGATTGAGTCCGTTGTGCATACCCTGCTGGAAGCCATTGCACTGGTGGTGCTGGTGGTGATCCTGTTCCTGCAAACCTGGCGCGCCTCGCTGATTCCGCTGTTGGCGGTGCCGGTGTCCATTGTCGGTACTTTCGCGGTCATGCACGGCTTCGGCTTCACCATCAACACCCTGTCCTTGTTTGGTCTGGTGCTGGCCATCGGCATCGTGGTGGATGACGCCATCGTGGTGGTGGAAAACGTCGAACGCAATATCGAGGCCGGGCTGGACCCGCGTGCCGCATCCTACCGCGCCATGCGTGAAGTATCCGGCCCCATCATCGCCATTGCGCTGGTGCTGGTGGCGGTATTCGTGCCGCTGGCCTTTATTGGCGGCCTGAGCGGCATGTTCTACAAGCAATTTGCGCTGACCATTGCCATTTCCACGGTGATTTCCGCCATCAACTCGCTGACGCTGTCACCGGCACTGGCGGCCTTGCTGCTGCAACGCCACGATGCGCCGCAAGACTGGCTGACCCGCCAGATGGACCGCTGGCTGGGTGGCTTCTTCGACCGCTTCAACAGCCTGTTTAACCGAGGTGCCACCCGTTACAGCCAGGGCGTGAAGCAGGCCATCAGCCGCAAGTTTGTCATGCTGGCCATTTATGCCGGGCTGGCGGCGCTGACGGCCGGGCTGTTCCATAGCATTCCGGGCGGCTTTGTGCCAGCGCAGGACAAGCAATACCTGATCGGCTTCGCCCAGTTGCCGGACGGTGCCACGCTGGACCGTACCGATGCGGTGATTCAGCGCATGAGCGACATCGCGCTGAAGATACCGGGCGTGGAACACGCCATTGCCTTCCCCGGCCTGTCGATCAACGGTTTCACCAACAGCGCCAACTCCGGCATCGTGTTTGTCACCCTCAAGCCCTTCGAGGAGCGGCGCGGCAAGGCCATGAGCGCCAATGCCATTGCCGGGGCGATGAATGCCGAGTTCGGCAAGCTGCAGGACGCTTTTGTGGTGATGTTCCCGCCGCCGCCGGTACAGGGGCTGGGCACTACCGGGGGTTTCAAGCTGCAACTGGAAGACCGTGGTGGCCTGGGTTACGAGGCGATGGACAAGGCAGTGAAGGCCTTCATGGCCGGTGCGGCCAAGGCGCCGGAACTGGCCGGGCTGTATACCAGCTATCAGCTGAACGTGCCGCAACTGCTGGCGGACCTGGACCGCAGCAAGGCCCAGCAGCTGGGGGTGAAGGTGACCGACGTGTTCAACACCATGCAGATTTATCTGGGCAGCCTGTACGTCAACGACTTCAACAAGTTTGGCCGCACCTACACCGTGCGCGTGCAGGCGGATGCCAACTTCCGTGCGCGGCCGGAAGACGTAGGCCAGCTGCAGGTCCGCTCGGCCAACGGCAGCATGGTGCCGCTGTCGGCCCTGCTCAAGGTCAAGCCCAGCTTCGGACCGGAACGCGCGATGCGCTACAACGGCTTTTTGGCGGCTGACATCAACGGCAGTGCCGCGCCCGGCTATTCCAGCGGACAGGCACAAGCAGCCGTGGCACGCGTCGCCGCACAAACCCTGCCGCCGGGCATTGGCTATGAATGGACCGAGCTGACCTATCAGGAAATCCTGGCGGGCAATTCCGGCAGCTGGGTATTCCCCATCGCCATTCTGCTGGTGTTCCTGGTGTTGGCGGCGCAGTACGAAAGCCTGGCCTTGCCGCTGGCCATCATCCTGATCGTGCCGATGGCCTTGCTGGCGGCCATGGCCGGGGTGTGGCTGAGTCACGGCGACAACAATGTGTTTACCCAGATCGGCCTGGTGGTGCTGGTGGGCCTGAGCGCCAAGAACGCCATCCTGATTGTCGAGTTTGCCCGCGAGCTGGAGTTTGCCGGTCGCAGTCCGCTGCAGGCAGCGATTGAAGCCAGCCGCCTGCGCTTGCGTCCCATCCTGATGACCTCGATGGCCTTCATCATGGGCGTGCTGCCGCTGGTACTGGCGCAAGGCGCCGGGGCGGAAATGCGCAATGCCATGGGCGTGGCGGTGTTCAGCGGGATGATAGGCGTCACGGTGTTCGGGCTGTTCCTCACTCCGGTGTTCTATGTGCTGATGCGCCGCCTGTCCGGCAACAAGCCGCTGAAGCTGCACGGCGAGGTACCGCATCTGGACCCGATCGCCCAGCCACCCATGGGGCATGAGCACGGCCACGCATTACACCCGGCTGCCCAGCAACACCATGTCGAATAAGGAAGCGGATAGATGATCAACAGAATCACCCTGGGCCTGTTGCTGGCGGCTGCGTTGAGCGCCTGCGCCACGCCGCCCGCCATCGATGGCAGCCAGCTGCCGGCCACCCCGGCCAGCTACAAGAACCCGCCCGTGGCCACACTGGCCGACGGCAGCTGGACGCTGGCGGCTCCCGCCGATGCTGCCACCCGTGGCGACTGGTGGCTGGCTTATCAGGACAGCACGCTGAACCGGCTGATCGACAGCGCGCTGCAACACAATACCGACCTCGCCACAGCGGCGGCCCGTCTGCAACAGGCCCGTGCCGCACTGGGCGTGGCCGATGCCGACCGCATGCCGCAACTGGGCGTGAATGTCGGCAGCGCACGTGGCACCCAGGCCGGTGCTGGGCCGTCCGGTACCAGCTTGCTGAACAGCAGCAACACCACGCCGGTCAAGCTGACCAGCGTCGGCGCGAATTTCAGCTATGAAATCGACCTTGCCGGACGCCTGTCCGGGGCCAGTCGCGCCGCCGCGCTGGATGCCGAAGCCAGTGCCGCCCTGCTGCAGGGCAGTCGTTTGCTGATTGCCAGTCAGGTGGCGCAAAGCTACTTCAGCCTGCGCCTGCTCGACCAGCAACGCCAGCTGCTGCAGAGTACCGTGCAGTCTTATGCCCGCACCGCACAGCTGACTGGCCAGCGTTATCAGGCCGGAGAGGAGTCCGGCCTGTCGCTGGCGCGCATCGAAGCTGACAGCGAAGCCACTCGCGCCCAGGCCATTGCGCTGGACCGTCAGCGTGCCCAGCTGGAAAACGCGCTGGCGGTGCTGACCGGCCAGCCTGCATCCGGTTTCAAGCTGGACGAAAGCAGCTGGACTGCCAGCCTGCCGCAGGTGCCTGCCGGTTTGCCATCCGCCATGCTGGCGCGTCGTCCCGATGTGGCAGCTGCCCAGCGCAAGCTGCTGGCCGCCCAGACCCGGGTTGGCGTGGCGCAAGCCGCCTGGTTTCCGGACCTGACGCTCACCTCGGCTGGTGGCTATGCCAGTTCGCAACTGCGCGACATCTTCCGCTGGTCGGCCCGTGCCTGGTCGGTAGAGGGCTTGTTGTCACTACCGCTGTTTGACGGTGGCCGCCGTCAGGCGCTGCTGGGTTCGGCCCGTGCCGATATGGATGTGGCGATGGCGGATTACCGTCACAGCATCTTGCAGTCGCTGGCCGAGGTGGAGGACTCGCTCAGCGACATCCGCCTGCTGGCGCAGCAGGAAGCGGCCCAGCAGCAGGCGGTAAACAGTGCAGCCCGCGCCAGTGCGCTGGCCGACTCGCGCTATCGCAACGGCCAGACCGGTCAGCTGGAACTGCTGGACGCCCAGCGCAGCGAGCTGAGCATCCGGCGTCAGGCCTTGAGCATTCGTCAGGACCGCTACCTGGCCTCGCTCAGCCTGATCCGTGCGCTGGGCGGCAGCTGGGATGACAGCGTCTCAAAGTCAACAGCAACCAAGCAATAAGCAACCAAGCCATAAACAATCAATCGAAAGGAAATAACCATGCACAAATTCATCGCCCCCATCCTGCTGCTGGCATGCAGCAGCCAGGTCTTTGCTTCCGATACTCCGGCGCAAAACCAGACAACCCAGCAACATGCCCAGCGCAATGCCAATGATGCTTTCTGCACCGCCGGAACCCCGTGCGAGGTAAACCGCCAGCGTGCGGGTGAGCATCACTGAGGGTGTGCTGAACATGAAAAGGCCATGCAATGCATGGCCTTTTTTATTGATTGCGGCAGATTGCGGGTGCGTACGGCTCAGCCAGAGTGTTCAGCCAATAGCTGCGCCACTTCATCTGGCGTGGGCGCATGCGCTCCATGCTGTCTGGCGGTGCAGGCTGCGGCGGCGGCAACAAAGCGCAGCAAGTCTTGCGGCGTGGCCTCCGGCTGGTGCAGCAAGTGCGTCATCCAGCTGCCCATGGCCGTGTCGCCGCAGCCTACGGTGTCGGCCACGGCAACGGGCAGGGCGGCCTGTTGGTACTGTTGGCCATCGGCAAACAGTGTCATGCCGTCGGCACCCCGGGTGAACAAAATGCTGGCTTGCGGGGCCTGTCGGCGCAAGGTGGCCAGCGCGGCCTGCTTGTCCAGTTCGGGATACAGGCCGAACAGGTCATCGTCCGCCACCTTGATGTAATCAGCCAGGCATAGCATGGCGTTGAAGTGGGCCCGGTAGCCGGGTGTGTGCATGCTGTTGCGGAAGTTGGGGTCAAAGGCAATCCGGCAACCTTGGGCCGCCAATTGTCTGGCCAGCTGCACCAGCCGACTGGCCAGCGGTTCGCGTGCCAGGCTGATGCAGCCAAAATGCGCAATGCGTACCGACTGCTCCCAACTCGCAGGCAGGTGGGCGGGGTCGAAGTGCAGGTCGGCACTGTTGTCGCCGATGAAAAAATACTGTGGTGGCCGGGTGGATGGCACCATGGCCAGCAGCGGCGGGTAGGGCAGTTGCTGGGTATAGCGCATGTCCAGGCCAGCTGCTTGCGCGCCTTGCCACAGGGCATCGCCAAAACGGTCCTGGCTGACTGCCCCGGCAAAGGCTGCCTGGGCACCCAGCCGTGCCGCCACGCGGGCCACGTTCCAGCAGGAACCACCCGGATAGTCTTGCCAGCGGCCATCGTCTTGCAGGATGAAGTCGGTGAGCGCTTCACCAAACACCAGATAGTGCGGGAGCGTCATATTGTCAGGCTTTCTTTGCTTGTGGCCATGCGTACCGGCATGGCACCGAGTGGCCAGAACGCCAGTTGTTCGATATGGATGTCGCCTTCTGCCTGCAGGCTGATGCCCTGGGCGTCGGCATCGGGGAAGATGCAGGCCGACATCACCACCGTGCCGTCGGCAGCAAATATTTCCAGCGTGCTGCGATCCAGCAGCAGATGCAGTTGCAAGCGGTTGCCAGTTGGCAGGGGGGCGCGGCTGATACGACCTTCTGCACTGCCGCTGTGACGGGTGTCCAGTCGCAATTCGGCCAAAGCAGGGTGCCAGCTCAGCCGGGTGTGGCAGTGTTGGCCTTGTCGCAATAGCAGGTGACAGGCGCTGCCGTCCTTGCTGTGCAGGTGCAGTTTCAGCTCGGCACACTCGCCGTGCACGGCTGCATGCTGCCAGTCACCGTTGATGGCCTGGTCTGTCAGTAACACGCCCTCACCACGCAAGGCGTGCAGTGCCGGGTGTGGTTGTTGGCTAAGCTGCCCGTCATGCCAGCTCAGCAGGCGCGGCACGCTCAGGCAGTGGCTCCAGCCATCGGCCACGCTGGGGGTGTCCGGCTGTTCCGGCCGTCCCATCCAGCCCCACAGGATGTGTTCTCCATGCGGGCCGTGCAGGGTTTGCGGGGCATAGAAGTCCGGGCCGTAATCCAGTGCTTGCGGATGTGCAAAGCCGTGGCTGTCGGCCAGCCTGCTGGTGTAGCAGCTGGCATTGGCGTTGGGCCAGGGCCAGTCTGTGCCGGTCTGCCCTTGCGGGCAGAACAGCAGCAGCTGACGGTCTTGCAGGGTGAGCAGGTCCGGGCACTCGCACATATAGCCGTTGTCGCTGCCGGGTAACAGTTCACCACGCAAGGTCCAGTGTTCCAGCATAGGGCTGTGAAAATGCAGCACCGTGCCAGTCCCGTTGTTACGCTGTGCGCCCAGCACCAGATGAAAACCATCCCTGTCACGCCATAGCCGCGGGTCACGGAAATGGCTGGTATAGCCTTGTGCTGGGCGATCCAGCGTCGGGCCCAGCTTGGTGAAGTGGATGCCGTCGTCGGATACGGCCAGGCACTGGTAGCTGTGGCGTACTTCACCGTCACGCACATTGCCGGTGTAAATCAGCCACAGCCGCCCATCCATCACCCAGGCGGAGCCGGAATAACAGCCATGGCTGTCATACCAGTCGCCCGGTTGCAGTGCGGGCGGGTGGATGGTCCACCCCAGCAGGTCCGGGCTGCTGGCATGGCCCCAGGCTTTGGGGCCATGTGCGCAGGCGAAGGGGTTCCACTGGAAAAATACATGGTAGCGACCGTCAAAATGCACCAAGCCGTTAGGGTCGTTCAGCAGCCCTTGCGGCGGCGACAGGTGAAAGGTGGGCCGCCAGTTTCCAGTGATGACCGGGTGTTTATTGCTCACGCTTTGCATCCTGTGTTTTCAGGCAAAACAACCAGCTGGCAGCAAAGGCGCTGCCAAAGGCAATCAGCAGACCGGCAATGTAAAACAGCATGCTGCTGGCCGGAACAATGGCAATGCCAGGCAGGCCGGTAACGCCGATGGCAGTCATCGACACCTGGTTGAATACCACCCAGGCACCACCCAGCGCGCCGCCCAGCGCCGCAGCGACGAAGGGACGGACAAAGCGCAGGTTGACGCCAAAGATGGCGGCCTCGGTAATGCCCAGCAGGCAGGACAGCGCGGCGGGCAGGGCGATCTGTCTGACCTTGCTGTCGCGGGTGCGGAAAAACACCGCCAGCGCCGCGCCACCTTGCGCCACATTGGCCATCGACCAGATGGGTAGCAGGAAATTCTTGCCAATGGCCGGGTTGCTGAGCAAGCCCGCTTCAATGGCATGGAAGCTGTGATGCACGCCGGTAATCACCACCAGCGAATACAGGCCGCCAAACAGCAGCCCGGCCAGTGCACCGCCATGCTGGTAGATCAGCATCAGGCTGATGGAAATGGCATCGCCCAGCATGCGGCCGAAGGGGCCGATCAGCAGCAGTGCAATCAGCGCGCTGCACATCAGCGTAAGAAACGGCGTGAGGATCAGGTCCAGGCTGTTGGGGACGATGCGGCGCAACTGGCGTTCTATATGGCTTTGTGCCCATACCGCCAGCAATACCGGCAACACCGTACCCTGGTAGCCCACCTTGGCGACATGCATGCCGAACAGCGTCCAGTATTCATGAATGCCGCTGCCCACCGTCCAGGCATTCTGCAGGGCAGGGTGAATCATGATGCCGCCCAGTGCGGCTGCCAGGAAAGGGTTGCCGCCGAATTCACGCGCGGCGGAGAAGGCAATCAGGATGGGCAGGAACACAAAGGCCGTGTTGGAGAACATGTCCACCAGTTGCAGCCAGGGGGTGTCGCCGGCCAGCCCCAGTGTTTTTGCCGTGCCGATCACACCCATCAGCAAGCCACAGGCCACGATGACCGGAATGATGGGCACAAAGATATTGGACAGCGTCTGCGCCAGTCGCTGTGCCGGACCCAGACGGGCCGCCGCCAGCTGCTTGCTTTCCTGGGTGCTGGCCTGATTCAACCCTGTGCTGGCAATCAGCGCTGCGCAGACATGGTTGACCACCCCTTGGCCCAGCACGATCTGGAACTGACCGCCATTGGCAAAGCTGCCTTTCACGCTGTCCAGCGCATCCAGCGCGGTCTTGTTGACCCGCTGCGTGTCGCGCAGTACCAGACGCAGCCGGGTGGCGCAGTGGGCAATGCTGTCGATGTTTTCTGCGCCGCCCACCAGAGGCAGGATATCGGCGGCAATTTGTTGGTAATTCATTGTCTCCTCCATGTGGTAACGTTACCACATTTGCGTTTTAAAAAGCCCCATTGTGTTACGGGGTCAACTGCCGTGCGCTGTCGCGCATCTTGATGGTAAACGGCATCACCAGCTTGCTGCTGGCGGCCGTCTTGTGCTGCAACTGGTCCAGCAGCAATTGCGCTGCCTGGCGGCCACTGGCCTGGTAATCGTAATGCACGGTGGAAAGGCGCGGCTGCATCATGGCGGCGATATCAATATCGCCCATGCCGGCCACCGAAACGTCCTGCGGCACGCGCAAACCCAATTCCGCCAGCCGGCTGATGGCACCAATGGCCAGACGGTCGGTGGCGGCCAGCAAGGCGGTGGGGCGCTGGGGGAGTGCCATCAGTTGGTCCACGGCCTGTGCTGCGCTGGCAAAATCAAAGCCGCCTGCTGTCATCAGGGTTTCATCCGTTGCAATGCCTGCTGCTGTCAGGGCCTTCTGGTAGCCGCGTTTGCGCTCGCCGCCTACCTGAATATCGCGTGCATTCACGCCGATAAAGCCGATGCGCCGATGGCCGCCTGCCAGCAAGGCCTGGGTCAGTGCGGTGGCGGCGGCACATTCGTCCTGCAACACGCAGCTGAGCCCCAGGTCCGATGCGTCCTGACCCAGCACCACCAAGGGCCGTTGCAACATGGCAAAAGCCTGGCGCTGTTGTTCGCCCAGTTCGGCAGCCAGCAGCAGTACGCCGTTGACGCGTTGTTCCTTGAACAACTGCAGGGCCTTGAGTTCGCGCTCGGCCTGATTGTCGGTATGCGCCAGCAGCAGGCTGTAGCCCGCTGCTTCCAGCACGGCGGAAATGCCCGCCACCATGGCGCTGATGCTGTAGGAGTCGATACGGGGAATCACCACGCCCACCAGTGAGGACTGCTTGCGCTGCAAGCCCTTGGCCACGGCGCTGGGGACAAAGCCGGTGGCGGCAATCACCCGTTCGATGCGCTCGCGTACTTCAGCCTTGACATAGCCGGACTGATTCAGCACCCGTGACACGGTGGAGACAGAAGTCTGCGCCAGCGCAGCCACTTCGCGAATGCTGTTGGCAGTTTGTGGTAACGTTTCCATGTTGCGCAGGCTAACCGCAGCGCCGGGGCCTTGTCAATCAGCTTGACCGCTGTGGGGGCGGGGCCTGCTTGTGTTGACCTCTGTCCGGTTTCAGGCTGGCTGGCGCAGTCGTGCCTGCAGGAAGTCGACAAAAGCCCGCACCCGGGCTGACAGATGACGGTTCTGCGGATAGGTGATAGCAAACTGGCGTGATCTGCCGCCATGCTCTTGCATCACTTCCACCAGCTCCCCGCGAGCCAGTGCGGGCGCAGCAATGAAATGATAGGTCTGGAACAGCCCGCCCCCGGCCAGCCCCCAGCTAATGCAGCCCTGGGAATCTTCCAGCAGGCGCAGGCGGCTGTGGAATGAATGGTCCAGCGGCTGGCCATCCGGCAACTTCAGCAGCCAAGGCATGGCGCGACCGGTGCTGGGCAGGATGAATTGCAAACAGTCATGCCCGGCCAGTTCATCAATATGTTGTGGCACACCGCGCCGGGCGAGATAGCCTGGTGTGGCAAAGATGCCCAGCGAGGCATTTTCCAGCTTTTGCACTACCAGGCGGGAATCCTGCGGAGTACCGATGCGTATGGCCAGGTCGTAGCCTTCCTCGACAATGTCCACCACCCGGTTGGATAGGCTCAGTTCCAGCTCGATCTGCGGATACGCGGTGGTGAATTCCTCCAGCAAGGGCAGCAGGCGGTAATTGGCGTACAAGGTGCCGATGCTGATGCGCAGCAAGCCGCTAGGCACTTTCTGTTGGCCGGTGATAGCACGCTCGGCTGCGGCAATCTGCTCCAGGGCCTGGCGGCACTCTTGCCAGTACAGCTCACCTTCGTGGGTCAGCCGCATGGTGCGTGTGGTGCGTGCAAACAGGCGTACGCCCAGTCGTTCTTCGAGCCGCTTGATGGCACGGCTGACCGAGGCTGGTGTCAACCCCAGCACTTCTGCTGCGGTGGAAAAGCTGCGCAGCTCTGCCGCTTTGCAAAACAGGGCGATGGTGCTGATCTGGGTGGTGTCGAATGCAGGCATTTTGTTCTCTGATGTAACAAATGATGTGATTTTACCGCCATTTATGCGTTGACGTGGGGTGGGTACAGTAGCAGCCAAGCTTTTTTACCAACGACTGCCGCAAGGAAAACATCATGAGCGACATCATCTGGCCTACCGGCTATGTGCCGGGTTTTACCGACAATTACTGTTCCAATGAGGTGATTGTCACTGGCGTGACCTTAGAAAAACTGTGGGTCCTGCTGAATACACCGCAGCTGTGGCCTGGCTACTATGCCAATTCGGCCAATCCGCACTTTTACGACGGCAAGGGGCCGGAACTGGCCATGGGCGACCGTTTTTACTTTGAAACCTTCGGTTTCCCGGTGGAGGCGCAAGTGGTGGAGCACATTGCGCCAGTCCCCGGACAAGCTGCGCGCATTGCCTGGCATGGCTGGGCGGGAAGTACGGCGGAAGACAGGCTGGACGTGCATCACGCCTGGCTGATTGAAGAACTATCAGCCGGGCGCGTGCGCATCCTCACCCAGGAAACCCAGCGTGGCAAACCGGCGCAGGCACTGGCCCAAACCAGGCCCAACCCCATGATCAATGGCCATCAGGACTGGCTGGATGGCATGGTGGCGGCTGCGCGGCAGTCTTGACAACTGCCGGGGGCTGTACTCGCGAATATGTGCTTACAACATCATCCCGCCCGATGCTTCAATTCGCTGGCCGGTAATCCAGTTGCTGTCCGCGGTCAGCAGGGCGGCGATGGCGTCGCCAATATCGTCCGGCAGGCCGGCGCGGCCCATGGCGGTATTGGCGGCTATCATGGCATTCACCTGCGGATTGTCACGCGTGTGGCCGCCGCCGAAGTCGGTTTCAATGGCACCGGGTGCCAGCACATTTACCGCAATGCCACGCGGGCCCAGCTCCTTGGCCAGATAGCGGGTGAGGGTTTCCACCGCGCCTTTCATGGTGGCGTAGGCGGCATAGCCGGGGAAGCTGAAGCGCGCAAGACCACTGGAGACATTGAGGATGCGCCCGCCATCGGCAATCAAGGGCAGCAGGGTCTGGGTGAGGAAGAACACCCCCTTCAGATGCACATTCATCAGCGCATCGAATTGTTCCTCGGTAGTTTCGGCAAAACTGCCGTAAATGCCCATGCCGGCATTGTTCACCAGATGGTGAATCTGCCCGGTCTGCCATTTGTCTTGCAGCACGGTTTTCAGTTGTTCGGCAAAGGCGGCAAAGCTGCGTACATTGCCCGCATCCAGCTGTAGCGCCGCAGCGCGACGGCCCAGTTGTTCTAGCTGGCGAACCAGAGCGTCGGCTTCGTCCTGTCGGGTGTGATAAGTAAAGATGATGTCTATGCCCTTGGCGGCCAGCTTGAGTGCTGCATTCTTGCCAAGGCCACGGCTGCCGCCAGTGATGAGTGCGATGCGTTGTTGCATGGTGTTCTCCTGCTAGAGATGGGGAAGGGTATTGCCTGCCTGATGCTGTGCAGTCTATTGATAATGTTTTGTCAGATAAATGCATGATTTTTGGCTAGACTGTCCATTATTTGCCAACAATAAAGGGCCCAGTCATGAATCAACTCGACGCCATGCAGGTTTTTGTCCGCGTTGCCGAACTGTCCGGTTTTACCGCCGCCGCAGAAAGCCTGGGGCTGCCCAAGGCCACCGTCTCACTGGCCGTGCAGCAGTTGGAAAGCCTGCTGGGTACGCGCTTGTTGCACCGGACCACACGTAGTGTGCAACTGACGCAGGACGGGCAGGTGGTGCTGGAACGCAGCAAGGACCTGCTGGCCGACATGAGCGAATTGCAGCAGATGTTTCGCACAGAGCCTTCTGCCCTCAGCGGGCGCTTGCGGGTGGATATGCCGCTGGTCATTGCGCGCGAGCTGGTGATTCCGCAGCTGCCGGATTTTTTGCGTCAGCATCCGGCCTTGCAGCTGGAATTAAGCAGTACCGACCGGCGGGTGGACCTGGTGCGTGAGGGTTTCGACTGCGTGTTGCGGGTGGGGGCCTTGCTGGATTCCAGCCTGATTGCCAGGCCGGTGGGGCAGTACCGGA
Source organism: Aquitalea sp. LB_tupeE (assembly GCF_013391415.1). GTDB lineage: Bacteria > Pseudomonadota > Gammaproteobacteria > Burkholderiales > Chromobacteriaceae > Aquitalea. The sequence continues at coordinate 64,213 of NZ_JACAXB010000031.1, forward strand.
TGATCAACTGCGCCAGCCCGCGCTATCTTGCCGCGCACGGCATGCCGCAGTCACCGGCGGATCTGGACCGGCACCAACTGGTGCACTATCTGAACAACTTTGGCGGGCGTGACCCCGGCTTTGAATATGTCGACCCGCAAGTACCGGGCAGTGTGCGGCATGTGGCCATGGCCGGGGTGCTGACCGTCAACAATTCCGAGGCCTATACCGCAGCCTGTCTGGCGGGCCTGGGCATTGTGCAGTCGCCCGAACCGGGCATGCGCAGCTATCTTGCCAGCGGACAGTTGGTGGAAATTTTGCCCGACTTTCGCCCGGCACCGATGCCGATTTCCTTCATCTATGCCAACCGCCGTCAGCTGCCGCAGCGGGTGCAGGTATTCATGAACTGGATGACCGACTTGTTGCAGTCCCACTTGCAGGACAGCGCGGCCGCATGAGGGGGCGTTGCAGATGGCCAGGAGGCAAGGTGCTAACGCAATATTGTTGGTAAGCAATGCAGTTTTTCTTGCTTAGTGTGGTGGTCCGGCTCTGATAGCGTGTCGCTTGTCAGGCAGGCGCATGACTTGCCAGCTTTCATGCACATCAAGGAGTCACCATGAGCATTCAATCCCTCAACGTCCGCAACCAGTTCAAGGGCGTGATCAAGGAAATCCTGGAAGGGCCGGTCCTGTCCGAAGTGGATGTGGAAACCGCCTCCGGCATCGTCACCTCGGTGATTACCACCCGCTCGGTGCGCGAACTGCAACTGAAAGTGGGTTCTCCGGTGATTGCCTTCGTCAAGTCCACCGAAGTGTCCATTGCCACGCTGGCTTAAGGAGCAGGCATGAGCGCCATTCTGCCCGACGCCGCACTGCAACAGCTGTTTGTGGCGGCCCGTTCCAATCACCGCTTCCAGGACAAGCCGGTGACTGACGCCACCATTCGCCAGTTGTACGACTTGCTCAAATGGGGTCCGACTGCCTTCAACGGCCAGCCTGGCCGTTACCTGTTCATCCACAGCGCCGAGGCGCGGCAAAAGCTGCTGCCCGCGCTCTCGTCCGGCAACCGCGACAAGACTGCGGCAGCGCCGCTCACCGTGGTGCTGGCCTGGGACCCGGCTTTTCATCAGCATCTGCCTGCGCAGTTTCCGGCTTACGACGCCAAGGGCTTTTACGATGGCCTGCCGCAACTGGTGGAACCGCATGCGCGGCTGAACGCCAGCCTGCAAGCGGCCTACCTGATTCTGGCTGCCCGTGCCCTGGGGCTGGACGCCGGGCCGATGGCCGGCTTTGATGCCGCGGCGGTGGACGCCGCCTTCTTCCCGGATGGCCAATGGCGCAGCCTGCTGGTAGTGAACCTGGGCTATGGCGTGACCGAAGGTTTGCCCGCGCGCGGGCCGCGCCTGGAATTCGAGCAGGCTGCTGCCATCGTTTGAGTCTTGCTCCGGTTGAGTCCAACACAGCACCCATATGAAAATATGGGTGCTATTTGTTGTTAATTGCGGTTATTTATCTTTATTTTTGATATTTAACGGCGATTTAATTGGTTTGTTGATGCATGCCAGATGGTTAGTCTGTCCCCTGAATGTGCTGCCCACCCACTAGCGGCAGCCACCATCAGGGAGTCTGCAATGCAGCCATCAAGAATCAAATCCTCACGCTGGGGCAGGGTGCTGGCCACGCTGTTGCTGGCTGTCAGCTCACTGGCCGTGGCCGGTCCCAACGGTATCAAGGTAGGGGTATCCTCCACCCCGCAAATCGAATCGCTGCAAATCGCGGTGAAGGAAGCCAAGGCCCAGGGCCTGAATGTGGAGCTGGTGGAGTTTTCCGACTGGAACACGCCCAATGCCGCCTTGGCCAATGGCGATATCGACGTCAATTACTTCCAGCACATTCCGTTTCTGGAAAACGCCAAGAAGCAGGGCGGTTACGACTTCGTGCCGATTGCGCCCGGCACCATCATGAAAATCGGCCTGTACTCGCACAAATGGAAATCCTTTGCCCAGATTCCTACAGGCGGGAAGGTGGCCATTGCCGGTGACCCGGTGAATGGTGGCCGTGGCTTGCTGCTGCTGGAAAAAGCCGGGCTGATCAAGCTCAAGCCCGGCCTGGGCTACAAGGCCACCATCCAGGACATCGTGGCCAATCCGCGCAAGTTGCAAATCGTGCAGCTGGAAGCCTCGCAGCTGGCGCGCTCGCTGGATGATGTGGACCTGGCGCAAGGCTACCCGTCCTTCCTCAAGCTGGCGGGCGACAACCCGGACAATGCCTTGTTGTTTGACGGGCTGGAAAACAGGATTTACGCCCTGCAATGGGTGGTGCGCAAACAGGATGTGAACAATGCGCAAATCCGCCGCTTCATCACTATCTATCAGCAATCAAAGCAGGTGCGCGCCTCGCTGGACAAGGTGTTCGGCAAACTGTACGCCCCGGCCTGGCTATGAGGGAGAGGCGCATGAATGCATTGGCAGAGGCAATACGGCCTGAAGAGGTGGAAGCCGGCCCGGCCTTGTGGCAGCGGGAGGTGGAGGCCGTGGGCGAGGCGCTGGTCAGCTTTCGGCAGGTGGGACGTCAGTTCCAGGCTGGCGGGCGCAGCGTGCAGGCCTTGCAGGAGGTGAGCTTTGACATCCGGCAAGGCGAAATCTTCGGCATCATCGGGCGCAGTGGTGCGGGCAAGTCCACCTTGCTGCGCACCATCAACCGGCTGGAGTCGCCCAGCAGTGGCCAGGTGCTGGTGGCAGGCAAGGATTTGTCCGGCCTGAACGAAGCCCAGCTGGCGCAGGCGCGGCGTGGCATCGGCATGATTTTCCAGCATTTCAACCTGCTGTCCTCGCGCACGGTGGCGCAGAACATCGGCCTGCCCCTGAAGATAGCCGGGCTGCCGCAGGCCAAGATTGACGCCCGCGTTGACAGCCTGTTGCAACTGGTGGGGCTGGAGGGCAAGCGTGATGTTTATCCGGCCCGTCTGTCTGGTGGGCAAAAACAGCGGGTGGGCATAGCCCGCGCACTGGTGCATCAGCCGGAATTGCTGCTGTGCGACGAAGCCACCTCGGCGCTGGACCCGGAAACCACCCAGTCCATTCTGGCGCTGCTGCGCGACATCAACCGTCAACTCAAGGTCACCGTGGTGCTGATCACCCACGAAATGGCCGTTATCCGCGAAGTATGCGACCGCGTGGCCGTGCTGGAAGCAGGCAAGGTGGTGGAACTGGGGCCGGTATGGCAGGTGTTTGGTGCGCCGCAAGCTGATGCCACCCGCGCCTTGCTTGCTTCGCTGAATCATGAACTGCCCGCCGATGTGGCGGGGCGCATTGTGGCGGAACCGGCTACGGCGCAGGCGGAATTGCTGCTGGATGTACGGCTGGATGGCGTCAGCGGGCAGGACCCGGCGCTGGGCCCGCTGGTGGCAGCCTTGGGGCCGGCCACCCGCCTGCTGCATGGCGGCGTGGAACGCATACAGGGCAGGGCACAGGGCAGGCTGGTGCTGGCCTGCGCACCGCAGTCGCGCAACCGGCTGGGCGATCTGGCCCGTCAGCTGGCCATTCCGGCTGGCAATATCCGCATTCTGGGGTACGTCGACCATGCCTGATTCTTTCGATCTGTATCTGACTGCCGCCTGGCAGACCTTGCAAATGGTCAGCGTATCGGCGCTGGTGTCCGCCATTTTCGGCCTGGCGCTGGCCTTGCTGCTGGTGACCACCGGCCCGGGCGATTTGTACGCCCGGCCCTGGCTCAACCGGGGCGTGGGTAGTGTGGTGAATGCGTTCCGCTCGGTGCCTTTCATCATTCTGCTGGTGGTGCTGCTGCCCTTCACCCGGCTGGTGGTGGGCACCACCATTGGCGTGTGGGCGGCGGTGGTGCCGCTGTCGGTGGCGGGTATTCCGTTTTTTGCCCGCATTGCCGAAGTCAGCCTGCGTGAAGTGGACCGCGGGCTGATTGAAGCGGTGCAGGCCATGGGCGGGCGCAAGCGCGATGTGCTGTGGCATGTGCTGCTGCCCGAAGCCCTGCCGGGCATCGTGTCCGGCCTCACCATCACCCTGGTGGCGATGATCGGCTCCTCGGCCATGGCTGGTGCCGTGGGGGCCGGTGGCCTGGGGGACGTGGCCATCCGCTATGGCTATCAGCGCTTTGATACCCAGGTGATGGTGTCGGTGCTCATCGGCCTGGTGGTGCTGGTCAGCGTGGTGCAGACCGCCGGTGACGTGTTGGCACGTCGTCTCAATCATCGTCAATGAAGCGAAAACCATTCATGACTCAACAAGCAATCTTGCAAGAGGCCGCGCTGATCCGCAGTGATGCCGAAGCACTGGAAGTGGCGCGCCAGCTGGCGGCCGAATTTGCCGTGGAAGCCGGTGTGCGCGACCGCGAGCGCCGCCTGCCCTGGGCCGAGCTGGCGCGGTATTCCGCCAGTGGCCTGGGGGGCATTACCGTACCGCGCCAATATGGCGGTGCCGGGGTCAGCTTGCTGACACTGTCGCGGGTGTTCCGCATCCTGTGCGCGGCCGACCCATCGCTGGGGCAGATACCGCAAAACCACTTTGCCGTGCTGGAACTGTTTCCCCTGTTGGCCACGCCTGCCCAGTTGCGTTTCATTTACAGCGAAGTGCTGTCCGGGCGGCGTCTGGGCAATGCCGGGCCGGAAAAGGGCAAACAGCCCATGCAGCAGCTCAGTACCCGTTTGAGCCGCGAGGCCGACGGGCTCTACCTCAGCGGCCAGCGCTTTTATTCCACCGGTGCCTTGTTTGCCGACTGGATTCCCACCCGCGCCCGCGATGAATCCGGCCTGACCGTGCAAGTGCTGGTGCCACGGCATGCGCCGGGCGTGGAGGTGATTGACGACTGGTCCTCGTTCGGTCAGCGCACCACGGCCAGCGGCAGCGTGCGCTTTGAGCGGGTGCGGGTAGAGGAGGCGCAGCTGCTGCCGGTATGGCAGCTGGCGGACCGCCCCAATCTCACCGGGCCGATTTCGCAGCTGATCCAGGCATCCATCGATGCCGGTATTGCCGAGGCGGCGCTGCGCGATGCCATTTTGTTTGTGCGCGAGCATGCCCGGCCCTGGCTGGATTCCGGCGTCAGCCGTGCCAGCGACGACCCCTATGTGATTCAGGCGGTGGCGCGCTTGCAAATCGACCTGCATGCGGCACAAGAAGTACTGGACGATGCCGCCCGCACGCTGGACCAGCTGCGCACGGGCGAGGTGACGGATGCCATCAGCGCAGAAGCCTCTATTGCCGTGGCCGAAGCCAAAGTGCTGACCACCGAGATTGCCCTGCAAGCCAGTGAAAAGCTGTTCGAGCTGGCCGGTTCGGCCTCCACCCGTGCGCGCCACCAGCTGGACCGTCACTGGCGCAATGCCCGCGTGCACACCCTGCACGACCCGGTACGCTGGAAGTATCACGCCATTGGCAATTACAGCCTGAACGGCGTGTTTCCGGCACGCCATCAATGGAATTGAAAGGAGAGCAGCATGAGTGAAGTGGCTGCAGTGCGCCCGTTGCAGGGCCAGCAGGCCAAGCCGCTGGCGGTCCACCGTATCACCAGCGATGAAGAGGCGCTGCAACTGGCCCATCACTGGGCTGGCGAATTTGCTCGTGATGCCGCCCGGCGCGACAGCGAGCGCATCCTGCCCTGGGCCGAGCTGGAAGGCTATAGCCAGAGCGGGCTGTGGGGCATTACCGTGCCGCGCAAATATGGTGGGGCCGGGGTGTCCGCCGTGACGCTGGCCGAGGTGATTGCCACCATCAGCGCAGCGGACGGCTCGCTGGCGCAGATTCCACAAAACCATTTCTACGCGCTGGAAGTACTGCGCGTGGGCGGCAGCGCAGAACAAAAGCGTTTTTTCTACGGCCTGGCACTGAATGGCGTGCGTTTTGGCAATGCGCTGGCCGAAATCGGCCACAAGGACTACCAGCGCCGCACCCGCCTGACGCCGGAGGGCAAGGGCTATCGTGTCAGCGGGCAGAAGTTTTACTGCACCGGCGCGCTGTATGCGCAGTGGATTCCCACCCTGGTGGTGGATGACAACCAGGACAGCTATCTGGCTTTCATCCCGCGTGACAGTGCCGGGGTGGAGATTACCGACGACTGGGATGGTTTTGGCCAGCGCGTCACCGGCAGTGGTTCGGTCAGCTTCAGCCAGGTATGGGTGGAACCGGAGTGGATTGTCCCGTTCAAGGCCTCGTTTGACCGGCCCACCCCCATTGGCCCGTTTGCCCAGATCCTGCATTGCGCCATCGACCTGGGGCAGGCGCGCGGAGCCTATCAGGAAGCCCTGCACTATGTGCGCGAGCATGCCCGGCCCTGGATAGATTCCGGCGTGGACAAGGCCAGCCGCGACCCGCTCTTGCTGGAGCGGGTGGGCAATCTGCGGGTGCGCTTGCGGGCGGCCGATGCCTTGCTGCGCCGCGCCGGACGGGTGCTGGATGCGCTGCAGGCACAGGCCTTCCCCGATGCCCGCAGTGTGGCTGAGGCCTCGGTGGCGGTGGCGGAGGCCAAGGTGCTGACCACGGAAGTGTCCTTGCAGGCGGGCAGCCAGTTGTTCGAACTGGCCGGCACCAGCGCCACGCTGGAAGCGCGTAATCTGGACCGCTACTGGCGCAATGCCCGCGTACACACCCTGCATGACCCGCTGCGCTGGAAATTCCACGCCATCGGCAATTACGTGCTGAACGATGTGCTGCCGCCGCGGCACGGAGCGCTGTGACATGGCGAAAAAACAGATTCTGCTCAACGCCTTCAACATGAATTGCGTCGGCCATATCAACCACGGCCTGTGGACCCACCCGCGTGACAACTCGGTGGACTACAACACTCTGGGCTACTGGACCGAGCTGGCCAAAACGCTGGAGCGCGGCCTGTTCGACGGCCTGTTCATCGCCGACATCATCGGTGTTTACGATGTGTACCAGCAGTCGATAGACCTCACCGCCCGCGAAGCCATCCAGCTGCCGGTCAACGACCCGCTATTGCTGGTACCGGCCATGGCCGCGGTGACCCAGCATCTGGGTTTTGGCGTCACCTCCAATCTCAGTTACGAACCGCCGTATCTGTTTGCCCGGCGCATGTCCACGCTGGACCACCTCACCGGTGGCCGCGCGGGCTGGAATATTGTCACTGGTTATCTGGACAGCGGTGCGCGCGCCATGGGCCTGCTGACCCAGGACGAACACGACCAGCGTTACGACCGTGCCGATGATTATCTGGAGCTGCTGTACAAACTGTGGGAAGGCAGCTGGGAGGACGAGGCAGTGCGGCGCGACAAGGCGGCGCGGGTGTTTGCCGATGCCAGCCGCATCCATCGCATCAGCCATCAGGGGCCGTTCTACCAGCTGGATGGTTACCACCTGTGCGAGCCTTCACGCCAGCGCACGCCGGTGCTGTTTCAGGCCGGCAGCTCAGACCGAGGCCAGCAGTTTGCCGCCCGTCACGCCGAGGGCATCTTCATTGCCGCGCAGGACAAGGACAAGACGCGCCAGCTGGTACAGGACATCCGCCGTCAGGCGGTGGCCGCCGGTCGCCGTGCCGACGATGTGAAAATCTTCATCGGCATTGCCACCGTGGTGGGGCAGACCCAGGCCGAAGCCCAGGAAAAATTTGACGACTACTGGCAGTACGCCAGCCCGGAAGCAGGCCTCGCCCACTTCGCCAGCAGCATCGGGGTGGACTTCAGCCGTTATGGTCTGGACGACCCGATTGAATACGGTGGCAGCAATGCCATCCAGTCCGCCGCCAACCAGCTGACCCGGCGCAAGCTGCTGGAACGTTTCCGGCTGGGCAGTCGTTACCCGACACTGGTAGGCGATGCCGCCAGCGTGGCGGACGAGCTGGAAAGCTGGGTCAACGAGGTGGGCGTGGATGGCTTCAACCTGTCCCGCACCGTCACGCCGGAAAGCTACGAAGACTTTATTGACCTGGTGATTCCGGAGCTGCAAAACCGCGGCAGTTACAAGACGGCCTATGCCGAAGGCAGCCTGCGCCACAAGCTGTTTGCCGAGGGCGACCGCTTGCCCGCCCGCCATGCCGCAGCGGCTTACCGGCCACGCTGAAGCGACAGAAAATCAAAACAACATCACACACTCAAGGGAAAATCATGAAACTTCACCAGAAGAAACTGGGCGCGCTGGCGCTGGTCGGCCTGCTGCTGGCACAAGGCGCACTGGCCGCCGCATTGAAGATTGGCGTGACGCCCGGTGCTTATGCCGACTCGGTGCAAGTAGCGGCACAGGAAGCGAAAAAGCAGGGGCTGGACGTGGATGTAGTCGAGTTTTCCGACTGGACCACCCCCAATGTCGCCTTGGCCAGCAAGGATCTGGACGCCAATTACTTCCAGCACCAGGCCTTTCTGGACAATGTCATCAAGAGCCAGGGCTATCATTTCAAGCCGGTAGGCCTGGGCATTCTGGCCAATATCGGCCTGTATTCCAGCCGCATCAAGCAGTTTTCCGAGCTGAAAACCGGTGCCAAGGTGGCCATTGCCAGCGACCCGATCAATCAGGGGCGTGGCTTGCTGTTGCTGCAAAAAGCCGGGCTGCTGAAGCTGCGTGACGGCGTGGGCGCCCGCGGCAAGCTGAGTGATATTGTCAGCAATCCGCGCAAGCTGGAATTTGTGGAAGTGGAAGGGCCGCAACTGGTGCGGGTGGTGAATGATGTCGATCTGGCGCAGGGCTATCCGCACTTCATCGTGGCGGCCCATGCTTTTGACCCCGGCAGCGCGCTGATCTTCTCCGGCAAGGATGACGAGCAATATGCACTGCGTTTTGTTGCCCGCGAAGACAATGCCCGTGACCCGCGCCTGTTGAAGTTCGTGCAGATCTACCAGAATTCACCGGCCGTGAAGGCGCAGATTCGCAAGTCCTACGCCAATAACGACAAGCTCTACAGCCTGGCCTGGCAAAAATAGCCTGCAGCTGATTCATCCATGACAAGGCATTGCTGCGACAATGCCTTTTTTGCGTCGCTAGCCCTGGTTTTTCCAAGAAGTTTCTGACGATATTTACAGATTTAGTCGTTTTTTAAACAGGAAATAGCTTGCATTAACACTGCCTGCACAGCTTTAGCATCAGTTTTTTCACTGAAAGCAGGAGCAAGGCGATGCAAGACCAAACATTGCAGGGGCAAACCGTGGTGGTGGTGGGCGGCAGTTCTGGGCTGGGACTGGCTGCCGCACAGGCTGCTGAGCAGGCCGGGGCGCATGTGGTGATAGGCGGGCGTCAGCCTGAGCGCTTGCAGCAGGCACTGGCACTGCTGGGGCAGTCAGCCCGTGGCTGGCCGGTGGATATGCTGGATGTGACATCCATCAAGTGTTTTTTTGACCGCATCCCCAGGCTGGACCACCTGTTGGTGACTGCCGCCGTGCTCAGCCCGGGGCGGCTGGTGGAGTCGGATCTTGCAGATTTGCAGCGCAATCTGGACAGCCGCTTCTGGGGCAGTGTGCATTGTCTGCGTGCCGCCTTGCCGCGCATGGCAGAGCAAGGCTCCATCACACTCACCTCCGGCATGGTGGTACAGCGGCCACAGCCGGGCAAGGCCATGGCGGCGGTGGCTGCTGCGGCGGTGGAAACCCTGGCACACAGTCTGGTGCGCGAGCTGGCACCGCGCCGCATCAATGTCATCAGCCCGGGCCCCATGGAAACCCCCTTGCTTGCTGCCGCGCTGGGGGATGATGCGGCACGCTTGCAAGCATTGGCTGCCGGCTTGCCGCTGGGGCGCTTGGGGCAGGCTGAAGAATTTGCCGACGCGGCGCTGTTCCTGATGCATAACCGCAGCATGAACGGCGAAGTGCTGCACTTGCATGGCGGCGCGGCCTGGGCCTGAGTTTTCCCGGACTGACTGTATTCCTAGCGCAGCGCGCTGATTTCCCCCAGGCGGATCAGCCGCGCGCGGATGATGTTGCGGCTGATGCCCAGCAAACGGGCGGCCTGCACCTGGTTGCGGTGGCAATAGTTATACGCCGCGCGGATGATGGTGCTTTCGATATCTTCGTACAGATTGCTGCCATTGGTTTCAAACAGGGCTTGCAAGGCCTGTTGCAACTGCTGGTGTCCTTCGTCTGCGTCCTGGCTTGTGAGCGCAGGGTTTGATGGTGCGCTGCTACGTTCGTTGCGACGGTTCAGTTGCAAGGATGACAGCTGCAAATCATCGCCACGCACGACATTCTGCTTGCAGATCAGCAAAGCATGGTGGATGACGTTTTCCAGTTCACGGATGTTGCCCGGCCACGGGTGTTGCAGCAGTTTGCGCTCGGCATCGGCATGCAGGGCGACATCGCCATAGCCCAGGCGCTGGCGGTATTCGTCGACAAAATGCCGGGCCAGCGGCAGGATGTCGCCGGGGCGGTCGCGCAGGGCGGGCAGGGCCAGATGGGCCACCCGCAGGCGGTAGAACAGGTCCTCGCGGAAATGCCCGGCGGCTACCGCTTCTTCCAGCCGCACATTGGTAGCGGCAATCACCCGCACATTGATGGGAATGGGCTTGCGCGAACCCAGCCGCACCACCTCGCGCTCCTGCAGGATGCGCAGCAGCTTCACCTGAATGTTCAGCGGCAAGTCACCGATTTCATCCAGAAACACCGTGCCGCCATTGGCGGCCTCGAACCAGCCGGGTTTGGCGGCAAAGGCACCGGTGAATGCGCCTTTTTCATGGCCGAACAATTCGCTTTCCACCAGCGATTCGGAAAACGCGCCGCAATTGACGGCCACGAAGGGCTGGTCCGCCCGTTGGCTCAGCGCATGCACATGACGGGCAATCAGTTCCTTGCCGGTACCGGTTTCGCCGATGATCAGCACATTGGCGTCGCTGGGGGCAATCAGCTGTATCCGGGCCAGCAGGGCGGTGGACAGTGGGTCCTCGAACACCTGTGCCGTGGCGCGGATGGAGGTGGTGAGGCTTTGCCGGTTAGGCAGGGTGATCAGGGGCATGGCCGGGCCTTGTGCTGGCTCGGCCCTGCGGGCCGATGCGGGTTTCAGGAATAAAACGTCGGTGTCGGATAGTTGCGAATCAAAGCCCATTCCCCTAACTCCTTTAATTTGTAATCAACCGGATCGTGCAAGGTGTGGGTGCGCAAGTTACGCCAGTGCCGGTCCAGACGCAGTCCGGCATGGGTGGCGCGCGCGCCGGTGACCTCGAACATTTGACAGGCCAGGTTCAGGCCCATCCGGGTGGCGGCCACCTTGGCCGCGGCAATGTGCATGGCCACTTCGCCACGCTCGTCCTGTGTCAGTGCCTCGCCGCGTGCCAGCGCGGCCACCATGCTGTTGCCGGCACGGTCGGTGAGGGCGCGCACGCTTTCCAGCCCTACCCAGAACTCGCCGTAATGGCCCAGGATGTAAGGGTCTTCGTGGGTGTGGTCCACTTGTGCCGCCCGCCAGGGGCGCGCCTCGTGCAAGGTGTAATGGCGGGCTTCCTCGAATGCACCTTCGGCAATGCCAAGATAAATATTGGTGAGAATCAGCTGCGCCAGCAGTGGCCGCAGGCAGGAGCGTGGCGTGGTGAGCGGGCCGGGCTTGTCCAGCACTTCATTGTGTTCGATACGCACTTTTTCAAAGTTCACGCTGCCGCTGTCGGTCTGGCGCTGGCCGATATTGTTCCAGTCCTGCTGCACGCTGATGCCGCTGCGGCCGGTTGGAATGGCGGCCACCACCAATTGTCCGCTGTGCTGCTGACGGGCGGAAACCACCAGCATTTGCGAATCCAGCGCACCGGAGCAAAAGCTTTTCTGTCCGGAAAACTCGTGCCAGCCGTCAAAGCGCCGGCTGATGGTGCGTTCATCCAGCGGGTTGAGCGCATTGCCCCAGAACCAGTTTTGCCGGGTGGTGATTTCATGCCAGGGCTGCCATTGCTCCGGCTGGCCGAACAGCTCGACGGTGGCCAGCATCAGGTGGTGGAAGGCAAACACATGCGCCACCGAACTGTCGACCTTGGCAAATTCACGTACCACCAGCAAGGTTTGTTGCCAGTTGGCACCCAGGCCACCCAGCTCGCTGGCAATGGACAGACCCAAGAGCCCGCTGGCGCGAATGGCGTCGCGCTCTGCTTTGGGGGTGCCGCCAGCGTGGTCGCGCTCTGCTGCGGTAGCCGCAAACTGACTGGCCAGTTGCTGCGCCAGCAGCAGGGCCGAAGCTGGAGTGCTGGCGGTGGGCGGGGGGGCCAGCAGGTGGTGGGGCAGGTTCAAGCGTTCATCCTTTTATACGGTGTGCTGTCTGACACATTGAGGGCAGTTTTAACCGCCCCAATCAGCAGCTGTAAACCAAGGATTTATCAGGAATATATGCAGAATTCGAATTAGCAGCAGATCGCGGCCAATATCCGTTTTTTAATATTGCTGCTGTGGCAGCACCGTGTTTATTGACTGCTGGGCAGGCAGCAGCGCTGATGAATGAATTGCTGCTGTAGCAGCAATAACTGGCCGGATTCAGTATGAATGAGGCGGAATTGGCTGGCATGCAATCTGCTAATTATCTCTGGCAAAACCGCATCCGGTTTAATTTCCGCCGCAGGTAATTTCATGCTTATTCATTCATTCAGCAGCAAAAATGTTTCACTTGGCCACCAGCAGCGTCGCCAGAGCGGGAGGCTGCATGGCTAGTCCATCCATTACGCCGTCATCCATTGCACCCGACAGTCCGCTGGCCATTGCCCGCGAACTGGCCAGCCGTTTTGCCCGCACGGCCGTGGCGCGTGACCAGCAGGGTGGCACCCCCAAGGCCGAGCGCGATGCCTTGCGCGACAGCGGCCTGCTGGGCCTGATCATCCCGCGCGAATTCGGTGGCCTGGGCGAAAGCTGGGCCTCCACCTTGCAGATTGTGCGCGAACTGGCGCGGGTGGATAGCTCGGTTGCCCATGTATTTGCCTTTCAGCACTTGCTGCTGGCCACAGCCCAGCTGTTCGGGCGGCCTGATCAGTGGCAGCCCTGGTTTGAGCAAACCGTGCGTGAACGCTGGTTCTGGGGGAATGCGCTCAATCCGCTGGATACCCGTACGCTGGCCACGCCGGATGGCGAGGACTACCGCTTTCATGGTGACAAGAGCTTCTGCTCCGGTGCCACTGATTCCGACATCCTGCTGGCTTCGGCCTTGCGCGCCGGGCAGGGCGGTTTGCTGATCGCCGTGATTCCCACCCGTCGGGAAGGCGTGCACATTCATCAGGACTGGGACAATATCGGCCAACGTCAGACCGATAGCGGCTCCGCCCGGTTCGAGCAAGTGAGGGTGCGGCAGGATGAGCTGCTGCTGCAACCCGGCCCGCTGTCCACGCCGCGCGCCTGCTTGCGCCCGCTGATAGCCCAGCTGATCCTCACCAATATCTATCTGGGCATTGCCGAAGGTGCGGTGGCCGAAGCTCGGCGCTACACGCTGGAGCAGCGCCGCCTGTGGCCCGCCTCGCTGGCAGCGTCTGCCAACAAGGACCCTTACACCTTGCTGCATTACGGCGAATTCCAGGCTGCACTGGAAGGCGCACGCTTGCTGACCGACCACGCAGCCCACCAGCTGGATGAGGCCTGGCAGCAGGGCGATGCGCTGGATGAGGCCGGCCGCGGCCAGCTGGCCTTGCAGATTGCCGCCGCCAAGGTGCATGCCAGCCGCAGCGGGCTGGACCTGACCAGCCGCATTTTCGACGTGACCGGTGCGCGCGCCACCAGCGCCGCCCTGCGGCTGGACCGTTTCTGGCGCAATTTGCGCGTGCACAGCCTGCACGACCCGCTGGATTACAAGCTGCAAGAGCTGGGTGACTGGGCACTGAATGGCCAGTACCCGACCCCCTCGTTTTACTCCTGAGACTCAAGATGACCCAGAACCTGCAAGCAGTTGAAGACGATTTTGACAGTGTGGAACAAGTCATTGCCGCCATTGCCGCCGGTGGTTTTGCCGTGGTGGTGGATGATACCGACCGCGAGAACGAAGGCGACCTGATCATTGCCGCCGAGAAAATCACCGCGCAACAAATGGCCTTTCTGGTGCGCTACAGCAGTGGCGTGGTGTGCGTGGCGCTGACCGGCGAGCGGCTGGACCAGCTGCAACTGCCGCTGATGGTAAGCAGCAATAATGAATCGCAGCGCACGGCATTCACCGTGACGGTGGACTACCTGCACGGCACCAGTACCGGCATCAGCGCAGCCGACCGCGCTGCCACGCTGCGGGCATTGGCAGACAGCCGTATTCCGGCCAGCGACTTTGCCCGACCGGGGCATATCTTCCCGCTGCGCTACGCGCCGGGCGGGGTGCTGGCGCGTCCGGGCCATACCGAGGCAGCGCTGGACCTGTCGCGGCTGGCCGGGCTGGCCCCGGCCGGAGTGCTGTGCGAAATCGTCAATGACGATGGCAGCATGGCGCGCCGCCCCGAGTTGCTGAGCTTTGCCCGTCAACACGGCCTGCCCATCATCACCATTGCCGACCTGATTGCCTACCGCGAACGTACCGAAATGGCGGTGCTGGACGCCGCTACCCCTGTGGGCGTACCAGCCTGATCCGGCTTTGCCGTTCTGCCAGAAACACCCGCCACGGCGGGTGTTTCAGTTTGCGTTTGCTGGAATGGCAGCAGCTGTGCAGCAAGGCTGCTGCTGGCGGCTCAGCATTCTTGTGTGGGTAAATTTTGCAAATCATTGAAATTTAACAAAAAAATGGCTGGCATGCTGTTTGCAAAGAGATGGAGGTTCATTTCGCCATCCCGCTGTCTGTCTCTGACTGGCAGCCCACAAGGAAAGCACCATGAGTAGCGCCGTACTGGAAACCTCTCATCCTGTCAGCACACCGGATAGCGTGCCGGTGATTCGTAGTGATGCCGAAGCCCTGCAAGTGGCACGTGCACTGGCACCGCAACTGGCCGAGCAGGCCGCACTGCGCGACCAGCAACGCAAGCTGCCGTTTGACGAGGTGGAATTGTTCTCGCGTAGCGGCCTGTGGGGCATTACCGTACCGCGCACCTTTGGTGGTGCCGAGGTGTCCGCCGTCACGCTGGCCGAGGTGATTGCCATCATTTCCACAGCAGACCCGTCGTTGGGGCAGATTCCGCAGAATCACTATTGCCTGGTTGAGGACATCCGGCTGGAAGGCAGCCCGGAGCAGCAGCGTTATTTCTTTGAGCTGGTACTGCGTGGCCAGCGTTATGGCAATGCCTTTTCCGAAGCCGGTGGCAAGACGGTGCTGGATATCCAGACCACCATCCGCCGCGATGGCGACGAGTATGTGCTCAATGGCCGCAAGTTCTACGCCACCGGCGCGCTGTATGCGCACTGGGTGCCGGTGCTGGCAGTAAATGAAGAAGGCAAGGCCTTGTTGGCCTTTGTCGAGCAAGGCACGCCGGGCCTGACCGTGGTGGATGACTGGAGCGGCTTTGGCCAGCGCACCACGGCCAGTGGCACGGTGATTGCCGAGCAGGTGCGCCTGAGGCCTTTCCAGATTTTCTACACCCACCGCTCCTACGACCGGCCCACTTTTGCCGGGCCGTTCGCCCAGATCACCACTGCCGCCATCGACCTGGGCATTGCCCGCGCCGCGCTGGCCGATACCGTGGATTTTGTGCGCCAGCAGGCACGCCCGTGGATAGACAGCGGGGTGGACCGGGCGGCGGACGACCCGCTGACCATTGTCGCCATTGGCGATCTGCAATACCGGCTGGTGGCGGCAGAAGCACTGCTGGAGCGGGCTGGCCGCTTTATCGATATTGCCAAGGCCGAGCCGACCGAAGACACGGTGGCCGAAGCGGCCATCGCGGTGGGGCTGGCCAAGATTGCCACTACGGAAATTTCGCTGCTGGCCGCCAGCAAGCTGTTTGAACTGGGTGGCAGCAAGGCCACGCAGGGCCGCTTCAATTATGACCGCCACTGGCGCAATGCCCGCGTGCACACCCTGCACGACCCGGTGCGCTGGAAGTACCACGCCATCGGCAATTACACGCTGAACGGCATCAAGCCGGCACGGCATTCCTGGAACTGATCAGCACGCATGCGGCCCGCCCGGTGCGGGCCGTCGGAGCCACCATGCTTATCCGCCATATCGGCTGTTGACCGTGCCGCACCCTTGCTACATGGCGCTTTTGCGCCGGGGCAGGGTGACGGTGCCGGTGACTTGTCAGCCAACAACAACCATCAAGAGGTGTTTCATGATTCACTCCACCCAAGGCGAGGCGGTGCTGGACAGCCCGGCCGCCCAGATAGAAAGCCAGGCCGGTACGCTGCGGCGCAATTACCTGCGCCTGCCCGAACTGGTGGCGCAGTCCATCGGACTGGTCGGTGTGTCCGGCGGGGTAGGCATTCTGGTGCCGGCCGTATTTGCCACCGCCGGTAACGGCACCTGGCTGGCCTATGCCTTTGCCACCGTGGCGCTGCTGTTCTCGGCCTGGAGCATTACCCTGTTTGCCCGCAGCGCGGCATCACCCGGTGCGCTGTATGCCTATGCCTCGCAAGGCATCGGCCCCATCTGGGGGGTGATCTGCGGCTGGTCCTTGCTGATTGCCTATGCGGTGGGGGCCGCCGGCATCCTGCAAGGCACGGTCAATACCTTTCTGGTGCTGGGGCGCGAGCTGGGCCTGGTTGCCGCCCATCCGCCACTGGCGGTCAGCCTGCTGCTGACCGTGGTGCTGGCGCTGGCAGCCTGGGCCATTGCCTACCGCGACATCCGTCTGTCCACCCGCTTTACCCTGCTGGTGGAGCTGCTCACCATCCTGCTGATTGCGGTGGTGCTGATTACCTATCTGCTCAATGGCAGCAGCCATGTCGACCAGTCCCAGATCGCGCTGGAAGGGGTAAAGCCGGAGCAGCTGCGCCTGGGCATGGTACTGGCCTTCTTCAGCTTTACCGGCTTTGAAAGCGCCACCGTGCTGGGGGCCGAGGCGCAATCGCCGCTGAAGGCCATTCCGCGTGCGGTCATCATCAGTATTGTCGGCCCGGCCCTGCTGTTCATTCTGGCGTCCTATGCGCTGGTGGCGGCCTTCCATGGCCAGCATCCGGGGCTGGATCAGGCCGACGGCCCGCTGTCCATCCTGGCGCATCGCCTGGGCCTGGGTGGCTTTGGCCTGATCATCGATGCCGGGGTGGCGCTCAGCTTCTTCGCCGCTTTTTTCTCCTCCATCAATGCTGCCGCCCGCATTGTCTACACCTTTGCCCGTCAGGGGCTGCTGCATGCGTCCACCGGCAAGGCGCATGCCAGCAATGCCACGCCGCATATCGCCGTCACGCTGCTGGTGGTGCTGGCGCTGATCGTGGGACTGGTCTTTACCGCAAATGGCACGGCCTTGCTGGATTCTTATGGTTATCTCAGCTCGGTGGCTACTTATGGTTATCTGCTGGCCTATGTGTTGGTGGCGGTGGGTGCGCCCTTGTATCTGCGCCGTCAGGGCAAGCTCAAGCCGCAGCATGTGCTGATCAGCCTGGTGTCAGTGCTGCTGCTGGCCATCCCGCTGGTGGGCAGTGTTTATCCGCTGCCAACCGGCGTGTATGCCTGGCTGCCTTATGTGTTCCTGGCGCTGGTCGGGCTGGGGCTGGCCTGGTTTGTCGCGCTCAAGCTGCTGGCACCGGCGCGCTTGCGTGGCATCGAGGAAGAATTGCAGCAGGAGTGATATGCGCTGCGTCTGTGTTTTTTCAAATTTGAAAAACGGCTCGCTAGCGGGCCGTTTTTTACTGCCTGCTGCCAATGCCGCAGTTGCTGCTGCCGGCGTGCTGGCAGGGCAGCAGTTGCTTGTTTCCGTGGCTAGGCCAGTTAAAGTAAATCATCAACAAGTATCGGCAAGTTACTTTAATGGTATTTTTTAAGTAATTGAAAATAAACAGATAATAATAAAAATAAAATCATGATAAAAAGTGGATAGCTTAGCGGAAATGATGATGAATATTTCCCCTTGCCGGTATGAAAATTGCACTGTCATTCGGGTAATCATTCAACCCCGACAGGAACTGCAATGAGCAAGACCATTCGCTTCAACGCCTTTGAAATGAACTGCGTGGCACACCAGTCGCCCGGCCTGTGGACCCACCCGCGTGACCGCTCCTGGCAATACAAGGACCTGGAATACTGGACCGACCTGGGGCGCATTCTGGAGCGTGGTTTTTTTGATGCCGTGTTCATTGCCGATGTGATCGGCTATTACGACGTGTACCAGGGCAGCAATTACCACGCCATTCGCGAAGGGGCCCAACTGCCGGTCAACGACCCGCTGCAACTGGCCGCGCCAATTGCACTGACCACCAAGCACCTGGGCATTGGTGTCACCGCATCCACCTCCTTCGAACATCCATACCCGTTTGCCCGGCGACTGAGCACGCTGGACCACCACACCAAGGGCCGGGTGGGCTGGAATATTGTCACTTCCTATCTGGAAAGCGGTGCCAAGAACATCAGCCAGGGCGGTTTGCGCCGGCACGACAACCGTTACGACGTGGCGGACGAATACATCGAGGTGATCTACAAGCTGCTGGAAGGCAGCTGGGAAGAGGGGGCCGTGGTGCGTGACCGCGAACGCGGCATTTTCGCCCATCCGGAAAAAGTGCATGAAATCGGCCACAAGGGCAAATACTTCGAGGTGCCGGGCTATCACCTGAGCGAGCCTTCGCCGCAACGCACGCCGGTGCTGTTCCAGGCTGGCGCATCCGGCCGCGGCAAGGCCTTTGCCGCCCAGCATGCCGAGTGCGTGTTCGTGGCCGCGCCCACCAAGGACATCCTGCGCCGCTATGTGGACGATGTGCGCAGCCAGGCGGCAGCAGCGGGGCGCGACCCGCAGCAGATCAAGATATTCAATCTGGTGACGGTGATCGTGGACGAAACCGATGCCAAGGCCCAGGCCAAGTTTGCCGAATACCAGCGCTATGCCTCCTACGATGGCTCGCTGGTGTTCATGTCCGGCTGGACCGGTATCGACTTCGGCCAATACGCCCCCACCGAACTGGTACGCCATGTGGACACCAACGCCATCATCTCGGCGGTGGAGCATCTGTCCAGCGGCGGCAAAGCCTGGACCATAGACGAGCTGGCGCGCTTTGGCGGCATCGGCGGGCTGGGGCCGGTGTTTGTCGGCTCGGCCGCCACCGTGGCTGACATCCTGCAGGACTGGGTGGAAGCCACCGATACCGATGGTTTCAACCTGGCCTATGCCGTTGCCCATGAAACTTTCGAGGACGTGGTGGAGTACCTGGTGCCGGAATTGCAGCGCCGTGGCGTGTACCAGACGGAATACCTCCCGGGCACCCTGCGCGAAAAACTGTTTGGCGCAGGTCCCTTGCTGCCGGACAACCACCCGGCCGCGCAATACCGCGACATCGAAGCCTGGAAGCAAAAACATGCGTCGGCACCGGCAGCGGATTTGCAACCGGCTTGAAGGCTGGAGCTGGCACTCAACACCGCGCCCGTCATGGCGCGGTTTTTCTATGGGTCTTGGCCATGCAAAAGGCCCGCACGCGCGGGCCTTGTCGTTTTCCGCTTCGTAATACCAATCAGGCCTTGCCGCGGCCGATCTGCCAGACATAAGGCGGTTCGGTGCCGTTGATGGCCCAGTCACCGGCAATGCGCGCCTTGTAGATCAGCGGATTGTGCGATGCCACGGTGCGGGCATTGCGCCAGTGGCGATCCAGCAGCAGGTCGGCGCGGGCCGACGATGCGCCCAGGGCGTTGAACAGCTGGGTGGAGGCACGCAATACCAGTTCGGATACCACGATCTGCGCCTTGCCCGATTCCAGCTCGGCGTCGATATTGGCCTGGCGTTCGCGCGCGGCGTCGTTGCCAAAGCGGGCTTCATAAGCACGCTGGGCCGGGTGGGTGGCGCGAATGGCAGTGGCTTCGGCGGCATAGGCCAGGGCGGAGATTTCGCCCACCACCTGCTGGATCTGCGCATCCTGACTCACGCTGCTGGCATTGCCGGTGCTGAACACGCGCTTTCTGTCGCGCACATGCTGCGCCACATCGCGTTCCACTGCCTTGCCGATGCCGGCCAGCACCGCCAGCAATACCAGCTGGTAGAAGGCGGTCTGGTATTTGAAGCGGCTGGCAAAGTCGATCAGGTTTTCCGGTTCCACCGTCACGTTTTCAAACACGGAAGTGCCGCTGCCGGTGGTGCGCTGGCCAAAGCCGTCCCAGTCGTCGCTTTGTGTTACACCGGGGTCATTGGTGCGGATGGCGGCAATCACGTCCTGATTGGTGCCATCCACTTGGGCGTAAACGTCGATCCAGTCGGCAAAAATACTGCCGGTGCTGTAGAACTTGCGGCCATTGAGCAGTAGTTTGTCGCCCTGGCGGCTGACGCGGGTAATGACGTCGCCCACGGCCACTTCGCCGATTTCGGTCCAGGCATTGCCGACAATTTCACCGGCGACAAAGCGCTTGAACCACACTTCGCGTTCCGGGCTTGCCGGGGCATTCAGGCGGTCTTCGACAAAGGCGAAATGGCCGCGCAGCGCTTGCGGCAGGTTGGAGTCGGCGGTGGCCAGCTCCACCAGCAGCTGGAACAGCTGCGGCAGCGAAGCACCGGCCCCGCCATATTGCTTGGGCACGCGCACCGCGCCAAAACCGGCCTGTTTCAGCCAGTTGATGGGCTCATACGGCAGGCTGCGCTCGCGTTCGCGCTGCAGGGCGGTCTGGGCGATTTCGGCAAAGATGGGGCGAAAGCGCTGGGCCAGGGTTTCGTAGTCGGTGCCGGTGGACAGGTCGTCCGGCAGAGTGTGTTGGCTCATGGTTGTTTCCTGTTTGGCGATATGGTGAATACCGACAGTGCTGTACTGCCGGTGATGTTTTAGTTCCACGGATGGCGCGGCGGCGCAATGTGGTTCAGGTAGTAGTTGCCGATGTGGAAGTATTTCCAGCGCACCGGGTCGTGCAGGGTGTGCACGCGGGCATTGCGCCAGTGGCGGTCCAGGTTGTGGGCAATCAGGGTGGCGCGGGTGCCGGCCAGTTCAAACAGCTTGTTGCTGGCCTCGATGGCAATTTCGGTGGTCAGTACCTTGGCTTCGGCGGTGGCGACGGTGGCCAGTGCCACGCTGTTTTCATCCGGCTGGGCCAGGGCAGCGTCGATCAGGCGGCCGGCCTTTTCCAGCAGGGCTTCGGCCGCATGCAGGCGGATTTCCAGCAGGCCGATGGCGGAAACGGTAAACGGGTCATCGGCGGCCTTGTCCTTGCCGCTGTCCAGCCAAGGGCGGCTTTGCGAGCGGATGAACTCGATGGTGTCGGTCAGCGCGGCACGGGCAATACCGCCGTCAATGGCGGCCTGGATGATCTGCGACACCGGCCCGGCTACGGTGGGGGTGTCGAAGGCGGCAATCGGCAGCACGCGGCTGGCCGGTACGCGTACCTGTTCAATCTTCACGCCGCCGGAGGCAGTGGTGCGCTGGCCAAAGCTGGACCAGTTGTTGATCACGCTCAGCCCAGGGGTGTCGCGGTCGGCAAATACCAGTGCGCCTAGGCCGTCCTCACCCACGGCCACGATGGGCACGATGTGGGCCAGCAGTGCGCCGGTGGTGTAGAACTTCTCGCCATTTACCACTGCGGTGTCACCGTCAAGCTGGTAGCGGGTTTCAAACGCGGCCACCGTCTTGCTGTTGAGTTCGGAGAAGGCATTGCCAAAGCGGTAGCCCTGCAATACCAGGCCGAACAGTTCCTGCTTTTGTGCTTCGCTGCCATCCAGCGCGATATGCAGGTTGATGGCCAGATGGTTCTGGGTGATCTGGGCGATGCTGGAGTCGGCTTCGGCGATGATCTTGATCACCTCGGCCAGCGTGGCGTAGGACACGCCTGCGCCTCCATAGGCCTTGGGCACGTTGATGCCCCACAGGCCGCTTTGCGAGTAGGCGTCTACCTCGGCCAGCGGCAGCAGGCCCTCGCGGTCGCGCAGCGCGGCATCGTGGGCAAAGCGGATGGCCAGCTGACGCGCCACGGCGATGGCTTCGGCATCGTCGCGGATGATGTGCGTCGGGGTAGTGGGGCGCGGGCGGGTGGCGAAAGGCTCGGGAGAGTTGACACGAACAGCAGCTTGGTCGCTCAGGGAGGTCGTCATCGCGTTTCCTTGTGTAAGTCCGGGTATCCGGGGATGTCACAAGAATGGCAATAAGCGTGCCTGCGAAAATGCCTGGTTTTACGTCGAAAAAGGCGGCTTTTTGCTGTAAATCAGCACAACTGTGCTGGCTGGCTGCTGCCTGCGCAGCAGGGGGCTTAATTGCGCTCCACGCGCAACTGGTAGCGAAAGCGGTCGGCACGGTAGCGGATGAAGTCCAGCTCCAGCCCGGCACCATCGGCACCACGGGTCATGCGTTGCAGCGCCAGCAGAGGCGCTCCTGTGCTGACGTCCAGCAGCGCGGCTTCTTCTGCGCTGGCCAGCGTGGCTTCTATGCTGAGGTCGGCATGGCCCAGCGGCAGGCCGTAGTCGTTTTCCAGAATATGAAACACGTCGCGGCTGGCCAGGTCTTCACGCGCCAGCCGCAAGCCCAGCTCCTGAGTGAAATAACTGATGTCCAGCGACACCGGCAGATTGTCCAGATAACGCAGGCGGCGCAGCTCCACCATGAGCGTGCCCACGGCCACGCCAAAGGCCTGGGCCACGGTTTCGCTGGCGGGCAGGGTTTGCAGGCTCAGCACCCGGTTGCAGGCAGCATAGCCCTGGCTGTGCATGGCTTCGGCAAAGCCTTGCAGCCGGGTGAGGGTTTGCGCGGGTTTGCTCTTGGCTACATAGCAGCCCTTGCCGGCAATGCGGAAGATCATACCTTCCTGTTCCAGCGCGCCCAGCGCATGGCGCACGGTGATGCGGCTGACGCCAAAGCTTTCCATCAGCTGTTTTTCCGATGGTAGTTTGTCGTGCTGGCCGTAATGGCCGCTAAGAATCTGGCTGCGCAGGCTTTCGCGGATGCGGGCATGCAGGGCCTGTGGTGTGGCTAATGTGGTCATGGGCGGGCAGGGCTTGATTGGATTGCGCCGAGTATAAGCCCAAACACCGGGCAAGCTGTCATGACAGGTTATGACTTAAAGTGATTTGCTTTGCTGTTTTCCTTGGTTCGTGACGGGCAGGGCGCTGACTAGAATCGGCCCATCACCTTCATGCCACAGCCGCCAGAGCGGCGCTGCGGTGTCATGCAATCTGCCAGTAAAGGAAGCAGCATGAGTCTCGACATCTTCTGGTTTCTGCCGACCTCCGGCGATACCCGTTATCTGGGCCAGTCCGGTTCAGGCCGCGCCGTCAGCAACGAATACCTGCGGCAGATTGCCGTGGCGGCGGACAACCTGGGTTACGACGGCATTCTCATTCCCACTGGCAGCGGCTGCCTGGACCCGTGGGTGACAGCTTCCAGCCTGGTACCAGTCACCAGCCGCCTGAAACTGCTGGTGGCACTGCGCACCGCGCTGACCAAGCCCACCGCCGCCGCGCGGATGGCCGCCACGCTGGACCAGGCCAGCCATGGCCGCCTGCTGCTGAATGTGGTGGCTGGTGGCGATTCGGCCGAGCTGGCCGCCGACGGCATTTTCCTCGATCACGACCAGCGTTACGAGGAAGCCAGCGAATTCCTGCATATCTGGAAGCGCCTGCTGGCCGGGGAAACCGTCAGCTACGCCGGTAAATACCACACAGTGGAAAACGCGCAGAACTTCTTTGAGCCGGTGCAGAAACCGGCCCCGCCCTTGTACTTTGGCGGCTCGTCCAATGCCGCGCACGACCTGGCGGCCGAACATGTGGAAGCTTACCTCACCTGGGGTGAGCCACCGGCCGCCGTGGCCGAAAAAATTGCCGATGTGCGCGCCCGTGCCGCCAAACTGGGCCGTACCGTGCGCTTTGGTGTGCGCCTGCATGTGATTGTGCGCGAAACCACCGAGCAAGCCTGGGCGGCGGCCAACGCGCTGATCAGCCATCTGGATGACGAGGTGATTGCCAAGGTGCAGCAGCGTTTTGCTGCGATGGACTCCGAAGGCCAGCGCCGCATGGCCGCGCTGCACGGCGGCAAGCGCGATCAACTGGAAGTCAGCCCCAATCTGTGGGCCGGTGTCGGCCTGGTGCGTGGCGGTGCCGGTACTGCGCTGGTAGGCGATGCGCAAACCGTGGCGGCACGGCTGAAGGAATATGCCGATCTGGGCGTGGACAGCTTTGTTCTCTCCGGCTACCCGCATCTGGAAGAAGCCTACCGCTTTGCCGAACTGGTGTTCCCGCTGTTGCCGGGCAAACGCTGGGTGTATGGCGACGACCGGGTGCAGACCGGTGGCCCGTTTGATGCCAGCACCGTGGTGACGAAAACCGTGGCCGAAACGGAGGCCGCATGAAGGTGATCGACATGCGTTGCAGGCCCGCCTTCCTGCACGACTTTTTTGGTGCCTCACCCGGCACCCAGGCTTACCAAGCAGCGCGTTGGCTTAACCGCCGCGTGGGTTCGCGTGACGACCAGCACTTCGTCAACTCGCTGACCCAACAGGGTTTCCTGGATGAAGTAGCCCATGCCGGGCTGAGCCGCGCAGTGGTGGTGGGGCGGCATACGCCGGGCCAGCATCTGCCCAATGACACCATTCACCAGATCGTGCATGGCCACGACAGCCTGCTGGGCATTGCCGGGGTGGACCCGGCCTTGCAGGGTGAGCAAGCGGCGGTGGTCGAGGCCGAGCGCGCCATCAGGCAGTTGGGCCTGGCCGGTATTGATATCGAACCGGGCTTTGGCGTACCGGCGCGCCAGCCGGACGATGCGGTGTACTACCCCATCTATGAAACCTGCGCCGCGCTGGGCGTGCCAGTGTTTTTGATGTCCGGCCCCACCACGCCGGACCCGCGCTTCAACGACCCGGCCGGTGTGGCGCGGGTGGCGGCGGATTTTCCGCACTTGCCCATTGTTTGTTATCACGGCTACTGGCCGCGGGTGGCCGAGATTGTCGGCATTGCCTTCCGTCACGAAAACGTGCGGGTGGTACCGGACATGTACCAGTTCCTGCCCGGCAGCCAGCTGTATATCGAGGCGGCCAACGGCTTCATGGCCGACCAACTGCTGTTTGGCTCGTCCTATCCCTTCCGGCCGATAGGCCAGTCGATAGACGACCTGCACGGGCTGGGCCTGCGGCCTGATGTGCTGGACAAGGTGTTGTATGGCAATGCCGCCCAGCTGTTTGGCTTGTAAAACCAGAAACGCATACTGCAAACAACAAGGAATCGTGATGCAACACTTCAAGCCCACCCGTCGTCGTGTATTGGGCCTGCTGGCCGCTGCCGGCCTCGCGCTGTCATCACTGTCGGCCACTGCGCTGGCCGCTGGCAGCGACACACTGAATATCGGTTATCAGAAATACGGCTCGCTGGTGCTGCTGAAGGCGCAGGGCACGCTGGAAAAACGCCTGGCCCCGCTGGGCGTCAAGGTGAAATGGGCGGAATTCCCCGGCGGCCCGCAACTCCTTGAAGCGCTGAACGTGGGCAGCGTGGACCTGGGCACCACCGGTGAAACCCCGCCCATCTTTGCCCAGGCAGCCGGTGCCGACCTGTTGTATCTGGCCAATGAACCGGCTGCGCCGGAAGGTGAGGCCATTGTGGTGGGCAAGGATTCGCCCATCCGCAGCGTAAAGGACCTCAAAGGCAAGCGCGTGGCGCTGAACAAGGGCTCCAATGTGCATTACCTGCTGGTACGCGCACTGGAAAAAGCCGGGCTGAAATACGAGGACATCACCCCGGTTTTCCTCAATCCGGCTGATGGCCGTGCCGCCTTCCAGCAGGGCAGCGTGGATGCCTGGGTGATCTGGGACCCCTTCCTGGCCGCGGCCGAGAAGCAACTGAATGCCCGTCAGCTGGCGGACGGCAAGGGCATCGTCAACAACACCCAGTTCTACCTGGCACGCAAGCCTTATGTGGCCAGCAATCCCAAGGTGATCAAGGTGGTGCTGGAAGAACTGCAACGGCTGGATGCCTGGGGCAAGAGTCATATTCCGGAAGTCTCTGCCGAGCTGTCCGGCCAGATCGGCCTGGACAAGGACATTGTGCAGGTGGCTGCCAAGCGCTCCGGCTATGGCGTCAAGCTGCTGAATGGCAAGGTAGTGGCCGAGCAGCAGCGCATTGCCGATACCTTCTTCAAGCTGAAGCTGATTCCAAAGCCGCTGGTGGTGAAGGACATCGTGTGGGATGGCAAATAAGCTGAAACAAGCCTAGCCAGACAACTGTCTTTGTCATGAAAAGCACACCCACCGGGTGTGCTTTTTTGTATTGGAAGTGTGCTTTTGGGCCTTGGGGATTATGCTTTCTGCATATCAGCAATCCTGCTTTGTTTTGCATGGTTTGGCAGCTGCTGCCCAGGCAGCAGCCGGTCAGCATGCTGGTGCGGCAGCAGCAGTTGCCGTTCATGGTTAAGTTTATGCAAGTAATTGATTATAAAGAAAAATAAAGCTGGCACGTTTGCTGCTATGTATCAGGAGAACCCTGATGATGGAGCAAGCATGAGCCACTCTTTTAATGTTGTCGCCGTCTCCGGCAGCCTGCAGCGTCCCTCGCGCACCCTGGCCTTGGTGCAGGCCGTGCTGGCGGAATTGTCCGGTCATTTGCCCGTTGAGGCCCGCGTGATTGAACTGGGCGACCTGGCCCCGCACTACGGTGGCGTCACCCGTCCGGCAGACTTGCCCGACACCGTACGCGAGGCTATTCAGGCGGTGGAGCAGGCTGATTTGCTGATTGTTGCCAGCCCGGTCTATCGCGCCAGCTACACCGGTCTGTTCAAGCATTTCTTTGACTTCGTGCATCACGAAGCCCTGTTCGACCTGCCGGTATTGCTGGCTGCCACCGGTGGCAGCGAGCGCCATGCGCTGGTGATCGAACATCAGCTGCGCCCCTTGTTCAGCTTCTTCCAGGCACAAACCCTGCCTGTGGGGGTGTATGCCGCCGAGGCCGACTTCAGCGACTACCAGGTCAGCGATAGCGCCTTGCAGGCCCGCATCCGCCTGGCGGTAGAGCGCGCCTTGCCGCTGATCAGCCACCGCCAGCCGGTGATTGCCAGCGCGCAGTCCGCCAGCACGACATCTTCCCTGGCCTGAATCAAAACTGCATTGCCCTCTTGACCATTACCTGCATCTACACGGAGAAATCACATGAGCCAAGCACAAAACGCCATCAAGTTTGCCTACTGGGTACCCAATGTCAGCGGTGGCCTGGTGGTCAGCAAGATCGAACAGCGCACCAGCTGGGATATCGACTACAACCGCAAACTGGCGCAAATCGCAGAGAAGGCCGGTTTTGAATACGCGCTGTCGCAAATCCGCTTTACTGCCGGTTATGGCGCGGAATACCAGCACGAGTCGGTTTCCTTCAGCCATGCGCTGCTGGCCGCCACCGAAAAACTGCGCGTGATTGCTGCCATTCTGCCCGGTCCGTGGACCCCGGCAGTGCTGGCCAAGCAGATTGCCACCATCGACCACCTCACCGGTGGCCGCGTGGCGGTCAATATTGTTTCCGGCTGGTTCCAGGGCGAATTCACCGCCATTGGCGAACCGTGGCTGGAGCATGACGAACGCTATCGCCGTTCGGAAGAATTCATCCGCGTGCTCAAGGGCATCTGGACCCAGGACAACTTCAGCTTCAAGGGCGACTTCTACCGCTTCAGCGACTACACCCTGAAGCCGAAGCCGCTACAACAGCCGCACCCGGAAATCTTCCAGGGTGGCAGCTCGCGCGCCGCCCGTGACATGGCTTCGCGCGTGTCCGACTGGTACTTCACCAACGGCAATACGGTAGAGGGCATCAAGGCGCAGGTGGATGACGTGCGCGCCAAGGCCGCGGCCAACGGCCATCAGGTCAAGATTGGCGTCAACGCCTTCATCATTGCCCGCGATACCGAAGAAGAAGCCCGCGCCGTACTGGCCGAGATTCTCGACAAGGCCGACCCGGAAGCAGTCAACGCCTTTGGCGATGCGGTGAAGCAGGCCGGTCAGGCCAGCCCGGAAGGCGAGGGCAACTGGGCCAAATCCACCTTCGAAGACCTGGTGCAGTACAACGACGGCTTCAAGACCAATCTGATCGGCACCCCGCAGCAGATTGCCGAACGTATCGTCGCCCTGAAGGCCGTGGGGGTGGACCTGGTGCTGAGTGGCTTCTTGCACTTCCAGGAAGAAGTGGCTTACTTCGGCGAAAAAGTGCTGCCGCTGGTGCGTGAGCTGGAAGCGCGCGCCAAAGCGCACGAAGCCGTGGCCGCCTGACAGGAGCAAGGGTGATGAAGCGACATCAGGAAGCGCCGCAGCAAGACCATGCCAGCCTGCCGGACTGGCTGGCATGGCAGGCTGACCAACAGCCACAGGCCATTGCCCTGCGCCACAAGCGGCTGGGCATCTGGCAGCAATGGCGCTGGGCCGAGCTACAGCAGCAAGTGGCTGCGCTGGCCACCGGTCTGGCTGCGCATGGCTTTGCGGCCGGGCACAGCCTGGTGTTGCTCAGTCATCCGCGTTCCGAAGTGCTGCTGCTGAGCCTGGCGGCGCAGTGGCTGGGCGGTGAGGCGGTAGCGCTGGACCTGCAACAGCCGGTGCGTGACTTGCAGGCCATCCTGCTGCATGTACAGCCGCGCTGGCTGCTGGTGGAGGATGCCGAGGCGCTCAACAGCCTGCCACGTGACTTGCCTGCCCCCGCGCTATTGCTCTACGCCGAAGGGCGTGGCTTGCAGCAGCGGGTAGGCCCGGGCTGGCTGGCGGTTGCGCAGTTGCAGCAAGAGGGAGCCGCGCTGCCCGTGCCAGCAGTACGCGCCAGCAATAGCGCCGTGGCCTTCCGCTTCTGGCGGGTGGATGGCCGGGGCGAGCTGCAACAGCAGGCCTTGCAGCATGGCCATTTGCTGCAGGCAGGCAGCCAGCTGTTACAGGCAGAAGGCCTGAGCGCCAATGAAGACGCGCTGGCCTCGCGTGCCTTTGCCAGCTCCGCCCAGGTGCGCTACTTGCTGGCTCCGTGGCTGCAAGCAGGTTTCCGGCTGAATTTTCCGGAAAACCTGGCCACCCGCGACAACGACCGCCGCGAGCTGGGGCCCACCCTGGTGGCCGGTACGCGGGAAACCTATAGCCGGCTGGAACAACTGGCACGCAGCCGTCTGCCACCTACCGGCAGCTGGCAACGTGCGCTGGTGGACCGGGTGCTGCAACCTGGTGCCGGGCGCTTCTGGCGCTGGGCCGGGTATTACAGCGTGATTCGCCCGCTGCGTGACGTGCTGGGTTTCAGCCGTACCCGGGTGCCGCTGCTATTGGGTGCGCCGCTGGCGGAAAACACCCGTCACTTTTTTGCCGTGCTGGGCGTGGAAGTGCGCAACTGGCCGGATAACGCCGAGTGGCAGCAACGGCCTTTGCAAGCCGAAGCGGAAAGCGGCACGCGTCAATGGCTGCCTTCCGGTACGCCACCGCTGCGAGCCTGAATCAATCAATGGAAACAACACTATGTCCGAGACCGTAGCGCCCTTGCTGAGCCTGGCGCACATCTCCTTGAGCTTCAAGGGCGTCAAGGCAGTGACCGACATCGGCTTTGACGTGGCCGAAGGGGAGATCTGCGCGCTGATCGGCCCGAATGGCGCGGGCAAAAGCTCCTTGCTTAATGTCATCAACGGTGTGTACCAGCCACAGCAAGGGGAAATCCGTTTTGCCGGGCGCGCCCGCCGTGCCATGCAGCCGCACGAGGCGGCGGTGGCGGGCATTGCCCGCACCTTCCAGAACATTGCCTTGTTCAAGGGCATGAGTGTGCTGGACAACATCCTCACCGGCCGCAACCTGGTCAGCCGCAGCAGCTGGCTGGAGCAGGCTTTCCGGCTAGGCCGGGCGGTGGCCGATGAAGAAGCCCAGCGTGCGGTAGCCGAGGAGGTGATTGCCTTCCTGCGCCTGCAAGCCTGGCGGCACACCCCGGTGGGGCAGCTGCCCTATGGCCTGCAAAAACGGGTGGAGCTGGGGCGGGCATTGGCCGCCCGGCCGCGCCTGCTGTTGCTGGATGAACCCATGGCCGGGATGAACCGCGAAGAAAAGCGCGAAATGAGCCAGTTTATCCGCGAGGTCAACCAGGTGTTCGGCACCACCATCGTGCTGATTGAGCACGACATCGGCGTGGTGATGGAACTGTCCGACCACGTGGTGGTGCTGGACTATGGCCGCAAGATCGGCGATGGCGAGCCCGAAGCCGTGCGTGCGCTGCCTGAGGTGATTGCGGCGTATCTGGGCCAGCAGCGCCACTGAAAGCTGTTTATCCCTATCCACCTTTTCGTATCCACCGTCCCCGTCGGTATTCCCGCGCGGGGCGGGGACCTGTTGCGCCGGCGTGCCGGCAAGGGGGCTGTCTGATGTCGTTTTTCATGGAAGTACTGCTCGGAGGCTTGCTGGCCGGGGTGATGTACTCGCTGGTGGCCATCGGCTTCGTGCTGATCTACAAGGCCAGCGGGGTGTTCAATTTTGCCCAGGGCTCCATGGTGCTGTTTGCCGCGCTCACCTTTGTCAGCCTGCTGGAGCGTGGCCTGCCGTTCTGGCTGTCCTTTGTCATCAGCCTGTTGTCCATGCTGCTGCTGGCGCTGTTGCTGGAGCGGCTGGTGCTGCGCCATCTGGTGAACCGGCCACCCATCACCCTGTTCATGGCCACACTGGGCCTGAGCTATGTGGTGGAGGGCGTGGCCCAGGCGCTGTGGGGCGCACAGGTGCACGGGCTGGACCTGGGCATCGAGGACACACCGCTGGAGCTGGGCGGCCTGATGCTGTCGCGCTTCGACCTGTTTGCCGCCGCTAGCGCCGGGCTGTTGGTGCTGCTGCTGTCCTTGCTGTTCAACAAGACCCGCATCGGCCTGTCACTGCGCGCAGTGGCGGACGACCAGCTGGCCGCGCTGGCGGTAGGCATCCGCCTGCAACGCATGTGGGTGCTGGTGTGGGCAGTGGCCGGGCTGGTGGGGCTGGTGGCCGGGCTGTTGTGGGGCGCGCGGCTGGGGGTGCAGTTTTCCCTGTCGCTGATCGTGCTCAAGGCCTTGCCGGTGCTGATTATCGGCGGCTTTACCTCGATAGGCGGTGCCATTGTCGGCGGCCTGATTGTGGGGGCCAGCGAAAAACTGGCGGAAGTGTATCTGGGGCCGCTGCTCAGTGGCGGCATTGAAAACTGGTTTCCCTATGTGCTGGCGCTGCTGTTCCTGCTGCTGCGTCCGGCGGGCTTGTTTGGCGAACGCGCCATTGAACGGGTGTAAGGAGAATACGCATGTTTTATCAGGAATCCGGGCAGTTCAGCACCCGCTACCGGCAGGATGGCCGCGCACTGCGACTGTGGCAGCAGCGTGCCGCACTGTGGGCCTTGCTGTTGCTGGCCTTCGGCCTGTTGCCCTTTATTGGCAACGACTACTGGTTCAGCGCCATTCTGATTCCGTTTCTGGTGTTGTCACTGGCCGGTCTGGGGCTGAACCTGCTCACTGGCTATGCCGGCCAGCTGTCGCTGGGTTCGGCCGCTTTCATGGCGGTGGGGGCATTTGCCAGCTACAAGCTGCAATTCCTGCTGCCGGGTCTGCCGCTCTTGCTCAGCTTTGTCGCCGGAGGCGTGGTGGCAGCGATAGTGGGAGTGGTGTTCGGCCTGCCCAGCCTGCGCATCAAGGGCTTTTATCTGTTGGTGTCCACGCTGGCGGCACAGTTTTTTGTCGAATGGCTGCTCACCAAGTTTGCCTGGTTCTCCAACGGTAACGAATCCGGCGTCATCACCGCGCCGCCGCTGCTGGTGGCCGGTCACGATTTCGGTAGCCCGGCCGGGCGTTACCTGCTGACGCTCAGCGTGGTGCTGCCCCTGTTTGTGCTGGCGGCCAATCTGGTACGCAGCAGCCTGGGCCGAAACTGGATGGCGGTGCGTGATATGGACACTGCCGCCGCGGTGATCGGCATCCCCATCCTGCGCACCAAATTGCTGGCCTTTGCCATCAGCTCTTTCATTCTGGGGGTGGCCGGTTCCCTGTGGGCGTTTACCTATCTGGGCACGGTGGAGCCGCATGGCTTCGACCTCAGCCGCTCGTTCCAGGTGCTGTTCATCATCATCCTGGGCGGCATGGGCAGCATTCTGGGCAACTTTCTTGGCGCGGCCTTCATCGTGCTGCTGCCCATCGTGCTGTCCATCCTGTCCGGCAGCTTGCTCAGCGGCGTGTTACCCGCCGGGCAACTGGAGAACCTGCAAAAAATCATCTTCGGCGTGCTGATCATCCTGTTCCTGATCAAGGAGCCGGACGGTCTGGCGCGGCTGTGGCAAGGCTGGCGCGCGCGCGCCCGGCTGTGGCCACTGCGTTTCTGAGCGTTTTGTCTTGTTGTTTCCGTTAGCAGTTTTGTCTACTGAACCAGGGAGTTTAACCATAATGAAAAATCATCTGCACACACTGAAAGGGGCGGTCGTACTGGCATTGGGCCTGGCGGCAGCATCGGCCACGGCACAGGCTGGCGGCGAGCAGTATTTCCCGCTGCAAAGCTACCGCGTGGGGCCGTATGCGGCTGGCGGTACCGGTTTTTTTGGCGGCTTTATTGATTATTTGCAGTACGTGAATATCAAGGAAGGCGGCGTCAACGGTGTCAAGCTCAGCTGGAGTGAGTGCGAAACCGAATACGTGGTGGAAAAAGGGGTGGAATGCTACGAGCGCCTGAAAAAAGGCCTGAACGGCGCCCCGGCGGCTGCTACCAACCCGCTGTCGGTGGGCATTGCCTATGCCACTCTGGAGCGCTCCACCGCCGACAAGCTGCCGCTGATCACCATCAACCACGGCCGTACCGACTCCACCGACGGCAGCGTGTTTCCTTATGTTTTCCCGCTGCAGCTGAACCCGTATTCCGAGGTGTCGGCCATCATCAACTACATCGGCCAGAAGTCCGGTGGCCTTGCCAAGCTCAAGGGCAAGAAGATTGCCGTGCTCTACCACGGCTCGCCCTATGGCAAGGAAACCAATCCCATCCTGGAATTGCTGTCGAAGAAATACGGCTTCCAGCTGGTGTCGCTGGAAGTGCCGCACCCGGGTAACGAGCAGCAGTCGCAATGGCTGACCATCCGCCAGCAAAAACCGGACTGGGTAATCCTGCGCGGCTGGGGCGTAATGAACCCGGTGGCACTGAAAACCGCGCAGAAAACCGGTTATCCGGCTGACCACATCATCGGCAATATCTGGAGCAATTCGGAAGAAGACGCCGCCCCGGCCGGTGCCGCTGCCAAGGGTTTCATCTCCATCACTACGCACCCGTCCGGCACCCAGTTCCCGGTGCTGCAAGGCATCAAGAAAACCGTGCTGGATGCAGGCAAGGGCAATCTGGCCGACGCCAAGCGCTTTGGCACCGTGTATTACAACCTGGGCGTGGTCAACGGCATCCTGAACGTGGAAGCCGTGCGCCTGGCGCAGGCCAAATTCGGCAAGAAACCGCTGACTGGTGAACAGGTGCGCTGGGGCTTCGAGCATCTGCACTTTGACGACAAGCGGCTGAAGGAAGTGGGCGCGCTGGGCCTGTTGCAACCGCTGCAACTGAGTTGCGCCGACCACGAAGGCGGCGGCGCGGTGCGCTTCCAGCAGTGGGACGGCCAGCAGTGGAAGGTGATTTCGCCGTGGGTACAGGCCGACCGCAAGCTGCTGCGTCCCATCATCGAGGACTCCTCGCACAAGTACGCCAAGGAAAAGGGCATCACCCCGCGCGATTGCAGCAAGGAATCGTGATGGTCTGAGCCCGTCCATGCCCGGCGCGGCTAGCTGCGCCGGGTTTTTGTCACCCGGTGTTTGACGGATTGCGGAGTTGAATCATGAGCCAGCCCTTACTACAGGTGGAAGGCATTCAGGTGGTGTACAACCAGGCCATTCTGGCCGTGGGCAGTGTTTCCTTGCAGGTGGACGCGGGGCAGATCGTGGCCTTGCTGGGGGCCAATGGGGCAGGCAAGAGCAGCACGCTCAAGGCTATTGCCGGGCTGGTGGCAGCCGAGCGCGGCTGCCTGCAACAAGGGCGCATTGTCTATGACGGGCAGGATGTCAGCCATACCGCCCCGCATGAGCTGGTACAGCGCGGGCTGGTGCAGGTACTGGAAGGGCGGCATTGCTTTGCCCACCTGAGCGTGGAAGAAAACCTGCTGACCGGTGCTTTTGCGCGCAAGCCCAGCCGCGCAGCCTTGCAGCAGGATCTGGACCGTATCTACCAGTATTTCCCGCGTCTGAAAGAACGCCGCCGTTCGCAAGCGGGCTATACATCGGGTGGCGAGCAGCAGATGGTGGCCATAGGCCGTGCGCTGATGGCCGCGCCACGGCTGGTGTTGCTGGATGAGCCATCCATGGGCCTGGCCCCGAAAATCGTCGAGGAGATTTTCGAGATATTGCAAGCGCTGAACCGGCAGGAAGGGGTGAGCTTCTTGCTGGCCGAGCAGAACGCCAACCTGGCCTTGCATTACAGCCATCAGGCCTATCTGCTGGAAAACGGCCATGTGGCGCTCTCCGGCAGTTCGACCAAGCTGGCCGCGCGTGAAGACGTACACCAGTTCTATCTGGGCGGCAGTGTCGAGGCGGCCTGAGGGCTGTTGCGGCACAGCCAAGGGCTTGATATTCAAATCAGTTTTTCTTGGTTCGCAAGATCATTGTCATGGCATATCGTGAAGCTTCCCGGCACCCCTGTGGTGCCGCTTTACGGAGATGTCATGCCAAGCCCTCTTACCCTGCCCATTATCGACTTCAGCCTGTTCGATGGCAGCCCGGAACAACGTCAGCAGCTGCTGCAACAACTACGTGGTGCGGCACGTGACCACGGTTTCTTTTATCTGGTAGGCCATGGTATTGCCGCTGACAAGGTGACGGCACTGCGCCAGGCATCGCGCGCATTCTTTGCCCTGCCGGAAGAGGACAAGCTGGCCATCGACATGGAAAACTCGCCGCATTTTCGTGGCTATACCCGTGCTGGCGAAGAACGTACCCGCGGTGCTGCTGACTGGCGCGAACAACTGGATATCGGTGCCGAACGTCCCCCGCGGCCGGACCTGGCAGCGCAGGGGCCGTGGTGGCGTCTGCAAGGCCCCAATCAATGGCCGACCGCCTTGCCGCAGCTCAAAGCGGTGCTGCTGGACTGGCAGCAGGAAACCACCCGGCTTTCCATCCAGTTGCTGCGCGCCTTTGCCGAAGCCTTGCAACAACCGGTCGATATTTTCGACGATGCCTTTGTAGAGGCTCCGGTGCAGCATCTGAAAATCATCGGCTATCCGGGCAGCCCGCAAGGTGCGGCCGGGCAGGGCGTGGGGCCGCACAAGGACGGCGGCTTCCTCACCCTGCTGCTGCAAGACGACAATCAGGACGGTCTGCAAGTGGAGAGCGAGCAGGGCTGGATTGATGCCCCGTCCTTGCCGGGCAGCTTCATCGTCAATATCGGTGAATCGCTGGAAATGGCATCCGATGGCTACCTGCGGGCCAATGTGCATCGCGTGCTGAGCCCGCCGCAAGGCAAGGACCGCTTGTCCGTGGCCTTTTTCCTCGGCCCGCGGCTGGATGCCACCATTCCGCTGCTGCAACTGCCAGCCGGGCTGGCCGCCGAAGCACGCGGCCCGGAGGCCGACCCGGACAACCCGCTGTTTTACCGGATTGGTGACAACTATCTCAAAGGACGTCTGCGCTCCCATCCCAAAGTGGCCGTCCGACACCATGCCGACCTGCTTTCCCCGCAAGCATTGCAGGCAGCTTCCCTTCCCACCACCGCAGGAGAATATGCATGAAACGCGCAAGCCTCTGGCTGGCCTTGTTTGGCCTGGCCGCCAGCCTCCCCGCCCACGCCGAAGTACTCACCATCGGTGCCGAAGCCGTCCCGCACGCCGAGATTCTGGAACACGTCAAACCGGCGCTGGCCAAGCAGGGCATTGAGTTGAAAGTAAAAGTGTTCAGCAATGGCCTGCAGGAAAACCTGGCCGTGGCTGGCAAGGAAATCGACGCCAATTACTTCCAGCATCAGCCCTTTCTGGATAGCTTCAACAAGTCCAAGGGCACCCGACTGGTGAGCGTGGCGGCCATTCACGTGGAGCCGTTCGGGGCTTATTCGCACAAGGTCCACAAGGTTAGCGAGCTGCCGGATGGTGCCACCATTGCCATTCCCAACGACCCGTCCAATACCGGCCGCGCCTTGTTGCTGCTGCACAAGCAGGGCCTGATCAGCCTGAAGGACCCGGCCAACATCCTGTCCGGTGCGCGTGATATCAGCAGCAACCCGCACCATTTCAAGATCAAGGAACTGGAAGCCGCCACCCTGCCACGCGTGCTGGACCAGGTGGACATTGCGCTGATCAATACCAACTACGCGTTGCAAGGCGGGCTGAAACCCAAGCGGGATGCGCTGTTCAGCGAAGGCAGCCAGTCGCCTTACGCCAATGTCATTGTGTCGCGCGAGGACAACCGCAGCAGCCCGGCGCTGAAAAAGCTGGTGGCAGCGCTGTCCACTGACGACGTGCGCCAGTTTATCGACCAGCGTTACCAGGGGGCGGTGGTGCCGGTGTTCTGACACTGCGCATCTGCAATACCGGCAGATGCAAGAAAGGCGTCTCCCTTACGGCGGACGCCTTTGTTTTGTTGACTGGCAGCGCAGGGTGTTACCAGTCTTCCGGCAGGCCTTCCGTCAGCGTGGAGACATAGCTGGCGGTACGCGGGTTTTGCGGCTGCAAAAACAGCTGGCGGCTGCTGCCTTGCTCCACGATGCGGCCATCTTCCAGAAACACCACGGTGTCGGCAAGCGTGGCGGCCAGTCGCAGGTCGTGGGTGGCAATCAGCATGGTCATCTTGTTGGCAGCAAGTTGGCGCAGTACGGCCACCACTTCGCTGGCCAGCTCCGGGTCCAGTGCCGAGGTGGGTTCGTCACACAGCAGCAGGCCGGGGGACTGGGCCAGTGCACGGGCAATGGCCACCCGTTGCTGCTGGCCACCGGACAGGGTGCCGGGCCAGGCATCCGCCTTGTGCGCCATGCCCACTTGCTGCAGCAGTTCGCGCGCGCGCGCCTCTGCCTGGCTGCGTGGCCATTTCTTCACCACCAGCAGGCCTTCCATCACGTTTTCCAGCGCGGTGCGGTGCGGAAACAGCTGGAAGTTCTGGAACACCATGCCGGTTTGCAGGCGCAGGCGATGAATGTCCTGACGGCCCGGCTGCGCATGGCCATGGCCAAACTGCAGGCTGGCATCGCCCAGGGTAATCTGCCCGGCGCTGGGGGTTTCCAGCAGGTTGATGCAACGCAGCAGGGTGCTCTTGCCACTGCCGGACGGGCCGATCAGCGCCGTCACCTGGCCGGGTGGCACCTGCAGCGACACGTCCTTGAGCACATGCTGGTTGCCAAAATGCTTGTCGATATTGTGCAGTTGAATCATTTCGTCTCCTGGGCCTGGTGCAGGTGCTGGCCAAAGCGGGCTTCCAGCTTTTGCTGGCCGGCGGACAGCACGGAGCTGAACACCAGGTAGATCAGTGCAGTTTCGGTATACAGGATCAGCGGTTCATAGGTGACCGAGGCAATGCGCTGCGCGGCCTGGAAGATTTCCGGCACGGTCAGCACCGCGGCCAGCGAGGTGTCCTTGATCAGCGAGATGAAGGTATTGGCCAAGGGCGGCACGGCTACGCGGCTGGCTTGCGGCAGGATGGTGCGGCGCATGGCCTGGGCCCAGGTCAGACCGATGGAATAAGCCGCTTCCCATTGGCCGCGCGGAACCGCCAGCAGGGCGGCGCGAATCACTTCCGAGGTGTAGGCCCCGACATTCAACGAAAAGCCGATGACAGCGGCGGGCAAGGGGTCGAACACGATGCCGGCCTTGGGCAGGCCGTAAAAAATCAGGAACAGCTGCACCAGCAAGGGCGTGCCACGAATCAGCCACACATAAAAGCGAAAGCCGTCCGCCAGCGGCTTGGGGCCATACAGCCGCACCAGCGCGGTGACAAAGCCCAGCGACAGGCCACAGGCAAAGGACAGCAGGGTAAGCGGTACGGTGAACACCAGCCCGGCATACAGCAGCGACGGCAGTGATTCCACCATCAGTTTCAACCATTCAGGCATGTGCCGACTCCATGATTGTTATTGTGCGGTACCAAAAAACTTGCCCCGTAGAACGGGGCAAGCGGGCATACCGTGTAAGGCGGTATCGCTCAGTGCGATACGTCTTCGCCAAAGTATTTGAAGGAAATTTTCTGGTATGTGCCGTCTGTCTTGATGTCAGCCAAGGCCTTGTTGATGGCGGCTTGCAGCTGCGGGTTGCCCTTGCGGAAAATGATGCCGGAGAAGTCGGCGTCCTTTTCGGTGGCGGCAATGCGTAGCTTGGAGTTGGGCTGGTGCTTTTTGTAATCCAGGAAGGACAGGCTGTCGTTGATGGTGGCATCCACGCGGCCGGAGGCCAGCAGTTCCAGCGAATCGTTAAAGCCTTGTACAGGCACCACTTCGGCACCGAAGGATTGCGCCAGCTTGCCGAAGTTGCTGGTCAGGGTGTTGGCGGACTTCTTGCCCTTGAGGTCGGCAAAGCTCTTGATCGGGCTGTTGCCATTCA
Source organism: Aquitalea sp. LB_tupeE (assembly GCF_013391415.1). Classification (GTDB taxonomy): domain Bacteria; phylum Pseudomonadota; class Gammaproteobacteria; order Burkholderiales; family Chromobacteriaceae; genus Aquitalea. The sequence goes on from NZ_JACAXB010000031.1 coordinate 102,561, forward strand.
CGATCAGCGCGGCCTTGGAGGCGATGTAGGCATTGGAAAAGTCGTACTTGGCCTTGCGGGCGTCGGTGATGGACACCTCGTTGGCCACCGCGTCGTAACGGTTGGCATCCAGGCCGGCAATCAGGCCGTCCCATTTGCCTTCGATGAATTCGGCTTTCACGCCCAGCTTGGCGGCTACGGCCTGGGCAATTTCCACATCAAAACCCACCAGCTTGCCGCTGGCATCGTGATAGGTAAACGGGGCGTAAGTGCCTTCGGTACCCACACGGATGACACCGGCGGATTTGATCTTGGCCAGGTCTTCGGCGGCAGCAAGGCCCGGCAGAATGGCGGCGAGCAGGGCGGCAATGGCAAATCGTTTCACAATGTACTCCTGGCTGTTGTTTTGTTTGTCGTCCCGCCATCCGGCGGTCTGGAAGGACTATAACAAGCCAGGCTTATTCTCAATAAACAAGAATTTCCACATTGATTATCAGAAAAGTGAATAAAGAACATGCGATTTTGCGCGGGATAGGCAGGCCGGATGCACGGGCTAAGTCTACAGGCCGGTGCGGCCCGGCAAGCAGGCCTGCCTGGATTAACAGGCAGGCTGGTAGTTCAGAGGCTGATCATCACACTGACCGGCAGTTGTACTTCGTCGCAGTTGGGGCTGCTGCCATCGCGGTCCAGTACCAGAAAGTCGCAGGGCTGGTGTAGCGCCAGCAAGGGGTGGTGCCACACGCCTGCGGCATAGTTGACGCCTTGTTGCGGACTGGCCAGAAAAACCCGGATGGTGTCCGCGCTGGGCGGCGCGCCGGGGGGCGCCACCACCACCAGATAAGGCTGACCGGACAGCGGCATGAAGGCCTGGCTGCCATGCGGGTGGCGCTCCATCATGCACACTTCAAACGGCAGCTTACGTGGCTGGCCACGAAAGATACTGACCATCAGGCGGCCATCCGGCCCGGCATCCAGCCGTGCCAGGTCGTGAAAGCGCATGGTATTGCCACCATTGATGGCAAACTGCCGCGCTTCCGGGCCCGCTTCCATCACCTCACCAAAGGGCCGGAAGGCCGTTGCCGTCAGGGCTTCGGCACGGTGCAGGGTGGCGCTTCTCATCTGGCCACCTGGCCAAACAGGCGCAAGCGTGAAATACCGCCATCGGGGTGGATGTTCAGCCGCACATGGCTGACCGGGCCCAACTGGGCCACGGTATCGGCAAAATGGTGAATGGCATCCATGGTGAGCGGGGTTTCCGGCAGTAGCACCGGCCAGAACTGGCTTTCGGCAATCAGCGCGGCGGGCATGCTGCTGAGAGCATTGGCCGCCTGCAAGGAGCAGCGATCGGCAAAATTGCCCTTGAAGTGAGCCGTGTCCACCTCGATACGCTCGATCATGCCAGGTACGCCCAGTGCCAGAATGCACCAGTCGTGGCCCGGTTCGCGCCGCCGCCGGGTTTCCCAGCCTTCACCCATATTGCTGCCGCGTCCCGGTAACAGCAGGTTGGACGGATGGCCGAAGTGGGCGTCGTTCCAGGCAATCGGTCGGCCGCCGTTTTCCATGGCCACCAGGTCAATCGGCTCTGCCACCGTTTGCAGTGCGGATGCGGTATCTGGCTGGCCATACACGCGCAGGCGGGCAATACCGCCATCCGGGTAAATGCGCAGTCGCAAGTGGCTCCAAACCCCCGCATTGCTGATTTGCAGCAAGTGGTGCTGGTTGCCGCCCAGGGCGGTGGACGGGAGGATTTCCTGCCACACGGCCTGCTCCAGTGCCGGCAGGCTGTCGTCGGCACAATGGGTGGCTTCTATCGAGATGGCCGGGGCGTAGTTGCCGGTGAAGTGGCTGGTGTCGATATCAAAGCCGGCAATCCGCCCGGGCCTGCCCAGACGGATGATGCTCCAGTCGTGACCGTGATGGCGCTTGCGGCGGGTTTCCCAGCCATCCATCCATTTGCCGTTTTCGTCGTATTTTCCAGGTACGAAAATGGCGGCTTCCGGGTTCAGCATGCGCGCCAGCGGCGCAAAAAATTCATCGCTGGAATACAAGCCACGTGCGCCAATGCGGGGGTCGGCCAGGTTGATGGCCTGGCTGGCCCAGTCCGGCAAAATGGCAGGCGGGGCGCTCAGAATCGGGTAGTGCATGGGGTTTCCTTGGCTTGATAGGGCAGGTGTCACATCACGGCGCTGACGAAGTTTTGCAGCTCGGGGGTTTGCGGGCGGGAGAACAAATCGGACGGGTGGCCTGCTTCGTGAATCTTGCCCTGATGCATGAACACCACGTGATTGCTGACATCGCGGGCAAAGCGCATTTCATGGGTGACCATGATCAGCGTCATGCCTTCTTGCGCCAGCTGGCGTACCACGGCCAGCACTTCGTTGACCAGCTCCGGGTCCAGTGCCGAGGTGATTTCGTCGCACAGCAGCACCTGGGGTTTCATCGCCAGCGCCCGGGCAATGGCCACGCGCTGTTGCTGGCCGCCGGAGAGCTGGTCCGGCCAGGCGTCAAACTTGTCGGCCAGGCCCACCTTGGCCAGCAGGGCATGGGCCTCTTCGCGCAGGACGTGGGGTGACTCACCCTTGACCACGCGCGGCGACATCATGATGTTTTCTCCCACAGTCAGGTGCGGAAACAGATTGAACTGCTGGAACACCATGCCCACTTGCAGCCGCAATTGCTGCAAGGTCTTGGCATCGCGGCTGCCTATGGTTTGCCCGGCCAGGGTGATGCTGCCTTCATCAAAGCTTTCCAGGCCGTTGATGGTACGCAGCAAGGTGCTCTTGCCCGAGCCGCTGCGGCCGATGAGGGTGACGACATCGCCCTGCTTCACGGTCAGGTCCACACCCTTGAGTACGTGGTTGGGGCCGTAATGCTTGTGCAGGCCGGTAATGTTAACGAGCGACATGGAGTGTCCTTTCCAGGTGACGCGAATACAGCGAAAGCGGGTAGCACAGCAGGAAGTAGCCTGCGGCTACCAGTCCGTAAATCAGGAAGGGTTCAAAGGTGGCATTGGCCAGCATGCCGCCGGTTTTGGTCAGTTCGACAAAACCGATGATGGAGGCAACGGAAGTCCCTTTGACCACCTGCACCAGAAAGCCCACGGTGGGGGCAATGGCCATGCGCAGGGCTTGCGGCAGGATGACATGGCGCATTTGCTGGTAGCGGTTGAGCGCCAGCGCGGCCGACCCTTCCCATTGGGCATTGGGAATGGCATTGACGCAGCCGCGCCAGATTTCTGCCAGGTAGGCGCTGGTGTACAGGGTGAGCCCCAGTGCCGCAGCCAGCCAGGGCGGAATTTCCACCCCGCCCAGCGACAGGCCGAAAAACACGATGAACAGCTGCATCAACAAGGGCGTACCCTGAAACACCTCGATAAAGGTTTTGGCCAGCCAGACCAATACCGGGCGATGTGCCAGGCGTAATGCCAGAATGATCAGCCCGCCGCAGGAGCCCAGTACAAAAGCGGTCAGCGACAGGATGGCTGTCCATTGCAGGCCGCCAAGCAGGGCGTGCAGGATGTCGCCCAGGGTGAAATCGTTCATGGTCTTCCCCGTTTCAACAGTCGTCCGCCACCGCGCAGCAGGGTCTGGCGCAGCAGCAGCGCCAGCGCCAGATACAGCCCGGCAGTGACAAAGTAGGTTTCAAAGGCGCGGAAATTACGCGACTGGATCAGGCTGGCGGCATAGCTCAACTCTTCGGTGGAAATCTGCGCGCACACTGCCGAGCCCAGCATCACGATCACCACCTGGCTGGTCATGGCCGGCCACACCCGCAACAGCGCCGGGCGCAAGACCACGTGCAGGAAAATCTGCCAGCGCTTGAGCGCCAGCGCCTGGGCGGCTTCAATCTGTCCCTTGGGGGTGGCTTCGATGCCGGAGCGGATGATTTCCACCGCATAAGCCCCCAGGTTGATCACCATGGCCAGCATGGCTGCGCTATCCGGTGCAATCTCGATGCCGATGGTGGGCAGGCCGAAAAACAGGAAAAACAGCTGCACCAGAAACGGCGTATTGCGGAACATCTCCACATACACGGCAAACAGCGTGTTGAACGGGCGTATCTGCCAGGCGCGGCATGCCGCACCGATAATGCCGATCAGCAAACCGGCAACGCAGGCCACTGCGGTCAGCTCCACAGTCCGTGCCAGGCCTGCGGCCAGCTCGGGGGTCTCCCTGGCTACAGCCAGAAAGTCAAACTGATAACTCATCACCATTCTCCCGGGTGGGCAGGAAAGGGGCAGCCGGCGCGCCGCATATTGCGGCAGGGCCTGCTACCGGGGGATTTACAGCAGCGAGCTGGCCAGCGGAGTTTTCAGCCACTTGAGCGAGATGCGGTTCAGCTCGCCATCTTTTCTGGCTTTGTTGATGATCTGGTTCACCTGTTCCAGCAGTTGCGGATCGTCCTTGTTCACCCCTACAAAGCACGGCGAGTTCTTGATCAGGAATTTCTGCTCCAGTCGGCGCGGGCGCTTGCTTTGTGCATTGATGGTGGTGGCCACCACATTACCGGTGGCCACCACTTGCACCTGACCGGCCAGATAGGCAGCAATGGTGGCGTTGTTGTCTTCAAAACGCTTGAGGTTGGCGCTGACCGGAATCACCTTGCTCAGTTCCAGGTCCTCGATCGAGCCGCGGGTCACGCCCACTGTCTTGCCAGCCAGCCCTTCCGGCTTGTCCAGCGTCAGATCCTTCGGGCCGAACACGCCATTGAAAAACGGTGCATAGGCGACGGAGAAATTGATGACCTTTTCCCGCTCCGGGTTTTTGCCCAGGCTGGAAATCAACAAATCAGCCTTGCCGGTGGTGAGGTAGGCAATACGGTTGGCACTGCTGACCGGCACCAGCTCCACTTTCACTTTCAGTTCGCGGCCAATCAGTTCTGCCGTGTCGATGTCGTAGCCTTGCGGTTTCATGTCCGGGCCGGTGGAACCAAAGGGCGGAAAGTCCGCCGGAATGGCAATCTTGATGAGTCCTGCCTGTTTGATGCTGGCCAGGCGTTCGGCCTGGGCCGGTAAACCCCACAGACTGCCCAGCAGGCTGGCAGCCAACAGGCCGAGGGTGAAGGTGCGACGATGCATGACGGTTTCTCCGGGAAATGAACAGGATGTTGGCGTGGCTTAGAGCGAATCCATCTGCAGTCCCACTCTGGCGGCGGCATTGCGCAAATGGTTGAGCATTCCCAGATGGGCTTCTGCCGGCTTGCCCTGGGTAATGGCGTCGGTGACAACCTGATGCTCGTGGGCGGTTTCCCAGATATGCAGGTGGTCGGCAAAGGGCAGTCGCAGGCTGTGGCCGATGGGGGCCGACAGCGAACGCGCTACCTGGTGAAACAGGGCATTGCCGGACAGGCGTGCTACTTGCAGGTGAAAATCCAGGTCGGCTTCTGCGGCGGCTACCAGGTCCTGGTTCTTCAATGCGTCTTCCAGCGTGGCCTGAATCTGCCACAGCAAGGCCTTGCCCTCCGGCGTGATATGACGCGCAGCCAGCGCTGCCGCCGCCGGCTCCAGCACCATGCGGAACTCGAAAGTGGCCTGCGGGCTGGCGGCAAACGGCCCGGCCGGGATGTCCTTGTGCTGGCGTACCTGACCGGTGGTGACCAATACCCCCTTGCCCGGTTGCGACTTCACCAGTCCCAGTGCTTCGAGCATGGAAATGGCCTCGCGCAGTGAAGCACGGCTCACCCCCATGGCTTCGGCCAGTTCGCGCTGGCCCGGCAGGTTTTCCCCGGCGCGGTAGTGGCCGTCTTGCAGTTTTCTTTGCAGGGCCTGGGCAATTTGTTGTGGGACGTTCATGTGAGCTCTCTGGTGGTCTGTCCGGTCAGACTGGTCTGACCAGTTGCTGAAACACATTACGCAAAGAGCGTGCCAGCCATTCGGCAGGCTAGCAAAATCAAGCAATGACGGGTGTTGGGAGGGGGTGGATGGCAGACGGGCGCATCATGCGCTCAAGATGCTGCACCGAAGCCGGGCGCGCTTGCACTGAAATGGTAAATCCACTTGTCGTACGGCAGCCCCGGAATGGGCGGGCCGGGCTTGCAAAAGCAGGAAGGAGAGGCCGGGGGCAGCGCCTTGAGGAATCTGTCCCCGGCCATGACAAGCATGCCCAGTCAGCTGTGGGTGCTTGCTCAGGACTGTGGCAGTGTGGTGGCGGCTTGCCATTCGTTGCCATACAGCTCCGGCTCGGCATACTGCTGTAGCCGGGCGTAGTGCTGATCGACATCCTCCTCCAGCAGGCTGGCAATCAGGCCGGAAGCCAGCCGTTGTGCGCCGTCGCTGACTTGCGGAATATCCCCGGCGCTGGCGCCCTGCGACAGGGCTGCCGCGTAATTGAAGCAGTGAATCCGCTCCAGCCCCGGCAGGCTGCCAGGCTGTTTTTCCAGAAACTGGTACAGGCTGCCCAGATAAGGCGAGCCGGCCAGTTCGCGATCCGGCGCGCCGGGCAGGCTGGGGTAGTGGTCCTGCCATAGCCTTACATGGCCGGCGATACGGGCATATTCCGGCCGCTGTGCCCAGTCGGTGCAAAAGCCGGTGCAGAAGATGACGAAGTCGGTATGTACTTCGCCCAGATTGGTACTGAGCACCACCTTGTCATCCACCAGCCGGGCGGTTTCCACCTGAATGCCAAAGTGAAAGCTGGCATTGGGGTGCTGGGACACGCGCAAGGTGCTGCTGTGCGGCGGCGGTACCTGGGTGGTGTTCAGGTAATGACGGACCTTCCATTTCCATTCGTCTGACAGCAGGCGGAAGCCGTGTGCCATGCCCGGATTGACCGTGCCCTTGCTTTTGTTGATGCGCGGCAGGTCGGGGCGGCGGATCAGCAAGGACACGCGCTCGGCACCGTTTTCCAGTGCCGTGGCGGCGGCATCCATGGCTGAAGAACCACCGCCAATCACGGTGACATTGCGCCCGCGCAGCATGTCACCGGACCAGGCGTCGCCGGAGTGCACCCAGTGGCTGCGTGGCAGGCGGGCGGCCCAGGCGGGCAGGCTGGCACCGCCCAGGCCATCGCGGCCGGTGGCCAGTACCGCATGGCGCGCCAGCACCTGGCGGGTTTCACCATTGGCACTGTCGCGGAAAGACAGGGCCACTACGCCATCGGCGCGGGCTTCCACATCGACCAGCTTTTGCAGGTTATGCACCTTCAGTTGCAGTACCTCGCGATACCAGCGCAGGTATTCCGCCCAGCTCAGGCGGTGAATCTTGTCCAGTTGCTGCCAGCCTTCAAGGCCGTGCTGCGCTTCGTACCAGGCACGAAAGGTGAGGCTGGGAATGCCCAGGCAAGGGCCGGGCAGCTCCTTGGGGGAGCGCAGGGTAATCATGCGGGCAGTGGTGGCCCACGGACCTTCCAGTCCGGCGGGGGACTGGTCGTAGATGTCGGCATCCACGCCATTGAAAGCCAGTGCGGCGGCCACCGCCAGGCCGGACATGCCGCCACCGACAATCACCACATCTTTGACTTCACCTTCCGGGTGGCTGGCCGGGATGGTCCAGTTTTTGGCTGGCAGGCCAAGGTAGTCCAGGTCTTGCCGGATACGTTCTTCCAGAGCCGCCAGGCCCTGTGTTTGTGCGCTGCTTGTCATGCTGCAAAACACCCGTGATAAAAACCACACCCTAACATGGGTTTTTGAGTGGCCAAATATCAATTCCTGCACAGTAAATCTGAAATAAAGACAATTATCCAATATTGCGCCGCAGGCATTTTGTGCAGAATTTTATTGTCGCGAATCGCTGTTTTTTAATTGATTTGTCGCGCTGTTTGGGCGATGCATGTTGTCAAGCACGAATAAATGATAAGCATGTGAAGAATGGGAAATCAGTGGGTGAAACGGCGGTGCTAGATTGGCGGCATTAACCCTACGGCTGCCATTGTTTGTATCAAGGCAGCCGTTTTTACCAATACATTGCTTTTAATACCAGTCAAGGATTACTCATGTCTGCCGCCAGTCAATATCACAAGGCACTGATTATTGCCGCGTTTTCCTCGCTTTCACTGTCGGCGTTTGCCGCCCCGGTTGCCATTGGCTATCAGGCACCATTGACCGGTGAATATGCGCAGTATGGCAACCAGTTTCGTAATGCCGCCAATCTGGCACTGGATGAATATAATCAGACACATAAAGCTGCACCGGTAGTCATCAAGTTTGCTGACAGCAAGGGTGATGCGCTGGAAGGCGTGTCGATTGCCCACAAGTTTTCCGATGACAATTCCATTGTCGGGGTAATCGGCGATTTCTCCTCCACGGTTTCCATTGCCGCAGGCAAGGTGTATGCCGAAACCCATCTGGCGCAATTGTCGCAAACCGCATCGCACCCGGATTTCGTCAAAATCAGCCCCTGGCAATTCCGCAACATCATCACCGAGGCGTTTGAAGGCCCGTATAACGCCCGCTGGATCAGCCAGAACAAGATCAAGAAAGTTGCCGTCATCAGCATCCAGAACGACTGGGGCCAGACCGCCAGCAAGAATTTTGCCAAATCCTTCAAGGATGCCGGTGGCGAAATCACCGCGCTGGAAAGCTTCAACCCGGGCACCCGCGATTTTCGCGCCATCCTGACCAAGGTGGCCCGTACCCACCCGGATGCCATCTATCTGGCGCTGATGTATGAAGACGGCGCTGCCTTGCTGCAACAAAAGCTGCAACTGGGCTTCAATGTGCCGGTGTATGGCTCGTCCTCGATGTACGAGAAAAAACTGATCCAGCTGGCTGGCCCGGCAGCGGAAGGGGTGAAGATTTCCACCACCTTTACCGCCAGCAGCAAGGAGCCGAACGTACAGGCCTTCGTCAAGGCCTATGAAGCTCGTTATCACGTGGAGCCGTCCATGTTTGCCGGTCAGGCCTATGACGCAACCCGCATCATGCTCAATGCCATTGCCAAGGCCGGTGGTGAAAAAGCCAGCCGCGAGGCAGTACGTAATGCACTGGCCGCCACCAAGGACTTCCCCGGTGTAACCGGCAATACCACCTTCGACCCGGTGACTCGCGAGCCGGCCAAGAACCTGTCGCGCCTGCAAATCCACAATGGTGATTTCACTTCGGTAGCCAATTGATTCACTGGCCCGCCAGTGGCGGGCCTTGCACGAGAATGCACATGCTGGATTTTTTTGATGTTTTCCTGGTGCAGCAGCTATTGAACGGCCTGGCGCAGGGGCTGGTGTATGCGCTGATTGCCATCGGCTTCACGCTGATTTTCGGTGTACTCAATGTGGTGAATTTCGCCCATGGCGAAATCTACATGCTGGGGGCGTTCGCCGGGCTGCTGGCCATTCAGCTGCTGGCCCCGCCGGCTTTTGCCGTGCTGCTGTTGGTGGCTGCGGCCGGGCTGGTGCTGGGGGTGTTACTGGAGCGGGTGGCCTTCCGGCCATTCCGTCGTTTCAATGACGAGGCCTCGCTCAAGTCCAAGGCGCTGCGCGAGGCAACCCTGCTGTCCTCGCTGGCCATTTCCATCATCACCCGCGAGCTGATGCAGCTGTATGTCGGTGCCGACATGCAGTCCATTCCGCAGGCGTATTTGCTGATGACCCCCATCCAGCTGGGGCCGCTGAGCATTGCCAGCGGTCAGGTGCTGATTTTCGTCACCGCCTTGCTGATGTTCCTGCTGTTGCAATGGTTGCTGTTCCGTACCCGGCTGGGCCTGTCCATCCGCGCGGTGTCCAATAACCGGCTGGGTGCCTTGCACGTGGGCATCAATGTCAATCACATCATCATTGCCACCTTTGCCATCGGCTCGCTGATGGGGGCGGTGTCCGGCATTGTGGTGGGGCTGTATTCGGGCAATATTTTCCCGCAGATGGGTTTTTCGCCCGGCATCAAGGCCTTTGTCGCCATGGTGATGGGCGGGCTGGATTCCATCCCCGGTGCCGTCATCAGCGCCATTGTTCTGGGGCTGTGCGAAGCGCTGTCCACCGATTTCGTGTCGCAGGGCTGGTCCGAGCTGATCAGCTACGGCCTGTTGCTCATCACCCTGCTGTACTTCCCGCGCGGCTTGTTTGGAAAGAAGGTGGAACGTGTCTAGTCTGTCCCGTTCAACAAGGCCGCTAGTGTTGCTGGCCGTCTTGTGGCTGCTGCTGGGCTGGCTGGATGCCAGCTACCTCTACCGGCTGGCCAGCATGGCGCTGGTGTTCGGCCTGCTGGCCGCCAGTGCCAACCTGATTACCGGCGTGGCCGGCATGATGACGCTGGGCCATGCGGCGTTTTACGGCGTGGGGGCTTATACCTCCGCCTTGCTGTCCAGCCAGTACCAGTTTTCCCCCTGGCTGACCCTGCCATTGGCCGGTGTGACTGCGGCGCTGCTGGGCGGGCTGACTGCCTGGCTGACGCGGCGGCTGGTGAATGTCCACTTTGCCGTGGCCACGCTGGGCATAGGTCAGGCGGTGTATGTCACCTTGCTTAACTGGGTGGATTTCACCCGCGGGCCGATGGGCATTACCGACATCGCCCCGCTCAGTACCGCCAGCCCGGCCATCAATCTGGGCCTGGTGATGCTGGTGTTCCTGCTGTGTTACCTGGTATTGGAGCGCACCGTCCATTCTTACTACGGCAATGCGCTGCGTGCCTTGCGTGAGGATGAGCAGTGCGTGGCCGCCATGGGGCTGGACCCGGCCAAGCTGAAAATACAGGTGATGGTGCTGGGCTGTTTCATTGCCGGTCTGGCCGGTGCGCTGTGGGCGTACTCCACCCGCTATGTGTCGCCGGGCGATTTCCGCTTCAGCGAATCCATCACCATTCTGGCCATGGTGGTGATTGGCGGCCTGGGCAGCCTGCCCGGTGCCATCATGGGGGCCTTGTTGCTCACCCTGTTGCCAGAGCTGCTGCGCAGCCTGGGGGATTACCGCATGCTGGTGGTGGGCTCCATCATGTTCGGCTTCATCATGTTCCTGCCCAAGGGCCTGATTGGCGAATACTCGGCGCTGCGGGTGTTCCGCAGCCATCTCAAAGCGCTGGAGCAGTCATGAGCGAAACCTTGCTGGAATTGAAGCAGCTGTCGCTAAGTTACGGCGGCGTACATGCGCTGGAAGATATCTCCCTGCGTCTGCCCGCTGGTGGCATTACCGGCCTGATCGGGCCGAATGGTGCAGGCAAGACGTCTTTGTTCAATGTGATTACCGGTTTTTCGCGCCCCAGCCGGGGTGAGGTCCACTATGCCGGACAGCGCATCGACGGCCTGCCGGTGCCGCAGATTGCCCGGCAGGGCATTGCGCGCACCTTCCAGAACCTGCGGGTGTTTCCCGGCATGACGGTGTTTGACAATGTCAGCATCGGCGCACTCAGCCAGCAACGCTTTGGCTGGCGTGCGCTGTGGAGCCGCCAGCAGCACAGCGCGCAGGCGGTGAGTGCGGCCACCTGGGCGGCACTGCGCCGGACCGGGCTGGACGGGCTGGCGTTCGAGCTGGCGGCCAATCTGTCCTATGGCAAGCGCAAGTATCTGGAAATCGCCCGCGCCCTGGCCTTGCAACCGGGCTTGCTGATTCTGGATGAACCGGCGGCCGGGCTGAACGACAGCGAAACCGCCGCGCTGGCTGATTTTCTGGGTCAACTGAGCCAGGAAGGCCTGAGCCTGTTGCTGGTGGAGCACGACCTGAGCCTGGTGAAGAAAATCTGCAACCACGTACTGGTGCTGTCATCCGGCCGCTTGCTGGCCGAAGGCAGCCCGGAACAGGTGATGCGCGATCCGGCGGTGATTACATCCTATCTAGGCAGCGAGGAGGCCTGATGGCGTTGTTGCAAGTTGAAAACATCAGCGTGACGCTGGGCGGCGTGCCGATTCTGCACGAGGTTTCCCTGCAGGTGGAAGCGCAGCGCATTGTCACCATTCTGGGTGCCAACGGTGCGGGCAAAACCACCTTGCTGCGTGCCATTTCCGGTATCTATCCGCTGGAGCAGGGCAGCATACGGTTTGACGGTGCAGCCATCCATGGCCAGCCCGCCCACCGCATCGTGCAAAGCGGCTTGTCGCACGCGCCGGAAGGGCGGCAGATCTTCTCCAACATGACGGTAAGGGAGAACCTGCAACTGGGTGCTGGGGCGCAGCGTGACTGGCAGCAGGAGCTGGCCTTTGTACATGACATCTTCCCCATCCTGCAGCAGCGCAGCAAACAGCTGGCCGGCACTCTGTCCGGTGGCGAGCAGCAAATGCTGTGCATAGGCCGGGCGTTGATGGCCAAACCACGGCTGCTGATTCTGGATGAACCCTCGCTGGGGCTGGCGCCGCAGTTTGTGCAGCAGATTTTCCGGGTGATTGAAACCATCCGCCAGCACGGGGTGACGGTGGTGCTGGTGGAGCAGAATGCGCGTTTGGCCCTGCGCATTGCTGACGATGCCTATGTACTGGAACACGGCCGGATTGCCCTGTCCGGCCCGGCGCAGCAACTGATGCATGATGCCGCAGTGCAGAATGCCTATCTGGGTGCGGCCTGATTCAGCTTTGTGTGCTTGGTACAGAAAAGACGCAGTGCATTTTGCACTGCGTCTTTTAGTCGCTGTTTGGCCGTGCGCTTGCTCCTGGCCGTCCGTTTGCCAGCCAGTTGCGGCGTGATGTACAAATGGTGTTTCAGGACCCTTACGCCTCCTTGCACCCAAGGCATCGCTTGCGCCGTACCCTGAGCGAGCCATTGCAGCTGCTGGGGGAGAAAGACATTGCCGCGCGTGTAGATGCCGCCTTGCAGGAGGTGGGGCTGGAGCCTGACATCGCCACACGTTATCCGCATCAGATTTCCGGCGGCCAGCGCCAGCGCATTGCCATTGTGCGTGCCTTGCTGTTGCAGCCGCGCCTGTTGCTGCTGGATGAACCCACCTCGGCGCTGGACATGTCGGTACAGGCGGAAATCCTCAATTTGCTGACCCGCTTGAAGCAGCAACAAAATTTGTCCATGCTGCTGGTCAGTCATGATGGCGATGTGATCGACCATCTGTGTGATCGTGCCGTTCACATGCAGGCCGGTCGCATCACAAGCAAATCGACAGGATAAGCATCATGCCGTCACAACCCTTTGCCGAGATCCTGCGCCAGCCTTTCAGCTGGGTGGAAGAAAACGACCCGCTCCCCGCCAGTGCCGATGTGGTGATCATCGGTGCCGGTGTGGTCGGGGTAAGTGCTGCCTTGCACCTTGCCCGGCGTGGCCTGAAAGTGGCCTTGCTGGAAAAGGGCCTGGTGGCGGCCGAGCAATCCAGCCGCAACTGGGGCTGGGTGCGCCAGCAAGGGCGCGACCGGCGCGAGCTGCCCCTGATCGTGCACAGCCTGTCGCTGTGGGAGGCATGGCAACAACAGCTGGATACCGACCTGGGTTTCCGGCGTACCGGCTTGCTCAGCCTGACGCGGGACCCTGCCGTACTGGCGCGCTGGCAACGCTGGGCGGTGAATGGCCGCGCTGCGGGCATCCGGGTGGATGAGCTGGATGCCGCCGCTGCCGAGGCCGCCCTGCCCAGCGTTAATGGCCCGTGGCTGGGTGGTCTGCATACCCCGGATGATGCCCGGGCGGAGCCGGGTATCGCCGTACCGGCGCTGGCGCGTGAGGCGCGCCGCCTGGGCGTGACCCTGCATCAGCAAACGGCAGTTCGCCGCCTGTTGCTGGAACAGGGCCGGGTGCAGGGGGTGGAAACCGAGCACGGCATCGTGCGTGCACCGCGGGTGTTGCTGGCCGGTGGTGCCTGGTCCTCACTCTTGTTGCGCCAGCATGGCGTGGTGTTGCCGCAGCTGAATGTCCGCGCCACAGTGTTGCGCACCACGTCCGCGCCGGAAGTGGTGCCCGGCACCCTGTGCAGTGCCGATGTCTGCTTGCGCCGCCGGCTGGATGGCGGCTATACCGTCACCCTGCTGGAAGGCGAGCAACATGATGTCGGCCCGGACAGCTTCCGCCACTTTGGCCGTTTTTCTCCGCTATTGCTGCGTAACTGGCGTGATATCCGGCTCGGTATTGGCTGGCGCAGCTTTCAGCAACAACGGCGCTGGCAGCAGCTGCCCGCTGCGGGTGTGCCGACGGTGTTCGAGCAGGAACGCATTTACAACCCGCTGCCTGAACCCGCCATCACCAGCAAGGCGCTGGCGGGTTTTCGTCATGGCCGGCCACAACTTGCCGGGGTGGAGATGGCTGCCAGCTGGGCCGGGCGTATCGACCTGACGCCGGATCTGGTGCCGGTTATTTCCAAGGTGGAGCCATTGCCTGGCCTGGTATTGGCAGCAGGCTTCAGCGGCCACGGCTTTGGTATCGGGCCGGGTGCGGGGGAGCTGGCGGCCGATTTGCTGTGCGACACCACGCCGGTGGTGGACGCCCATCCCTTCCGCCTGTCGCGCTTCAGTGATGGCTCCAGCCTGTTCATCGACCCGGATGTGATTTGACCGGCAAGGGCAAGTCGTAGAGCTGGGCAGCAGCCTGACTGGCAAGAGCTGCTATGCAGGGGCAAGAAGCCATGCTGTCAGGCCAATGATGCTGGGGTATAAGGCGGCTTGTTGTACCGAGGGCAAGCCGAGAGGGCGGGAAGGGGCTGGCCGTGAAGTGGCCAGCCCGTACAGCGAAAGACTTATACCTTGAAGCGGCTGAACATCTCGCGCATTTTCGAGGCGGCATCATTCAGGGTGGACAGTGTGTTGTGTACCCCCTGCAAGGATTGGTCGCTGTCGATGATGCGGTTGTTGATGCGTTCCGTGCTTTGCGAAATGGCGGTGGTGGCGTTGTGCTGTTCTTTGGTGGACAGCGAAATCTCGTTCATCTTGCTCACCACCTGCTGCATGGCCTGGCGGATGTCGTCTATCCGTTTTACCGCACCCTGGGTGATTTCCACCCCACCATCCACCGAATTGACCGTCTGCTGCATATTGCTGACAGCCTGACTGGTTTCACTGCGGATGGTGTTGACCATGCTGGTGATTTCCAGTGTGGCTTGCGCCGTGCGCTCGGCCAGTTTGCGCACTTCGTCGGCCACCACGGCAAAGCCGCGGCCCATTTCACCGGCGCGCGCCGCTTCGATGGCGGCATTCAGCGCCAGCAAGTTGGTTTGATCGGCAATGTCCTTGATGACATTGGTAATGCCGGTAATCTGCTGCGAACGGTTGTCCAGGGTTTCCAGAATGCCGGACAAGCCTTTGACTGCATCCACCGTGCGCGCCATTTCGGAAGAAATCTGCTTGATGTCGCTGGCGCTCTGGATGGAAACACCGTCGGTCTGGCTCACCAACTGGTCTGCTTCACGGGTGGATTCGGCAATATGGGCAATACTCACGGTAATTTCCTCCAGCGTGGCGGCATTGCCGCTGAACACGTCGGAAATCTCGCGTGAGTCCTCGGCCACCCGGCGCACGGTGCCACCTGCTTCGTCGACTCCGCTGATCACCCGGTCGGCTTCCTGCTTGACCTGGCGGAACATGTCACGCAGATGCTCGACGAACAGATTGAACGCATGCGCGGTTTCGGCAATTTCATCCTGGCCGGAGACCTCGATGCGGCGGGTGAGGTCGGCTTCGCCACGGGCAATTTCGTTCATGGCCTGATTCAGGTGGCGCAGGCCCTTGAGCATGGAGGCCAGAATCACGCTGGCAATCGGTACCAGCACCAGCAGGGAAACGGCGGCAATGATGACAATGGTCAGCAACAGCTTGTTCAGCGGTTCGCGAATCACGCTGTCGTTCATTACCACGCCCAGCAACCAGTCGGTGCCGGGAATGGCCACCACTTTCACGTATTTGTTGCTGTCTTCCATCTGGATCAGCTGCATGGCATTGCTGCTGGCCAGACTGTTCAGTTGCTCGGCAGAAAGTGTGGGTGCAATGCTGCTGATGGGTTTGAGCGTCAGCTGTTGATTATGGTGGGCGATGATATTGCCGCTTTTGTCCACCAGAAAGGCGTAGCCGTCGCCGCGCAGTTTGATGGACAGTACGGTCTTGACCAGGGCGTCGATGAAAATGTCACCGCCCACCACGGCCTTGAGCGCACCGCCCGAAGACACCGGGGAAACAAAGGTCAGGCACAGCTTGCCGGTGTCAAAGTCCACATAGGGGGCCGACACGGTGGCCTTGCCTGCTGCCACCGCTTGCTGATACCACGGGCGTTTGGCCGGGTCGTAGCCGGGCTTCTGCGCATGGCCATCGGAATAAACAATATGGTGATCGGCAAAACCGACATAGGTCAGCGAGAAACCACCGGCTTCATTGATGCGCGCCAGGGTCGGGACCGGGTCAGGATGGTCGGCCAGCGGATTGCCCGCCACCACGGCGCGCAACTTCTCGTCGTACCAGCTTTTGACAAAAGTGCCATAGCCGTTGGCGGTGCCACTTAATTCGTTTTCCACCCCGGTGACAATGCTGCTGCGCATCTGGTTGTATACCAGCGCGGCAATGCAGGTACTGAGAATAGCCAGCAATATTGCAACAAAGACAATCAGTTTTGTTTTTAACGACCGCATTTTGCACACTCCTTTTATAGTTTTATGTTCCGGCTGACAGGTGCCGTGGGTAGTGTCCACCTGTCTTGTTGCCGGTTGATTGCAGATGGTTAAGGTCCGCTCTGGATAGTATGGATGCTTGTTGCCGGAAAATGAAACATATTTCAAAGTAAAGCTTATTGTTAAGTCTGTTTTCTTTAAGGGTGCTCGGCAATAGATGCATCATTGCCAAGCGATCCATGTAAATGAATGGCCATGTTTTTGCCGAATAGCTAGGTGTTTATTGCAAAAATAGGCTGGGCTGGCATTTATTGTCGATATCTTCAAACAGGCGGACGGACGCTGAATAAGACGACTTGTTCTGGCCGCATGGCGTGGGCCCGTTACATCCAGAGAGCTAGTGAATTGCCATTACACAACAAAAACCGGAAGGTCAGCTGTGCATTTGTTGCGTGTTATCCGGCCTTATTGGCAGCAACTCCCGTTTTATATCAAACAAAGCAGGCAAAGGCATGAGCAAGCCGGATGGGTGGGCTATGCTAGCTGAGTCATTCAAGCTACATGCTCCGGGAGAGGTTCATGACTAAGCCAGCAACGGAAAATACTTGGTTTATCGATTCATTCCAGAATGTGCAGCATTTTGTGCATGTGCTGGAAAACATCTTCGATCCATTTGGCATGAGTAAATCGGCCATGCACACCCAGTTGGCCTGGTTGTGCCATCCCGCCCTGCTGGCCGAATCCAATGTCCGGCTGGCGCAAAAACTGTTCAATTTGCAGCAGTATGCCGCCAGGCGTTGCCTGGGTGTGAAAGGTCCGGATGTAGAGCTGCCTCATCCGGAAGATACCCGTTTTGTGGAGGCAGAGTGGTCGGATACGGCCAGCTTTGATATCGCCAAACAGTGGTATCTGATTCTGACCCATCATTTGCAGGACATGTTGTACGCAACCCCCGGCCAGTCGGCGCGCGCCACCCGGCAGGCGGCGTTCTGGAGCCGTAACTGGCTCAATGCCATGGCACCCAGCAATTTCTTCTGGAGTAATCCGGTGGCCATGCGCCGGGCAGCCGAAACCAATGGCGAAAGCCTGCGGCTGGGCTGGCAAAACTTTCTGGAGGATGCGCGCCAGGGCACGGTGCGCATGAGCAGTACCGATGAATTCAAAGTCGGGGAGAATCTGGGCACTACGCCGGGCAAGGTGGTGTTCCGCAATGATTTGTTCGAGCTGATTCATTACACCCCCACCGTCAAGGCGGTACATCAGGTGCCGGTGGTGATCGTGCCGCCTTGTATCAACAAGTTTTACGTGCTGGACCTCACCCCTAAAAAGAGCATGATCCGCTATCTGCTGGAGCAGGGGCTGGACACTTATATCATCAGCTGGCGCAATCCGGGTGCCGACCAGGCCGGCACCACCTTCGACCAATACTTGCAGGACGGGCTGGATCAGGCATTCCGGGTGGCAAGTGCCTTGTCCGGTCAGCCGCAGGTCAATGCAGTGGGCTACTGCATTGGCGGGGCCATGCTGGCCACCTGGCTGGCATGGAGCAGCCAGCACTACGCCGATGGCGATAACCCGGTGGCCAGCGCCACCTTCTTTGCCACGCTGGTGGACTACCACAGCCCGGGCGATATCGAGGTATTCATCGACCCGGCCACACTGGACTGGCTGGATGGAAAGATGGCCGAAACCGGCTATCTGGATGGCAAGGACATGGCCATGTCTTTTCGCATGCTGCGTCCCAACAGCCTGATCTGGCACTACGTGGTGCATGGCTGGCTGTACGGTGAAAAACCCTCTGCCTTCGATGTGCTGTACTGGAATATGGATACCACGCGCATGCCGGCAGCCATGCATTCCTGGTATCTGCGCCAGTTCTACCAGCACAATAATCTGATCAAGCCCAATGCGCTGACCGTGGCCGGTCATTCCATCAATCTGGAAAACATCCGCCAGCCGGTGTACGCCGTGGCCGCCGAGGATGACCATATCGCACCGTGGAAGCAATCCTTCCGGCTCAATCACTTCCTGGCTGGCGACAAGCGCTTCGTGCTGTCCACCTCCGGCCACATCCTGGGTATCGTCAACCCGCCGGTCAATCCGCCCAAGCGCGCCTTCTGGGTGGCCCCGGTCGAGCGCCACCAAAGCCCGGAACACTGGAAGCAGACTGCCGAACATCATCAGGGCAGCTGGTGGGATGACTGGATGCAATGGCTGAAACCACGCTCGGGTGCGCTGGGCAAGGCACCATCGGTCAGCAGCCGACAGTACCCGGCACTGGCTGATGCACCAGGCAGTTATGTGCTGGAGAAATGAGCGACCCTCATCTTCCGGTGCAGCCACATCGTCGCCCGCCGTGAGGGTGGGCGGCCAGATGTGCTAGGCCAGCGAAATCATGATCAGCACCGGGCTCACCAGCGTCAGCACAAAGCCGCTGATCAGGGCCAGCGTTACGTGGTGGGTGCCGCATTTCTGCCGGATCAAGGGCAGGGTGGCATCCAGTGCGGTGGCACCGCAAATGCCGATGGCCTCTCTGCTGAAGCGCGCGCCCAGCAGGTACAACATGGCAATGGCCATCAGTTCGCGAAACAGGTCGGTCATCATGGCAATGGCACCATAGCTGCTGCCCAGCTTGCTGCTCACCAGAATGCTGGACAGGGTAACCCAGCCAAAACCGCTGGACAGCGCCAGTGAAGTCCACACACTCTCGCCGGTAAATGCGGCCGCTGCCATGCCTCCGGCCAGTGAACCGATGATTACCAGTAAGGGCAGCACCATCACTTCGGGTTTGCGCCAGGCACTGCCCAGTTTCAGCTCCGCCAGGTCGATGCCAACCAGCACAATCAGCAGGTACAGCAATTGACTGGTGCTGATGGCATCCAGCCAGCCCAGCTGAAACCGGGAGGCCATGGCCCCCATGCCCACCATGCTCAAGGCCAGCAGGCAGTCGCGCAGTGCATGCAGAAACTGCGTGCCGGGCGGCCGCTCTGCCGGCTGGCTATGGTTGTTGCTACGTGGCTGGCGCATGCACAGCACGATCAGCCCCCAGGGCAGCAAGCTGGTGAAGGAGGCGAAGATCAGTGCCGTGCCCAGGGTTTTGCCCAGCACGCCACCATCACTCAGCACCGTACCGAAGCCCTTGCCGCAAAAGAACAGCAGCAGCCAGATCAGCGGCGTCAACAGGCGGGCACAGTGCCGGGTATGGCGCTGCGGTAGCAACAGGCCAATGCCGTAGCCACACAGCAGCGCCAGCAAGATGGGGAAGATGGAGGCCAGAATCAGTTGCATGGCGGGCTCATTTCAAGGCGGGGCAGAGGTGTAAACATGATCGCTTGTTCATGGTGATTGCTATGCGCTGTCGGCTTGCTTGGCGCCGTAAGCCGTCAGTATCACCAATTGCTGAATTCTCAGGAATGGATGAAACAAGCTTTTTGAATTCCCAAAACAGGAATAAGCTACCCGGTATCACGATGGGGGCGGATGCATGCTGAATCGACTGGAAATGCTGCGTATCTTTTGTACCGCGGCGGAAGCACGCAATTTCAAGGAGGCCGCGCAGCAACTGGGCATTTCGCCACAAGTGGTGACGCGCGCCATTCAGGAACTGGAAAGCCAGTTCGGCGAGCTATTGTTCCACCGCAATACCCGCCAGTGCCGGGTTACCCGCGAAGGTGAGCGTCTGGCACATATCGCCAGGCAAGGCGTGGAAGGGATTGATTGCCTGTTCCGCCGGGCAGAAGCCAATGCGGCCCAGCAGGTGGAAGGCACGGTACGCCTGACCGCGCCGGAGGCCATCGGCCAGACCAGCCTGGTGCACAGCCTGGCGCGTTTGCGTCAGCAGTATCCCGGCCTGCATTTCGAACTGCATCTGGAAGATGATGAAACCGATGTGGTGGATGAGCAGATTGATATCGGCATCCGCCACGGGTTGATTCGGGACAGCCGCTTTGTGGCGCGGCAAGTGGCCGAGGTGCCGTTCTTCATGGTGGCTGCCCCCGCCTTGCTGGCACGGTGCGGGGTGCCACGCACGCTGAAGGACTTACAGCAACAGCCGGTGGTCGGCACCATAGACCAGCGCACCGGCAAGCCGTGGCCCTGGTTTTTCCGTCAGGAGTCGCAGTGGATTCCGCAGGAACTGGCCTTCATCAGCAACAGTACCCAGGCCGAGTGTGCCGCGGTATTGGCAGGCTTTGGCTTTGCCCAGATGCCCGGCTTTGTCGCCATTCCCCACCTGCGTAGCGGCGATCTGGTAGAGGTGCTGCCAGAACTGGCACCCACGCCCTGGGCGCTGAGTGTGTACCGGCCGCAGCGCAGCCCGGTTCCGGCGCGGGTCCGCGTGGTATACGACTGCTTGGTCAGTGACTTTTCCAATGCTGCGTTTTTCCCGCTTCTCCCCTGAGACGCATGCCAGTCTGGTAGCGGGCCGCGTCGCAGTATGGATAAACCGGCTAGCTGCTTGATCGTGCTTGTCTGGTGGTGCTTGCTATCCTGCTTTGGTGGTGGCCGGTATGCATGCCAATTTTTTGCTTGTGCGGCTGATTCAGCATAGGCTGGCATGTCACCATCACAACGGACAATCGAGGCCGGGCCATGCACATCGCCATTCTTACCTTCGACGGCTACAACGAGCTGGATTCCCTGATTGCCTTTGGCATCCTCAACCGCATCAAGAAGCCGGACTGGCGGGTATCCATTGCCAGCCCGACATCCCGGGTGACGTCCATGAATGGCATGGTGCTGGAGTCGCACATCCCGCTTGCCCAAGCCTGTGAGGCGGATGCCGTGATTGTTGGCAGCGGCCTGAAAACGCGGGATGTGGTGGCCGATGAAACGCTGATGGCACAGCTGCAGTTTGACCCCTCGCGCCAGCTGCTGGCGGGCCAATGCTCGGGCACGCTGATACTGGCCAGGCTTGGACTGTTACACGATATCCCGGCCTGTACCGACCTCATCACCAAGCCCTGGGTGCAGGAAGCAGGTGTCAGCGTGTTGAACCAGCCATTTTTTGCCCGAGACAATGTGGCAACGGCAGGCGGCTGCCTGGCCTCGCAATATCTGGCTTTCTGGCTGATTGCCAGGCTTGAAGGCCTGCAGGCCGCGCAGGAGGCATTGCATTACGTGGCACCGGTGGGTGAGAAAGAGGAATACCTGGCACGGGCCCTGCAGCATGTGTCGCCCTACCTGAACGCGACTCCCTCAGCCTGACCAACCGTGATGGCGTGTTTGCTGCTGGCCCTGCGCGTCATCATTCTGCCGCACAGCACCTGCAGTACTCACTCAGCCTGCACGCTGGTGCTGTGCCCGGTTTGCTGCCAGCAGTCCAGCGCCTGGATCTGGTCAAACCAGCGGACAACTTCCCCAAACTCTTTGAGCGGCAGGCGGGCCTGCTGCCAGTCGGCCAGCGGCGCGGCAATGGCCAGATCGGCCAGCGATGGCTGTTGGCCGCATAGCCACTCCCGTCCGGCAAGGTGCTGATCGAGGATCTGCCCGGCGGCGACAAACCCGGCTTCCGCCCGTTCTACTTCCACCGCGCTGGCCGGGCCTTGCCCGGCCATGTGCTTGATTACGTGTTCCCAGTTAAGGCTGCTGATGGGCGGCATCCAGTGCTGGGCACACCAGAACATCCAGCGGCTGACATCTGCCCGTTCGCGTGCACTGGCTGCATGCAGGGATTGATCCGCCGCCTGCTCTGCCAGGTACTGCATGATGGCGTAAGACTCCCACAGCACATGGCCATTGTCTTCCAGTACGGGGACCTGATGATTCGGGTTCAGCTGCAGGAAAGCGGGGGTGTTCTGCTCGCCGCCAAACAAATCAACTTCTATCAGTTCAAGCGGCACACCAAGCTGCCGGGCCACAAGCAGTACACGACGGCTGCAAGACGAAAGAGGATGGTAATAAAGACGCATGGCACACACTCCGCTGGTTGATCTCGAGTGATGCCATTGTCACCGCAGCCACTGACAGTTTTTGTCAGTAGTCAGCGGTGCTTACTGTTTTTGGTCTGTCGGGCGGCATCGGCTGCGCGCCATGCTTTCAGCAGTTCCTGCTTTCTGTGCGGGTAGCGTTCCGTACCGGCGCGCAGGGCAAAGATGCGGCCTGTCCGGAAATGACGGAAATCCTGCCGTGTTTCACACCATGCAGCCAGCATGCGGACATGGTCGAAATAGCCCAAGGCCAGTGGCCAGATGGTGCGCTGCGTGACGTGGCCCTGTACATCACAGTAGTCGATGCCCAGTTTGTATCCACTGCGTATGGCCTGACGGATGATGGACACATCCACTGCATCGGCTTCTGTCTGTGAGGGGGAGGCCACCAGCAGCGAACTGTTATCCAGACTGTGGCGTAATTCCGCTGGCAGCACCGCGGAAATCTTGGCCAGCGCATGTTGGGCGGCACGGCCCAGTTGGGTGTCGGTGCGTTTGGCCACCCATTGCGAGCCCAGCACCAGTGCTTCGATTTCCTCCGCACTGAACATCAAGGGCGGCAGCATGAAGCCGGGGCGCAACACATAGCCCAGGCCGGGTTCGCCTTCAATATGCGCGCCTTGTGCCTGCAGGGTGGCGATGTCCCGGTACAGCGTGCGCAGGCTGATGCCCAGCTCAGCGGCGAGGCTGGCCCCGCTCACCGGGAAGCGGTGTTGCCGCAGGGCTTGCAGCAGGGTGAACAATCTTTCGGTACGCGCCATGAAACTGTTGTCTGGTGATAAGCACGCAGCGATCTTGCCACATCGGCCAGGGCCGCATGCATGCATTTGCGTGAAAACGGCAGTCAGGTAGCGCGCAAACCATGCAGATAGTCCTGCAAGGCCTGGCTGACGATGTCTGACAAGCGTTCACAGCCGACAGCGGCGGCGGATTCGGCGCGGTACAACATGAGCCGGATGTCTGGCAGTGCAGGCAGGTCCTGCCGTATTTGCAGCGTATCCGGTACGCCGACCGGGGTGCGCACCGTCACACCCAGCCCGGCGGCAACGGCTGCCCATATCCCGCTCAGGCTGCTGCTACTAAAGGACTGCCGCCAGGCCAGATTGGCCTGTTCCAGTGCGGCACAGGCAGCGGCCCGCATTAGGCAGGGGGCTTCAAAGGCCACCAGCGGCAGGGTGCTGTCCGCCGGGTATGGCCACGGGTTGGCCTTGCTGTCTATCCAGCACAGCGGCAGCGTGCCCATCACCTGTTGATATGGCCAGGGCTGGCCACCATCCCAGGCCAGGGCCAGATCAAGCTCGCCCTTGGCCAGGCCATCCAGCAGTTGTTGATTACGCGCCACTTTTACCTCCAGCCGGAACTGCGGATGGGCGCGGGAAAACTGCCCCAGAATGGCGGGAAGCAGGGATTCGCCAAAGTCTTCCTGCATGCCGAAACGTATCCAGTCTTGTTCCAGCCCGCTGCCTTGCACTGCCTGCACCGCCTCGTCATTCAGCGCCAGCAGTCGGCGGGCATAGGCCAGCATGACTTCCCCGGCGGGTGTCAGTACCAGGCCTCGGCCTGCCTTGCGCGTCAAGGGTTGGCCGGCTTGTTCTTCCAGCTTTTTCAGCTGGGCGCTGATGGCGGAAGTGGAGCGGTTCATACGCTGCGCGGCCATGGCGAAGCTGCCCATTTCCACACCGGTCACAAAGCTGCGCAGCACATCCAGGTCCAGGCTGAGACGACTCATGGCTATAGTCCCAAAAAATTGAATAATCAGGAAAAAACATTTTGATTATCAAAATTATTCTGACTGCTTAAGCTGGGTGTTGTCAAAAACGACAGGGAAATCAGGCATGACCACCTCTTCTTCACACAGCATGCAGAACATGGCGGCCGAAGCTGCCAAGCTGGCTGACATCACTCAATCGCTCCTGTTTGGCGACATCTGGCAACGCCCCGGGCTGAGCCCGCGTGAGCGCAGCATTGCCACGGTTGCCGCGCTCACCGCGCTATACCGTCTGGAACAGCTGCCGTTTCATGTGCAGCTGGCCATGGACAACGGCATAAGCCGGGCCGAACTGGGCGAGCTCATGACTCATCTGGCCTTTTATGCCGGCTGGCCTGCCGCAGCATCAGCGGTGGATGTGCTGGCGGCCATCCCGCACGGAAAGTGAGCCTGCCATGCCTTATGTCCGTATCGCACTGGCTGCCGGCAAGCCGGAATCCTGGCTCAAGGCCATTTCGCACAGCCTGCAACAGGCACTGGAAGAAAGTTTCGAGGTGCCGGCCGGTGACTGTTTTCAGGTGTTCCAGCAATGTGGGGCTGGCGAGCTGGTGTTTGACCGGGAGTATCTTGCCACTGCCGGTGCGCGCAGCGCGGACTTCACCCTGTTCCACATTACCGCCGGGCGGGCGCGCAGCACGGCGTGCAAGCGCGCTTTTTTTGCCCGGCTGGCAGAGCGGCTGGAGGTCAGCCCCGGCCTGCGCCAGCAAGACATCATGGTGGTGATCACCACCACCGGGCTGGAGGACTGGTCATTTGGCAATGGCAAGTCTGCACTGCCTGAATGCGACAGCTAGGAGATACATCATGCTTGCCATGCAATACCGTTTTGTCCTGCCTGCCGACTACGATATGGCCATCATCCGGCAGCGCATCCGTGAACGCGGCCATCTGCTGGATGGCTTTCCTCATCTGGAATGGAAAGCCTACCTCTGGAGCGAGCAAGATGTCCGGCAGCCGGGCAGCGTCAATGCCTATGCGCCGCTCTACCTGTGGCGGGATAACGAGGGCATCAACCGTTTTCTCTCCAGTCCCGGTTTCAAGGCACTGTGTGCCGACTTTGGTAGGCCGCATGTCGATGTCTGGCAGGTCTGGGATAGCATCGGGAGCAATGCCATGCCCACCGCCAGCGTGTGCCATTGTCAGACGCAAGCCATTTTGCCCGGTCAGCCGCTTGACGCCTTGCTCCAGCAGGAGCAGGAGCGTGCCAGCCGTTTGCAGCAGCAAGGTGCGCTGTCGGTGCTGACCGCGTACGACCCTGGGCAATGGCAACTGCTGCGGGTATCGGCTTGGCGTTGCGAACAGGACTTCTGGCAGCAGGAGATGGATGGCACCTGTTACCGGATTGGCTATGTGGCGACCGGCGCCGGAGGCGCAATGCAAACGCGGGGTGGGCTTGGCGGTGCTTAACGCAGCTGCACGATATCGCCCACGCGGGTGGTATAGCAGGGGGATTTCTTTTCCTGCTTCATTCGCCAGTCCTCGGTCAGGCCTTCGGCTCCCAGCTTGATGGTTCCGCTGCCAAAGTCGCGGTTGAGCTTGTCGATGGCGGCCATCAGCCGGCTGCGTTTCGGGTCGGGCAGGGGGCTGAACATATCCTGCTGCTGGCGGGTGGCCGGGCCGATGTCCATCAGGATGACCCCGGCCTTGTGGTAGCTGAACTCCTTGCGCCAGATGGCGCGCAGCGCAGCCTGGGCGGCCTGGTTGAGCAGCAGGGTGTCGGCACTGGGGTGCACCAGCGGCACGCAAGTGTAGCCGTGGTACTGGCCCAGGTCGCGAAACGGATTGGTGCGGATGCTGACGCCGATCAGCCCGGCTGCGCAGCCCTGGGCACGCAGCTTTTCCGCGGCGCGGGCCACGTGGTGGCTGATGCTGGCCGACAGCGAGGGCAGGTCGCGCACCAGACGGCTGAAGCTGCGGCTGGAGATGATTTGCTGCTTGGCCGGGGCCACGTCTTCCAGCGCCAGGCAGGCCACGCCGTTCAGCTCGGCCACCGTGCGTTCCACCACCACATTGAACTTGCGTTTGATATGGCGCGGGTCGGCCTGTTTCAGATCCAAAGCACTGTGGATATTCATCAGGGTCAGCTTTTCGGCAATGCGGCGGCCGATGCCCCACACTTCACCCACCGCAAATTCGGCCAGCAACCGGTCGGCTTCACGCGGGTTCAGCCAGTCCCATTCAAACACGCCGTTCCACTCTGGCCGCTTTTTGGCCACGTGGTTGGCCAGTTTGGCCAGCGTCTTGCTGCTGCCCATGCCCACGCAGGTGGGAATGCCCAGGCCCTGCCATACCGCCTGGCGGATGCGGTGGCCGTGGCTGTCCAGGTCCGTGATGCCTGTTACATCGAGAAAGCATTCGTCGATGCTGTAGATCTCCTGCACCGGGGCAAAGCGCGACAGCACATTCATCATACGGCGCGACATGTCACCGTACAGCGCGTAATTGCTGGAAAACACGGTCACGCGGTGTTTGCGGCATAGCTGCTGCACCTGATAAAAGGGCAGGAAGGCCGGAATGCCCAGCGCCTTGGCCTCAGCCGAACGGGCCACCACGCAACCATCGTTATTGGACAGCACGATGATGGGCCGACCGGCAAGGTCGGGTCGGAACACCCGCTCGCAGCTGGCGTAAAAGCTGTTGCCATCCACCAGCGCAAAGGTGCTCATACCAGCCGCCGTACCACGGCAATCACCACCCCCCATATCTGCAAGGTGTAATCGCCTTCGGCCGGAATCAGCGGATAGCCGGGCGCATCGGCCAGCAGCGCCAGCATGCCTTGCTGCTTGTGCAGGCGGCGCAGCACAAAGCCGTCCTCATGCGCGGCCACTACCACATTGCCATGCACTGGCGCGCGCGCCTTGTCGATCAGCACATAGTCGCCCTTGAAAATGCCGTGGATGGCATCGTTGCTGGCCATCATCAGGAAGGTGCAGTCCGGGTCGTCCACCAGCAGGGTGTTGAGGTTGATATTGTCCTGTACGTAGTCGTCGGCCGGGCTGGGGAAACCGGCACGCACGCTGCTGGCCACCAGCGGGATACGCAGCGGGCTGGAGCGGGACAGGGGGATGGGGTGGTGCATGGCTACTGCTCTATATGATTGTGTACAAAATCAAATATAGCAGAAAGTCTGCAGGATGGTGAGGGGATTTCGCAGTGGATAATATGATGAGACGAGCTTGGCAATGCCGGGCCAGGCGGCATACCATGCCGCCATGTGCGTCAATTTCATGCCCCCCAACCCGCGCCAGCTGGCGAGCCATTTCCATTTACAGGCAGGTGACCTGCTGTGGCCGGAGGAGTGCTGGCAAGACTACCTGGCGCCCATCATCATCAAAGACCGCCACGGCGAGGCGGTGCCGCTGCTGGCCAGCTACGGCATGGTGCCCAAACGCCACCAGCCGCCCGGAGTGCGCATCAGCACCATGAACGCCCGGGCGGAAACGGTGGGCGAACTGTTCAACTACCGCCGCGCCTGGCAGCAGCAAAGCTTGTGCCTGGTGCCGATGCAGCACTTTTACGAGCCGTGTTATGCATCCGGCCGCGCCGAGCGTTGGCAGATCGGCATGGCCGACGGCAGCCCGTTTGCCGTGGCAGGCCTGTGGCGCGCCTGGTCCGAGCCGGATGGCAGCATCAGCCACGCCTTTACCCAGATCACCATCAACGCAGACCACCATCCGCTGATGCAGCGCATGCAC
This sequence comes from Aquitalea sp. LB_tupeE, assembly GCF_013391415.1. Taxonomy (GTDB): domain Bacteria; phylum Pseudomonadota; class Gammaproteobacteria; order Burkholderiales; family Chromobacteriaceae; genus Aquitalea. Next base: position 130,301 of record NZ_JACAXB010000031.1, read on the forward strand.
CGGCCGGGCGATGAAAAGCGCTCGCTGGTGATTGTGCCGCCGGATCAGTACATGCACTGGCTGAACTGCTCCAACCCCGAACAGGCACGCAGCTTTCTCACTCACTACCCCGCCGAACTGATGACCGCCACCCCCGCACCGCTCAAGCCCAAGGAGGCTGTGCCGGAGCAGGGCAGTTTGTTTGATTGAGTCTGGTCTGGCGCGGGATGTTGGCCAAAGCGGCTTTGCGAAGGCGAGGGCGCGCCCGACAGGATGGTCTTGCCGTTGGTTTGGCATGAATTGCAAACCGGCGTGGCATTACTGACAACAGATTCTATACTGCTGCATGATAAGACATTGGCATTGCAAGGATTATCATGGAAGCCAACTACGCCACGGTCGATGAGACGATCAGCGCAACACTCCATTCAGTTCGAACATTGCTGGGAATGCAATTCGCCTTCATTGCCGAGTTCAAGGATGGCCGACGGGTGTTCCGCTTTGTCGATAGAGCGGCAGATGCCCCGCCCATTCTATGTACCGGAGGCTCGGACTTACTGGAGGACAGCTACTGCCAGCGCGTGGTGGATGGGCGCTTGCCCGAGTTGATGCAGGATGCCCGGCAAAACCCGGAAGCCTTGACCTTGCCGGTGACGATGGCACTGCCGGTCGGGGCTCACTTGAGTGTTCCCCTTCGTTTCAGCAACGGCTTTGTTTATGGCACCTTCTGCTGCTTTTCCTTATTTCCGGATGTGACGCTGAACAGTCGTGACATACGTACTTTGCGGCTGTTTGCCGAAATGACCGGCAAGTTGATGGAGCAGCAACTGGAGCGCAATCACAGCCATCAGTTGATTGTCCAGCGCCTGCAAGAGGTGATGAGCGCGGGAGAATACAATATTGTCTACCAACCCATCGTGCAGCTTGCCCGGCACGAAATCATTGGTTACGAGGCGCTGACGCGTTTTTCTGGCGAACCTGTCCGCACGCCGGACGTATGGTTCAATGAGGCCGCCGAGGTCAATCTGCAGGAAGAGCTGGAGCTGGTCACCATCAGCAAGGCATTGCAGGGATTAACGCATTTGCCGGGTGATACTTACCTGTCACTCAATGCCTCGCCCGCCACCATTGTAAAACCATCGCTGACCAGGCTGCTGGCCGGCTACCCTCTGGACCGCCTGATGCTGGAGGTGACCGAGCATACTTCGGTCGACGATTATGCCCGGATGATCGAGGCCATCCGGCCGCTCAGGGCGTGTGGCATGAAACTGGCAGTGGACGACGCCGGTGCAGGCTATGCCAGTTTTCGCCATATCCTCAAATTACAACCAGACATCATCAAGCTGGATATCAGCTTGATCCGCCAAATAGACAGCCACACCGAGTGCAGGGCCCTGGCTGGCGCACTCATCCGGTTTGCCGAGGAAACGGGTAGCAAGGTGGTTGCCGAAGGTGTTGAAACCGTCGAGGAGCTGCAAGCCCTGCGCAAACTGGAGGTCAATAATGCACAAGGCTATCTGCTGGGACGACCAGCTTCGCTCGACGCCTTGCCAACCCGGCCCGCCTGCACGGTGATGCAGGGCGGCTGACAACATGGCGCAGCGTCCCTGGGCAAGGCACGCTGACGCCGACAGTACCGGGGGGTGGCAAGGCGGCCAACGCAGCACAGGTTTTTGTTAGCGGCCCCTGGCTGTGGCGCTGTGACTATCTGTATAGCCTTGCAAGACGTTGACGGCATTGATGCCGATCTCGTCCACCATATAGCCGCCTTCCATCACAAACAGGGTAGGTGCACCGATGGTGGCAATGGCAGCGCCGATGCCGAAAAAGTCATGGCTGGTCAGCCTGAAATGGCTGATCGGATCGTTTTCATAGGTATCCACCCCCAGCGAAATCACCAGGCTATCCGGCCGGTATGCCTTGATACGCTTGCAGGCATCCTCCAGTGCGATGGCATAGCCATGCCAGTCGGTGCCATGGGGAAGAGGGTAATTCAGATTGAAACCTTGTCCCGCACCGCTACCGGTTTCGTCACGATGGCCAGAGAAATACGGATAGGAGCGGCGTGGATCGCCGTGTAATGAAACGAACAGTACGTCCGGGCGCTGGTAGAAAATGCTCTGCGTACCGTTACCGTGGTGAAAGTCCACATCCAGAATGGCCACGCGTTTGCCGCCTTGGTCCAGGCAGGACTGCGCGGCAATCGCCGCGTTGTTCAGATAGCAGTAACCACCCATGTATTCGGCCGCCGCATGATGACCAGGCGGACGGCACAATGCAAAAGCACTGTCATTGCCCTGTAGCAAGTGGTCCATGCCATTGAGTGCGGTGTCGGCACTGCGACGTACGGCTTGCCATGTGCCTGCGGTAATTGCCACACCGGCATCCATGGCATAAAAGCCCAATTTGCCGTCGATATGCTCGGGCTCGATGTCACTGCGCAGGTCGCGCACGGGCCAGATCAGTGGCAAGGCATCATGCTGATGCCCCAGCGCCCTCCATTCCTGCCAGGCAGATTCAAGAAAATTCACATAGCGTTCGCTGTGCACCCGCGCATAGCGTTCCTTGCCGTAGTGGGCCGGAATGGCGGTTTCACCCAGGCCTGTCTGGCGTACCCGGGCCAGAACGGTATCTGCTCTGTGCGGGAGTTCAAAACAGGGGGAGACCTTGCCGTCTTTCAGTTCAGAGGCATGGTGCAAGTGATGATCAGGGTTATGGAAAGTAAGCATATTGGCATTCCGTGGCTATTGTCCTGATGCACATTATGCAGATTGCCGAAAGTAATTTTTTTGCTTTTCTTGTGCATGAATAGGCAATATGAGAAAAGAAAAATGACTTAATGGTGCGTGATGAGAAAAAACATACCCCATTCCGGATTGGATGCAGTAGACCTTTCCATCCTGAAGCATTTGCAGACTGACGGCTCAATGTCCACCCCGAAACTGGCCGAGCAGCTGTCGCTCAGTGTTTCGCCTTGCTGGCGGCGGCTGAAGCGGCTGGAAGCGGAAGGCTATATCCGGGATTACCAGGCCAATCTTGACCGGCGCAAGATGGGACTGGATGTCATGGCTTTTGTCAGCCTTAGCTTTGGCAATGTCGGAGACAAGCAGCCGAATCAGTTCGAGGCACTGATTCGCGATCATGCGCAGGTCTTGTCTTGCCACAAAATTACCGGTGAAGCGGACTATTTGCTGGTGGTGCTGGCGCGCGATCTGGATGATTACAGCAATTTTGTCGAGCAGTTGCGTGCGGTTCCCGGGATCAGTTCAATCCACTCAAACCTGGCCTTGAAAGAAGTAAAGTTCAACTCGCGGATTCCCCTGGATATGTAGTGCCCAGGCGCGGGAGACTTCACTCGGGGTGTCATTGGCAGGCATGGCCGGGCTGGTACCGGCAGGGCTTTATCAGCCCATCTCTTCAACTCATCTCTTGCGCGCTTTCCAGAATGACCCGGCGCAACCATTCTATGCCTGGATCATTCGTGCGATAGCGATGCCACTGCATCATCTGGTGCATCTGCGCCAGCGGCAGCGGACTTTCCTTCAACACCACCGGTAGCTGTGGTGCCAGCTTGTGCGCCAGGCGACTGTGTAC
>NZ_JACAXB010000021.1 GCF_013391415.1 Aquitalea sp. LB_tupeE
ACCCGTCATATTGGGCATGTTCCAGTCGGAAACTATAAAGTCGAAATGTTGCGTTTTCAGCTTGTGCAAGGCGACCTGGCCGTCTTCGGCCTCGTCCACATTGGTAAAGCCCAGCTCTTTCAACAAGTTGCGCACGATGCGTCTCATGGTCGAGAAGTCGTCCACAACAAGGAAGCGCATGTTTTTATCTGGCATCTGGGTAGGTCCTGAAATGTCGGTATTCCATTGAGCCGTTGATTTTAACGGTTACCTCTGCAGAAATGGAATCAAA
>NZ_JACAXB010000022.1 GCF_013391415.1 Aquitalea sp. LB_tupeE
AAGAAGCTCTGACACAGAAACCTCCGCAGCCTCGGTTCGTTGTTATGGCGTATTACTCCCGTTGTATACGCCAGTTATGCATTTTCCCAGCTTTCTTTGAAAACTGTCTTGGTTAAGATCAGACTTTAAGTTGGCTTGGCTCAGACTTAGTCATTATCATACTGTTTAAGTCCTTTTTACAAATACGACGCGAAACATGGCCAAGACAGCATCAAATTTGAAAGACCAGGAGATGCTGGAGGCGGCTTTCGAGCAGTTCAATACGGTTTCCAGCCAGCTGATTGATGCCTATCGCCAGCTAGAAGTGCAGGTCAATGTACTCAATGCCCAGCTGGATGAGGCTAACAATCAATTGCGAAAGCAGCGTGACGAAAATGCCGAGTTGGCCGAGCGTCTGGGCATGTTGCTCGAAGCGCTGCCAGCTGGGGTGGTGGAACTGTCACCCGATGGCGTGGTTGTTGCGCAGAACCCTGCAGCACAGTCCTTGCTGGATGGCGAGCATGTTGGCCAGGGCTGGGCCGCAGTGGTTGGCTTGTGGGAACATGCCGAACTGGACGGGACGTATATTCTGCCCTACCCGGGAGGCGAGCGGCGTCTGGCCTTGCAGTACCAGGACTTGCCCGCCTCTGGCGGGCGCATCGTGCTGTTGCATGATGTCAGTCGTCTGCATCATCTGACCGTTGAGCTGGCCCACCAGCAAAAGCTGGCGGCCATGGGTGGCATGGCCGCCTCACTGGCCCACCAGCTGCGCACCCCTTTGGCCACTGCCATGCTTTATACCGCCAATCTCAAGCAAGAGGGACTGCGCCCGGAGGACAGGGCGCGCTTTGTCGACAAAAGTCTGGCGCGGATGAAAGCACTGGAGGGCTTGATCCAGAACATGCTGGGCTTTGTGCGTGGCCAAACCAGCGCGCTGGAAGTACTGGATGTGGATGTGTTGGTGGAGGATGTGGCCGCAGTGCTGAGTCCGCAATGTCATGAGCGTGGCATGATTTGGGATTGCCACAAACAGCTGCCGTCTGCCATAACGGTAATGGCAGATCGCAAAGCCTTGCAAGGTGCCTTGGTGAATCTGCTGGAGAACGCCATGCATTTTTCTCCGGAAGGCGGGCGTATCGGCTTGCTGGTGAGCCTGCAGGACAATCAGGTACATTTCCGGGTTGAGGATGACGGTATCGGTTTGGGTGGGGCGGATCCTGCCCGGCTGTTTGAACCCTTCTTCACTACCCGCCCTGGCGGGACAGGTCTGGGCTTGTCGATTGTCAAGAAGGTGGCCGATGAACTATCCGGTAACGTGACGGGTGGAGATCGCCCGCAAGGCGGTGCATTTTTTGAGTTGAGCCTTCCCTGTCTTGGTGGGGAAGTGGCGCATGACTAAGTTGATCAGGGGAAACGCATATGAAGCCAGTGGTAAAAGTTGATGGCCAAATTGGTACGTTGATGTTGGTAGGCCAGTTTGATTTCAATCTGCACAAGGATTTTCGCCTTGCCAGTCAGGAATTGCTGGAAAACCCTGCCATTCAGGAAATACAGGTTGATTTTGACCAGGTGCCATTTCTGGATAGTTCTGCGCTAGGCATGCTGCTGTTGCTGAAGGAAAGAGCAACCAGTCAGAAAAAAACAATGTCGCTGGTGAACTGTCGCGACACCGTACTGCAAGTACTGGAAATCGCCTGCTTTAATAAGATGTTTACAATAAAATAAGCATTTTCTTATCAGTTGTGTTTCGTCGCTGCATGAATCCTGCTTCAATCAATCCGTTTGTAAGTAGGAATTAAAATAATTTAAGGTTAATCGTACAGTTAGATATTTCCTTGTTTTACGCTATTTGCTCCTTGATTTAATCGATAGATTGGCTGATGAAGAAGTTAGTACATTGGCAATTTGTTGACAGCCGGGGGGGACATGGCGCTTTCGGATCGGCAGCGACGGTTGGTTGGGAGTGGTTTTCCTGTGTTAACCATGGTGCTTGTGCTGGCTGCAGGCATATGGGGACGGCTGGATGTTCTCTTGTCCGTTTTGTTGAGTTTGGTGCAATTGGCCGCGATTGTGTGTTGGTGGTTGCCGAAGGAGGTTGGGGTGTCTGATCAGGAAAATCCAGCTGCATCCAGTCAGCCGTTGCAAGTAGTACCCGTGCCTGACTGTGTGGATTTCATTCATGAGCAGATCTCCCAATCCAAAGGTGAGGTGGCCCGGGTGCAGGCACTGATTGAGGATGCCGTCGTGACCCTGGCCAACAGTTTTTCCGGTTTGTCTCGCGAGGCTGCCGCCCAGTTGGAGTTGGCAGAATCCTTGGCCAAGGGCGATCTGGGCATGGATGCGCATGCGCTTTCCTTTACCGGCTTTGTCACCGAAATTGCTGCGGCCATGTCCGGTTTTGTCGAAAAGACGGTGGACAACAGCCGCCTGGCGATGTTGTTGGTCGAGCAGATGGAGTCCATGGGCAAGGAGATGCTGGATGTCATCCGGTTGCTGGATGAAATTCACTCCATTACCAACCAGACCAATATGCTGGCGCTCAATGCATCTATTGAAGCCGCGCGTGCCGGTGAGTTGGGGCGGGGTTTTGCCGTGGTGGCAGATGAGGTACGCCATTTGTCCGGGCGTACCAGTTCTTTCAGCGAACAGATCCGCGACCTGATCAACCGGGTCAATGGCTCGGTCGCGCATGCCGAAGGGCTGATCAATCAGCTGGCTTCACAGGACATGATATTTACCTTGCAGGCCAAGCAAAGGCTGGATGAGACCTCTGCACGCATTCGCGATATGGATGCCCTGATGGCCGAGTCGGTTGGGCGTTTGCGTCATGGCGTGGGTTTGCTGTCTGACCATGTGGGGGATGCGGTGCGTTCCTTGCAGTTCCAGGACATGGTGTCGCAGTTGATCGCTCATGTCGGCAAGCGCCTGTATGGCATAGAAGAAATGATGGAATTGAACAGCCGCCCGGCACAAGAACAAGAAGAGTGGGCATCGACAGTGGCGGGAAGGCTGGCGGAACTGCGCCAGGCCCTGTCCAGCAACCCGGTGGCTCAGGGCCGTATGGAAAGCGGCAGCATCGATCTGTTTTGAGCGTGAACAAAAGAAAAGTGGGAACAACATGCCAAAAAAAGTACTGACAGTTGACGATTCGGCATCCATTCGCCAGATGGTGACCTTTACCCTGAAAAGCGCAGGCTATGAAGTAGTCGAGGCGATGGATGGCAATGGTGGTCTGGCACGGGCGCAGGCCGAGAATTTTGACCTGATCCTGACTGATCAGAATATGCCAGGCATGGATGGGCTCAACCTGATACGGGCATTGCGCAAGCTGCCAGCATACGGCAGTACGCCTATCCTGATGCTGACTACCGAGTCCAGCGACCAGATGAAATCACTGGGCCGTGCTGCAGGTGCCACAGGTTGGCTGGTCAAGCCATTTGATCCGCAGAAGTTGCTGGATGTGGTGAAGCGCCTGGTCGGTTAATACAGCGCTGCAGGCCAGTGTCGGCCATGGCAACCAGGGGCGCTTGCATTTTTGTATGGCCCTGCAGGGGGACGCATCGTGTCTATTGATATGTCGCAGTTTCATCAGGTGTTTTTTGATGAGACCGACGAACATCTCGCTACCATGGAAGGGGTACTGCTGGCGGTGAATGTGTCTGCACCGGACAGCGAGGACCTCAATGCCATCTTTCGCGCCGCGCACTCCATCAAGGGGGGCGCAGCTACCTTTGGTTTCGGTGATCTGGCAGCACTCACTCATATCCTGGAAAACCTGCTGGACAAAGTGCGTAAAGGCACCATGTCGCTGAGCATTGGCATGGTGGATGTGTGTCTGCAAGCCAAGGATGTGCTTGCAGCCATGCTGGCAGCGCATCGGGGAGCCCCGCCGGTGGACCCGACCGCTGTCAGTGCGGTCGAGCAGCAACTGACCATGCTGGTGAGCAGCGACACGGCAGCGGTCAGGCCTGTCGATGCCGCTGTTGTGCCGGCTGTGGGTGCCATTGCCAGCAGCACCATGTATATCGAGATGGATCATCTGCCGCAGACGGACTACAGCGCCTTGTTGCAGTCCATGGCCCTGTTGGGCGAGATGAGTCTTGTGCAGCAAGGGTCTGAGGAGGCTTCTCAGCCCTGGGTGCTGGTCCTGACCAGTAGCTTGCATGCCGATGAAGTGGCCGAGTCGCTGGCTTTTTCCATTGCGCCAGAGCACTTCCGCATCACCGTGGATCACGGCCAGCAGGATGAGGGGGATTTCGGTCTGTTCCTCTCCGCCAGTGTAGGCCAGCCGGCCCCAGGCGGTGATGTGGCCTTTGAAGAAGATGGTTTTGGTCTGTTCGCGCCCTCTCTGGCGGATAGCACCGCCCATGCCGATGTGGACGATGGCTTTGGCCTGTTCGAACCATTGCCCGCAGCGGACGCGATGCCGTCTGTGGCGCTGGAGGAAGATGGTTTCGGCTTGTTTGTTCCGCTTGGCGCTGCAGAACCTGCGCCCGTCATGCTGCACGAGGAAGAAGGTTTCGGCCTGTTTGCTCCCATGCCTGCGGCATCTCCTGCCCAGGCTGCGCCGCCACAACCGGTGACTCCGGTGGCAGCCCCTCGTACCGAGCGTGTGCAGCCTGCGGCGGAAAATTCCATCCGGGTGAATACCGACAAGGTGGACCTATTGTTGAATCTGGTAGGGGAGCTGGTCATCACCCAATCCATGCTCAGCCAGTCCGGACAGGCGCTGGATCCGGTACAGCATGAACGTCTGCTGGGCGGCATTCTGGCCTTGCAGCGTAATGCCCGCGAACTGCAAGAAGCAGTCATGTCCATCCGCATGACGCCGATTTCCTTTGTCTTCAACCGTTTTCCGCGCGTGGTGCGTGACCTGGCCAGCAAACTGGGCAAGCAAATAGAGCTGAAAATGGTTGGGGAGAATACCGAACTGGACAAAGGCTTTATTGAAAAGCTGGCCGATCCCTTGACCCATCTGGTGCGCAATAGCCTGGACCATGGGGTGGAATCGCCAGAGGTGCGTGTGGCCAAGGGTAAATCCGCTATCGGGCGCCTTACCCTGCGGGCGTTTCATCAGGGCGGCAGCATTGTCATTGAAGTGACTGACGACGGTGCCGGGCTGAATCGGGAACGCATTTTGTCCAAGGCGCGCGAACGCGGCATGCCGGTCAGCGATACGCTGAGCGACAGCGAAGTATGGGGTTTGATCTTCGAAGCCGGTTTTTCCACTGCGGTCGAAGTGACCGATGTGTCCGGCCGTGGAGTGGGCATGGATGTGGTAAAGCGCAATATACAGAGCATGGGCGGGCGTATCGACATCGACTCCCTGGCTGATTTTGGCACCACCATCAGCATTCGCCTGCCTTTGACGCTGGCCATCATGGACGGAATGTCGGTACGCAGCGGTGACGATATCTATGTCATTCCACTCAGTTTTGTGCTGGAGTCCCTGCAACCACAGGCGGCAGATCTCAAAACGGTTGCCGGCAAGGGCCAGCTGGTCAATGTACGGGGTCAATATCTGCCCATCGTCTCATTGGCTGCCTTCTTTCCCAGTGACAGCAGTCAGGTAGTGACCGATCCGACCCACGCCATTCTGGTGATTGTAGAAGCCGGTGGCCAGCAACTGGCCTTGCAAGTGGACGAGCTGATCGGCCAGCAGCAATTCGTAGTGAAGAATCTGGAAAGCAATTACCGCAAGGTAGAAGGTGTTGCCGGTGCCACCATCATGGGTGATGGCCGGGTTGCCCTGATTCTTGATATTTCCATCATCGCCCGCCACCGGCAGCGGCAAGCAGCCCGGCTGATGGCGAGCGATCCGGCTTAGAAAAAGGCATGTTTCCATGAGCGAACCGCTGGAATACCGCCACGGACAAAGCAAGGCAGTGCGCGAACTGCTGGTGTTTACCCTGGGGCAGGAAGAATACGGCATTGATATTCTGAAAGTGCAGGAAATCCGTGGTTACGACCCGGTCACCCGCATTGCCAATGCGCCACCCTTTATCAAAGGGGTGGTCAACCTGCGCGGCAGCATTGTTCCCATCGTGGACATGCGTATCAAGTTTGGTTTGGGTGAGCCGGTTTACGACGCCTTCACCGTGGTGATCATCCTCAACATATTCCAGCGTACGGTGGGGGTGGTGGTGGATGGTGTCTCGGATGTCATTCAACTGGAAGAAGGTGAGTTGCGTGAGCCACCGGAGTTCGGCTCGGTGGTGGAAACCACTTATATCGAAGGACTGGGAACCAAGGGGGAGCGCATGGTGATCATTGTGGATATCGAGCGCTTGATGAGCAGCGATGAAATGGCGCTGGTTGATGTGACGGACCAAGGCTGAAGCCGACAGGCTGTATGGGAGAGGTGAAACATGAATAATCTGAAAGTAACGCACCGCTTGCTACTGGGTTTTGGCCTGCTGGTTGCCGTCATCATTGCCGCCATGGCGGTGGCCATCAGCCAGATTCACAGTCTGCGTGATGATATTGACGAAATTGCCAATGTCCATGTGCCGCGCGCGGCCGAGGCCAACAAGGTGATTGATGATGTCAATCTCACCGCCCGCGCGACGCGCACGCTGCTGCTGGCCCGCGACCCGAACGTGCTGCAGGACCAACACAAGCAGGTTGAAGACGCACTGGGCCGCATCACCACCGAGATGGGCAAGTTATCCGGCGGCGTACCTGCGGCAGGCCAGGCATTGTTTGACAAGGTCAAGACCCAGGAAGCCGGCTACCGCCAGCAGTTGCAACAATTCTTGCAGCTACTGAAGGCCGGGCAGGAGGAAGAAGCCAGGAATTACCTGCTGCAAACCCTGCGTCCTACCCAGGTTGAGTACATCAAGTCTATTGGCAACTACGTCGAGTTCGAGGAAGGCCTGTCCAAGCAAGTCGCCGAAGGCACCTTGTCCCGTGCCAATAACGCCGGGACATTGCTCAATGTGTTGCTGGCGGTCGCCGTGCTGATCGGTGTCCTTGCCGGCTGGCTGATCAGCCGTTCCTTGCTGCGTCAGATTGGTGGCGAGCCTGCTGAAGCGGTAAAACTGATGCAAGAGCTGGCCGCGGGTGAAGTCACTACCGAACTGAAAGTGGCGGCGGGGGACAGTAGCAGCCTGTTTGCCTATATCCGTCAGGCGGCCGACAAGGCGGTGGAAAACATCCGGGTACGCAATGCGCTGGATCACGCCGCCACCAACATGATGATTGCCGATGCGGAATTCAATGTGGTGTATGCCAACCAGTCGGTGGTCAACATGTTTTCCCTGGCGGAGAACGATATCCGCCATGACCTGCCACAGTTCTCTGCCCGTAACCTGTTGGGCAGCAATATCGACCAGTTCCACCGCAATCCCGGTCACCAGCGTGGCCTGATGCAGCAGCTGCGTGGTTCGCACAATGGCACCATCCATATCGGTGGCCGCACCTTCAACCTGATTCTCACCCCTATCAATGGCGCAGGTGGCAAGCGACTGGGCTACGGCGTGGAGTGGATTGACCGTACTGCCGAACTGGCCCACCAGGCTGCCGAACAACAGCGCATCGAGGCCGAGCGTGTGGTTGCTGCCGAAAATGCCCGTATCCGCAGTGCACTGGATAATGTCACCACCAATGTGATGATTGCCGATAACGACCGCAACATCATCTATCTCAATCACAGCGTGATCGACATGCTGTCCAATGCCGAAGCCGACCTGCGCAAGGCGCTGCCCAACTTCAGCGCACGTCATGTACTGGGTGGCAGCATGGACATGTTCCACCGCAACCCGGCGCACCAGCGCGACCTGCTGGCCAATCTGCGTTCCACCTACAAGGCGGACATCGCCGTGGGCGGGCGTCATTTCTCGCTGACGGCCAACCCGGTATTTGCCGCCGATGGCGCGCGTCTGGGCAGTGTGGTGGAGTGGAAAGACCGCACCGGTGAAGTGATGATCGAGAAGGAAGTCGAAGCCATTGTTCATGCTGCAGCCCGGGGCGACTATGGCTCCCGTCTGGTGCTGGAGGACAAGACCGGTTTCTTCCGCATGCTGTCCGAGGGGGTAAACCAGCTGCTGGATGTCACCAGCCGGGCGCTGGATGATATTGCCACCGTGCTGGGCGGGCTGGCGCAAGGCGACCTGACCCGCACCATCAGCAATGATTACGAAGGCATGCTGGGGCAGCTCAAGAGCGATACCAATACCACCGTAGAACGACTGCGCAGCATCGTGGGCAATATCCAGGAGTCCACCGAGGCGATCAATACGGCAGCTCAGGAAATTTCGGCGGGCAACAGTAATCTGTCAGGACGTACCGAGCAGCAGGCTGCCAGCCTGGAAGAAACCGCCTCCAGCATGGAGGAAATCACCAGCACCGTCCGGCAAAATGCAGAAAACGCCAAAAAAGCCAATACCCTGGCCACTGGCGCTTCCGATATCGCCAGCCGTGGCGGTGCCGTGGTGGGCAATGTGGTGTCCACCATGAACGAGATCAACGACAGCGCCAAGAAGATTGTCGACATCATCAGCGTGATTGACGGTATTGCCTTCCAGACCAATATCCTGGCGCTCAATGCAGCCGTGGAAGCCGCCCGGGCCGGCGAGCAGGGGCGTGGTTTTGCCGTGGTGGCCAGCGAAGTACGCAGCCTGGCCCAGCGTTCCGCCGCCGCTGCCAAAGAAATCAAGCAGCTGATTGGCGATTCGGTGGACAAGGTGGAATCCGGCAGTCGTCTGGTGGATGAGGCGGGCCGCACCATGGATGAAATTGTCGGTGCCATCCGCCGTGTTGCCGACATCATGAGCGATATCTCGGCTGCCTCCATCGAACAAAGCTCCGGCATCGAACAGGTCAATCTGGCGGTGACGCAGATGGACGAAAACACCCAGAAGAATGCGGCACTGGTGGAGCAGGCGGCCGCCGCTGCGGAGTCGCTGGAGGATCAGGCCCGCCACCTGATGGATGCCGTATCCATCTTCCGGCTGGATGGCAGTCATGCCCCACGTTTGAGCGCACCCAAGAGCGGGCAAGGGCGAGCATCGCCTGCGCAGGCGCGACTGCCAGTACAAGCAGGGCAGCAAGTGAAGCCGGTAGCCACTCGCGGACCTGTACATGCCGAGCGCATCAAAACCTTGCCTGGCCCGTCTGCGCATGATGATGAGTGGGAAGAATTCTGATGGGTGCGACCAGGCCCGATGAGCGCTGAACGCGATATCAAGTTCACGGCGGCGGATTTCCGCCGGCTGCGGCAAATGCTTTATCAGCGCGTGGGCATTGCGCTGAATGACAGCAAAAGCCATATGGCGTATTCCCGGCTGGCCAAGCGTGTGCGCCAGCTGGGGTTTCGCCAGTTCAGTGATTATCTGGACTTGCTGGATGGCAGCGCGGATACAGAAGAATGGCAGCATTTCGTTAATGCGCTTACTACCAATCTGACTGCCTTTTTCCGTGAACCGCACCACTTCGACCTGCTGCGCCTGCATGCGATGGAGCGTTCCGGCCAGGACCGTTTGTACCGTGTATGGAGTTCAGCCGTTTCCACCGGCGAGGAGGCCTACTCCATCGCGATGACCTTGCTGTCGCTGCCACAGTTGAACCGGCAGCGGCTGGAAGTGGTGGCGTCGGATATCGACACCCGCGTCCTCAGTCATGCGGCAGACGGGGTCTATGATGCCGAGCGTACCCGTACCCTGGATCCTGCCCTGCTCAAGCGTTATTTTTTGCGCGGTGTGGGGCGTAATGCCGGCAAGGTACGCATTCGCAAGGAGTTGCGCGAGCATCTGTCGTTTTATCAGTTCAACCTGGTTGCCGAGCAGTGGCCGGACATGGGGCGCTTTGACGTGATTTTTTGCCGCAATGTGCTGATTTATTTTGACAAGCCAACCCAGGCTGCCATTCTGCAGCGCTTTGCGCGCTGTTTGCAGCCTGATGGTTTGCTGTTTCTGGGACATTCGGAAAACATCATGCATCTGACCGATGCCTTCCAGTCCTGCGGCAGGACGGCCTATCGCCTGCTCCGGCAGGAAGCAAGGGAATGAACATGACAGCCACCGTCCAGCACAAGATCAAAGTGGTTGTGGTGGATGATTCAGCCCTCATCCGCAGCCTGCTCACCAGCATCATCAACGAAGCGCCGGACATGGAGGTGGTGGCCACGGCGTCCGACCCCATTGTGGCGCGCGAGCGTATCCGTGAGACCAATCCGGATGTGATTACCCTGGATGTGGAAATGCCGCGCATGGACGGGCTGGAGTTCCTGCGCCGCCTGATGCGTTTGCGCCCGACGCCGGTGTTGATGATTTCGTCCTTGACCCAAAGCGGGTCGGAAACCACCCTCAGCGCACTGGAGCTTGGTGCGGTGGATTTCCTGCCCAAGCCCACGGTGGATGTCAGCCATGCCATGCAGGACTATGCCGATGATATCCGCGACAAGATTCGCATGGTGGCGGCTGCCCGTTTGCGCCGCCCGGCCCTGTTTGCCCCACCATCAGTGCCACCAGCCAGCCGGTTGTCCCCGGCACTGCTGCGGCAGAATGCCATCATTGCGGTTGGTGCCTCTACCGGTGGAACCGATGCCATCAAGGAGTTTCTCGACAAGCTGCCCGCCAATTGTCCGCCGGTGATGATTGTCCAGCACATGCCGGAAGGTTTCACTCTGTCCTTTGCCCGCCGCCTGGACAAGCTGTGTGCCATGCATGTCAAAGAGGCGGAAGACGGTGAGCCGCTGCTGCGTGGCACCGCCTATATCGCCCCTGGCCATTCGCATATGCGGCTTGGCAAAGGGACCCAGGGCTTTGTCATCTGCCTGGATCAAAGTCCGCCGGTCAATCGCCACCGTCCGGCCGTGGATGTGCTGTTTGACTCGATAGCCCATCTCGCCGCCGCGCAAACCGTAGCGGTCATCCTTACCGGCATGGGCAAGGATGGTGCGCATGGCATGATGCAGCTGCGCCAAGGCGGCGCCATTACTTTTGCCCAGGATGAAGCCAGCTGCGTGGTATACGGCATGCCGCGCGAGGCCGTGGCGCAGGGCGGGGTGATGCATGTTTACCCGCTGGCCCAGCTAGGGGACAAAGTACTGGATGTATTGCGCCTGCCGCATGAGAGGGCGGGAACATGAGCCATTCCGAGCAGCCCGCCGAACGGCGCTACTTCGACCGCCAGTTCCAGATCGATGCCATCAAGATTTTGCCTGGCGAATATTTTGCTACCCGCCAGCCCTTGATGCTCACCACCTTGCTGGGTTCCTGTGTCGCCGTTTGCCTGATGGACCGCACGGCCGGTGTGCATGGCATGAATCATTTCCTGCTGCCACAGGGCAGCGACTGGCATAGCCAGACCAGCGTACCGGCCCGCTTCGGCGTCAATGCCATGGAATTGCTGATTACCGACATGCAGAAGCTGGGTGCCCAGCGCCAGCGACTGGAAGCCAAGGTGTTTGGTGCCGGTAATGTGCTGGATGGCATGTCGGTCGTGAATATCGGAGAGCAGAACAGCGAGTTCATCCGTACCTATCTCAAAGGCGAAGGCATTCCCCTGTTGGCAGAGGACTTGCTGGGCAACTTTGCCCGCAAGGTGTTTTTCTTCCCTGGCGATGGCAAGGTGATGGTGCGCAAGCTCAAGAACAGCCGCACGCTGGCCTCCAAGGAAGCGGCGTATCGCCAGCGGCTGGACCGGCAGACCAGCACCCAGCCCGGTGGCGATATCGACCTTTTCATCTAGCCTCAGTCCCGTTGCAAATGTGGCAGCTTGTCTGTCACTTCCGCCCAGTCGGCGTGGTCGGGCAGGGGCGGCTTGCTGGCCGTGATGGTGGGCCAGCGCTTTGACAGCTCGGCATTCAGCTGGATATACACCTGCTGCCCGGCAGGCACATCATCCTCGGCATAAATGGCAGAAACCGGGCATTCGGCCACGCACAGCGTGCAGTCTATGCACTCGTCCGGATCAATGGCGAGAAAGTTGGGGCCTTCGTGAAAGCAATCCACCGGGCAGACATCCACGCAGTCCGTGTATTTGCATTTGACGCAGGCATCGGTTACAACGTAGGCCACTTTGCTTTCCTCCTGAAATTGCCGGTCCTGCTGATGCCACGCGGTATGCAGGCTGGGCAGGGGCAGACCGGATGCGGATAATTCTGAGTAATTTACTCGGATATTATTAACCAAAAATCACCCCGCTGCTCCTCATTGTGATGTTGATTGCCAGAACTGTTGCCATGCCAGCCATTCCCTATCGCGGTCGTTTTGCTCCCAGTCCCACCGGCCTGTTACATGCCGGCTCCCTGATGACTGCCGTTGGCAGCTATCTGGAAGCGCGCAGTCGCGGCGGGGAATGGTGGGTACGCATGGAAGACCTGGACCCGCCGCGCGAAATGCCTGGTGCCGCCGACCACATCCTGCGCACGCTGGAAGCCTTTGGTTTTGAATGGGATGGCGAGGTGGTGTACCAGAGAAAGCGCCACCACCTGTATCAGGCCGCTTTGCAGCAGTTGATAGACAGTGGCCATGTTTACCCTTGTAGCTGCTCGCGCAAGGAAATCACCAGCGTCGCCCGCCGTGGCGTGGATGGCTATGTCTATCCTGGCTGGTGTCGCGACGGCTGCCGCAAGCAGCGTGAGCACCATGCCTGGCGTTTGCGGGTGGATGATACGCCGGTGGCTTTTGTCGACCGGCTGCAAGATGTGTACCAGCAAAATCTGGCACAGGATATTGGCGACTTCGTGCTGCTACGGGCGGATGGTTTCTGGGCCTATCAACTGGCCGTGGTGGTGGATGATGCCGAGCAGGGCATGAGCGATATCGTGCGCGGTGCCGATCTGCTGGTATCCACGCCGCGACAAATCCATATCCAGCGCTGCCTGGGCCTGCCCACGCCGGACTACTGCCATCTGCCCTTGCTGGTGAATGCGGCGGGGGAGAAGCTCTCCAAGCAAACCCTGGCACCGGCCATCAACCCGGCCCAGGTCTCGCAAGAACTACGTCTGGCGCTATACCGTCTGGGGCAGCAGCCGCCAAGCGAATGTCAGACTGCCGCAGATCTCTGGCAATGGGCGCTGGCCAACTGGCGTTTGGCAAGCGTGCCTGCCGGCCCCTGTCCGCTCTGAGTTCCTGCCTTGCTTTCCTTTCTCATGCCCGGCCCGCGCCGGGCATGTTCTTTTATGCTGTTGCCAATCTGCGCACGCGTGTCCTGTTAATCCGCTTTTTTGTGATGTAACACATGGTGATTTGCGGGCAAAGCACCTAAACCACAGTGATGACCTAGCCAAGCGGGGTCGGCTGCCGCACTGCGACCAGCAATGGCGTGTGCATGTTCAAAACCGCGACATGGAATTACATATGCGTAAATAACATATTTACAAGATAATTAAATTCTAATATTGTGAAGCTCATACAGAACACGTTCTTTAACAGCTTCGATTTTCGGCCTCGATGGAGACAAGACCATGAGCGAGACCAAAGTAAAAAAAGCGGCCCTGGGCGTGTGGATGTGTACCGCCCTGGTAGTGGGCAATATGATCGGTTCCGGTGTATTCCTGCTTCCCGCTTCTCTCGCCCCCTACGGGGGGATGTCCCTGATCGGCTGGGCAATTACCTCGGCCGGTGCCATTTGTCTGGCGCTGGTGTTTGCCCGGCTTTCCGCCATGATTCCCAAAGAGGGTGGCCCCTACGCTTATATCCATGCCGGCTTTGGCGACTTTGCCGGTTTCTGGATTGCCTGGGGCTACTGGATAGCATTATGGGCAGGCAACGCCGCCCTGGCGGTGGCTGCCACCAGCTATATGCAGGTGTTTTTCCCGCAACTGGGGCATGACAATCTGCTCGCCGGTGCGTTTTCCATCGGCCTGATCTGGACCGTCACCTGGATCAACAGCCGCGGCGCACGCAGTTCCGGCCTGGTGGCGGTGGTGACTACCGTACTCAAACTGCTACCACTGGCCGCCGTCACCTTTATCGGCTTCTTCTACATGCACCCGGAGAACCTGGTGTTCAACCCGCACGGCAAGCCCTTGTTGAGTTCGGTTTCCGCCACCATGGCGCTCACCCTGTGGGCGTTTCTGGGGCTGGAGTCGGCCTCGGTACCGGCTGGCGATGTGGAGAACCCGAGCAAGACCATTCCACGGGCCACGGTCATCGGCACCTTGCTGGCCACCGTGTTGTACATCCTGTCCACGGTGTCGCTGATGGGGGTGATGTCACCGGCCATGCTGGCCAATTCACAAGCCCCGTTTGCCGATGCCGCCCGCCTGATGTGGGGCGACTGGGCCTACTGGGTGGTGGGGCTGGGCGCGGTGGTGTCCTGCTTTGGCGCACTGAATGGCTGGAGCCTGATGCAAGCCCATGTGCCCCATGCTGCCGCCAAGGACAAATTGTTTCCCCGCCGCTTCGGCCAGACCAACCGCCAGGGGGTGCCGCTGTTCGGCCTGCTGCTTTCCAGCGGCCTGGTGACGGTGCTGTTGGCGATGAAATACGCGGGCGGGGAGGGCGGGGTGAAGATTTTTGAATTCATCATCCTGCTGGCCACCGCCACCACCTTGCTGCCCTATGCCTTCTGCGCGATGGCGCTGCTAGCCATCATGCTGATGCAAAAGGGCAAATACAGCCGGCGCGACTTCACTGCGCCGCTGAGCTTCTCCTCCATCGGTTTTCTTTATGCGGTGTGGGCACTGTTTGGTGCCGGTGCCGAGATTGTGATGTGGGGAGTCCTGTTGTTGATGCTGGGTTTGCCAGTGTATGTCTGGCAAATCAAAGAACGTTACGAGACCGAAAACTGAAGCCAGCCTTTTGCTTTCCACTCCTTTGCCCCGGCAAGGGAGTGTACGGAAAAAGGTTTATGCGATTACTGATCTGAAAGGATTTCATCATGACCGGC
>NZ_JACAXB010000023.1 GCF_013391415.1 Aquitalea sp. LB_tupeE
AAATTTGGTGTTCATTCCGAATGCGGCAAGCTGCGCAGTGTGATGGTGTGCCGTCCGGGCCTGGCCCACAAACGCCTCACCCCCGACAACTGCCACGACCTGCTGTTTGATGACGTGATCTGGGTGGAACGCGCCCAGAAAGACCACGCCTACATGGTTGAACAGATGCGAGCCCGTGGCATCCATGTGATCGAAGCCCACGACGCGCTGGCCCAGGTGCTGGACGACAAGGCCGCCCGCAGCTGGCTGCTGGACCGCAAGGTCAAGGCTGACAACGTCGGCATCGGCATGCTGACCGACCTGCGCAGCTGGCTGGACGAAATGCCCTCCACCCAACTGGCCGAACACCTGATCGGCGGCATCGCCAAGTTTGAACTGCCGTTCGACCCCAAAGGCCTGTTTGGCGGCTATCTGGACCAGTCCGAATTCGTCATTCCGCCGATCCCGAACAGCCTGTTCCAGCGCGACCCGTCCTGCTGGATCTACGAAGGCGTGACGCTGAACCCGATGTACTGGCCGGCTCGCCGTCAGGAAACCCTGATCCTGCAAGCCATCTACCAGCACCACCCCTACTTCGCCGGCAAGGTGAAGGTATGGTGGGGCGACTGCGACACGAACCACGGCCCGGCCACGCTGGAAGGCGGCGACGTGATGCCCATCGGCAACGGCGTGGTACTGATCGGCATGGGCGAACGCACCAGCCCGCAAGCCGTGGTGCAAGTGGCCCGCAATGTGCTGGGCAAGGAAGGCGGCGCCACCCGCGTGATTGCCTGCCAGATGCCCAAATCGCGTGCCGCCATGCACCTGGACACCGTGTTCAGCTTCCTCGATATCGACCTGCTGTCGGTGTTCCCGGACGTGGTCAACGAAATCGTCTGCACCAGCATCTACGCCGGTGACAAGGACGGCGAAGTCCGCTTCGAACGCCACGACGGCGTACCGTTTACCGAAGTGGTACGCCAGGCACTGGGCCTGAAGGAAGTCCACATCATCCAGACCGCCGGCGATGCCTACCAGCGCGAACGCGAACAATGGGATGACGGCAACAACGTGGTGGCGCTGGACCGCCGCGTGGTGGTGGCCTACGACCGCAATACCTACACCAACAAGCTGATGCGTCAGCACGGCGTGGAAGTGATCGAGATTCCGGCCTCCGAACTGGGCCGTGGCCGTGGCGGTGGTCACTGCATGACCTGCCCGATCATCCGCGACGAAGTGAAGATTTAAACCGCTGCCCTCGTAGCACAGCAAGCACATCAATCTCGCCCGGTGGCGTCGGCCAAGCCCGCCACCCGGCACCGAAACAAGGAGTGTTACCATGGCCTTCAATCTGCGCAACCGCAACTTCCTCCGCATGCTGGACTTCACCCCGCGCGAAATCCGCTACATGCTCGACCTGGCCCGCGACCTGAAACGCGCCAAATACACCGGCACCGAACAGCAACACCTGAAGGGCAAGAACATCGCCCTGATCTTCGAAAAGACCTCCACCCGCACCCGCTGTGCGTTCGAAGTGGCCTGCTACGACCAGGGCGCCAACGTCACCTACCTCGGACCGTCCGGCTCGCAAATCGGTATCAAGGAGTCGATGAAAGACACCGCCCGCGTACTCGGTCGCATGTATGACGCCATCGAATACCGCGGCTTCGACCAGCACATGGTGGAGAACGAACTGGCCAAGTTTGCCGGCGTCCCGGTGTACAACGGCCTGACCGACGAATGGCACCCCACCCAGATGCTGGCCGACGTACTGACCATGTGGGAAAACAGCGACAAGCCCATCTCGCAAATCAGCTACACCTACCTGGGCGACGCCCGCAACAATATGGGCAACTCCCTGCTGGTGATTGGTGCCAAGCTGGGCATGGACGTACGCATCGGCGCGCCGAAACACCTGTGGCCGACCGACGAACTGGTGGCCGAATGCCGTGAAATCGCCGCCAGGACCGGCGCCCGCATCACCCTGACCGAAGACGCTGCCGCAGCTGTCAAAGGCACTGACTTCATCCACACCGACGTCTGGGTCTCGATGGGCGAACCGGCCGAAGTCTGGGCCGAACGTATCCGCCTGCTGAAGCCTTACCAGGTGAACGCCGCGCTGATGGCTGCTGCACAGAACCCGCAAGTCAAGTTCATGCACTGCCTGCCGGCCTACCACAACAGCGAAACCAAGGTGGGCAAGGAAATTGCCGCGCAATACCCGGACCTGGCCAATGGCATTGAAGTGACCGAAGACGTGTTCGAAAGCGAAGCCTGCATTGCCTTCGAGCAAGCAGAAAACCGCATGCACACCATCAAGGCCATTCTGGTCGCCACGCTGGGAGATTAAGCCGGAGGCGACGTGGCAAAGCCCTGCTGCGTTGTTGCGCCGCCTAGTCGTACGACTGGTACTGTCTGCGGCGGCGCGCCTGGCAGCAGACTTTGCCACACCACCAGTCATTGCAGTCTGACAGCAACACCGTTTTACCCTCCGCGACGGCACACCCCTGAAGCCGTGGAGTGGCCCGAGATCCGGCCCCCCTCACTCAGCCGGATCTCACCCCCATCCCGGCCCCACCTTCCCGCGGGAAGTCCGGCCACCACATCAGAAATCAGATGGACTGCCCAAGCAGGCCGTCAACGCCGCCACCCCAAACACAGCGGGGCGGGGCAGGAAAGGAAACATCATGCGAGTCGTCGTAGCCCTGGGCGGCAATGCCCTGCAACGTCGTGGCGAAGCCATGACCGCTGACAACCAACGCGCCAACGTCAAGGTGGCCGCCGAACAACTGGCCGCCGTCACCCGGCTGGGCCACAACCTGGTGATGTGCCACGGCAACGGCCCGCAAGTCGGCCTCTTGGGCCTGCAAAACGACGCCTACGCCCGCCACGTCGACGGTAAAGTCACCCCGTACCCGCTCGACGTCCTGGGTGCCCAGACCGAAGGCATGATCGGCTACATGATCGAACAGGAACTGGGCAACGTTCTGCCGTTTGAAGTGCCGCTGGCCACCATCCTCACCCAGACCGAAGTCGACGCCGCCGACCCCGCCTTCCAGAACCCCACCAAGTTCGTCGGCCCGGTATACAGCAAGGAAGAAGCCGAAGCCCTGGCTGCCAGCCACGGCTGGACCGTCAAGGCCGACGGCGACTACTACCGCCGCGTGGTACCCAGCCCGAAACCGAAACGCATCTTCGAGCTGCGCCCGATCAAATGGATGATCGAAAAAGGCGCAGTGGTGATTGCCGCCGGTGGTGGTGGCATCCCCACCATGTACCAGGGCGACAAGCTGGTGGGCGTGGAAGCCGTGATCGACAAAGACCTCGCCTCCGCCCTGCTGGCCCGCGAAGTGGACGCCGACTACTTTGTCATTGCCACCGACGTGAAGAGCGTGTTTGTAGGCTGGGGCACCCCCGAAGCCCGTGCCATCCGCCACGCCCACCCGGACGAAATGGACAAGCTGGGCTTTGCCGCCGGTTCGATGGGCCCGAAAGTGGAAGCTGCCTGCGAATTTGCCCGCCTGACTGGCAAGCGTGCGGTGATTGGCGCGCTGGAAGACATCGAGAAGATCGTCAAGGGCGAAGCGGGCACCATCATCTCCACCGA
>NZ_JACAXB010000024.1 GCF_013391415.1 Aquitalea sp. LB_tupeE
GAAGAGCGGTATCGAGTGGTACTGAGTGGGGTGCAGAAACACCTGCTGCTACGTTGTGACGTCGGCAGAAGTGCAGGTGAGATGTGGATCAACAAGGGCTGCTGCGGCAGCCCTTTTGTCATTCCTGATCAATAATGAATAAATTGTGACAAGAAATTATTCGTATTTTTTCGATTGCGAAAATAATGCAAAAACAACAGGATAGATCACTTCGCGTGAAGATATTCTTGGCTTGCCTTTGTCTTTATCTGCAACGATAATCGCCCCCATCATGCAGGAGAGAGTGGCCAATCGCGGCCACCGCCGAAGGCGCAAGCGCACCCGCAATCGCTCAGGCAAAAGGACTGCATCATCGGATATCACGTATCTGCTTTACTCTGGAGAGTGCTGCCCGTAGAGGCAGCCACCGAAGGGGCTAACGGCGGCTGAAAACGCCCGCCGGAAAATCTCAGGTGTCAGGACAGAGGGGTGTTGTACCAAGACAGGCAAAACACCCCCTTTGCAAGGACGCACAGATGACGGCACCGAAACGTACCCCCCTGTTTGACGCTCATGTCGCCGCCGGCGCCAAGATGGTTGATTTCGCCGGTTGGGAAATGCCCATCCATTACGGCTCCCAGCTTAAGGAACATGAGATCGTGCGCAGCGACGCCGGCATGTTCGATGTGTCCCACATGACCGTGATCGACATCACCGGCAGCGATGCCAAAGCCTGGCTGCAACAGCTGATCGCCAACGACGTAGCCAAGCTGCCCTTCGAAGGCAAGGCCCTGTACTCCGGCATGCTGACCGAAGACGGCACCGTGGTGGACGACCTGATTGTCTACCTGACTTCTTATGGCTACCGCATGGTGGTGAATGCCGGTACCACTGATAAAGACCTGGCCTGGATGGATAGCCACAAGGCTGGTTTCGATGTCTCCCTCAATGTCCGTCGCGACCTGGCCATGCTGGCCGTGCAAGGCCCCAATGCCATTGCCAAGGTCTGTGCGTTCAAGCCGCAACTGGCCGACGCCATTCAATCACTCAAGGTATTCCAGGGCTTGCCTGCAGGCGACTGGTTCTTTGCCCGAACCGGCTACACCGGTGAAGACGGTCTGGAAATCATGATTCCGGCCGGTGAAGCCATCAACTTCTTCAATGAACTCGTTGCCGCTGGCGTAGCCCCCATTGGCCTGGGCGCGCGTGACACCCTACGTCTGGAAGCCGGCATGAATCTGTACGGCCACGACATGGACGAAACCGTGTCCCCGCTGCAGGCCGGCATGGGCTGGACCATTGCCTGGGAACCGGCCAGCCGTGACTTCATCGGCCGCAAGGCACTGGAAGCCCAAAAGGCCGCCGGTGTGCCGATGAAGCAGGTGGGCCTGGTGCTGGAAGGCCGTGGCGTGCTGCGTGAAGGCCAGAAAGTGGTAGTGGAAGGCGTGGGTGATGGCATCATCACCAGCGGCACCTTCTCGCCCACCCTCAAGCACTCCATCGCTATCGCCCGTGTACCGGCAGCAACCGGTGCCGACGCACAGGTGGATTTGCGTGGTACGCTCACCGCTGTCCGCGTGGTGAAGATGCCGTTCGTGCGCAACGGCAAGAAAGTTTTCGAATAACTGCGAGCCGGAATGCAGCAAGCCAGCCCTTGGCGCTGGCTAGCTGTTTCCCGCTCCCGTAACGGTTCAACCAATCCGAGGAGATTCAATCCATGAGCAATATCCCTGCCGAACTGAAATACGTTGCCAGCCACGAATGGCTGCGTCTGGAAGCTGACGGTTCCGTCACCGTGGGCATTACCGAACATGCACAAGAGCTGCTGGGCGACATCGTGTTCGTCGAGCTGCCGAAAGTGGGTGCTAACCTGGCTGCTGAAGAGCAAGCCGGCGTGGTGGAATCGGTAAAAGCCGCTTCCGACGTATACGCCCCGATCGCCGGTGAAGTGCTGGAAGTGAACGCCGAACTGGAAGCCGCTCCCGAGCTGGCCAACAGCGAGCCCTATGGCGCTGGCTGGTTCTTCAAGATCAAGCCGGCCAATGCCGCAGATCTGGACAGCCTGCTGGATGCCGCTGGCTACGCCAAGGAAATCGGCGCCTGATTGCACGTTGTAAAAGCCTCGTGATGCTGACCATCGCGGGGCTTTTTCAGTTTCAGAGCCTGTTCAGAATCAGCCAGCTTGGCAAAACGTCTTGCTCCCGCTTGCGGGATTTTGAACAGATTCTCAGGCACAGCTCTTCATTACCGGACACCCACCATGACTCTTGCTTCCCTGTTTAACCGTAGCGAATTCATTGCCCGCCATATCGGCCCTTCCGATGCCGAGCGCAGCGACATGCTGGCCGAAATCGGTGCCGCCTCGCTGGACGATCTGGTTGCCCAGACCCTGCCGGCCGACATCCGCCTGAACCGTGCGCTGGACCTGCCGTCCCCGGTGCCGGAAGCCGAAGCCCTGGCCGCGCTGAAAGAAGTGGCCAGCCGCAACACCGTCAACAAGTCTTTCATCGGCCTGGGTTACTACCCGGTGCTGACTCCCACCGTGATCCTGCGCAATGTGCTGGAAAATCCGGGCTGGTACACCGCTTACACTCCGTACCAGGCTGAAATCGCCCAGGGTCGTCTGGAGGCGCTGCTGAACTACCAGCAAATGGTGATGGACCTCACCGGCCTGGAAATGGCCAATGCCTCGCTGCTGGACGAAGCCACCGCCGCCG
This sequence comes from Aquitalea sp. LB_tupeE, assembly GCF_013391415.1. GTDB lineage: Bacteria > Pseudomonadota > Gammaproteobacteria > Burkholderiales > Chromobacteriaceae > Aquitalea. Next base: position 2,697 of record NZ_JACAXB010000024.1, read on the forward strand.
CCGAAGCCATGGCTATGGCGCGCCGTGTGTCCAAGAGCAAGTCCGCGCAGTTCTTTGTCGACAGCCGTGTGCTGCCGCAAACGCTGGACGTGATGAAAACCCGTGCCAAGTACTTCGGTTTCGAGCTGGTTTCCGGTCATCCGGAAGAGGCTGGCAATGGTGACTACTTTGGCGCGCTGTTCCAGTATCCGGGCGAAGCGGGCGACCTGATCGACCTGACCCCCTACATTGCTGCCGTCAAGGCCAAGGGTGGTGTGGCCGTGGTGGCCGCCGACATCATGGCGCTGGTGGCACTGAAGTCCCCGGCCGAAATGGGCGCTGACGTTGCCGTTGGCAACACCCAGCGCTTTGGCGTGCCGATGGGCTACGGTGGCCCGCACGCTGCCTACTTTGCCTTCAAGGATGAAATGAAGCGCTCGGCGCCGGGCCGCATCATCGGTGTGTCGGTGGACGCCAAGGGCAAGACCGCGCTGCGCATGGCGCTGCAAACCCGCGAGCAGCACATCCGCCGCGAAAAAGCCAACTCCAATATCTGTACCAGCCAGGTACTGCTGGCCAATATCGCCGGCATGTACGCGGTGTACCACGGTGCCGAAGGCGTCAAGCGCATTGCCAGCCGCATCCACCGTCTGGCTGCCATCTTCGCCCATGCGGTGAAGAGCGCCGGTGGCAAGCTGGTATTCGACCGCTTCTACGATACCGTACAGGTGGAAACGGCCAATGCCGATGCCATCTACGCCGCTGCACTGGCTGCCGGTTACAACCTGCGTCGCGTCTCCGCCAGCGTGCTGGGCGTGGCCTTCCACGAAGCGGCTACCGAGGCTGATCTGGCTGCGCTGATCCAGCTGTTTACCGGCAAGGATGCCGACATCGCCGCGCTGGATGCCGCCGCTGCCGATGCCATCCCGGCCGGACTCAAGCGCGAATCCGCCTTCTTCACCCACCCGGTGTTCAACACCCACCACAGCGAGCACGAGATGCTGCGCTACCTGAAGAAGCTGGAAAACCGCGACCTGGCGATGAATCACTCGATGATTTCGCTGGGCAGCTGCACCATGAAGCTGAATGCCACCAGCGAGATGATTCCCATCACCTGGCCGGAATTCGCCAATATGCACCCGTTTGCCCCGCGCGATCAGGCTGCCGGTTACCTGCAACTGATTGACGACCTGCAAACCCAGCTGAAAGCCATCACCGGTTTTGATGCCATCTCCATGCAGCCCAACTCCGGCGCGCAGGGCGAGTACGCCGGCCTGCTGGCCATCAGCCGTTACCACGAAGCGCGTGGCGAAGCGCAGCGCAATATCTGCCTGATTCCGCAGTCCGCCCACGGTACCAACCCGGCGACCGCGCAGATGATGAACATGCAGGTAGTGGTGGTGAAGTGTGACGAATCCGGCAACGTCGACGTGGCCGACCTCAAGGCCAAGGCCGAGCAGCATTCGGCCAATCTGGCGGCGCTGATGATTACCTACCCGTCCACCCACGGTGTGTTCGAACAGCCGATCCGCGAAATCTGCGACATCATCCACAGCCACGGTGGTCAGGTGTATATGGACGGTGCCAACCTGAATGCCCAGGTAGGCCTGTGCCGTCCGGCCGATATCGGTGCCGACGTGTCGCACATGAACCTGCACAAGACCTTCTGCATCCCGCACGGCGGTGGCGGCCCGGGCATGGGCCCCATCGGCCTGAAAGCCCATCTGGCCCCGTTCATGGCCAACCACGTGGTGGCTGACGTGCCGGGTGCGGTTGCCGGTCAGACTGCGGTGTCCGCTGCGCCGTTCGGCTCGGCTTCCATCCTGCCCATCTCCTTCATGTATATCCGCATGATGGGTGCCGAAGGCATGAAGGCCGCCACGGAAAACGCATTGCTGTCGGCCAACTACATGGCCAAGAAGCTGGGTGAGCACTTCCCGGTGCTGTATACCGGTGCCAATGGCCGTGTGGCGCATGAGTGCATCATCGACCTGCGCCCGCTCAAGGCCGCCTGTGGCGTCACCGAAGTGGACGTGGCCAAGCGCCTGATGGACTACGGCTTCCACGCTCCGACCATGAGCTTCCCGGTACCGGGCACGCTGATGATCGAGCCGACCGAATCCGAACCCAAGGCCGAACTGGACCGTTTCATTGCTGCCATGACCGCCATCCGTCAGGAAATCGACCAGGTACAAAACGGCACTTGGCCGGCGGACAACAACCCGCTGCGCAATGCACCGCACAGCAAGGCCGATATCGCTGGTGACTGGGACCGTCCGTACAGCCGCGAAACCGGCCTGTTCCCGCTGCCTTATGTGCTGGAAAACAAGTTCTGGCCGAGCGTGAACCGTATCGACGACGTATACGGCGACCGCAACCTGGTGTGCAGCTGCCCCAGCACCGACAGCTATCTGTAAGCCAGCCGGGCCTCTGTGTGGCCTGTCGCATGCGCTGAGAGCATAAGCCCCCGTTTTTACGGGGGTTTTTTTGTGCTGCGACCGAGCTTGACTGCCAGGTAGTCCGCGCGAAACGGCCTGGTCTGAAGCCCATGCTGCTTAAATGATGGGCAGGCGTTAACGAAATGAGATTTATTTTAAGTTTATGGTTTAAAAAAACCGGATGATTGCTAGAATGGGTCTCTTATTCATTGCACATGGCACAAACTTGGTTGTCATGGCTTTACCATTCAGGATGCAAGAGTAGGTTGGAACGCGATATGCCGCACGATGGAGTACCGTTTCCCGAGGAAACCATGGCGCGCTTTGCCTTGCTCGACAGGCTGCGCCATCCGGTATGGGTATTCGATATTGATGCCCGGCGTGTGTATTGGGCCAATACCCCTGCCTTGCAGGTATGGGAGGCGGTCAGTCTGAACGAGTTGTGCAGCCGGGACATGGGGCTGGACATGTCCGACTCCGTGGTGCGTCGTTTGCAGCAGTATCAGAGTGATTTCATCAGCCATGACATGATGTTTTCCGAAACCTGGACACTCTATCCCAACGGCAATCCGCATAACTTGCAGGTGGTGTGCAGTGGCCTGTTCCATCAGGGGCGCATGCTGATGTTGTGCGAGGTGCTGGGCGAACTGCAGGCTGATCCGGAAGACCTGCGTAGTGCGCAAGCCCTGTTGCATTCGCCGGTGTTCATCACCCTCTACCAGGCGGATGGCAAGGCCTTGTATCGCAATCCCAGTGCGCGCGAACAAGTGCTGGACCCGGCAGAGTGCTGGCAGACCCGATTTGTTGATCCTTCCGATCTGGCTGCGCTGCAGCAACAGCTGCAAGAGCATGGCAAGGGCCGGCTGGTGGCCAAGGTACTGACCCGTCAGGGCGAGCGCTGGCATGAGGTGTCGGCACATCATTGCCGCGATGCGGCATCCGGCCAGCCGGCAGTGCTGGTGAGCGAAATGGATGTGAGCGAGCTGAAAGAGGCCGAGGCCCGCGCCAGTTATCTGGCCATGCACGACATCCTCACCGGTCTGCCCAATCGCAATTTTGTCCAGCAGCATTACCCCGCCTTGCTGCAACAAGCCCGCGCGCAAAACCTGGAAGTGGCCCTGTTGTGCATCGACCTGGACCGTTTCAAGAACATCAATGACAGCCTGGGTCATGGCTTTGGCGACTTGCTGCTGGTGCAGATGAGCGAGCGCCTGAAACAACTGCTCTCCCCCGGCCAGCAACTGGCGCGCCAGGGCGGGGACGAATTCCTGCTGATGCTGTGCGCACCTCAGGTCAAGGAGACCGCCGCCAGCCTGGCCGCCTCCATCGTGGAAAGCCTGGGTCGCCCCTTGTGGCTGCACGGGCAGGAAGTCCAGCTGACCGCTTCGGTGGGCATCAGTCTGGGGTCCGACGGGGCTGAGGATGTACAAAGCCATATGCGCCATGCCGACCTGGCCATGTACAGCGCCAAGGAAGCCGGGCGCAATGGCATCCAGTTTTACGACGAATCCATGGATGCGCGCGCCCGGTCGCGTCTGGCGCTGGAGTACGAAATCCGTCGAGGCCTGGAAAATGGTGAATTTGAAGCCTTCTACCAGCCACGGGTGGATTGCTTCAGTGGCCATATTGTTGGTGCCGAGGCGCTGGCGCGCTGGCGCCATCCCGAGCGTGGCCTGGTGTTTCCCGACAGTTTCATCCCCGCCTGTGAGGAAAGCGGCCTGATTCGCGAGCTGGACCGGCAAATCCTGGCACAAGTAGCCACCCAGCTGGCGCGCTGGCAGCGGCAGGGCCGGAACTTGCAGGTGTCAGTCAACCTTTCGGCCAGCCAGTTTGCCGACCCGGAACTGCCCGCTAGCTTGCAGCAGATTCTGCAGCAAAGCGGCTGCCCGGCCGCCTGCATCGAGCTGGAAATCACCGAGTCGCTGCTACTGGCGCACGACCCGCACACCATGAAGACGCTGGCCGCCTTGCGGGCCATGGGGTTTGCCATTGCCATCGACGACTTCGGTACCGGCTATTCCAACCTGGCGTATCTGCAAAACTATCCGCTCAACACCCTCAAGATTGATCGCTCCTTCATTTCCGGCCTGCCGCAAAGTTCCGCCATTCCCGAGCTGATTACCAGCCTGTGTCGCATCCTGAAGCTGGCCATGGTGGCCGAAGGGGTGGAAACCCACGCCCAGCTGGACTGGCTGCGCGAGCAGGGCTGCCAGCAATACCAGGGCTATCTGTGCAGTCGCCCGCTGTCTTTAGGCCACTTCAACGAACTGCTGGAGCATGGCGAAGAGCCACCGCGACGCGCAGTCTGAATAAGCTTAGCGGGAATGCGTCATTCAAATTTGCCGCGTCTTCCCTTAAGCTGATGTCCAGCCGGGGCCCCGCATGATGACGGCATTCCCCCGCACGGAGACCAAGATGAACCTACGCACCCTGTTACCAGCCCTGATGCTGGCCAGCCCCTTGGCGCTGGCTGCGAAACCACTGACTGTCTGTACCGATGCCAATCCGGAAGGTTTTGACGTGGTGCAGTACAACTCGCTGGTGACCACCAATGCCTCGGCCGATGTGCTGATGAACCGGCTGGTGGAATACGATGCGTCCGCTCACAAATTGCAGCCGGGCCTGGCTAGCAGCTGGCAGGTCAGCGCCGATGGCCTCAGCTACACTTTCAAGCTGCGTCCGGGCGTGGCCTTCCACAGTACCGATTACTTCAAGCCCAGCCGCAAGCTCAATGCCGATGATGTGGTATTCAGCTTCGAGCGCATGCTCAACCCGGAACACCCCTGGTACAAGACCGCGGCCAATGGCTATCCGCATGCCCAGTCCATGCAGCTGCCCAAGCTGATCAAGTCGGTCAGCAAGGTGGACGACAACACCGTACGTTTTGAGCTGAACTATCCTGAGTCCACCTTCCTGTCCACGCTGAGCATGGGCTTTGCCTCCATTTACTCTGCCGAATATGCCGCGCAGTTGCAGGCTGCCGGCAAGCAGGCCGAACTCAACAGCAAACCCATCGGCACCGGTCCCTTCGTGTTCCGTAGCTTCCAGAAGGACAACGTGGTGCGTTATCAGCCGAACCTGGCTTACTGGGGGGGCAAACCCAAGGTATCGGCACTGATCTACGCCATCACGCCGGATGCCACCGTACGGGTGCAAAAGCTGAAGGCAGGGGAGTGCCAGCTGGCCTTGTCGGCCAAGCCGCAAGACGTGCTGGCAGTGCAGGGCGACAGCAAGATCCGCGTGCTGTCCACGCCAGCCTTCATGACTGCCTTTGTCGCCATCAACAGCCAGCACAAGCCTTTTGACAATGCGCTGGTTCGGCAGGCAGTCAACCTGGCTTTCGACAAGAACACCTATCTGAAAACCGTGTTCGACGGTACCGCCACCGCCGCCACGCTGCCTTACCCGCCCAATACCTGGAGCTACAACAAGAGCGTCAAACCCTATCCGCAAGACCTGAGCCGCGCGAAAAAGCTGCTGGCCCAGGCTGGCTACCCCAACGGCTTTGACACCACGCTATGGGTCCGCCCCAGCGGCAGTACGCTTAATCCCAATCCCAAGGCCGGGGCCGAGCTGTTGCAGGCCGATCTGGCCAAGGCGGGCATTCGTGCCCAGATCAAGGTGATCGAGTGGGGCGAGCTGATCAAGCGCGGCAAGGCTGGCGAGCACGACTTGCTGTTCATGGGCTGGGCCGGGGATAACGGCGACCCGGACAACTTCCTCACTCCGCAGTTCTCCTGCGCAGCGGTACAGTCCGGCACCAACTTTGCCCGCTATTGCGACCCGAAGCTGGACAAGCTGATTAGCGATGGCAAGAAAACCAGTGACTTTGCCCAGCGCAGCAAGCTGTACCTGCAAGCACAAAAGCTGATCAGCGATCAGGCCTTGTGGCTGCCGCTGGCCCACCCCACAGCCTATGTGCTGGAGCGCAAGGAGGTGAGTGGTTATGCCGCCAACCCGTTTGGCCGCGTCAACTTTGCCACGGTGAATGTGCAGTAAGCCGCCCATCCGACACAGCTGTTCATCCCGATGCAAAAAGGCAGCCTTGTGCTGCCTTTTTGCATCGCCAACCGGCCGGTCATGGCAATCGCTGTGCCGGTCGGGACGGCTTGCGGTATCATGCACGGGTGTTTGTCGATCACAGACGCAGCGGGTGCCGGGAACAGTCTGTCCCGGGGTTCCGCGCACCGGGAAGAACCTGCCATGAGCCGTAAAGAAAGCAAAAGTCCAACCTTTGACCGCATTGTTGAAGCCAGCCTGCAGCTGTTCAACCAGCAGGGCGAGCGTAGCGTCACTACCAACCACATTGCGCGCTATCTGAATATCAGCACCGGCAATCTGTACTACCACTTTGCCTGCAAGGAAGACATCATCAACGAGCTGTACCGGCGCTACTCCAAGGGTATGGCGGATTATCTCAATGCCGCGGGCGAATTGAGCGTGACTGCCTCGGTGGAGGGGCTGGTGTCCTTGCTGGAAAAAGTACTGCGTCATTTGTGGACCTTCCGTTTCATTCCGCAAAGCATTTCCAGCCTGTTTTCGGTCAACCAGTCCTTGCAGGAAAGCTACAGCAAGATCGAAGCCGGGCTGATCAGCCGTGGTGTGGAAAAACTGTTTTTCAAGCTGCGCGACCAGGGCATGCTGGAAGGCGATGACGTGCAGATCGGCTTTCTCGCACGTAATTTCCAGCTGTTGCAAACCGGCTGGATTGCTCGTCCCGACATTGCCAAATGTCCGCAGGAAGCACAGACCGTGGCACGCGAGGGCTGTCTGAGCCTGCTGTATTTCCTGGCACCCTATGTGTCCAGTCGTTTCCGTCAGCCTTTCCAGCGTGTGCTGGCCGGCATGGCCCCGGGGCCGGGGGCCATCCCGGCCATCTGAACCCGTCTTTTGCTGACACTGTGCATGGCCAGTCCTTGACTGGCCATGTGTCATTTTGCGTCGGAATTTTCATAAGCTTTGCAGGAAATCCGGCTTGGCTTCTTCCCCTGCTGACGGTATGGTTGGTGCGATATGCAACAGGCGTAAAGCCACAGGAGAGAAGAAGATGAAACTGGAAACCCTGGCCGTGCACGGAGGCTACAGCCCGGACCCGACCACCAAGGCGGTGGCGGTGCCGCTGTATCAGACCACCAGCTATGCCTTTGACAGCACCCAGCACGGTGCAGACCTGTTCGACCTGAAAGTGCAGGGTAATATCTATACCCGCATCATGAACCCCACCACCGATGTGCTGGAAAAGCGCGTGGCCGCACTGGAAGGCGGCATTGGTGCATTGGCGGTGGCCTCCGGCATGGCGGCCATCAGCTACGCCATCCAGACCATTGCCGAGGCTGGCGACAACATCATTGCCACCAGCACCCTGTATGGCGGCACTTATAACCTGTTTGCCCACACCTTCCCGCAGCTGGGCATCGAAGTGCGCTTCATCGATTACAAGGATCCGGCCTCCATCAGCAAGCTGGTGGATGACAAGACCAAGGCGGTGTTCTGCGAATCGGTGGGCAATCCGCTGGGCAATGTGGTGGACTTTGCCGCCTTTGCCGAAGAAGCCCACAAGCACGGCCTGCCGCTGATTGTGGACAATACCGTGCCCTCGCCGTACCTGTGCCGCCCCTTCGAACATGGTGCCGATATCGTGGTGCACAGCCTCACCAAATACTTGGGTGGTCATGGCACCAGCATTGGCGGCATTATTGTGGATTCCGGCAAATTCCCCTGGGGCGAACATAAAGAGCGCTTTGTGCGCCTGAATACGCCGGATGTCAGCTACCACGGTGTGAATTACGTCGAAGCACTGGGTCCGGCGGCCTATATCGCCCGTGCCCGCGTGGTGCCGCTGCGCAATATGGGCGCCGCCATTTCACCGTTCAATGCCTTCCTGATCCTACAGGGCATCGAAACCCTGGCGCTGCGCCTGGATCGCATTTGCGACAATGCACTGAAGGTGGCAGAACGCCTGCAAGCCCACCCGGCAGTAGAGTGGGTGGAATACGCTGCCCTGCCTTCCAGTCCCAACAAGGTGCTGGTGGATAAATACATGGGCGGTCGCGCTTCGGGCATCCTGTCCTTCGGCATCAAGGGTGGCATCGAGGCCGGTGGCCGTTTTATCGATGCACTGCAACTGGTGACGCGTCTGGTGAATATTGGCGATGCCAAGAGCCTGGCCTGCCACCCGGCTTCCACCACTCACCGCCAGCTGTCGCCGGAAGAGCAGCTCAAGGCCGGGGTGCGACCGGAGCTGATTCGCCTGTCCATTGGCATCGAGCACATCGACGACATTCTGGCTGATGTGGATCAGGCGCTGAAAGCAGCGGCGCTGTAAGTGTGTTCTGCTGAAGCAAAAAAGGCTGCCGGATGGCAGCCTTTTTCCTTGCCCGGCGCATCAGTGCCGGTGAACCACCTGAGGGTTCTGGCCATTGGGCAGGTGGTGGTGCCACTTGCCATTGATGAACTCTTGCACAAAGCGTTTGGCGCGTTCGGCATGTTCCAGCTCGCCATGCGGGGCGATATTGCTCAGATGTATCGGGTGACCCAGCTTGCGCGCCAGCTCTTCGGTATCGATGAATACCAGCGGCTGGCCGGGAAAACTGGGGTGGCTGACGGTTTCGCGTGACAGCAGGGTCAGTTGCAGATGGTGCTTGTCCTGCTGAATGAAGTCGTACAACTCATCCACCGCGGCTTCCTCTCCCTCCAGCATTTGCAGGAAATCCTTATTCATCAGCAACAGCAGACTGTTGATGCCCAGACGCTGGTTGCGGGCACGATAGCCGGCCAGCAGCCCTAACAGGGTTTGTGGTGAATAGGCCGGATTAAGGGCGCTGGAATAAATCAGGCGGATCATTGCAGTCTCCTGGCGCTGGGGCGCTCTTGTGATGATGCGTGCCGGTGTTATTGTCTGGAACCGGTTGGCTCCATGATAGGTGGAATTGTCTTGTCATGCATCTTGTCTGCTGGCAACAGTCAGCTGCCCGCCGCGCCCAGATGCAACCACAGCAGGAAGCTCATCAAGGCGGCCAGGGCGTGCAACCAGGCGCGCCAGCGATAACTCACCGCAACACCTTGTGGCGTGAGGGTGTTGATCAGATAGGGTTTGCCATCTTCCGGCTTGCGCACATGCAAGGTGGGCGGGGTACTGGCCAGCTGCTGGTGTAACTGGCGTACCTCGCGCTCGGCGGCGGCGCGAACCAGCTGCCATTCCTGCTCGTTGATCTGCCCGTTGCCATCCAGATCAAAACGATGTAGCAAGGCAGGCTGGTCCTGCTTCCACTCGCTCAGTTTGGCACCGACATCCTGGCGGAATGCTTGCTGGTCTGGCCGCACGCCGCCGTGGCTGTGCAACTGGCCGAGCACATAGAGCGGGTCGCCTTCGTCTATCCATTCTTCTACCAGCGTTTCATTGCCTTCCTGCCAGCTCTCCCGGTGTGGCGGCTGTACCTCGGCACCCTCCGGGTGGATGATCACCGCCTGCTTGCCATCCTGCAGCACAAAGGACTGATCGCTACACTCCGGTACGGACAGCAGGCTGCCGCTGTCCAGCGTCAGCGGGTCTAGCGTGCGGCCGGACAGGGCGCTGCGCCGGTCATTGTGATAACGCCAGCAGCGGTACCACACGCAGCGGCGACCGGAAAACGGGCTGTAGTTCACCGCGCTTTCATGGTTGGCGGCCACGCCGTAGAGTTCCACATGGCCAAGCGCGGCTGAGGCGGCATGCGCGGTGGGGGTATCTGCAATCAGGCGGTAACGCCGGTAGTTCAGCCACCAGCCAATCAGCCCGCAGGCCAGCATGGCCGGCAGCAGCAGTTGGCGAAATACCGGCAGTCCAAGCTTGAGTCCGGCCACGGCCAGCAACAGGTAAAGGCCAAAGGCCATCCAGCCATTGCGCGTCCACTGCCAGCTTAGCCACTGCTGCATGCTTTAACCCTGGCGGAACAGTTGCGCCAGATCGACATCGCGCTTTTCCGCCGCGCTGAATTGCAGGGCGCGGGCGGGCGGAAAATTGAACAGGCGGGCGATGAGCACGTCGGGAAATTGCTCGATACGCACATTGTTGAGGTTGACGGCATCGTTATATAGCTCGCGCCGGTCGGCAATGGTGTCCTCCAGCTGGCTGATGCGTTCGGATAAATGGGCAAACTGCTGGTCAGCCTTGAGTTCGGGGTAAGCTTCGGCCACGGCCAGTACCTGGCCGATCAGGCCGCGCAGCTTGCCTTCCTCGTGACCCAGGCCTTCCATATTACGGCTCTGCGCGTATTGCGCTACGCCAGCACGCGCCTCCATCACCCGATTGAGGGTTTGCTGTTCGAACTGGGCGTACTGCTTGCACACCTCCACCAGCTTGGGCAGTTCATCGTGACGCTGTTTGAGCAGCACGTCGATATTGGCCCAGCTGCGGGCCACCGCATGCTTGAGATTGACCAGTGCGTTATACAGGGTGACGAAATACAGCAGGACAATGGCGATGATGCCAAAGAAAATCACCAGCTTCATGAAGGGGACTCCCCGGGGCTGCCGTGGTGGCAGGTAAAATACTGTTAAGCAGGATTATTCTAGCGGCATCGTCAGACATGCTGCCAGCAGTGTCAAGAAAGAGGATGGAGAATGCAGGAACTCAACATCATTGGGGCCGGAAAACTGGGGCGTACGCTGGGTCGGCTGGCCCTGCACTGTGGCCGCTACCGGATACAGGACTGTCTGGCACGCAGCTTGCCATCGGCGCAGGCTGCGGTGGATTTTATCGGCAGCGGGCAGGCAGGGTGTCAGCTGGACAGCTTGCGACCGGCAGCGTTGACCCTGTTATCGGTGCCGGACGATGCCATTGCGCCGACTGCGCAGGCACTGGCTGACAGTGGGGTGGTGCGGGCTGGTACCGTGGTGTTTCACGCCAGTGGCGCTGCCGAGGCTGAGTTGCTGGCCCCCTTGCGGGCGGTGGGGGCGCAGGTGGCCAGCCTGCATCCGGCGTTTTCCTTTGCCGATCCGGCGCGGGCGGTGGCGCAATTTGCCGGCACCCTGTGCGCGCTGGAAGGAGATGCAGCAGCGCTGCCCTTGTTGCAGGACTTTGCCGCTGCCATTGGTGCGCAGCCGTTTGCGCTGGCGCCCGGAGGGAAGGCAGCCTATCACGCGGCCTTGTCGGTGGCATCCAATTATCTGGTCACGCTGACCGATATCGCCCGCCAGTTGGCCTTGCAAGGTGGTGTGGATGAGGCTTTGTTATCCGCCTTGCTGGGGCCGCTGATGCAGGGCAGTCTGGCCAATGCGCTGAGTATGGGGCCGCAACCGGCGCTGACCGGACCGATTGTGCGTGGCGATGCCGCAACAGTAGCAAGGCATCTGGAGGTATTGCCGCCGGATTTGCAGCCGGTCTACCGGACGCTGGGCGAGCGGACCGTGGCGCTGGCGGGTGTGCGTCTGCCTGAGAAGGCGCGGCAGACGCTGCTGGCCTTATTGCGCGACTGAATCAGCCACTGGCGCTGCCACTTTGAACACCTGACGCAGATAGGCGAGGAAGGTGGCATCGCTGCACATGGTCTTGCCCGGGCTGTCGGATAGCTTGGCTACCGGCTGGCCGTTGCAGCTCACCAGCTTCAGTACGATTTGCAGTGGCTCCAGCCCCAGGTCATTGGTGAAGTGAGTACCAATGCCAAAACTTACCTGAATATGCGGGCTGTAGCGGCGGTGCAGTTCCAGTGCCCGGTCCACGCTCAGGCCGTCGCTGAAGGTGAGCATCTTGGTGGCCGGGTCGATGCGCAGCTTGCGGTAATGGGCAATGGCCTTGTCCGCCCATTCCACCGCATCGCCACTGTCATGGCGCAGGCCGTCGAACAGCTTGGCAAAGTACAAGTCGAAATCGGCCAGGAAGGCATCCATGCACACCACGTCGGTAAGCGCAATGCCCAGGTCGCCGCGGTATTCCTGCACCCAGGCTTCCAGCGCCGCGTTTTGAAAGTCGCGCAGCCGCACACCCAGCGCCTGGAAGGCCTGAAAGAATTCATGCGCCATGGTGCCGATAGGGGTGATACCCAGCTTCCAGGCCAGCCAGACATTGCTGGTGCCACGGAAAATCTTGGGCAGGGCGGCATTCAGCTGTTCCACCACTTGCTGTTGCCATTCGCGGCTGAAGCGGCGGCGGGTGCCAAAGTCGGAAATCAGCAAGGGAAAGCGCTGGCTGGCGCTTTCTTCTGCTTCGAAGCGCAGCAGGGTGGCAATTTTCTCATCCAGCCGGCGCTGGCCTTCCTCGCGTACTTGCGGGGTGTCCAGGCGGCGGAAGTACAGCTCATTGACGATGGCCAGCACGAAGATCTCGAAGAACATGGCCTGCACCAGCGGTCCTTCGATATGAATGTTCAGTGCATCGCCATCGCATTCCACCTGGATGAAGCGGCGTTGCAGGTGGAACAGCTCCAGATAATCGACAAAATCGCTCTTGATGAAGCGCAAGCTGCGCAGATAAGCCAGTTCCGGCTGGGTGAACTGTAACTGGCACAGCCAGTCCAGCTGCGCCTCCAGCTCCTTGTGCAGCTGCGAGAGGGGGTAATCCGGCTGGTTGCGACAGCGGAAGGCATACTGCCCGTAAGCCGCCGGGAATTGGTGCAAGATGGCCTGTAACATGGTGAATTTGTACAGGTCGGTATCCAGCAGGGAGTGGATCAGCGGCGGCAATTTGGGCATGGGATAGCCTTTCAGGCAGCGTGCAGGATGAAAATGGCCGGTCGCTTGTGAAAATCCGGCGCTTCTTGCGGCCAGTCCTTCACTAGGCGGCTGACAATGGTTTCCGTCGGCAAAGTCAGGTCGCAGGCCACGGCCAGCCGTGTAGAGGGGGCCAGTGTCTCACGCAATTGCTGCAGCAGCGCATTGTTGCGGTAAGGGGTTTCAATGAACACCTGGGTTTCATTGCGCTGGCGCGAGCGTTGTTCCAGCTCCTTCACCACTTTGGCCTTTTCGGCGGCATCCACCGGCAGATAGCCATGGAAGGCAAAGCACTGGCCATTGGCTCCGGAGGCCATCAGCGCCAGCAAAATCGAAGAAGGGCCGATCAAGGGGGCGACACGGATGCCGCGCTCGTGCGCCAGTGCCACCAGCTGTGCGCCGGGGTCGGCCACTGCCGGGCAGCCGGCTTCGGAAATCAGCCCTACGTCTTCACCCGCCAGTAGCGGTGCCAGCAGGGCGGCAACATCGGCAGGCTTGGTGTGCTCGTTGAGCGTGTTCATGGCCAGTTCGCGAATCGGCGTGCTGACGCCCAGCGCCTTCAGGTGCTTGCGCGCGGTTTTTTCCGCCTCCACCACAAAGTGGCGGATATGCAGCACTTTGGCTGCCTCGGCTGCGGGCAGCCAGGCAATACTTTCGTCACCCAGCGGGGCGGGAATCAGAAACAGGGTGCCAGCCATTACAGAATCTCCACGCCTTCGGCGTTCAACATGCTGATGAGTTGGAACAGCGGGACGCCGATCAGCGCGTTCGGGTCGTCCGACTCCACTTTTTCCAGCAGCGCACCACCCAGGCCTTCGCTCTTGGCGCTGCCAGCACAGTGCAGGGCATCCGGCTCGCGCGTCAGGTAGTTGCGGATTTGCTGTTCGGTGAGCTGACGCAAGGTGACGCGGGTAATGCCCACGGTTTCCTGCAAGCGCCCGCTGGCGGTGTTGTATAGTGCCAACGCCGAATGAAACACCACGGTGCGGCCGCTCATCCACTGCAGCATGGCCACGCCTTTGTCGAAGGAACCCGGTTTGCCGATTTGCTGGCCATCCAGCAAGGCCACCTGGTCGGAACCGATGATCAGGGCATGCGGATAGTCGGCTGCCAGCGACTGGGCCTTGGTACGTGCCAGGCGTACGGCGGTGTCCAGCGCGCTTTCGTCCGGCAGCGGGGTTTCGTCGCACACCGGCGGTACGGCAGTGAAGGGGAGGCCCAAGCGGGCGATGATTTCCTGCCGGTAGCGGGAGGTGGAAGCCAGGATGATCTGCATGGTGGTATTGCTTGATTATTTTGACAAATCGGGGAGGCGGATTATATCATGCTGGGTTTATGTCTAACCCGATTTTGATCGACCCGCTCAAGTTCGCCCGTGAGGGCCGCGTTCTGACCGGCAAACTGCCCGTCAGCACCCTGGACGAGCGTGTGCACAGCGACCTGTCCGACACCTCCGGTACGGTGGAATACACCCTGGAAGGTTTTCGCGATGGCTCGTCCCGCCTTTCCCTGCGCATGCAGGTGAAAGCCAGCGTTGCGGTAAGCTGCCAGCGTTGTCTGGAAGTGATGCCGTACGAGGTGAATACCGATTCGGTGCTTACTTTGTTCACCCGGCAGGAAAAGCTGGATGAAGCCTGCGAGCTGGACGAAACGCTGGATGCCATTCTCGCGCCGGAAGAGCTTGATGTGGTGGCAATGATCGAAGACGAAATCATCATGGGCTTGCCGCACTCGACGAAACACGACGAATGCGGTTCGGAAGCTCTGACACGTGCCAAGGCTGACAAGCCCAATCCGTTTGCGGTGCTGGCCACGTTGAAGATCTCCAAGTCTTGAATTATCAATACACGCGATTTTCCTAGGAGTCGAACATGGCTGTTCAACAGAACAAAAAGTCCCCGTCCAAGCGCGGCATGCATCGTGCCCACGATTTTCTGACCGCTCCGTCGCTGGCCAAAGAGCCGACGACCGGTGAAACCCACCTGCGTCACCACATCAGCCCGAACGGCTTCTACCGTGGTCGCAAGGTTGTTGCCACCAAAGGCGAATAATTCGTCCTTTCTCACCCAATACTTACCGTTTGTATAAAAACAGGTAGGTTTCACTACCGTACACGTTGATGACTATCACCGTCGCGGTTGATGCAATGGGCGGTGACGTTGGCCTCAAGGTCACCGTCCCAGCATCGATCCAATTCCTGCAAGACCATCCCAACGCCAATCTGATTCTTGTCGGAGACCAGGCAGCCATCGAGGCTGAATTGTCCCGTCATCCGGGTGTTGCGCGTTCGCGCGTCCGTATCCAGCATGCCACGCAAGTGGTGGGCATGGACGAATCGCCGCAGCTCGCCCTGAAGAACAAGAAAGATTCGTCCATGCGGGTGGCGATCAATCTGGTAAAGGAAGGCGAGGCGCAAGCCGCCGTGTCTGCCGGTAATACCGGCGCACTGATGGCAACCGCACGCTTTGTCCTCAAAACCATCCCGGGCATCGAACGACCGGCCATCGCCAAGATGATGCCGTCCATCAAGGGCAGTACCTGCATGCTGGACCTTGGTGCCAACGTCGATTGCACGCCGGAGCAACTTCTGCAGTTCGGCATCATGGGTTCGGAGCTGGTTTCCAGCATCACCGGCAATGCCAATCCGCGTGTCGGGCTGCTCAATATCGGTTCGGAAGACATCAAGGGTAACGACAGCGTCAAGCGCGCTGGCGAGTATCTGCGTCAGTCCGAGCTGAATTTCATCGGTAATGTCGAAGGTAACGACGTCTACAAAGGCACGGTAGATGTGGTAGTCTGCGACGGTTTTACCGGCAATGTGGCGCTCAAGTCGGCTGAGGGGCTGGCGCACATGATTGCCTCTTTCCTGCGGCAGGAATTCACCCGCAACTGGTGGACCCGCCTGTGCGCGCTGGCAGCCATGCCGGTGCTCAATCAGTTCCGCAAACGTGTCGACCCGCGTCGTTACAACGGTGCCAGCTTGCTGGGCCTGCGTGGCATCGTGGTGAAAAGTCATGGTGGAACCGATGCCGTTGGATTCCGTTTCGCGCTGGAACAGGCTTGCGAGGAAGCCGGCTCCGACGTGATTGGTCATATTACCGACCGGGTTGCACACCAATTAAACAATCTCAAGCAAGCCGAGCCGGAAGCGAACTGATTAATACATGGCCCATTCCCGCATTCTAGGCACTGGCAGCTACCTGCCATCCAATGTGCTCACGAATGCGATGCTGGCCGAGCGCGTGGAAACCAGTGACGAGTGGATTGTCTCGCGCACTGGCATCCATGCCCGCCACATCGTGTCCGATGAAGAAACCACCAGCGATCTGGCGCTGAAGGCAGCAGAAGCTGCCATCCAGAGCGCTGGCATCGACAAGACCGAGATCGATCTGATCATCGTCGCCACCACCACGCCTGACATGATTTTCCCCAGCACCGCCTGCCTGTTGCAGGAAAAACTGGGCATTCATGGCTGTGCCGCATTCGACGTGCAGGCGGTTTGTGCCGGTTTCATGTTTGCCCTCACCACCGCGCACAACTACATCAAGGGTGGCATGGCCAGCAAAGTGCTGGTAGTCGGTGCCGAAGTGATGTCGCGCGTGATGGACTGGGAAGACCGCCGCACCTGCGTACTGTTTGGTGACGGTGCCGGTGCCGTGGTACTGGGTGCCTCGGAGGAACCGGGCATCCTGCATGCCAAGCTGGCCTCCGATGGCCGCTACAAAGACATTCTGAATACCCCGGCACAGATTTCCGGCGGCAAGATCCAGGGCATTCCCTTCTTGCACATGGACGGCCCGGCGGTGTTCAAGTTTGCCGTCAAGGCGCTGTCCGACATCGCCAGCACTACACTGGCCGAGGCTGGTGTCGACAAGACACAAGTCGACTGGCTGGTGCCGCATCAGGCCAATTTGCGCATCATCGAATCCACGGCCAAGCACCTGGGCATGTCGATGGAGCGGGTGATCGTAACATTGCCGCAACAGGGCAATACCTCGGCGGCATCCATTCCGCTGGCGCTGGATCATGCGGTGCGTGACGGTCGTATCCAGCGCGGTCAGACCATTCTGCTGGAAGGCATTGGCGGTGGTTTTGCCTGGGGTGCCGTGTTGCTGAAGTACTGATTCTTCGCGACGGGAGCATCGCAGGTTTCATGCCGTGTCTTGCGTACAGATAACGCCCATTTTCATGGGCGTTTGATCTGACTGCTTGGCAGCACGGTCTGATTGCCTCATCCTTCCGTCGATTATTATTCCGTCGAAATTGCGGAGACTGTCTATGGCGTTTGCCTTTCTCTTTCCCGGTCAGGGCTCGCAAAGCCTGAAAATGATGGATGGTTTTGCCGACCTGCCGGTGGTGAAACACACCTTCGAAGAAGCCTCCACCGCGCTGGGCGTGGACCTGTGGGCCATGCTGCAGGCTGACAGTGCCGAGGCCATCAATGCCACGGTCAATACCCAGCCCATCATGCTGGCTGCCGGTGTGGCCACTTATCTGGCCTGGCAGGATGTCAGCGGCCAGCAGCCTGCTGTTGTTGCCGGCCACAGCCTGGGTGAATACACCGCGCTGGTGGCGGCTGGTGCGCTGCCTTTTGCCGAAGCGGTCAAGCTGGTGCGCCTGCGTGCCGAAGCCATGCAGAACGCCGTGCCGGCTGGGCAGGGTGCCATGGCGGCCATTCTGAACCTGTCGGACGATGACGTACGTGCAGCCTGTGCCGAAGCGGCCAATGGCGAGGTGGTGGAAGCCGTCAATTTCAATTCCCCGGGGCAGGTGGTGATTGCTGGCTCCAAGGCTGCGGTCGAGCGCGCCATGGAAGCCTGCAAGGCCCGTGGTGCCAAGCGTGCGCTGCCGCTGCCGGTATCGGTGCCTTCGCACTGTGCGCTGATGAAGCCGGCCGGCATGCAATTGGCCGAAGCCCTGCTGCAAGTACACATCAATACCCCGGCCATTCCGGTGCTGCACAATGCCGACGTGGCCAGCTACAGCGACGCGGCGGATATCCGCGATGCGTTGGTACGCCAGCTGTACAGCCCGGTGCGCTGGACCGAAACCATCCAGAAACTGGCTGCAGACGGCATCGTCAGCATGGCCGAGTGTGGTCCTGGCAAGGTGCTGGCGGGTTTGGCCAAGCGTATCGACGGCAACGTCAAGTGCCTGGCACTGACTGACGCTGCTGCGCTGCAAGCGGCCAAGGCCGAACTGCAATGATATTCAGCTGCCAGCCGGTATCGTGCGCGGCTGGTGGCTGGTGATGTACACAACAAGGAGACATCCTCAATGAGTCTGCAAGGCAAAGTAGCCCTGGTTACCGGCGCTTCGCGTGGCATTGGCGCAGCCATTGCCGATGCGCTGCAAGCCGAGGGCGCCATTGTCATTGGTACCGCGACTTCCGAGTCCGGCGCTGCTGCCATCAATGAACGTCTGGCTGCCAATGGTGGTGCTGGTCGTGTGCTGAACGTGACGGAAAACGGTGCCATTGAAGCGCTGGTTGACGCCATCGACAAGGAATTCGGCGCAGTGGCCATTCTGGTCAACAATGCCGGCATTACCCGCGACGGCCTGTTGATGCGCATGAAGGACGACGACTGGGATGCCATCATGGATACCAACCTGAAGTCGGTATTCAAGGCGTCCAAGGCTGTGCTGCGCGGCATGATGAAGGCCCGCTGGGGTCGCATCATCAATATCGCTTCGGTGGTGGGTGCCACCGGCAATCCCGGTCAAACCAACTACGCAGCGGCCAAAGCCGGTATCATGGGCTTCACCAAGTCCATGGCACGCGAGGTTGGCAGTCGCAATATCACGGTAAACTGTGTGGCACCGGGTTTTATCGACACCGACATGACCCGTGCACTGCCGGAAGAACAGCGCACCGCGCTGGTGGGCCAGATTTCCCTGGGCCGCCTGGGCGATGCCAAGGATATTGCTGACGCAACCGCCTTCCTGGCATCGGACCGTGCGGCCTATATCACCGGCCAAACACTGCATGTCAATGGCGGCATGTTTATGCCTTAAACCGGTCCTGTCGAACAAAAGACAAGATTTAGGTGGGCTGCTCTAATTTTTTTTTGTAGAATACACGGGTTTTGTGATCCCGAATCAGAAAGGTCAAGGGTTTAGACAAATGGAAAACATCGAAGCGCGCGTTAAAAAGATCGTTGCCGAACAACTGGGCGTAAACGAAGCTGAAGTCAAGATCGAATCGTCCTTCGTTGATGATCTGGGCGCTGACTCCCTCGACACCGTTGAGCTGGTAATGGCTCTGGAAGAAGAGTTCGAGTGCGAAATCCCGGACGAAGAAGCTGAAAAGATCACCACTGTTCAGCAAGCCGTTGATTACGTTACCGCCCACCTGAACAAGTAATACTTTCAGGCCTGTACAGGACCTCTGCGCGGTGTGGCCTTGGCTCGCCTGCAGAGGTTCTTTTGTTATAGAGGGTTCCAAACGTCCGTTTGACTGTCATCAACTTCACACGGAAGTTGTGGGATCATCGGGAGACTGCCTCCCCTCTACTCACGGAGATTCTTCGTGTCCAAACGCAGAGTTGTAGTAACCGGTCTGGGACATATTTCCCCGGTCGGCAATGATGTTGCCACTGGCTGGGCCAATCTGTTGGCCGGCAAGAGCGGCATTGGCAAAGTGACCCGTTTTGATGCCAGCGACCTGAATTGCCAGATCGCCGGCGAGGTCAAGGACTTCGATATCAGCGCGTATATTTCCCCCAAGGAAGCGCGTCGTTCCGACCTGTTCATCCACTACGGCATTGCAGCAGCGCTGCAAGCTGTGGCAGATGCCGGCCTGGATGATGTGGCAGATCTGGACAAGACCCGCGTTGGCGTCAATATCGGTTCCGGTATCGGCGGTTTGCCGCTGATCGAGGAAACCGGCGTGGCCGTACAGGAAAACGGCATCCGCAAAATCGGTCCTTTCTTCATCCCCGGTTCGCTGATCAACCTGATCGCCGGCCACGTGTCCATCCTGAAGGGCTTTCAAGGCCCGTCGTATGGCATCGTGTCTGCCTGCACCACCGGTGCGCACTGCATCGGCGATGCAGCCCGGATGATTCAGTACGGTGATGCCGACGTGATGGTGGCCGGTGGTGCCGAAGGTGCCATTTCCAAGCTGGGTATGGGCGGTTTTGCCGCCATGAAGGCACTGTCCACCCGCAATGACGAGCCGGAAACCGCGTCCCGTCCGTGGGACAAGGGCCGTGACGGCTTTGTGATGGGCGAAGGTGCCGGTGTGCTGGTGCTGGAAGAATACGAACACGCGGTCAAGCGCGGTGCGCGTATCTATGCCGAGCTGATCGGTTTTGGTATGAGTTCCGATGCCCACCACATTACCGCCCCGAATGCGGATGGCCCGGCCCGCGGCGTGCAGAACGCACTGCGCGACGCCCGGATCAACCCGGATCAGGTGCAGTATGTGAATGCGCACGGCACGTCCACCCCGCTGGGTGATGCCAACGAAACCAGCGCGCTGAAGATTGCCTTTGGTGATCACGCCAAGAAGCTGGTGGTGAACTCCACCAAGTCGATGACCGGCCACTTGCTGGGCGGTGCTGGCGGCGTGGAAGCCATCTACTCCATCCTGGCGCTGTACAACCAGGTATCGCCGCCCACCATCAACCTGCACGAGCAGGATGTGGAAGCCGGTTGTGACCTGGACTACGTGGCCAATACCGCCCGTGACATGAAGATTGACATCGCCATTTCCAACTCGTTTGGTTTTGGTGGTACCAACGGTACCCTGGTGTTCAAGCGCATGTAATGGCGACATCGTGCTGTGGTGCTATTGCAGCGCAGCGCGAAAACGCATTGACAGCCCGAACCGCTGCGATACACTCGCGGCGGTTTTCTTTTTTTGCGGCGCTTGCAATGCCGCTGTGTGGAACAGGCATGTTTACCGAACGACTCGACTTCCTTCCCGACCTGTTGGCCCTGCATGCCGCCCATCGTGCGGAATTTCCCTTCCTGCTGATGTCCTCCGGCGATCAGGGCTGGGACATGCTGTTTGCCGCCGACAGCACCACGCTTTACCACAGTGGGGAAGGGGAGGCGTTTGTTGATACGCTGCGCGGTTTCCAGCCGCAGGCAGTGGATAATCCGCATGGTCTGCCTTTTGTCGGTGGCTATTTCCTTTACCTGGGCTACGACTTGCTGTCGCAGTTCGAGCCCAAAGTGCCAGAAGCATTGCCTGACAGTTTTCCGCTGGCGGCCATGGCGCGGGTGCCGGCTGCGCTGTTGATCAACCGGTGCGAGCAAACCGCCTGGCTGGTGGCCGAAACTGCTGGGCAATTGCAGCATCTGCAACAGCTGGTGCACGGCATTGCGCCATTCAATCCGCATCCGGTCAGCTTGCAATCGCTGCAGGAAGACCCGCCGCAGTGGTATACCGATGCCGTGCTGCGGCTGAAGCAGTACATCTATGAAGGTGATGTGTTCCAGGTGAACATTTCACGCGGCTGGCGTGCCGAACTGGGGAGCGAAGTTGCCGCGCCGGACCTGTTTGCCGCGCTGCGCCGCGCCAACCCCGCGCCGTTTTCCGCGCTGGCGGATTTTGGCAGCGCGCAGATTGTCAGCTCCTCGCCCGAGCGGCTGGTGCGGGTGCGCGATGGCTGGGCCGATACCCGGCCGATTGCCGGCACCCATCCGCGCTCGCCGGACCCGACCGAAGATGCCGCCCTCAAGCAGCGGCTGATTTCCAGCATCAAGGAGCGCGCCGAGCACGTGATGCTGATCGACCTGGAACGCAACGACCTTGGCCGCATCAGCCAGCCCGGCACAGTGGAAGTGGACGAACTGATGGCGGTGGAAAGCTATGCCTACGTTCACCACATCGAATCCAATATCCGTGGCCGCTTGCGCGCGGACATCTCCCCGGCCGACACCATACGTGCGCTATTCCCTGGCGGTACCATCACCGGTTGCCCCAAGGTGCGCACCATGCAAATCATCCGCGAACTGGAAAACAGCGCGCGTCGTGCTTATACCGGCAGCCTGGGTTATCTCAACCGCGATGGCAGCATGGACCTGAATATTTTGATTCGTACCTTCATGCAGGAAGGGCAGCAGCTACGCTTCCGTGCCGGGGGCGGCATCGTGGCGGATTCAGACCCGGAACGTGAATTGCAGGAAACCCGCCATAAGGCACGCGGCCTGCTGCGCGCGCTTGGGGTGGAGCAAGCCTGATGGCGATGCTGATCAACGGCCAGCCGGGCGAGCAGATTTCCGCACTGGATCGTGGCCTGGCCTATGGTGACGGCATTTACCGCACCATCGAAATCCGTGCTGGCCAGCCCCGCTTGTGGGCCTGGCAATACCGGCGGCTGGCGGCCGATGCCAGCCGCTTGCAGCTGCCCGTGCCGGATGCGGCCCTGCTGCTGGATGAGATCGGCCAGCTGGCAGGCGGCCTGGCGCAGGGCGTGGCCAAGATTGTGCTTACCCGTGGTGTCGGTGCGCGCGGCTATGCCATGCCTGCCGATTGTCAGCCCACCCGCATGGTGTCCGTCACCGCCTGGGCCGGTTATCCGCCCGAGCGTGCTCGTGACGGGGTGCATGTGCGCTGGTGTGACACCCGGCTGGCCTGTCAGCCACGGCTGGCCGGTATCAAGCACCTGAACCGGCTGGAGAATGTGCTGGCCCGCTCGGAATGGTCTGACCCGGATATTCACGAAGGCTTGATGCTGGACACCCGTGGCCTGCTGGTGGAAGCCACCATGAGCAATGTCTATCTGGTGCAAGGACAGCAGATCATCACCCCGCGGCTGGACCAGAACGGCGTGCAAGGCATGCTGCGCGACTGGCTGTTTGCCCACGCCCCGCAACTGGGTTACCCGCTGACCGAGACCGAGATTCTGCCTGCGCAACTGCAAGCTGCTGATGCGGTATTCCTGTCCAATAGTCTGATCGGCCTGTGGCCGGTGGTCAGCATCGACGGCCAGAGCCTGCCGCACGATCATCTCTGCTGCGCACAGCTGCAAGCGCTGCTGGCCAGTCAGGCCTAAGCTGGCGTGCTGTTTCTCCTGCCGGGCGACTGCCTTGCCGCAGTGTCGCCTCTCTCGTGTACCTCTGACTTAGATAAAATTTGCATAAGGTTTGCTGATTAAATTATTTCTGGCGCTAAATGGCGCTCGTTATAGTGGCAGCCACGATGAAGGGAGCGGTTTCCCTTCCGTGTTCCGGCCTGCATCCGCGATGCGCCAAGGAGAATCAGCATGGTGGCAGCCAGCCTGCTGGAACAGCTTGCCTGTCAACAGTCCGCCGCACTGGCACCCATCGAACACGACCTGGCCTTCATCAATCAACTGCTGAACGCACACCAGTTCGAACAATACCCTCTCAACCTGCAAGCCGGACGCGTACGTGGCCGCCACGAAGAATGGCGCTTCCGCTCGGTATTCCAGCCGGTGTATGCGCTGGAGGCTGATGGCACTACGCGCTTGTGGTCGGTGGAAGCACTGGCCCGCGTGACCGACAGCTTTGGCGGCCAGTTGATTCCTACCGTATTGTTTGCTGCCGAAACCTCACCGCGACGCTCGGTGTTTCTCGACCGTCAGCTGCGCTGTCTGCACTTGCTCAATTTCCTGTTGCAACACCCAGGGCCGGACCTGATCCTGTCCCTGAATGTGAATGCCCAGCATCTGGTGAATGTCAGCGAGGCGCATGGCCAGTTTTTTGCCGAAGTGCTGCAGCAACTGAATATCCCGGCCAGCCACATCTGTCTGGAAGTGGTGGAGGACGCCGTCAGCGACCCGCTACGCCTGCTGGAAGCCGTGCAGCGCTATCGCAGTCTGGGCTTCAAGATTGCGCTGGACGACTTTGGCCAGGGGGCGTCCAATCTGGAACGTGTCTGGCTGCTGGAGCCGGACTACGTCAAGCTGGACAAGGTGCTGATGCGCCATGCGCTGATGCGCCCCAGCGTTCGCGACAAGCTGGCAAAGCTGGTGGACATTCTGCATCTGCACGGTGCGCTGGTGGTGGGCGAGGGGATAGAGAGCGCAATGCAGCTGGATATCGCCCGTGCTGCCGGCTGTGATTTCGTGCAGGGCTTTCATCTGGCCCGCCCGGCAGAATTGCTCAATCTGCCATTCTGAGCGTGCCAGCCGGTGGCAGCCTGCCCTACGGCTTACGCTTCCAGCGGGACAAACCACTCCATGTGACGTGCGCCCGACAAGGTTTCCAGCCCATGCTCGTGTAGCGCCTGCTGCAACTGCCGCAAAAAGGCCTGCTTATCTGTAATGCCCCGATACACTTCCATCCAGGTTTGTATAGCCTGCTGCGCGCTGTCGTCCTGGCGCCGCATCAGGCTGGTTTCCACGCCCTGTTGCGCCAGTACGGCCTGCATCTGACGCAGTTGGGGCAGTAAAGCCGGCCCGTCGTCGGCGGCAATCTTGTAATACACGTAAAGCTGGCTGGTCATGCTGGGCTTTCCTTCCTGAGGCATGCGGGCTTTGCAGTGGTGCAAAATCGCTTATCATAGACCCTTCGCCCATGTTCGTGGGTGAGCAGAGTCCGGGTGATCGCGCAGGAAAGGGGAGTCGTGTGCAGCAGGGAATGTCCACCTTGGTGGTGGTTGGCGTCGGTTTGATCGGTGGTTCGTTTGCCTTGTCGCTCAAACGCGCAGGCAAGGTGCAGCACGTCATTGGCGTTGGTCGCACACTGGAAAACCTCACCCGTGCGCTGGAGCTGGGTGTGGTGGACGAAATCAGCCAGGACCTGGCCGCCGTGGCCAGCCGGGCCGATATGGTATTGCTGGCCTGCCCGGTGGGGCAGATGGGCCGGATGATGCAGTCCATGGCACCGCATTTGCCGCCGCATGCCATCGTGACCGATGCCGGCAGCACCAAGGGTGATGTAGCCCAGCTGTTTGCCCAATACCTGCCGCAGCAGCTGGCCAACTGTGTACCGGCCCACCCCATTGCCGGGTCTGATTTGTCCGGCGCTGCCGCAGCGCAATACGGCCTGTATGAAAAGCGCAAGGTGGTGCTCACTCCCTTGCCGCAAACCACCATGGCAGCCTGCGATACCGTGGCCGAACTGTGGCAGGCCTGCGGTGCGGTGATTCACCGCATGCGACCGGAAGAACACGACAGCGTGTTTGCCACCGTCAGCCATCTGCCTCACCTGTTGGCTTTTGCCTATGTCGGCATGGTGGCAGGCAAGGAGGACGCGCGGCGCTGCTTTGATTTTGCCGCCACCGGGTTTCGCGATTTCACGCGCATTGCCGGCAGTCACCCGGAAATGTGGAAAGACATCACCATGGCCAATCGCAGCGCCTTGCTGGACGAACTGGAACGCTACCGCCAGGCGCTGGCTACCTTGACTGCCCAGGTAGAGGCCGCCGATGCCGATGCCTTGGCGCAGACTTTCGACACCGCTCGCGCCGCCCGTGTGGGCTGGTATCAACGCTTCCTGCGTGAAGGACAAAGCTGAAGTGGCGCGCACCCTGCTGATTACCGGTGCCTCCCGCGGCATTGGTGCCGCCACTGCCTTGCAGGCGGCAGCGGCCGGTTGGCAGGTGGCCGTCAATTACCGGCAGGATGCCGCTGGCGCAGCACACGTGGTAGCCAGTATTCAGGCCGCCGGTGGTGTGGCACAGGCGTTTCAGGCCGATGTGGCTGAGGAAGCAGACATCATCCGGCTGTTTGACGCTGTGGTTCAGCGTTTTGGTGCGGTGCACGGACTGGTCAACAATGCCGGTAGTACCGCGCCCATGGGCCGCTTGCAGGACTTCAGCGCCGCGCGTATCCAGCATATGCTGCAACTGAATGTGGCCGGCCCCATGCTGTGCTGTCGCGAGGCGGTACGCCATATGTCCACCACAGCCGGTGGGCTAGGCGGGGTCATCGTCAATGTGTCCTCCGCCGCCTCCCGGCTGGGGAGCGCCGGTGAATATGTCGATTACGCCGCCTGCAAAGGGGCCATCGACACCCTGACACTGGGCTTGGCGCGCGAAGTGGCCGCCGAGGGAATCCGCGTCAACGCGGTCCGCCCAGGGCTGATAGAAACCGGCATCCACGCCATCAGCGGCCAGCCCGGCCGGGTGGCCCGGCTGGCACCGGGCGTGCCCATGCAGCGTGGTGGATTGCCCGACGAAGTAGCCGCCGCCATTGTGTGGCTGCTGTCCGATGCCGCCAGCTTTTGCACTGGCAGCATTCTGGATGTCTCCGGCGGGCGTTAGTCCGCTGTCCTGGTTGGAGACTGGGCCGGTGCGCCCGGTAACACAAACACCCGTTCCGGCAGGCTGAATTGGCGCAGCTTGAGCAAGGCCAGCGGGCCATCCGCCGCGCTGGTGCGCAGAATATAGCGCGCTGTCAGCCCATCGGGCAGGGCAAAGTCCAGCTGGTAACGTGCCTTGTCCAGTTGCTCCACCTTGGCCTGCTCCAGCAGACGGATAAACGCCCAACGCCCGTTGAATGCCAGTGTTTGCCGGCTACCGGTCTTCAGCGATTCCCACACCAGTTGACTGCCCGGCTGCTGGGCATGGCCCGGCCAACGTAGTGCGCTCCAGCTGGCTTGCTGGTTGAAATAACTCACGGTTTGCCCATCCACCGTCAGTTCGGTGCGGACCAAACCCGGCATCGCCACCGGCTGCAGTTCAAAGCTATAAGCAGCGTCTCCTTCGGTAAACCAGCGGCTGGCCAGCCGACTGAGGCTGTTGATGGCATTGAGGAAGGCAGCTTCAAACGGTGCAGCATTGGCCAGATTGGGGCTGGGCAGCCATTGGTCACCTTCCTGTACCAGCGCACCGCCCAGTGTTTGCTGCAAGAAGCGGGCAATCTCGCCCTGTTGCGGGGCCAGATAGCGGCCAAGGGCCGGGATGGCGGCATCGTTGTCGGTACTGTTGAAAGGGTAACGTCCGCTCATCTCGCTGCCCCATGGCAGTACGATGCTGCGCCGCCACAGCGCATTGATGTCCGCCGCCGCAGGCAACAGCACTACGGCACCAGCCTCATCTAGCGGGCTGACAAAGGCTTCCTGGGCAAACCCCGCCCATTCCTGGCCCAGGCTGGCGGCCAGCAGGGCGGCGTATTTCTGCCCGTCGCTGATTTCATTCTGCCGTCCCTGGAACAGGGCCTGCGCCAGTTGGCGGGCTGCCGCATCCGGATTGGGGCTGGCGGCCAGTTGTTGCAGCTTCAGCCGTGCTGCGGTGAGGGTTTCCAGATAGCGGGTCAGGCTGACGCTGCTGGCAGGTGTGCTATTGCCCGTGTTATTGCCATCTGGCGGAACGCTGAGTGCCAGCAAGGGGCCAAAGGCGGCGCTCAGCGGGTCGGCATCTGTACCTTGCTCGTTTACCGCCTTCTTGCCCACCAACTGGCGGGTTTTATCCAGCAGATTGCTGGCCAGTGACTTCTCTGCCGCCCCGGCGCGGCCCTGATATTGCAACATCGCCATCAAGGCTTGCAGCGGCGAGCGTTGCGGGTCGGCATAGGCATTCAACTGTTCGCTGGCGGCGGCCAGCGATGTGGTGTTCTGCCAGTGCAGCCGGTTGAGAAAGGCCTGCCAGGCGGCAGCATAATCGGCAAAGTGGCGCTGGCGCAGCCGTTGTGCCAGCAGCGGCCCCTCGATCTTGCTGCTGGCAACGCCCAATACCCAGCCCGCTTCGCTGCCCTGTTTGGGGTCGGCCTGCTCAAACGCCTCCTTCAAATATCCTTCCCAGGCCTCGCGGGTATAAATGCCCGCTACAGTGCCGGGCAGGGCAAACAGCCCGCGGCTATCCACCCCCGGCAGCAGGCTGGCGGCACTGCGTGGCGGGTACTTGGCTGCTGCCTGTTTCAAGATGGTTTGGTACAGCGTGGCATCATCATGCTCGATGCCATTGAGTGACAGCAGCGTTTGGCGTGCCGCAGCCACCACGGCGGGGTCGGCAGCCTGCCGCCAGCCTGCCTGGCTTGGCAGCTGCTGGCTGTAAAAGCGCAGTACATCGGCCCGCCTGCCTTGTGCCAACCCATCCGCCTGCACGAGTTGCGCGCTCAAAAAGGCTGGCTGCGCCCGTACCGGCTGGTCCAGCATCAGGTAGGCCTTCAGGCTGTCATAGCCCTGCCGTTGCGCTTGCTGTAACAAGACATTGTCTCCGCTGTTTAATGGCAGTGCATTCAAGGCCTGCAACACCTGACGCAAATTCTGCCGTGCCGGTTCCACCAGCCAGCGCTGCACGGCCTTGCCATAACCATCCAGCAAGGCCTGCTGTACCGCAGGTAGCTGGTTCAGACCCAGACGCCACCACCACGGCAAGCCCTGACGCTGTGCCTGCTGCAATTGGCTGATATGCTGCTGCACCGTCGCCAGAGCGGGTAGGGCCTGAGGCAGAGAAGCGGCCTGTTGCAGTGCCTGCTGTTGTTTTTTTGCCTGCTGGATTATCTGGAAATTGTGCTGAAACGATAGCGCCACTCCCAATAACAGCAAGCCGACCATGGCAGTGACCGCCCAACCTGCCTTGTCGCTGTGCGACAGCCGGTGCCGACGGGGCGAAAACTGCTGCCAGGGCCGTGTGGTGGTGGGGAGTAGCGCTGTGTCGTCTGCCACCCAGCCTAGCTGTACCAGTGGCTGCCCCGGCGGTAACTGCTGGCTGATGGCGCGTAGCTGCTGTGCCAAGTGTTTGATGATGTCGGGCTGGTCCAGCGCTGCCGACAGCGCCAGACGCTTGTTGTCCGACGACTGCTTTAACACATCCGTCTGCCCCTCCACGGCGAGCGCCCAAGCCAGCTGCTGCAAATCGCGGGTGGTGGTTTCCGTGTTACTGGCATCCCTTAGCTGGCAGACCACCCCTGCGGCAGGCACGGTCCAGCCGCTCAGTGCCAGGCCCAGTGGCAGCCGCCAGCCACTGCGTTGGTTGAAATCCAGCAACTGTTGCAGCGCCGGGCTGCCCACGTCCGGTAGCGTGGGCGTAACCAGCATCACGCCGTCCAGCGGTGGACGCCAATGGCCACGCAGGGTACGCAGCGCTGGTGCTGGGACACTATCCGGTACAGGAATGAACAAGGCCGTGTCGCTTTCCTGCCAGCGCCTGGCTGCTTGATCGTCAGCTGTCGGGAGATCCAGCGGATTCTCGATGACAGCAACCCAGGCTTTGCGCAGACGCTTGCTTGTCAGCGTGCCCAGTTGCTGGCGTACCGATACACTTACTTCTTGCGGCTGAGCCGTATCGCTCAGCCGCCCGGCGTGCTCTGGCAGTGCTTGCCGCAGCCGCCAGCCATGCCAGCAATAGGCAAGCCCCACCCCCAGCAACACCACGACCAGGATGAGCACACTGACCCATAGCCGATCACTGCCTTGTGCATAAAAGCCCGCCAGATACAGGCCAGACATCAGCGTAATGCCCAGCAGCAACAGGGCGAGTGCAGCGGCGAGCTAGCCATAACCGGGGGAGGGGAGTGCATGGTGTTGCTCTGACATTCCTGTGATTCCTTTGATTCCTTGAATAGCAATGACGGTGTGTAACGCGCTTAATCCACCTGCCAGGCAGTACTGGAATGCAGCAAGCGTGGTGGAACCGGGCAGTGGCACATCACCAGGTCATTGTTCAGCGCAACGGTATAGCCATTAAGGCTGCCCACCGAACCACGCGGGCCGTCCGCCACAATGGTTCCCACCTGGCCGCAACGGAAGCATTTGGCCTTGCCACCGACAAAACTCACGCCAATTCCCTCAACAACCGGGCCGTCCGGAATCACATCCAGCACCTCTCCTCCTCCTGTCAGGCTATCGTGCTGACGAATGGCATAGCGACTCATGATTGCTCTCCTTGTTCAAGGTTTGTAGGCGGCAATACCAGGCCCGCCCATGTTTGCGCTGCTTGCTGGACATGCCAGCCCACGGGCTGCCCGCTGAGCTGTGCCCGGTCCAGCGCGCTCAGCAGCAGAACCCAGGGGGCCAATGGGCCGACATCCCCCCAGTAGTCTGGCAATTTCAATGGTGTAGCCACCCATTCAGCCTCTGCAGCGCACGCCACATGCTGTGGCTGCAGCTGGATAAATCCTGGTGCACGGTCTAGGGCGGCATTGTGTTGGGCGCGGCGTAAATCAGCACTGCCTTCAATTTCAACCGGTCGATGCAGCATGGCGCTGGCAGGCACACTGGCTTGCAACAGCAAGGCAAAGCCGGCTTCACACGGCATGGCAGCTTGTCCGGTGGCTGGTGTTCCTGTCGGGATATTCAGGCCAGCCAGCATCACCTGCTTCAGTGGTGCAGCCTCGTCGTGCAACTGGTCAATCCACACATCCAGGTCTTCGATATCGGCCAGGGACTTGACGCGCTGTGGGCAGCGGATTCCCTCTTTTTGCAAGGCAGCCTGAAAAGCCTGCCAACTAGCCGGGCTACCCCGCCATGCCACGGTCTGCGGTTGAGCGGAAACCGGCCAACTGGCAGCCAAACGGCTGGCCAGTGCACCAGCCAGTTGTACCGCGCGACTGGCGTTATCGCTGTCGCTTCCGCTCAGGTCCGGAATATGCCACTCCCCAAATGCCTCGATGGGTGCTGCCCGTGTGGGCGCATCCTCTACCAGTTGCTGGCGATCAGCCTCGTTCAAGCAGGCCGGTCCAAGCAGCACGGAATGCAACACCGCCGCACCTTCCTGCATGCGCCGCTGTTGCCAGGTGTGCTGTGCGGCAAGTTTGCGATTCTGTCGCGCCACCCGCAGCGTCATCACGCTGAAACCAGCCAATATGCTGGCCAGCAATACGCAAGCCACAGCCAAGCCATAACCCAGCGCATGGGTCCAGAAAGTGAGGGAAGAGACCGACTTGTCAGCAGTCTTGGCGTAATACAGTAGCCCCCAGCCCAGGTTGATTGCCAGACAGAGCAGAAACAACCCCAGCAGCCACCACCAGCGTGGCAGCACGGGGTAGCGGAATTGCTGCAAGGGACGCAGGTCATTGCGCATCAATCAACTCCCGATAAGGTGCGCAGGGAAGGCCATTTGTGTGAACGCTTTGCGGGCAGGGCGCGCCTGTTTGGCAGGTGGTGCCCAAGGGCAGGGCCTTGGCTTGCGCAGCCTGGGCTTTTTGCGCTTGCTGGCGTTTAGGGTCGGGGCGGCCGGTGGCTGGGTCCAGCGCCTTGGCCTCGGCCAGTTCGCGGATGCGTTGCTCTGACGGCAGCGGTGGCGGGATATTGGCCTCAAAGTCGCGCAGCCACTGGAATTTGCCATCCCAGGCCGGCAGTGGGGCTGGAGGGGGCGGAATAATCGCGGCCAGATCGGGCAGCACCGGGTTGAAGATTTCGTAGTTCATCAAGGTGCGATTCAGCTGCCGATAACGGTTGGACCGTTCTTCATCCACTGGCAAGGCAAGATAAAACGGGCTTTCTGGATCGTTTTCCTTATAGCCACTGGCTAACCAGGAGGCTGAACCATAATCCCCGGCGCGGGCACCCATCTCAAAATACTTGACCGCTTCGCTGAACTTTCCTTTTCCCTGGTAATTAATACCCATTTCTTGTGCGGACTTACCATGACCCTGTTCCGCTGCACAGCGTTTCATTGCACTGCCGATCAATTGGATAGGAAGCTGACCAATGAATTTCATTTCAAGAATGTCGCCAACATAGTATTGGGCCTCTTTATTGCCCAGGTCGGCGGCTTTGCGGAAGTATTTCAAGGCTAGGTCTTTATTGGCGTCATAGCCGACGCCACCTTCGACATAATGGCCGAGCAGGTAGTAACCGACGGGAATGCCCGCCTTGATCAGGCTGTCGTTGAGGTCGAGCATTTCCTCGATATCGCCGTCAATCACGCCCTGGCTGTACAGGTTTTGCAGATTGAAATTGGCTTTGTAATGGCCATAGGCCGCGGCAATGCGGTAATAGCGCGCCATGTCGGCATAGACGGCGGGCGTGGGGGCGACGATATTGCCGCGCCACAGCCAGCGGGCGTATTTGAACAGTTGATCGGCTTCCGGGTTGAGCGGCGGCAGGCGGTCCTTCTCGTAGGCGCAGCTGAAGGCCAGTTTGGCCTGAACGGCAGAAACATCGGGCATGGCGTGCTCCGGTTTGGCCTGACAGGCCCCCAGCAGCAGGGCCAAGGCCAGTGCGCCAAGCGCCGGACCGAATAAAGGCAACGGGCGCAGTGGGCGCATCAGGCGTACTCCATCAGAATCCAGCGCACCGGCTCTAGCTGGGCGGGGTAGCCCAGCCAGCGCCCCAGTAGCCGGGGGTAGTGCACCGGCACCGGCGGCATCAGGCTGCCCTGGGCAAAAAAGCGCTGCACGTCATACCCCGGCTGGCGGTTGCTGATGCTGTGCGGTGGAAACTGGGCATGCCAGATACCGCTTTGCGGGCAGGGCTCGCCTGTTTGGCAGGTGCTGCCCAAGGGCAGCGCCTTGGCTTGCGCGGCCTGGGCTTTTTGCGCTTGCTGGCGTTTGGGGTCGGGGCGGCCGGTGGCCGGGTCCAGCGCCTTGGCCTCGGCCAGTTCACGGATACGTTGCTCTGTGGGCAGCGGTGGCGGGATGTTGGCCTCAAAGTCGCGCAGCCATTGGAATTTGCCATCCCAGGGTGGCAGCGGGGCTGGAGGGGGCGGAATAATCGCGGCCAGATCGGGTAACACCGGGTTGAAGATTTCGTAGTTCATTAACTGCCGCATCAGGCTTTGATAACGGTCAGACCGTTCTTGATCAATTGGCAGTGCGAGGTAGTCAGAATCGTTGGGATCTTTTGTCTTGAACCCATCCGATAACATCCCTGCCGATAGATAATCCCCAGCACGGGCACCCATCTCAAAATACTTGACTGCTTCGCTGAACTTACCTTTTCCCTGGTAATTAATACCCATTTCTTGTGCGGACTTACCATGACCCTGTTCCGCTGCGCAGCGTTTCATTGCACTGCCGATCAATTGGATAGGAAGCTGACCAATGAATTTCATTTCAAGAATGTCGCCAACATAGTATTGGGCCTCTTTATTGCCCAGGTCGGCGGCTTTGCGGAAGTATTTCAAGGCCAGGTCTGGATTGGCGTCATAGCCGACGCCGCCCTCCACATAATGGCCGAGCAGGTAGTAACCGACGGGAATGCCCGCCTTGATCAGGCTGTCGTTGAGGTCGAGCATTTCCTCGATATCGCCGTCAATCACCCCCTGGCTGTAGAGGTTTTGCAGATTGAAATTGGCTTTGTAATGGCCGTAGGCGGCGGCAATGCGGTAATAGCGCGCCATGTCGGCATAGACGGCGGGCTTGGGGGCGACGATATTGCCGCGCCACAGCCAGCGGGCGTATTTAAACAGCAGATCGGCTTCCGGGTTCAGCGGCGGCAGGCGGTCCTGCTCGTAGGCGCAGCTGAAGGCCAGTTTGGCCTGAACGGCAGAAACATCGGGCATGGCGTGCTGTGGCTGGGCGTGGCAGGCCCCCAGCAGCAGGGCCAAGGCCAGTGCGCCAAGCGCCGGACCGAATGAAGGCAACGGGCGCAGTGGGTGCATCAGGTGTACTCCATCAGAATCCAGCGCACCGGCTCCATCTTGCTGGGGTAGCCCAGCCAGCGTCCCAGCAAGCGGGGGTAGTGCACCGGTACTGGCGGCATCGGGCTGCCTTGGGCAAAAAAGCGTTGTACGTCATAACCCGGCTGGCGGTTGCTGATGCTGTGCGGTGGAAACTGGGCATGCCAGATACCGCTTTGCGGACAGCTCTCGCCGGTGTGGCAGGTGCTGCCCAAGGGTAGTGCCTTGGCTTGCGCGGCCTGGGCTTTTTGCGCCTGTTGGCGTTTGGGGTCGGGTCGGCCGGTGGCTGGGTCCAGCGCCTTGGCCTCGGCCAGTTCGCGGATACGTTGCTCTGTGGGCAGCGGTGGCGGGATATTGGCCTCAAAGTCGCGCAGCCATTGGAATTTGCCATCCCAGGCCGGCAGTGGGGCTGGAGGGGGCGGAATAATCGCGGCCAGATCGGGCAGCACCGGGTTGAAGATTTCGTAGTTCATCAAGGTGCGATTCAGCTGCCGATAACGGTTGGACCGTTCTTCATCCACTGGCAAGGCAAGATAAAACGGGCTTTCTGGATCGTTTTCCTTATAGCCACTGGCTAACCAGGAGGCTGAACCATAATCCCCGGCGCGGGCACCCATCTCAAAATACTTGACCGCTTCGGTAAATTTCTTGTCATATTTTAATTCAACGCCACTCTCTCGGGCTGCCTTGCCATGCCCTTGCTCAGCTGCACAATGTTTCATTTGCAAGCCGATGGAATAAGGAACCGGTTCAGAGATGGTCAGCCGGGTGAGTAAATCACCGACATAGTATTGCGCCTCTTTATTGCCCAGGTCGGCGGCTTTGCGGAAGTATTTCAAGGCCAGTTCTTTATTGGCGTCATAGCCGACGCCGCCCTCCACATAGTGGCCGAGCAGGTAATAGCCAACCGGTATCCCGGCCTTGATCAAGGCATCGTTGAGGTCGAGCATTTCCTCGATATCGCCGTCAATCACGCCTTGGCTATACAGGTTTTGCAGATTGAAATTGGCTTTGTAATGGCCGTAGGCAGCGGCAATGCGGTAATAGCGCGCCATGTCGGCATAGACGGCGGGCTTGGGGGCGACGATATTGCCGCGCCACAGCCAGCGGCCATAGCGGAACAACTGCTCGGCTTCCGGGTTCAGTGGCGGCAGGCGGTCTTGCTCGTAGGTGCAGGTGAAGGCCAGTTTGGCGTGAACGGCAGAAACATCGGGCATGGCATGCTCCGGTTTGGCCTGACAGCCGAGCAGGCACAGGCTGAGTGGCAGGTAGAAGAATAAGCGCATGGTTTAGTCCAGGTCTGACAGGGCGGGGCTGTCGCGGAAGAACTCGACCAGCGAGGCTTCTGGGGATAAATGTTTAGACTGGGCAGCCTTATTCGCATCTAGTAATTTCGCCCACTTGTCATAGGCGTCCTGAGCATCATCAGCCAGACCCCAGGTGATTTTTTTACCAAAATGCCCGGTGGTATGTTGTTTCCACAGCCGCTGACGAAAGGCGCGTGCCACCTTGGCATTGGGCGACATGATATTCAGCTCGCTATCCACCTCCATGCTGCGCACATTGAGATTGGCCGAGCCGTTGGTAATCATCACATCGTCGACAATCATCAGCTTGCTGTGCACATACACCGGCACCCAGCTGGTGTTCTTGATCAGCTGGCGCGGGATGGGGTAGGTCGGGATGCCATTGCGTTTGGCCAGCGACTCCTGGGCGCTGACCAGTTCTGAGACAGGGCGGTACACGTCCGGCTGATAGCCGGGGGAGTCGGGGGCCACCAGGGTGCACAGGTGTATTTTCAGGCCGGGCACGGTTTGCGGCTGGATGGTTTGTTCCTTGCCGCGTTTCTGTGCGGCTTCGCGTGCCACGCGGCTGGCTTGCAGCGCGTCCTTGGCCTTGACTACCTCGTCCCTGGCTTCATTCACCTGTTTGAGCAGGGCCTCATGGCCTGCGCCGCGTTGCGCCTGCGCGGCCGAGCGGTTGACCTGGGATTCCAGCCTGGCTTGCTTGGCTTTTGCTTGTTCCAGTTGCTGCTTGCGCCAGTCGATTTCCTGGCTGCGCGCCACATTGGGGATGGTGTCGGCGCGGCCCAGGCTGTCCAGCATTTTGTAGGTGTTGACCGTGCCTTTGCCGACGCCGTCATCGTCGCTATTGGTGACGACAAACAGGTATAAATCGCCGTACTGACCGGGGTGGGCACCGTGTTGCACCAGGTTTTGCGCGACCTGCTTGATTTCTTCGGCCAGCGGCAGCCAGCGGAAATACTGGTTTTCGATGTAGATCAGGCGGGTGGCGTTGTTGACCGCCTGAAAATACAGCCTGGCAATGTCGGTGCATTTTTCCTGTGGCTGGGTGCGGAACACTTGTGCCATGGTGGCCTGACCCTTGTCATGGCGTAGCAGCGCGCAGGCTTGCGTGGTGTCGCGGTAACGCTGGCTGGCGCGTTGGCGTGCCGGTTCGGCGGCCAGGTCTTCGTCGGTATTGTGTTGCCAGGCTTTGGCAAAGTTATCGTGCAGATACCACAGCACCGGGCCGCTGACCATGGCAGAAATATCCTGGCGCGGGCCGTAGCCATTGCGTCCGGCATCTGGCGCTTTGGGCAGATAGTGGTGGGCCTCGGTATCCCAGTATTCGTCCAGCATGTTGTGGCCCATGACAAAACCAATGGCACGGTCAGGGTCGACATAGTCCACCAGCACGGTTTTTTGGTGATGACTGGGTAAAGCTGCCAAGGCGGCTTTCTGGGTGTCGGACATGGCCTGGCCTGGCAGGCGGCGCAGGCGCTCCATGCGCGCGGCAATTTCCCCACGGTCGAAATTGGAAAACCCCCGCCCATGAAAACGCAGTGTTTTGCCGGCATTGAGCTTTTTCAATTGCGCTCTTTGCAGGCGCAGTGCAAAGGCATCGTTGCCGCCGGTGGCTTCTTCCGGCGCCCTGGTGTCCATATAGGTGGCAAACCAGTATTGATCGTAGGCGAATTGCGCATCGGTCGAGGTGTATTGCCCGCCTTGGCTATAGCTGCGCTTGTCATCCAGGCGGAAGACCTTGTTACGGTTCTTGAGGCCGCCTCCTACCCCCGGCAGATTCGCCTCGCCTGCCATGCCAGAGACATTCAGCCCCAAGGGAGACATATCCCAGCCGAGGACTTTGATGCTGACGCCCTGCTTGGCTTTTTGCTCCAGCAACTGGCCTATCATCAGCGACTTGCCGCCATCGCGGATAAAGAACATGGAAGGCTGAAACCCCCAGCAAATAATGTCGATGCAATGCTTGGCTGCCGCAATGGCCTGATACACCTCGCGGAACGCTTCTTCACCGCAATTGAGTGGCCGATAAGTGGCCTCACACGGCGCATAGTTCGAGCCGTTGACATGCCATTGGGTATTGGCCCTGCCCTTGAGATCGCAGGCGAGGACAGGAACAGTTTGTTGAATCTGCTTGGCGCGGTTCATGATTCCTCCTGATGTTGATGGTCAGTGGCCGCTATGCTGAGCAAGGCTTGATAGCGCTGGCGGATGGTGTCGATGACGCCGGTATCGTCCCAGAGCTTGGGCAGGCCCTGATTGGCCAATTCCCCCTTGTTTGGATTGCTGAAGTCTTGCGCCACCGGAATTTCAAAGCGCGTGCCATTTGCCAATCGCACCTGATAACGCTGGATACCTGCCTCGTGCGTCAGCGGGATGGTGCCATCCGCGCCCATCACGCCCTTGCTGACTTCCACCCCGTTGGCCAGCACGGTATACGGCATGCGTGCCCAGCCTATGCTCCCCTCCGGGCCTTGTTGCAGCTGTAATTGCAACGGCGCCTTCACCTGCGACACCGGGAAATCCGGCAGCCCCACGCTCAGTTGCTGCTTGCCCGTCACCGAGAAGCCGCCAAACACCATGGTCTTGCCCAGCGTACTGATGCCCTCGGCGGTAATGCGCACGGCGTTGCCGCCCACGCTCAGTACAATCTCCTCCTGCGCCGCCAGGCTGATCTTCTGCAGGCTGCGGATTTGCGTGTCCTGGCGCGAG
>NZ_JACAXB010000025.1 GCF_013391415.1 Aquitalea sp. LB_tupeE
GTATGCCGGATTGATTGCACATAAGAAGGATTGCGGCATGCAGGGTAATGAGCATGCGTAAAAAATGACATATCAATATTTATGATTGCAAAGAGAAGATTTATGCATCATTGGTCAAGATTCTGACTAATAAATTACAAAATATTGACTTTTTGTGAGTCTGATCATACCCTTATGAAGTGAGATACTGAGTGTCTTTTATGAAAATATGCCCATATATTAAGTTTGAATAAATAAATTATTAATTCAAACTTAAGGTTTCGTAAGGGATTTATGAAAACTGGCATGTTGATTTAATTATTTAATGCCATTATTTTTTACATCACAGTTACTTATTGTGGAGAACCATAATGCAGACACATTGGGAATAAAAGAAGAAATGCCTTCTTATGCATTAAGTCAAAATTTTAATAAATATACACATTGATATTAATTTCCCACCGCCGTTATATAGGATCGGCGTTAATGATTTCTCCGAAAATACTAAATCCAAACAGTAGAATTATAAGTCATAAATCTAGCAATGAAATATGTAAATTACTATCAAAACAGCCACTGTTTTGGTGTTTGAGTCATGAACAAGTGTTGAAACTTTCATGTTACTCAAATTTAATAAGAGGCAAAAGAGGTGGTGTAATTTATCAAAGTGGAGATATGTGTAACCACCTTTACTTTGTGGTTTATGGAACTGTAAAGATATCAATAAGTAAAGAGTCGGGGATTGAAAAAGTTATAGAATTAGTTGGGGAAAACTCATTTTTTGGAGAAGCCGCACTTCTACTAAAAATGCCACACCAGAATATGGCGCAGTTTGTGCAAGATACACTTATTTTGAAGGTGGCATCTGAAGGGATAAACGAAATTTTCAACAAAAGCCAGGAATTTTCAATTGGGCTAATTGATTGTCTGGCGTATCGTCAGATTAAACTGATGAAAAGTATAGAAAGAATATCTATAGAAAGCGCATTGCAGCGTGTGGCAAATTACTTAGTCGATTTGTCTAATGAGTCAGGTGATTCACTTATGAGTTCAATAAAGTTGCCGGCTAATAAAAGTTTAGTGGCTTCATTTTTATGTCTGGCACCTGAAACATTCTCACGTGTATTAAAAAAGTTGATTAACCTTAAATTAATTAAAGTCGAGAATAAGGAAATTAAAATACTCGACATGAAGGAGCTAATCAAAAAAGGAATGTAATGCAACTTGGCTTCTTTATAAATATAGGTAAGTATGAATGTGATGCAGGGAAAGATATTAACTAGATTAGGAAGTTGATGATAATGAGATGTATTGCAAGTGATAAAAATGAAATTTTGTCACATTAATGAATCATCTATACTGCAATGATCAAATGAAGAACTCAACAGACTTTACTGATGTTAGCAGTGCAATAGCTAATACGCTTAAAGAGTACAGAAAACGTGAAAAACTATCATTAGATACGTTATCTAAACAAGCATCCGTTAGTAAAGGAATGTTAGTTGACATTGAACGTGGTACAGCAAATCCAAGCGTTGGGTTGTTATGCAAACTGTCGAAGGTTATTGGAATTCCGGTATCTGATTTTGTGAGTGTATGCGAGAAAAATACTATAAAGTTAATTAATAATAGTAACTTTGAGTGCATGAATAATTCTGGGAGAAATGTAAATGAGTTACTGCTAGGGAAAGTAGAGGATAAAAGTGCATTGGAATTGTGGTCGGTTAATATCTTACCAGGTGAATCATACCAACCTAAAAAGAAACTGAATAGCACAACGGTGATCTTACACGTAATGAGTGGGACGATTGAAATTAAAAATAAGAACAATTTGATTGAGGTGATGGAAGGCTATTCTATTGTGATTAGTAATGAATTCATCATAAACAATAATAGCAATATGAAAGCAGCAAAGATATATGTAGCACTGACTGAGTTGTAAGAAATTTAATTTCAGATTTTCTTGCAGGGGAGAATATTGTTTTACTAGTGCATAAATAACAATATCTATTGCATTGGATGCAAAGTGATAATAAGCATGAGAGTTAAATTCCTTTAAGTATTATTTAAATTACTATAAATTTGCATACAAAATCACGATTACATAAGCTCTGCTAGGAATGGGAAAGTGGCATTAAGTTATATATAAGCTACGAAGCTAAATATACATATAATAACAGTTAAAAAAATTAAAGCCGTAGGTGCAGGTAAATTCGATGCTCAATTAACATCACTAATTACCAATATTATATTTGGTAAATTAATATACAATTATATTTAAATAATGTTATTTTAAGATAATATAACACATTATGAAAGGTGTTGCATATCATCAACATTAAGTCATTTTATTGACTGAAATTTTATATTATATTGACTTTGATGCGGCCAAATTATAGCCTGAAGTTATCTAACTTCACGACAAGGAACTCTGCAGACAACCTGAAAATTGAATCAATTAATTAGACATGAAAAAGTGAAAACCAGATATGGATTACCATTTTTTCTATTGAAAATTATTGCACATACTCTTATGTCAATAATGAATTGTATAAAATTAATGAGGAAAGTATGTCTACAAATATAAAGCAGAGTCAATCTACACAGGCAATTCATGGTGGCCATTCGCCAAATCCGGTAACAGGTGCTATTGCACCAGATATTAGTATGTCAGTAAATTATGCATGCAAATGGGGGGAGATTGGTTTTTCTGCAGAGGGGACAGATATTGATAATAACGTTCTCGCATATCAGCGTGAAGCACACCCAAACGGACAACTTCTTGAAGCAAGACTAGCTATTCTAGAAGGTGGGGAAGATGCTGTTGTTTTTGCAAGTGGGATAGGTGCAATTAGTGGATTACTTTTACACTTACTTTCACCTGGTGATCATCTTTTATTTAGCGATATTTCTTATGCAGGTGCTGCAGAATTTGTTCGCGGACTACTGAAATCTACGGGAGTCGAAGTTTCAGTTGCAGATATGGCTGACATCAAAGATGTTGAATCAAAACTACAACCAAATACAAAGATAATTTATGCAGAGACACCATGTAATCCATCAATGAAATTAGCTGATATTGCGGCACTATCATCACTATCAAAAAAATATAAAACCCAACTAGTAATTGACTCGACCTTCGCGACACCAGTTTTAACTAAGCCAATTGAACTTGGAGCCGATTATGTAATTCATTCACTAACTAAGTATATTGGTGGGCATGGTGATGCACTGGGCGGCGCCGTTGTAGGACGTAAGGATGATATGCAATCTCTGAGATTAAAGGTTGG
Source organism: Aquitalea sp. LB_tupeE (assembly GCF_013391415.1). Taxonomy (GTDB): domain Bacteria; phylum Pseudomonadota; class Gammaproteobacteria; order Burkholderiales; family Chromobacteriaceae; genus Aquitalea. The sequence continues at coordinate 3,270 of NZ_JACAXB010000025.1, forward strand.
TATACACCTTGGAGCTACGCTTAGTCCATTCTACTCATGGCTTATTCTTCGTGGACTTGAAACACTCAATATTCGAATGGATGCCTATGCTAAGAATGCAGAAGAGATTGCTAAATTCTTGGAAAGTCATCCATTTGTGGAAAAGGTTAGATACCCAGGGCTACCAAGTCATCCTCAATATGAACTATGCAAGAAACAGATGCGTAATGGGTCTGGCATGATTGCATTTTCAGTTAAAAATGCAGAAGTATTTGGTAAAAATTTTGATACTGAATTTAATATTATAAAATTTGCTACTTCACTGGGGCAGTCCCAAACACTTATCCTCTACTGTGATACCGCAGATCTTCAAAAGACAACATTTCAATTAGATAGTGAGCATCTTGAAAAATATAAAGAGTTTGCTGGGGATGGATTTTTTAGGTTGAGTGTTGGGCTGGAGAGTTCAGATGACTTAATTAATGATTTGAGAAAGGCTCTCGATAAGTCTTTAGATGACTTAATGTCATTATAGTATTTGAGGCTACTCATCATATGATGAGTAGCCTTATTATTTTAACCATGGACAGTAAAATTGTTTTAGGCGGATTGAATTTAAAAAATCAGAGTGAATTTTTATGATTGATTCAAAAACTTGCAAAGTGAAGAGAATAGGATTTCTCTTACTTAATTCTGCTTCAGTAGCTGATTTGTCAATCGTAACTGAAATTCTTCACAAGGCAAATAATTTATCCAATAAAAATCATTATGAGTATTTGACGCTGTCATTGGATGGTGCCCCTGTGCGCCTTAATACAGGCTTAAAACTTAATGCTGACTTAGCATTGAGACATGCACCTTCACTAGATTATTTATTTATCTTTTCTACTAATATTAGCGATGAAATCGCCCTTCATTTGCTAGAAAGCGGAATAAAAAAACAAAATCAAGAATTAATGGTTCTTGTTGCAATGAATTGTGCTAGTTTCTGGCTTGGTAAACTAGGATTTCTTGATGGTAAGAGAGCCACAATAATATGGGAAATTTTTGAAAAATTCAGTCGTGAATGTCCTAATGTAATTGTGACTTCAAATTTATATGAATATGATGGAAACTGTGCAACATGTGCCGGTGGGGCATCTACATTTGATTTTATGCATTATCTACTAAGTGACCATCATGATCACGACTTCATAACTTCTCTTGCTGAAGTTTTTGTGATGGAAAGAATTAGAAATAGCTCTCATCGGCAGCGAATTCCTTTAGTCATGAAAATTGGAAATAATCAACCAGTACTAACAGAGGCGGTTGCATTGATGGAGGCTAACCTTAGCGAACCATTATCTACTGCAGAAATATCTAGATATGTAGGTGTATCAACTAGACAGTTAGAAAGATTATTCAAAAAATATCTTAACAAAATGCCATCCAAATATTACTTGGAGTTAAGACTGTTCTATGCAAAAACCTTATTAACGGGCAGCTCGGTTTCTATTTTAGACATAGGGAAGATGTCAGGCTTCAGTAATGGACCACATTTTACAACTACTTATTATAAGCACTTCGGAGTTAGGCCTCGTGAAGATAGAAAGTGCAAATTGGCATAGCGAGAAAAATTATGTATACAAAACTAGCTCTTATTTCATTATTGCAATATAAGCGTTGGGTTGAAGACGTTGTGCATAATAAACTAGAAATATATCATAATAAAAGTGGTAGCAATTCAGATGAACTTCAAGTTTATACCAATACAGTATTTATTAAAACATGCAATGCATATAATTCCATTTTCGTGGATGGCGAAGTGTATGCGATTGGCATGATTAGAGAAGTTTCATCTCGAGATATACATGCCGAAACTCTAAAAATTAATGATTTGCTAATTTCGAGTATAGCAAATTGGCCAGGTAATTCTTCGACAATAGATTTCCATTTAGATGGAATACATAAGAATAAACTGAAGGTTGAAGAAGCAATAGTCCATCTTGTGATGGATAGCATTGTGACATTGGGGAAAGTGGCGTGCCATATTTCTGAGGCATTATGTTGCGATATAAATATCAGCTACAGTGAAATGCTGAGATTGAATTAGTCAAGTATGTTGATAACAAAATGTTACGCGTAATTGCGATTTGTTAGAAAAACCATAAATTTATCTCCAATGTGCAAGTTTGAACTTGTAATTAATATGGCTAGAATTGAATGGCTGTAAAACTTAACATGGAGATTTTGAGATGAATTATAGACTTGCATTAATTGGTTTTGGTGGTGTTAACCAGGGGTTGGTCGACTTGTTGTGGCAAAAACGAGTTTTTACAAAAAATAATGATATTGAATTTAAAATTACTGTAATTGCTGATCTGCGATTTGGAATTATTAAGTGCGAGGATGGGTTTGATCTCAATGATTTGAAAGATTTTATTTCGTCAGGTTTAAAAAAAGATAAATTTACAAGAAATACTAAATTCCATATTCAAGAGAATTCTGATATTAACTCCATATTGAGTGTAATTGAAGAGGATTTTGTTGATATTGTTGTTGAAGCTACATTTACAGATCCAAACACTGGAGAGCCTGCTCTTTCTCATTGCAAGCATGCACTTAGTAAAGGAAAGCATGTTGTAACAACAAATAAAGGACCAGTTGCTCTCGCATTAGGTGAACTAATGGAGATCGCAAAATCTAAAAATGTATGTTTCAAATATGAAGGGGCAGTAATGAGTGGCACCCCAGTTTTGCGACAGATCACAAAAACATTGAAGGGTGCAGATGTAAACAGTTTTGCAGGAATCCTAAATGGAACCAGCAATTTTGTTCTTGAAGAAATGAGTAAAAGTATCTCTTTCGACAGCGCCGTAAAGAAGGCACAAGAGCTTGGATATGCTGAAGCAAATCCAGCAGCGGACGTTGAGGGTTATGATGTGCAATTAAAAGTTATAATTCTTGCTAATGCATTATGGGGAGAGGGTATTACAAGAGACGACGTCCCGTGTCGTGGTATCACCAATATCACTACTCAGGATATTATTTCGGCTCAAAGCGAAGGGTATACATGGAGGCTTGTTGGTTCAGCTAAAAAAGAAGATAGTGGCAAGATCACTGCTTCAGTGCAGCCCAAAAAAATTAGAATAGGCCATCCTTTAACAGCAGCATCTGGAGTAACAAATGCAATCTCATTTGAAACAGATGTAGTTGGAACTGTGACAATTTCAGGACCAGGAGCTGGCAGAATTGAAACAGCATTTGCTATTTTTTCTGACTTAATTGAACTTAGTTCTGAGCAGAAAGACTATGCGGTCGAAAAAAAAGACTTGTCGCATGAGGTGAGAGCATGAACCACAATAGCATATTCAATGTTCAAAAACCCACAATTTGTTCTGTAAACTCCCCGTATGACAATTCTCATATAGGATCGGTAGTGATTACGGAAAAAGATGATGTCGATACAGTTATAAAAAATGCCACCTATGGATCTTCCATATCAGCAATGCTTACTAGGGCTGAGAGATCAGATATTCTGCTTCGAGTTGCAGATAAAATTAAAAATCAGGCTGAAAAATTTGCAATAACAATTTCGCGTGAGGCTGGTAAAACACTTACTCAGGCGCGTAAAGAAGTTGCACGTTGTGTAAACACTCTTCGTCTTTCAGCAGAGGAAGCAAAGCGACTAACTGGAGAGATAATTCCATTTGATTCATATGTAGGGTCAGAGAACAGGTTTGGTTACTTTACATATGAACCGCTTGGAATTATTTTAGCTATCACTCCATTCAATGATCCTCTTAACTTGGTAGCACATAAAATTGGACCAGCAATTGCCGCTGGTAATTCATTGATTCTGAAACCCTCATTGCTCGCACCATTATCATCACAGGGTCTAGTAGAGGCATTCTGGGATGCTGGTTTGCCACGAGATATTTTGCAGATTGCTCATGGTGATGCAGATCTTGCATCTGAACTGGTAGCAAGAAAAGAAATTAGGATGATTACTTTTACAGGTGGTGCGAAGACTGGTGAGACTATAACAAGAACCGCAGGTCTAAAAAAAATTGCAATGGACTTGGGGGGAAATGCGCCAGTAATTGTTATGCCAGATTGTGACTTGCTTGATGCAGCTGAATCTTGTGTCTCTGGTGCCTTTTGGGCCGCCGGACAGAATTGTATTGGGACGCAAAGAATATTTGTTGCTAAAGCAATCTTTGAGCAGTTTTCTAAATGTATGGTTGAAATTACTGAGAGGATGGTTATTGGAAACCCAATGCTGGATACAACTGACATGGGCCCGATGATCACTGAAGACCAGGCTATTCGTGTTAAATGTTGGGTTGATTCTGCTGTTCAAGAAGGAGCTATTGTTCTTACTGGCAATGTACGTGAAGGTGCTGTGTATCATCCAACAATTCTAACAAATGTTCCTTGTAATTCATTGGTCTGGAAAGAAGAGATATTTGCTCCGGTTGTGTCTTTAGTGCCATTTGAAAACATTGAAGAAGCAATTGCAGAGGCAAATAATGTTGAATCGAGTTTACATGCTGCCATTTTTACTAATAATCTAGAGATAGCGATGATGGTGTCTGAGAAATTGGAAGCTGGAGGAGTGATGATTAATGACTCTTCCGACTATCGATTTGATGGTATGCCATTTGGGGGATTCAAATACGGCTCGCTAGGGCGAGAAGGTGTAAAGTTTTCAGTACATGAAATGTCTCAACCTAAAGTGGTTTGTTTTAGAAGACCAGTGTAAATAATTATGGGTCAGCTTCATGCTGACCCAATGGAGAGTTTAATGAGATTTAATGTAAAGGGAAGCTTGGTTGCTTTGATAACTCCCATGCAAAAGGATGGCGCAATCGACTATGAGTCATTAGAAAATTTGGTCAATTTTCATGTTGAATCTGGAACTAATGCAATTGTATCAGTAGGTACAACTGGAGAGCCGACAACATTATCAACTAAAGAGCACTTGTCTGTATTGGCATCAACAATAAAATATGCAGCAGGTAGAATTCCAATTATTGCTGGGACTGGAAGTAATTCAACAAGTGAAGCAATTGATTTGGCGAAGGAGGCGAGTAGTTTAGGGGCTTCGGGGTGTCTTCAAGTGGTTCCTTATTATAATAAGCCAACTCAGACTGGTTTGTATAAGCATTTTGACTTAATCTCATCAAGTGTAGATTTGCCAATTGTAATTTATAATGTTCCAAGCCGTACAGTGGTTGATATTTCTAATGATGTAATCATAGACCTGGCTCAAAGTAAAAATATTGTCGGAATTAAAGATGCTACAGGAAAATTGAATAAGGGGATGCAGTTAATTAGTAAAGCACCTCATGATTTTATGATATATAGTGGTGATGATGCAACGGCAATTTTGTTAATGCTAATGGGCGGTCACGGAAATATTTCGGTAACTGCTAATATTTTTCCACGAGAGATGAGTAGGCTTTGCAATTTGGCAATGAATGGCAATCTTTCTGAAGCAAAGAAAATTCATATGGCATTATTGGATGTCCATAATTACCTATTTTTGGAGTCAAATCCAATACCAGTGAAGTGGGCGCTTGCATTTTTAGGTTTAGCTCATGAAGGTATTCGATTGCCGCTTCATGAGCTAAGCTTTGAATATAGAACGATTTTGGGAAATGCTATTTTGCGTGCTAAGCAAAATTTAACTGTGTGAATTTTAGGTAAAATTTATGCTAATTGAAATTGATCCAATAGATAAATCAATTCTTAATGAATTGGTAAATGATGCACGTATATCGCTTTCAAATTTATCTCGCAAGATCGGTATCTCAAGGCAGGCAGTTAAACAAAGAATTGATCGTCTTGAACAAAATAAGATTATTACAGGTTATACTGCGAAATTATCCGCATTGGATAATAAACGTATGGTGGACTCAATTTTTTTAGTGTATAGAAAAGATAGAATGAGAGGTGCGGATGTAACTTCAGCTATCTCAAAGATTGCTGAAGTTACAAATTGTGTTGTATTAAGTGGAGATGTTGATCTTATGGTTCAGGTTAGAGCAGATTCACATGCCAGGATTAATGAAATTTGGAGTTTTATTAGTTCAATAGCTGGAGTTCAAAATATAACAACTTGTTTTGTTCTTTCTACTGTAGTGAGTAGGTGATTGAATCGCCCCGGCTTCTCTAGACACTCTTGAGCCGTTGGAAATATTGCTTCTCAAACTCTACCGGCGATAGCCCGTTTGCGGAACCATGCCGGCGTTTCGGGTTGTAGAACATCTCGATGTAATCGAAGATGTCCCGCCGGGCCTCTTCCCTATCGTGATAGATTTTGCGCTTGATACGCTCACGCTTCAGCAACTGGAAAAAACTCTCCGCCACGGCATTGTCGTGGCAGTTCCCGCGCCGACTCATGCTGGGCACCAAGCGATGAGCTTTCAAGAAGTCCTGCCAATTGTAGCTACTGAACTGACTTCCTTCGTCGGAATGCACCAGTACCTCATGCTTGGGCTGACGTCGCCATACCGCCATCAACAGAGCATTCAGCACCAGCTCTCTATCGATACGTGACTGCATCCACCAGCTAATCACCTGCCGCGATAACAGGTCCAGCATCACCGCCAGGTACAACCACTCCTCATGTGTGCGGATATAAGTGATGTCGGTCACCCAAGCTTTATTCGGTTCATTCACGGTGAACTGGCGTTGCAGGTGGTTAGGTGCCACCACTGCCGGGCGGCTACTGTAATGCCCAGGACGTCGATGGTAGCCAGTCTGCGAACGTAAGCCCTCCTGCTTCATCAGCCGAGCCACACGATGTTTCCGCAGCGCTCTCCCTGAGCCTGCAAATCGTCATGCACCTTGCGATAGCCATAGACACCGCCACTTTCGAGCCAGGCATGCTTGATGTGCCCCAGCAAGCGTTGGTCTTCACGCGCTCGAGGTGAATGTGGGGATGCTCTCCAGGCGTAGTAGCCACTGGGGTGCACTGCCATGACCCAACACAGTCGTCGAACTGGGAATTGTTGCGCGTGGGCCCGGATGAAGGCATACCTTACCCGGACTCCTTGGCAAAGTATGCGGCGGCCTTTTTTAGGATGTCGCGCTCCTCGGTGACCCGTTTAAGCTCTGCCTTGAGACGTCGGATTTCGGCTTGCTGGTCTGCAGGTTCGGCCGATTGTATGCGCTTGGGGTCGTAGCGTTTCAGCCATTGATACAGGCTGTGGGCAGAGACGCCGAGGCGGCTGGCGACTTCGGCCACAGGGTAACTACGCTCGGTTACCTGTTTGACCGCTTCAATCTTGAACTCTTCGGGGAAACGCGGTGTGCTCATGGACATCCTCCTATGCTCAAATCATAAGGCAGGAATGCCTACAAGAGCCGGGTCAGTCCAGCGAGGGTCTTGAGGTGTCTAGGAAAGGAGGGGCGATTCATACTATGTGAAATGCCACCGACAAAGTCGGTGGCATCAAGTGTGGAGTACCACATTACAACCTTCATTATCTAGATCACGAAAGTCATTTTATTTTTAAATGTCATAAATTTTATGATAAGAATTAAATTTAAAATTGTTGGGCTATATTTTCGTACCATGTATGATATAAATCTCTGATAAGACTACATCATAGGTTTATTTCTATGGTATTCAATATGTCTTGTAAGTAAAAGTCATGGTTGTGGCAATGACGAATAGTATTTAGCCAAAGCTTTTATGGTCGCATCATCAAGGCCTCCTACCATATTCATCATTACTTGGTAATCTCGATTTCCATTACGATCACGGAATGTAAGCATCTGCTTTTCAAGATATGCAGCTTTTTGTCCTGCAAGACTTGGCCATTGTTCTGCGATACTAACACCATCTATTCCGTGACAGGATACACAAGTACCATTAATAATAGTCTTAGCTTTGGCTAAAGCTGGATCTTCATCGGCAAATGCGGCTGCATTCAGAAACAGGCCAAATACTATAAGCAAATAAGCTGGAAATTTCATGAATATCTCCATATAAGTTATCTGAAAATCTAGCCGTACTATTGATCTGTGTGCGCTAGATTTGAATAATAGTTAGCCAGCGCTTTAATGGTGTCATCGTCAAGTGTTGATGCATTTGCATTCATTGATGCATCAATACGAGTTTTTTCTCTGAAGTCTTTTAATTGCTTTTCAATATAGCTTGCGCCTAGACCTCGGAGATTCGGAAATGTATCTACTGGGCTTATACCATTAGTGCCATGACACGCAGAACATAATGTGGTTACTAATTCTTTTGCTTTCAAATCAGATGCATCTTGTGCAGATACAAATTCGCTAAGTGTCAGTATTGACAGTGCCGCGAAGAATAATAAAGCTGGTGTCTTACTCATTTCGTGACTCCTAAGATTCCATATATTCTTTTAACTAAATATTCACTGCTCACTATCTATTTGCAGTGCAGTTAAGCAGGATATATCTAGTTGGCCATGTAACAGAACATGCGGTGAGGTTAGCTTCACCGCATGCGTATACTATGCCTGAATGTTATCAATTATCCTTGAGAGGGTAATTTGCAAAAGAACCAATTGGCCTTTCTTTTGCACCTTTCAGGCCCCAGAGTACACGAGCATGAGCGAAAATACCTGCTGGTGCGGGGATGCGGTATTCAGCTACTTGCTTCAATGTCTTTGAATCATAAATCTTCAAGCGATCACCACCTGAGCTTGAGTTAATGTAAAGATATTTACCATCCCTTGTATATTCGGGATAGTCTGTGTCATAACCTACGTCTACACTCTTAACATACTCCAGCTTTTCTTTATCGATAAACATCATGTCTTTACCGGCATTGCCACCAACTGCAATATATGGTGCATTCGGATGAATTGCGATAGAGGAGGAGTTGGCTGGTACCTTAATTTGTTTGAATAGTTTGAAATTTTCGTCAAATGCGGTAACGACATAATCCTTGTAGTTCTTTGTTGAGCAATCGCCATCGACGTCATCAAGGTAACCACCATTGCTACCAAAGTAGAGCTTACTTCCATCTTTTCTATATAGAACAGATCCAGAACCTACTAGAGGGCTACAGCCGGCAGGAAACTGTGAAACTATTTTTTTCGTTTCGCCATCAATCGCAATAATCTTATTGTTAGGTCTACGATCAGAGATAAAGATATAGCGCATATCTTCTGATGTAAATCCATCATAGAGATAAGCATTTTGTGTAACGTCAGTTGGTAGATGTGTATTCAACTTAGTAACAGGCATGCCAGGTTTGTTTGGTTCAATAAGCCATACCTCACCTGTAAATCGGGCTGCTACAGCAAACATGCCCCCATTAGGGGTCAGGGCTCTAACGATACTGGAATAGCTTCCACCTACCGGTCCCCCGCGAAGTTGACCACCTGTTGGATTATCACCAGTTATCCTGAATTCTTTAACAGGCTCAAGCGTATCTGCATTCAGAATCGTGATATTACCTGGAATAATACCACCTGTGGCAATCCACTTCCCATCCCAAGTAATATCAAAGAATGGTCCGGATTGCGAAGTTTTTACCCTCCGTACAGCTTGCATTGTGTATAGGTCAATTTTATAAAGTTCCCCGACATCTGTACGTGCATAAGCCCAACGTGGATTGACTGGGTTATAACGGAACATATGTGGTGCTCTTGCAGTTGGTACTTCCCCAACCTTTTTATTAGTTGCACCATCAAAGAATACAACCCGAGATTCAGGTGCTTGAGCATGGCGACCGCGCTGCATAACAGCCATCAAATCCAGAGGGTTTGCGCTATATACAGGCTTGTTAGGAAGTGTTTTTTCATCGACCATCACTTTTAGTGAGGCCTTCGAGTCCTCTAGAGTCCAATCTAGGTTATCGGCACTTTCTGTACGAATCAAAAGGGCAATGGCACTGATTTCTTTATCTGAAAGCCGTCCAGCCCAAGGTGGCATAATTGTATTGGCAATACCAGTCTTGATCATCATAGACACAGTATCATTCGTAAGATCGCCTAGACGCTCTTTAACAAGTGGTGGAATAAATCGATTCCCCACCCGTCCTGCCTGGTGACACCCTGCACAGTTGTCTGCATACAACTGCCGAGCATTAAGTTCTGGTTCAGCAAACACTGAGGATGCTAGGCCCCAAGCAGTTAAACCTGCGAGAGCAAGTTTTGTGAGTTTGAAATTTTCAACCATCTCACATCTCCATAAATTAAGGTTAATAATACCGTTAGTGGAAAATATACCGTTACAAATGAGGTATTGTTTATTTGGCGATTAACTAATCCAGTGGTTTTTTAAAACTTAGTCAAATATGTGTTTTTTTAATTTGGAGAGTACTGATTTTGATGTGGTTGATGGTTAAAATTTACAAACTAAATACAAATTACTATTTTTGTGGTTTTGTTTTTAAGTTATTAATTCAATTGATTTTTTTATTTTGGTGTGTTGAGTTGTTGATATTTGCTACTTCCCCAATAATTAATAGGCATGGAGAAGGGAAGTCTTTAATTGCTAAAGGAATATCCTGTAATGTTAAAATCGCACAGTTTTGATTTTTGGTTGTTCCTGCATGTATCAAAGCAGCAGGGGTTTTAGCAGAGCGGCCATGGTTTAACAAATTGTCAACAACAATGTGAGCATTTGCCACTGCCATGTAAAAAACTAAAGTACAGGTTGGGTCTGCAAGGGAATTCCAATCTAAATTTAGAAATGATCCATTTTTTAAATGGCCTGTAATAAACCGAACGCTTGTTGCTACACCCCTATGAGTTAGAGGAATGCCATATGCTGCTGCACAGCCAGTTGCTGCAGTAATTCCTGGTATAACTTCTACTACAATTTTTTTTTGGCTTAAAAAAAGTAATTCTTCACCACCCCTGCCAAAAATGAACGGGTCGCCTCCTTTGAGGCGTGCAATGCATTTTTTTGATTTTGTCAGCTTTAGCAATAAGTTATTGATTTCATCTTGTTGATTCGAGTTGCAACCAGGTATTTTGCCGACATTGTGAAATTCAGCTTTGGGGTTTGCATAGCCTAATATTTCAGGGTTGACTAAATGATCAAATACGACCGCATCTGCGATTTTTAATATATTTAGTGCGCGAAGAGTTATTAGCTCAGGGTCCCCTGGGCCTGCACCGATTAGAATGACTTTGCCGTTCACTATGAACTCCCAAGTAATAAAGGTGAAACTTGATATCTTGACGTCACCAGGTTCTGGTTATGTGTTGTTATTGTGTTTTGTACTCTAAGAAAGAAGAGTTCGATGCGGTCGTTTCTTAGAAGTACAAAATTTTTAAAACACAAGCTAAATAAGCAAATTTAAGTCATTAGCGCAATTGCATTTAAAAGCATGCTGTCAATGACATCAGTTTGAGTTTGCTGTGTCTGCCCCGGCTTCTTGTTCTGTACCACGAAAAATGATCAGAATTAGCAGGAAGTTGCTCATATCCATATTTAAACAATGGTTAAATTGCCTAAATTGCGTAAAATTCAATAAAATACTACTAATATCGCGAATGTGGCGCTGATATGAGCATTAAATGCTGTGAACGTAGAAATTTTGGGAATACTAAAATTCTGTACGAGTTAAGTAAAATGAATTATTCTTAATGCTGTTAAGCAAAACTTAAGGAGAGATGGCGTGAGCTTGTTACATCCTCAACTGGCAGCGTTTGCTGCTGTCGTGGAAGAGGGAAGTTTCGACGCGGCAGGAAGGCAGTTATGTATTACAACCTCTGCCGTATCCCAGCGCATAAAAGCCCTTGAAGATCGCTTGGGACAAGTCCTCATCGTTAGACAGCTACCCTGCCGTCCAACACCTGCAGGAGCTTTACTGCTGCGAAGGTTGCTACCTATCCAAATGCTCGAAGTTGAAGCATTGGAGGATTTTCATTTGCTTAATAGCCAGGGAATAACCAATAGAGCAATTACAATTGCTGTAAATAGTGATTCGCTTGCTACATGGGTCCTTGAAGTCTTGGCCCAGCTGAATAGAGAAAATGGATATCTGTTTGACGTGCGAGTTGACGACCAAGACCATACGCTTAAGTTACTGCGTGATGGCTCTGTATTGGGAACTGTCACTGGTGATGCATCTGTTGTGCAAGGATGTGAGATTGTGTCTTTAGGGGCGATGCGCTACCACGCAATTGCAGCGCCGCAATTTGCAGCACGCTATTTTCCTGATGGAGTTAATGAAAATTCTCTCTCACAGGCTCCAATGATTGTCTTTGACCGTAAGGATGAATTGCAGTGGCGTTTTATACAAAAAATAGCACGCACCAAACCATGTCCTCCAATACATTACTTGCCAACTCCTACTGGATTTGTTGATGCTGCTGCTCTTGGTTTGGGTTGGTGCCTTGCCCCTGAGCTGCTTTTACGATCTGCCCTTGATAAAGGGATGGTTAACCTAATTGCCCCTGATAGTTGGCTTGACGTGGATCTTTACTGGCAGCATGTGGCCGTCAGATCTGATACGTTGAAAAATATCAGCACAGCACTGACCAAGGTGGCGTCAAAAGCTTTGTATACTTCCTGCTAAGCCATCAGAGAGGATTTGATAATGGGTATGGACGCTCCACCCTGTCAGGCTTGCCTGGTGAGGTAGGAGGTGTGTCACTTACAAAGGGGTCCTCCAGGACAATCAAGTCCATTGCCTGGATCTAGCCAAGCAAGTTTGGTCTGTCTCGTTTTTGTGGACAGCGGGTGAAGCACTCAGCATTTAACGACCACGCTCGTATTCAACCGGGGTGACATACCCCAGGGTCGAATGACGTCGTTGGTGATTGTAAAAGCGGATGTAATCAAACACATCCGTACGCGCTTCCTTGTAGCTCCGGTAGTGGGTCAGATAAACACGTTCCGACTTCAGAGAACGGAAGAAACTCTCCATCGTTGCATTGACGCTCCTATGTCAACTAGTGCGTGTCGAATCAGCTAGATCGGCCAGGATGAGCGGGTACAGTTCCCTGACGATGTAACGCTTCAGGCAGCGATGAATCTCTTTGTTCGACATGCCTTCTTTGCTCCGGCGTTCGACGTATGCTTTCGTTCTTGGGTCGCTGCGCATGCGTACCATGGCAATGGTCCACAGAGCATTGTTCGCAGAACGATCTCCGCCCCTGTTCAGGCGATGCCGGACCGTTTTGCCAGACGATGCCTGCAAAGGATTTGTGCCACAAAGTGCTGCCAAGGCGGCTTCGCTCTTCAGACGTTCCGGATTATCCCCTGCAACGGCAACAAGTACTGCTGCCGTTTGAGGACCCACACCGAATCGTTCACGAAGCCGCTTGGCATCTCTCGTGCTGACGATGTGCGATGTAGCCATGCATAGCAGGTACTACGGGATACAAGAAACAGTTGGAACAACGGGCCGACCGGGGAGCGGCTCGACAGCGGCTGAATGGCACGGAACCTCACTTCGTGGGTTGCGAGAAGATGAAGAGCGCCTTTTTTAGAACATCGCGTTCCATGGTGTCGCGGGCCAGTTCGTCGCGAAGTCGTTTCAGTAAGGCCGCTTCGCTGCTCTGTCTGCCTCTTGAAATATGCGCTTCCACATGTCGAGTAGCGACTCGGTAATCTCGAACGCTTGGGCGACATGCCGTAATGGTGTGCAGGCAAGTACCTGTTCAACCGCCTCTCGCTTGAGGTTATCGGGAACAGGCCCTGCACCACGGCCAGCCCCCCCCTCATGCCTGTAGATATAAGTTGTATCGGTTGGGCAGGCTCTATTCATATCATCCCAGGGGAGCTGGCGTTGCACGTGGTTAGGTGCGACCACTGCCGGGTGGCCACTGTAATGCCCAGGACGTCGGTGGTAGCCCATCTCCGAACGCAAGCGCTTCTGCTTCGTCAGTCGTAACACATGATGTTTGCCACAGCACTCTCCCTGAGCCTGCATGTCCTCATGCACCTTGCGATAGCCATAGGCACCGCTACTTTTGAGCCACGCCTGCTTAATGTGCCCCAGCAAGCGATGGTCTTCCCTCGCTCGAGGTGAATGCGGGGATGCTCCTGGTGTAGTAGCCACTGGGGTGCACTGTCATTACCCAACACAGTCGTCGAACTGGGAATTGTGAGCCCGGATGAATGCATACCTTACCCGGACTCCTTGGCAAAGTATGCAGCGGCCAACTTTTAGGATGTCGCACTCCTCGGTCACCCGTTTCAGCTCTGACTTGAGGTGTTTGATTTCGGCTTGCTGGTCTATAGGTTCGACCGGTTTGGCCCGTGTTGGGTCACAGCGTTTAGCCATTGATACAGGCTGTGTGCAGATACGCAGAGACGGTTGGCGACTTCGGCTGCAAGGTAACCGCGCTCGGTTACCTGGTTGACTACTTCAGTCTTGAGATCTTTGGGAAACGCAGCTTGCTCATGGCACCTCCTTGTGGGGCCAAGTGTGAGGCTCTTGATGTGTCTAGGGAAGACGTTGATTTCAGATAAATGTATAAATATCAATTAGGTAAGTTGGATTCGTGTGTGGTAAATCACACAACAGATGGTCAGTAGATTGACCGTAAAGTATCAAATTGTTGACTTTTTGATGTTGCATATATAGTCTATGAACATAAGACTCTCGTGATGATTAAGTAAAAATTAAACAAATGTGCGGTAAGTCAGATTGAACTTCAATCCTTTTAAATAATTGGAGTTGATTAAATACTCGTATGTTAACTAAAAAATTCATTCATCTTATTGTGGCTGTTATGCTGCAAATAGAATTTATCATATTCAGTTAGATTTTTCTAAATACTGGAATCGCAGAGTAGATATATGGAATTAAAAGATGTTGTATACGGGGATTGGCATGGTGGACCAAAATGGATTTGTAAAATCCAATCAGTCAGTGGTTCAAAGTTCAATGCACACAGTGATGACATTGTTGAAGTAATTGAAAATTTAAAGAAAATAAAAATAATTAATTCTTATATTAGTAATGTCATTGTTAAAGACACAATGCTCATTGGCATTGGAGATCGTGATGTTTTTGGTAAAGAAAAAGCTTTGATCTGTATTGATAATGAATCCACATTGTGGATTATAGGTCAGATCCCTAATGGATACTGGAGATATGGAAAACTAGTTTGGTGGCCAGGCTGTTATGAGGTTTCATTCCTTCGTCAGTATAAATTAATTTCTGATCTTGTGATAAAAAGGTTACATAATGGTGGGCCGTCATGCATTTCCATGTTTTTGCATAATATAAATGGATATGAATTTATTGCTAGGACTGGCTGTGGGAATGAATCCGCATTTACCATCCCTTGCGAAGATGGAATTTTTACATACCCATTAGTAATAGTAGATGGAAATGTTGATGATGATAAAACTAAGTTAGTAAACTCACTTAATAAGCTTAGGATGGTCGCGGGTGTTCAGCCTTCTGAACAGTTTTATTTGAATCAATATTAGAAAGGTAATTATATGGCATGGGTTTTATTGATTGTTGCAGGTTTTTTTGAAGTTGCATGGGCCTATACCATGAAATTATCAAATGGCTTTACTGATTTTAAGTATTCATTTTTGACAGTTTTTATTGCAATGCTTGGTTTTATGATGTTATCTGTTTCAATGAAAACATTGCCACTTGGAACTGCTTATACAATTTGGACTGGTATTGGTGCTGTTGGTGCATTTGTTGTGGGTATTGTGTTCTTAGGTGAGGTTGCATCGGTCCAAAGAATTACTGCAGCAGGCCTTATTCTTACAGGCCTTGTTATGTTAAAAATTTCAACGTGAAGTCAAAAGGAGAGGTGTCATGCTTATTATTTTATCAACTGCTTTATTTTCTATTATCATAGCTTGTGCGTATGTTTGCTTGTATTTCGATTCGAAAAAGAAAGTAGAGTTTGTGAATTTTGTTTCTAATTTAGGAGTTGATATAGATATTAATTATCCATGTACAGGGGGGGCGGTGTGTGTAGATACTAAAAACAAGAAAGTCTTCATTGGTAATAAAAAAGATCATAATGTAATAAACTTTTCAGATGTGACAAACTTTAATAAGTTTTCTACTGACAGTGTTTATTACCTAGATATTTTTTTAACTGGTTATAAATCAAATAAAATCAGTTTAAAGTTTCCCTATTCGGCAATGCAAAGGAATGTTTATGATTTATTTTGTGGGATAAAAAATGGTTGCTAATCGAATAGAGCCATTAGCCTGTATGGGCTAATGGCTCTATTCAATTCGATGCCTTTTTTGGCTTGGCGTACTGATTTAATAGATTTTATTTACCTGGCGGCTTAATTTTATATATGATTTTTATCTTGCCGTGATTGTAAGTTTTTGTAGTTGCCATACTTTTTAAAAGTAGTTTTTCAAATATGTGAAAATTTGATAGTGATGTGTCTTTGAAGCGTCTTAATTGATTTTTTTAAATTAAACATGGCTATCGGTCTATTGATTTTAAGATGCAGTATTGATGCATAATTAATATGTGGTTCTTTGTGGTGGTTTATCTAAGTGATCTATATCA
The DNA here is from genome assembly GCF_013391415.1 of Aquitalea sp. LB_tupeE. Classification (GTDB taxonomy): domain Bacteria; phylum Pseudomonadota; class Gammaproteobacteria; order Burkholderiales; family Chromobacteriaceae; genus Aquitalea. Next base: position 19,694 of record NZ_JACAXB010000025.1, read on the forward strand.
AAGAATAATTTTTATGTGCGTATAAAATTACGCCAATACTATTTGCGTGGATCAATACGGTGCTGTATTTAATCTGAACTGGTAGGTTTGTATGTCTTATTTTTTTAAGATACTTCGGCTTAATGTTGACGTTAGATTTTTTTATTTCATGTTTTTTATATTAAATAATGCATTTGCTTCGGGTTATGAGGCAAATTCATCAGATAGGGTTAGTAAATTAACTCACTTGGTGAAAGAGGATTGTGCTGCATGTCACGGTGGACTCTTAAAAGGTGGGTTGGGACCTGCTCTAGAAAAAGAGAGCTTGGTTATGAAATCTGATGATTATCTTGTGAAAATAATTCTGAATGGCAGTCCTGGAACTCCGATGCCGCCATGGAGCCAATTTTTAACTGAGGATGATGCAAAATGGATAGTGAAATGGCTAAGGCACCATTGAGTGTGATAGTTCTTTGTATTCTATCGGTTATTACTGGCTGTGCATCCCCGAATATACGGGGAACTGGAGATTTGGGCGTAATTATTGAACGATCTTCGGGAAGTGTACAGATTGTAGATGGGACTGATTGTGTTTCATTGGGACGAGTCACTGGGCTTGGTGACCTTTCTCATGCATCTTTAGTCTTTTCAAAAGATCAAAGATTTGTTTTTGTCTTTGGCAGAGATGGTGGAATTACAAAAATTGATTTGCTCTTGGGTAAAGTTGTGAAGAGAGTTATTCAAGCCACTAATAGCATTGGTGGTGCTATATCCGCAGATGGAAAATTAATTGCTGTACAAAATTATGAGCCAGGTGGAGTTAAAATTTTTGATTCCAAATCATTGAATTTGATTTCACAGATTGTTGCTCCAATTGGTGCAACCGGGAAGCCCTCACGTGTTGTTGGTTTGGCAGATTTGCCTGATAATAAATTTGCGTATTCACTATTTGATTCAAACGAAATTGACATAGTTGATGTAAAGAAGCCTAGTGATCCTAGTGTCACAAGATTTAAAAATATTGGCAAAAGTCCATATGATGCGTTAGCAAGCCCTGATGGACGTTATTATATTGCAGGACTATATGGGGAGGATGGTCTAGCAATCGTAGATAACTGGAATCCCGAATCTGGCGCTAGACGTATTTTGTCTGGTTATGGTCGAGGTGAAAAAAACCTTCCAGTATACAAAATGCCACATTTGCGGGGTTGGTCCCTTTCGGGAGAATTAGCATTTTTCCCGTCAATTGGTCATCATGAAGTAATTATGGCAGATGCACATAATTGGAATCAGATAACATCAATTAAAGTTGCTGGCCAGCCTGTTTTTGTTATGGCAGACCCTTCAGGTAGACGAGTTTGGGTTAATTTTGCCTATCCTGACAATGATAAAGTACAAGTAATTGATGTGCCGACACGTTCAATTATAGCTACGTTGAGTCCCGGAAAGGCAATTCTCCATATGGAGTTTACTTCGAAGGGTGATGCAGTTTGGCTGTCAAGTCGCGATGATAACAAAGTCGTTGTAATTGATACAAGCAGTCTTAAAGTTATAAATGAGCTAAGTGCAGAAAGTCCATCTGGAATATTTTTCAGTTGGCGCTCTTCACGGATTGGTATGTAATTCGGAGATGTGCTTTGACAATAAATACTTCAATTCTAGATAATAAGCTTGCATTGCACTTGCTGAATGATCTGCAGCACTCATTTCCTATTGAGCCTCGACCTTTCTATACAATTTCTAGAAATTTTCCTGGTTCATTTTTTGAAGGAGATATTATTGAGTTGCTATCTGATTCATTAGGATGTGGAGTTTTGTCTCGCATTGGAGCGATATTCCCGCCCAAGTCCGTGGGGAGCAGTACCTTAGCAGCCATGTCAGTGCCTTCGGAAAAATTGAGCCATGTTGTCGCAGTAGTTAATTCCTACAGAGAAGTAAATCATAATTATTTGCGAGATCACTTCTATAATTTATGGTTTGTTGTTGCGGCAAATACTAAGCAGATGGTTTTAAATGTTTTAGATGACATAGAATGCAAAACTGGTATAAAGCCTTTAAATCTTCCAATGGTCAAGGAGTATCATATTGATTTGGCATTCAAATTTATGGGCGAGGGGAAACTCTGTACGATTCCTTCAATTCCTGACTGTGAAATTTTTTACGAGCCATCAGTTAGCTCTATCTGCAGAGAAATGTTAATTGCTGCTATAGCCTCAGGAATTCCACTAGTATCCCGTCCATTTTATGAAATTGGCTTGAGGTGTGGTTTATCTGAATTTGACGTAATTAATCAGATTAAATACTGGATGCATGTGGGCGTTGTTAAAAGATTTGGTGCGGTTGTTAGGCACCATGAGCTTGGTTTTCGTTCAAATGCTATGTGTGTTTGGAAGATAGATGATGTTAATGAGCGTGAGAGGATCGCATTAAAACTTTCTGATGAACCTTCCGTTACATTATGTTATGAGCGCCCACCAATATTACCAGATTGGCCATATCAGTTGTTTACAATGATCCATGCAAAAAGTGAGATTGAACTGAGAACAATTGTTGCGGACATTGTAGCCAGGAATTGCATAAGTCATATTCCACATGAAATTTTGCGTTCAACTCAAAGATTTAAACAGGTGGGAGCACAATATGGATTGCAGTAATCAACTGAGTAGTTTAGAAGTAGCATTAATTAATACGCTTCAAGATGGATTTCCGATAGTGCAATACCCATTTCATGAAGTGGCTGATGCTATTGGTGTCACTGAGGGAGCAGTTTTAAATTGTTTGAAAAATTTGCTTGATAAGAATCTTCTGACAAGATTTGGTCCGTTATTTCAAATTGAAAAAATGGGAGGTGTTTTTGTTTTGGCAGCTATGTCGGTTCCTGAGGAGCGCTTTGATATAGTTTCTGCTTATGTCAATTCACTTACAGTTATTGCGCATAATTATAGGAGAGAGCATTCGTTAAATATGTGGTTTGTTTTTGCAGCAGAAAATTATTCTGAAATTGTCAATTCTGCAGAAGATATTGAGAAAATGTCTGGTTGTAAAGTGATCTTACTGCCAAAAGAAAGAGAGTACTTTATTGGCATGAGGTTTCGAGTTGGTGAGGATGTACCAGTTGGTGCTACTTCTGCTACAGATTGTATTTTGAATAAGTCAATCGCAATAAGTGAGATAGATCGTCAGTTGATTAAGATAACACAATCTGGGTTGCCCATTTGTCAAGAACCATACAAGGAAGTAGGACGAGAAATCGGTCTTGACCCTATCGATGTAATGAAGCGTCTTCAATATTGGGTCGATGTTGGTCTAATCCGTCGTATTGGTGCTGTCCCAAATCATTATTCGCTTGGATTTCTTGGTAATGGAATGGCTGTGTTTGATGTTGATGATGATGTAGTGGATGAATTTGGAATTCGTCTTGGTGCATTAGATGAGGTTAGCCATTGTTATCGTAGACCTAGGAGTTTACCCGATTGGCCATATAATCTCTTTGTAATGCTTCATGGTAAAGATAATAGTGCAGTCCTTGATTCTCTCTCAGTGATAAAGGCCATCCTTGGTGATCGGTGTCAAAATAGTGATATTTTATTTTCCAGTAAAATTTTAAAGAAAACCGGATTGCGAATTAATTAGACAATACACTTTCTGAAATATTATGTTACGCTTAACTAACTACCTAAAATACCTGTTACATCCAATTGTAGCCCCTAATCACAATAACAAGCCAACTGGCCCAGTTGTGATATGGAATCTTATTCGGCGCTGCAATCTTACATGCCAGCACTGTTACTCCACCTCTGCCAACAAGGACTTTCTGGGCGAACTGAGTACGAAAGAAGCCTGTGCAGTGATGGATGATCTTTACTCTTTTGGCGTGAGGGTGCTCATTCTATCCGGTGGCGAGCCCTTGCTGCGGCCAGATATTTTCGAGCTCGCTGCTCGTGCCAAAACCATGGGTTTTTATGTAGGTTTGTCCAGCAATGGCACGTTGATTGATGAGCATAATATTTCAGCTCTGGCCTCTGTCGGCTTTGACTATGTCGGTGTCAGTCTAGATGGTATTGGTGCCACCCATGACCGCTTCCGACGTTTGGCCGGTGGCTACGATCTGGCCTTGCGTGGTATGCGGCTGGCGCGCGATGCTGGGCTAAAGGTGGGCCTGCGCTACACCATGACCGAAGATAACGCCGATGACCTGCCAGCACTGCTGCAATTGCTGGCAGTTGAGGACATCGACAAATTTTATTTTTCCCATCTCAACTACGCTGGCCGCGGAAATAAGCACCGGGCAGACGATGCCCGCCAGCCGCGCACCCGCTGGGCGATGGACCTGTTGATTGAGGCCTGTCTGCAGCACATCCGCGCTGGTAAACCGCGTGACTTTGTTACCGGTAATAATGATGCTGATGCTGTTTATTTACTGCACTGGGCAACACGCAATTATCCGGAGCAGGCTGCGCAGCTACACCAGCGCTTGCTAGCCTGGGGAGGCAATGCGAGTGGGGTGAATGTGGCTAATATTGACAATCTAGGCAATGTGCACCCTGATACCATGTGGTGGAAAGTTCAGCTTGGTAATGTACGTGATCGGCCGTTTTCTGCCATTTGGCAGGATGAATCCCACCCGCTGATGGCCGGCCTGCGCCAGTCGCCACGTCCAGTTGAAGGACGCTGTGCAGCCTGTCAGCATCTGGCCATCTGCAATGGCAATACGCGTGTACGTGCTTGGGAGCTGACTGGAAACTTCTGGGCGGCGGATCCGGCTTGTTATCTGAGTGATGAGGAAGTAGGAGTTGTTAGTGGTGAGCATACCCTGGTGCCACTCACTCCGTGGCGGAAGGGATCTCCATGATGGTAGGCTGGGCAACAATGCGGGGCATGATATTGAGTGCTGGCAATAATACGGTTCGTATAGTACTGCGCTTTGTTTTCTTTAAATGGTATAGCGTATGCCAGTTTGCCATTTATCAGTTTAACTGTGCAGTTTTGTTCTCAATGCTCAGCTCACCTTTAAATGCAGCCCCCGCTGCTGGGACCTCTGAGATTTTGCAACTGTATGATCAGCATTGCTTACGCTGCCACACTAATAGCCAGCTTAGCGGTGCGAGTTCTTCCTTGCTCTCGGAAAGCTTTGGACGGCAGACGTCTGCCACAATCAGTAACTCCGTTTGGTCGTCAAGTGCCTCTCAAGTGAGTGAGGAACAGTTCATCCAGCTCCGCTCGTATGTTCAGAGCACACCATCACGCTGGAATGATCTAGACATGCGTGCCTCACACCGCCAACCTGCAGTACTATCCAGTCTGCCAGCAAAGCCTCAATATAGTGCTAACCCGCTTAACCTGTTTGTGGTGGTAGAGTCGGGTGACGACCATATCAGCGTGGTGGATGGTGATAGTTTCCAGACAATTATCCGTTTTGCCAGCCATTATGGTGTGCATGGTGGCCTCAAATTCTCACCCGATGGGCGCTTTGTTTATTTTTCCAGCCGCGATGGCTGGGTTACCCAATATGATCTGTACAGCCTGCAGGTAGTCGCAGACATTCGTGTTGGCCTGAATACAAGTAATATTGCAATATCTGATGATGGAAATTTGATTCTTGCCGGCAATACTCAGCCGCAGACTCTAGTGTTGTTGGATGCTCATGGCTTAGCTCCTATTAAGACCATTGCTGTGCATGATGCTGCTGGCCACCCATCTCGTGTGTCTGCTGTGTATGATGCCTCATCCCGCCACAGTTTTGTTGTTGCCTTGAAAGATATCCCCGAGTTATGGGAGATTAATTACGACCTCAAGAACAAATGGACAAAGTCGGGAATTATACATGGCCAACAAATGGGTAGGCCACTTGAGCAGCAGGTGGGGGGAACTCCACGAGTGACATCTCTGTCAACGATTCTTGACGACTTTTACTTTGATTCGTCCTACAAACATGTGTTAGGAGTGTCCCAAAGCGGCAAAGTGCAGGTCATCAGTCTTGATTCACATAGCAAGGTAACAGATTTACCTTTGAATGGTATGCCTCATCTGGGGGCAAGTATTAGTTTTGAACGTGATGGTCATCTCATCATGGCTACACCTAATCTTAGAAATGGACAACTAAGTTTTATTGATATGCACAGCTGGCAGCTGATTAAGGAGGTAGAGCTGCCAGGCCCAGGATTCTTCATGCGCAGCCATGAAAACACGCCATATGTTTGGGCTGACTCCATGTTGAGTACACACAAAGATACGTTATCAATAATCGATAAGCGTAGTCTGAGCGTGGTACAGCAGATGGTGCTAAGACCAGGAAAAACGACAGCACATGTTGAATTCACAGGTGATGGACGTTATGTGCTGGTGTCTTTGATGGAAAATCCTGGGGAGCTGATTATAGTGGATGCTAAATCTCTGCATGAGGTTGCCACGTTGCCTATGGCCAAGCCTACCGGAAAATACAATGTATTTAACAAGTTAAAACGCTTGGAAGGTGCAAGTCAATGACGATGGTAGCAACTACCTGATTTTACTCTTTCTAATTATCAATGAATCACTACCATAAAGCCAAGAGTAAACATAATAAGTCCTGAGATTTGATTCATCTTTCTTGTGTTATTCTCTTTGGATTTCAATTTGTGAGCCAAGAAAACCGCTAGGATATCTACACTAGTATTAAGAAGCACACAAATAGTACCCATGATAACAAACTGATAAGCTACAGGTTTGTATGGCTGGATGAATTGTGGAATAAAGGCTAAAAAGAACATTGCTGTCTTAATATTCATAAATTCAACCATGACCCCATCTAACCAAGCTTTTTTAAACCCATTATGTTGAACTGACTCAGCACTATTCCTTGTTGGGTTTGTATTCCAAGCCTTTAACCCGATATAGATCAGATAGCTAGCACCTACGTATTTCACTATCCCATAAGCTAGGGGAGATTTGACTATCAGTAAAGACAGCCCAAGTGCAGCTGCTAAAACATGTAACATTCCACCCAATGATGTTCCTAATGAAGATGCAATACCTGCTGCTTTTCCACACGAAACTGTCTTTGCGGCTACAAAAGCAATACCTGGGCCTGGGATTATTGCCAATGTTAATGCTGCTATGAAAAAGGATGCTGGAGGTGTCATGTTTTTACGCTTTCAAATTAAGTCTTAGTTATGAAGATTTTATGGCTGTTTAATAAATTGTTTGTGATGATTTTATGTTTATCTTTTTGGGGTGGTATCACTTAAGTTTTGTACTTCTTTTTCTAAATGATATTTCATCGTTCTGAGTGAGACTTTTATTTTTCATTGCTCACGCGATATTAATTCAGTGACGCTATCTTGGTTGGTGTTTGTTTTAATATTGTTGAGGCGGAGGTTTGTGTCAATGCTTGTCAGGGGTTTAATAGTAGTAATTTAAGTAATTTTAGATTGATCATTAAATAGTATTGGCTAATTACTTTGTAAAAGCCAACAGTAGAATTTGCAGCTTCCACAAAGCAATTTTTAGATTATCGCTTCTGTTGTTCTTATTTCTTCATCCACTATTTAGACATTATTATGTCTGTTCCATGGATCTGATAAACCTAGTGATTTTCTATTTGGATTCTCGCCACTATTCTCAGTGGGAAATTTTAAAAATATCAATGTCATTATTTTTGGTCCTTGAGTGCACCTTACTCCATTTGTCTTGATTCTGGCCAAGTCATGGAGCGGAAATGTTTATATTGACCCAATGTGGTCATTATATCGACCGACATCGCATTGGTCAACATATTGACCGTAAAATTCGTTGAAATAGCCTTTCTAGGGTGTGAATTGTCCCTCCTTTCCTAGACACCTCAAGACCCTCGCACTAGGCCCCTCAAGGAGGTGTCATGAGCAAGCCGTGTTTCCCCGAAGAGTTCAAGATTGAAGCGGTCAAACAGGTAACCGAGCGTGGTTACCCTGTGGCCGAAGTCTCCAGCCGCCTCGGCGTCTCTGCCCACAGCCTGTATCAATGGCTGAAACGCTACGACCCTAAGCGCATCCAACCAGCCGAACCTGCAGACCAGCAAGCCGAAATCCGACGTCTCAAGGCAGAGCTCAAACGGGTCACCGTCGTGTTATGTCGGTGCATCCCAGTGGCTACTACGCCTGGAAAGCGTCACCGTACTCACCGCGAGCTCGAGAAGACCAGCGCTTGCTGGGGCATATCAAGCAGGCCTGGCTCGAAAGTGGCGGTGTCTATGGCTATCGCAAGGTGCATGACGACATGCAGGCTCAGGGTAAGTGCTGCGGCAAACATCGCGTGGCTCGGCTGATGAAGCAGGAGGGATCACGTTTGCAGACTGGCTACCATCGCCGTCCTGGGCATTACAGTGGCCGCCCGGCAGTGGTGGCACCTAACCACCTGCAACGCAGGTTCACCGTGAATGAACCGAATAAAGCTTGGGTGACCGACATCACTTATATCCGCACGCATGAGGGGTGGTTGTACCTGGCGGTGGTACTGGACCTGTTCTCACGGCAGGTGATTGGCTGGTCGATGCAGTCACGTATCGATAGAGAGCTGGTGCTGAATGCCCTGTTGATGGCGGTATGGCGACGTCAGCCCAAGCAGGAGGTACTGGTGCATTCCGACCAAGGAAGTCAGTTCAGTAGCTACGATTGGCAGGACTTCTTGAAAGCTCATCGCTTGGTGCCCAGCATGAGTCGGCGCGGGAACTGCCACGACAATGCCGTGGCGGAGAGTTTCTTCCAGTCGCTGAAGCGTGAGGGTATCAAGCGCAAAACCTATCACGACAGGGAAGAGGCCCGTCGTGACATCTTCGATTACATCGAGATGTTCTACAACCGGAAACGCCGGCATGGTTCCGCAAACGGGCTATCGCCGGTAGAGTTTGAGAAGCAATATTTCCAACGGCTCAAGAGTGTCTAGAGAAGCCGGGGCGATTCAAGTTTCTGGTCGTCGAGACGATGCTTGAAAACAAGATCGCCATAGAGGTCCTGTGAAATAGTGGAAATCGCACTATTACGTTGAGAGTTAGTGCGCCATCTGGTGGGCAAAGGACTTAGTGAATGTCGATCATTGCGTCTGGCAGGCATCAGTCTCGGCCCATTCTGTTATCAGTCCGCCACGGAATGTAATGCAGGCCTTAAATTGCAGATCTTCGCGCTCGCAGAACCTCACCGTCGCTACGGTGTCCGCAGGATCTTTCTAAAGCTCTAGAAAAGCTATGTATGACTCATACCATCTGCCCCGCGTTGCCGAATGTTTACGAGAATTAGCCTATACTATTTCTATTTCAGTTATTGCCAAGTGTTGGTATTCAACTTCGATCGCAATGATACTACAGACCCAATAATAATTAGCGCTGGAGATGTAATTTTGTTGCATGATATCAAGTTGGGTAATGTGTCTAATGTTCCTGTTAACATACGTTGTTTGGGGGTAGTTGCCCATTGGATGACTGCTGCTGGTGTATTAGAAGGTTTACCGTGCTTTATCAAGCCAGTACAAAGTTGAGAAACCGTAGTTAATCCCATATAGACAACCACAGTCTGATTGGGGCGGGCTAGGCTTGGCCAATCAAAATCAGTACTACAATTAGTATTGTGGCCCGTGACAAATGTTACTGACTGGGCATGGTCCTGATGAGTCAAGGGTATGCCTGCATAACTAGCGGCACCATTGGCTGATGTTATCCCAGGGACTACCTCAAACGAAATATTGTTTTTGGCTAAAGTTTCAATCTCTTCCCCGCCGCGACCAAAAATAAAAGGATCACCACCTTTAAGACGAAGTACTCGTTTTCCAGCCTTGGCTAATGTTACTAATAAATCGCTTATATCTTCCTGTGGTAGGGTACAATTGTTACATACTTTTCCAACATAAATGCGCTCAGCATCCCGGCGAACCAGCTCTAGTAGTTCAGGTGTTACCAATTTATCATATAGAACTACATCAGCCTGTTGCATCAGCCGCAAGGCACGGAATGTAAGTAGGTCAGGGTTTCCAGGGCCAGCTCCCACCAAATATACTGTACCAATCGGTTTAAAGTCTTTATTTGCTAATTGTTTTTCCATTTCTTTAACTGCCACTGCATCATGACCATTCATAACTGCTTCTGCTATCGGGCCCTCCAGTACTGATTCCCAGAAAGTACGTCTTGCTGCCACATCATTAAACTGTACTTTCACCTGATCACGGAAACGAGCAGAAAATTCTGCAAGTAATCCAAAGCTAGCAGGAATAATGCTTTCTAACTTGGCGCGAATCAGTCTAGTAAGTACTGGTACGTTGCCAGCAGAGGAAATCGCGATTACTAATGGAGAACGGTCTACAATGGCTGGGGTGATATAAGTAGAAATTTCCGGATCATCGACAACGTTTACAAGGATATTATGTTTCTGGGCTATATCTGAAACATGTTTATTTACTTTGCGCTTATTCGTGGCTGCAATGACTAGTCGCATGCCACTGACCATTTGATCAGTAAAGCAACCCTTGTGCCATTGCAACTGCTCATGAAGCACCATTGACGCAAGTTCTTCTGTCAATGTAGGAGCAACGATTGTTATCTGAGCACCAGCAGCTTTAAGAAGGCGAACTTTGTTTAGTGCACTAGTTCCACCTCCTACGACCAAACATGTAGAATTTTTTAAAGATAGAAAAGCTGGGAAATATTGCATTGGAATGTTTCTTATGAGTTGGATGTAATTTTTCTAATAATGGCAATGGCTGTATCTGGTAGTGTATATTTTAATGCAAGATTAATCCCGTTTTCGTCCATTTTTTTAAGTGTTTTTTTGAAAATTTGTATCGATTTGTCTTCTCCTTGCGTATTGATTAATTGCTCAGATTGGTAAAGCAGGAAGCTAATGCATAGTGCATTTTCGATGGTTTGGGTATCTTCATTTAATTTTATTTTTTGTTTTAAGATAATTTCTATAGTCTTGTTGATTATTTCTTCCGGTATATTATTATTACCAAGTATTTTTTTTGAAACTTCGGCGTGATGAATTTTAAGCTTGTTTCGCCATGTGATGTAGCCTATCTTATCGTTGGAGAATAATTCCCTTTTTATTTCCCATCGACCAATGTGCTGACAGTGAGATGCAAGCAGTAGCGGTGTGGACGGCGATGAATTAAGTTCTAGTGTGATTCTGTTCAATTCCTTTGCCATGAATAGCTCAGTGGGGTAGGCTATTTTATTTATAACGATAATGTTTGGATCTCTGGAATTATACTGTTCAAAGTCTTGGATAGATTTTTGAATTTTAAGCTGCATAAGTCTTTCCATTGTGTTATTTGTTTTAACAAGAATGTTTTCATTTTTTATTTATATGGTTGCCAGTATTTGTACTTTTTAATTTGCCTTTCACTTGTGTTTTGTTGAGAGAAATTTTCAGAAGTGATAAATTAATTTTGTTAGGATTTTATAGCTGATTATCTTTATTTTCATCAATTAGAGATAGCATTGCATTCCCGATGGTAGAGTTATTCTGGGAGAGTAATGCATTGGCAGCTCCCTCGATGTCATTAATGACTTCATCTTGGCCGAGTTTGTTTTTTCCGATGAGCTCTGTTATTTCAATTTCTATGCCAACAATTCTTTTTAATAAATCATCTAGGTAATCCCTAGGTGCGTCGGACATTTTCCATGGATTAGGTTTGTCAGCTTCTAATTGCTTGGTTAGTCTTCCAACAATTCCTCTAATCTCTTTTTCATTCCGTAAGAATTTAATTTTTCCTCGTGCATGAACAACTATGTAATTCCAGGTTGGGACTTGTTTGTGATTTACCCACTTTGTTGGATACCAATTGGGGGAAATGTATGCATTTCCTGATGAGAAAATAACTAAGACATCATCGTCATTTTCTATTGCTTGATGTAGCTCATTTTTTATGGAGATGTGTGCCCTTAAAGTTCCAAGCTTATTTTCTTTGGCATCAATAAGAAATGGAATGTGATTGGCGATTAGACCATTCTTGGTGTTTGTTATCAAAATGCCCAATGGATTATTTATAATACATGAGTGCATTTCTTCTACATTTTCCTGCTTAAAATGATTTGGTATATACATTATGATCATCCCAAAGAAAAAGTGACCATCTTATTTTGGTGGTCACTTTCATGGAAAGCTAAGCAATCGGTTGAATTAATTGGATGTGAATTTTCGCTTCCGGCATTATTACTCTGAGTGCCGTCACTAGTTCCTGTCCAGCCTTTTCTACTGCTGTTAAAGGCATTGCTGGAAGAGTTTCCAGAATAAACCACATTAGCTTTGCATCTGCCCCAAGTCGAGTTCGGAGGCCTTGCCTCCAATTCCAACGTCGACATGTAACCGCTATGTCATCTTTCCAGACCACTTCACCTGGGTCGGGAGACTCATTTGTTGGTTTGCCTTCTTTAATTGTGTCAAACAATTCGGTCCCATCAGCAATAGTCAAGAAGGGGGTGCCAGCATAAGCCGCTATATTTTCACCTCCTACTGGTACGGCATATTTGATGCTTATCGCATTGTAGACATCAACAATTGGATCAATGCTAGTGAGGGTTCCGTCTTTTATTACTCTTTTACGGAGTGCTTCTGCGGAACATGGTGTTCTTTGAGGCTTTGCACCAAATTGGCGAAAGACTTCTGCCCATGCTTGCATGTGAGCCTCCCCCCATGAACAGCCTCCTGCAACAACAAATTCACAAGATTCTTTGAGAATGTCTTTGGCATGGTCAGGGTTCTCTATCGGTCCTGCTTCGACTGTGATGCTTAGTGCTCGAAACCCTGGTGCGATGGACAAAATTCGAGGATCGATTGACGGATGTACGATATGCATATCAGAATCCTTTGGTGATTGACATCATTCATAGTATTCAAAAATGACCAAAAAAGTCAATATTTCGACCACTGTTGGTGCGGATGTGGCGCATGTAAGCCAAGCGGTTGCAGGCCGTTTGAAAGAGTTTCGCAAGCATAAGAAGCTAACTTTAGACGAACTATCTAAGCGATCTGGCGTTAGTAAGGGTATGCTTGTCGAGATCGAAAAAGGCTATGCAAATCCTAGCATTGCCATTTTGTGCAAGATATCTGCCTCGTTGGGCGTCTCTGTTGCGGATTTTGTCAATGTCTCGAGTAGGCCTACTATAAATATAGTTGGGCCAGAGGGCATTCCAACCCTTTGGAATGGTCCGCATGGAGGGTCTGCAAAGCTTCTTGCAGGTACTACAGGTCCAAGTATGATTGAACTATGGCGATGGCATATGTTGCCTGGTGAATCATATGAATCGAGTGGGCACCCAAGCGGGACATACGAGTTGATACATGTTCTTGAAGGGGAACTTCACCTGCAGGTCGGTGAAAATGATTTGACTATACCTTGCGGCTCATCTGCGATTGCTAAAACAGAAGATAGTCATTCTTATAGCTGCCTTACTGATAAGCCGGTAATTTTCATGATGGCAGTTTCTGAATTGCATTAGCTGGCCTATAGCCACTCGTACCTCCTTCTTTGCTCTAAAGTGAAACGAGTGCTAGTAGCTCACCCGGCAGGTTATCGCTACATAGAGGCCTGGGGCTGTGGGTGATACTCACTGCCTTTGGTGAGAATCGCCCACATGACCCGGGCCAGCTTCTTGGCCAGCGCACACACCACGATGTTTGAGTGACATCGTCTCATAAGGCCTACCGTCCACTGTGCCATTGCGCTGCTCCAGCGTTCGGCATGCAGCATGATGATCTGAGCGCATTACACTAACTGTCGTCACAGTACTTTGTCGCCTTATTTACTGATGCCCAACAAGGTGGGCCGCCCGCCAGTCGAGTGTTGACGAGGCACCAACCCCAGTGAGGCAGCAAACTGGCGGGCATTTCCATAGCCCTTGGCATTACTGGCATCAGCGGCCAGTTGACTGGCAGTGATCGGTCCTACTCTAGGAATGGTCATGAGGCGGCCTGCCACATCGTTATTTTTTGCATCCGCAGCAATTTCATTATCAAGTTTTTCGATGAGTTGGCTCAGATAGTGGTAATGCTCAAACTGCCGTCCCAGCGTACGTTTGGCTGACACGGGCAAGTCAGTGTGCGAATCCTGCAAAAATACCGGCACTTGTTTGATTCCCCGACTGCCTACTGGCAGAGCAATGGGCTTTGTTGCACAAATCAGTTAAAGGGCGAGCCGCCCCAATCCCCAGGCGGACTTGTCTCATGCGGACCGTTTGCGGTGTGCCCAAGGCTGGAAAGCGATTTAGAATCGTTGTACAGATTTTAAGCTCCGCCACCTGCCGGTCAAAGTTCCGCGACTTGACGCAGTCTGGCAGCAATTTGAAATAGTGTATCTTCGTTTCGACCAAGCTGCGGCGATGGTAGCCACTCCACTTTTCCTGAGTGTGCGCCCCAGATACTTCACCGAGCGTAGCGATTCATTACGAGCCTGATTGCCCTGTGAATTCCCTTTCCAGAATTGGCCATTTCGACCTGGGGGAATGATGGCTGCCGCCCCGTGCTCTGCAATCGTTGCGTGACATAGGTGTGTGTCGTACGCTCCATCCGTGGTCATCGTCACCAGTCCCTCTGCCGCCGGAATTTGCGATAGCAGCTCTGGCAGCATCGTGGCATCGCCGGTGCGATTGTCGGTCACTTCCATTACTCGGATTTCCAGCGTTTGCGCATCAATTCCCAGATGCAGCTTGCGCCATTGGCGGCGGTAGTCAGTGCCATGCTTTTTCACCTTCCATTCGCTTTCACCCATCATCTTGATGCCGGTGCTATCCATTAGCAGATGCAAGCAACCTTGTTTTTTCTGCACCGGAATGCACACTTGCAGGTCCTTCTGGCGGTGGGAAAGTGTACTGAAGTCGGGGACGGCCCAGTCAAGCCCAGCCAGGCGCAGCATGCTTTCGACGATACCGGTGGCTTGCCGTAGCGCCAGGCCAAACAGGCATTTGATGGTGAGACAGAACTGGATGGCAGCATCGGAGAAAGTGGGCTGCCGTCCCCGTTTGCTGGTAGCCGGTAGCCGGAGCCAACCAGTTCATGCCTTTGTCGAGCCAGAGAAGGAGTTGCCCGCGTGTTTGAGGGACTGGTTGTAGGACTGCGAGTTGATAGTTTGGTACTTGGGGGGGAGGGGCTTGCTCATGCTGTCATTCTACCGGATGGGTGCAAGCCCTGATTTGTGCAACAAAGTCACTGGTTCTCTGACCACCCCGCTTAGCGGGGTGGTTTTTGTGGCTTAAGGAAAACCTTAGTTACTAGATATTAAAAATCAATTCTTGATGATGTATCGAAAGTAAAATATTTAGGGAGAATACGGTCAGTTAGCTATTAATTGCATCGTGAATTGCTAATTTCAATTTATCAATTATCCATGGGGCATCACTTTCTGGAGTGTTGGCAAATCCTATAACTAATCCATTTAAATCTTTTCTGGAGATTGCGTAAGTTGAAAGTGCGGGGGTGTTAATTCCATAGGAAAGCGCGAATTGAGAGACTTTTACATCGGATACATTTTTTTTAAGATTTGCAATGAAGTGTAAGCCAGCACCATGGTCAACAACATCTACTAAATAATTTATTTTCCTTAGCTCATTTGCAAGTGCAATTCTTCGTGAGTTATAAATTTCTTTTAATTTTCTGACGTGACTTGCTAGATAGCCACCATCTATAAAGCTGCATAGTATCGCCTGCGTTTCAATGGCAACATGTCTGTCACAAACAACACGTGCAGCTACAAATGCATTTATTAGATCTTTGGGTACAACTAAATATCCTATACGTAACGCCGGCGCAAGAATTTTACTGAAGGTACCTAGATAAATAACACGACCAATAGTGTCTAAGGTATGCAATGAACTCACAGGATCACCTAAATATCTAAATTCACCATCGTAATCATCTTCTAATATCCATGCGTCTGCGTTGTCAGCCCACCGTAGAATTGCATTTCGACGTGATAGGGTTTGAGTAGAGCCTAAAGGATAATGGTGAGAAGGAGTAACCATTGCAAGCTTAGCATTACCAGAAATTAACTCTCCTGTGATAGTATCCAAGCCCCCACTATCCACTGGAATGGGAATAATTTTGGCGCCACTTGAAGAAAGTGCATTGCGACCTGAAATATAGCCAGGATCTTCAACCCAGACACTATCACCAGGATCTAAGAGAACTCGCGCGGTCGTATCAATACCGGCCTGTGAGCCTGCAACAATTAATACTTGAGTTGGGTCGCAGAAAACTCCACGTGCTGCTGCAAGGTAAGTTGATATTGCTTTTCTAAGGGGGAAATACCCACCAGGATCACCATAAGGGAGAAGCTCTTTGGGTTCAGATCTCCAAAAACGACTTGATAAACGTGCCCAAATATCAAATGGAAATTGGTCAAGAGCTGGTAATCCCGGAGTTAAAGGTAATTCAGAATCTGCTATAAATCCTATTGTCGAATTCAATGCGCGCTGACCTCGGCTTGAGGGCATTCTTTGTGTATCGCTTTCGGTCTCTAATAGTTTTAAGCTGTTATTAATGTGCGCTACAAAAGTACCTGATCCCCTACGTGTTTCCAAAAGACCTTCAGCATGTAATTTTTCATATGAAATAGAGACAGTATTTCTCGAAATTCCGAGATCTAAGGCTAGCTCTCTTGTTGGTTTTAGGCGAGTTCCCGGTTGCATTTTTCCTGATGTAATCATGTCCCTAAAATGAGAAACAAGTTGCTCTTGCAGTGGGATTTTTCCTTCGCGCTCGAGTGAAAAATTACTCCAAATTGGATAGGTTGGATTATGTTTCAATTTAGCAGCCTAAAGTGGACTCACTGTTTAATAAAAAGTGGAGCTACATGTACTAGTTATAGTAGATTAAAATATTATAAATAGAAATAGTTATATCTAATTGCGTGATAAGTATAACGCAAATATATTTCAGTAAATTATTAATTATATTAAAATTAAGGAGTTTCTATGTTTTATGGGTTGAGTGCTTTCCCCTTGTCTCCATTGCGAGATGGTAAAGTTGATGAAAAATCATTTTTGAAGATTCTTAATCGTTTAGTAACTACAAAAGTTGACTCAATTGGTGTTCTTGGGTCGACGGGGAGTTATATGTATCTTTCAAAAGATGAAAGAAGAAAGATTCTTGAACTTAGCATGGATGCTGCTGGTGACATTCCTGTAATTGCGGGTATAGGTGGTTTAACTACACGTGATGTTTTGAATTTTGCTGAAGATGCACAAAAACATGGAGCTAGTGCTGTGCTACTCGCCCCAGTTTCGTATCAATCTTTAACAGAAAATGAAGTATATGAGATGTACAAGTCAGTAACTAGCTCACTATCAGTTCCATTGTGTATATATGATAATCCTGGAACAACACATTTCGAATTTAGTGATTTGCTATATAGTAAGATATCATCTTTGCCACAAGTTGGAGCTATAAAAATACCAGGAATTTCTTTAGATATTGAAGCAGCTAAATTGAGGATGGCTACTATCCGGAAGTTTGTTACCGCTGACGTTAAAATAGGGATAAGTGGTGATTCATGTGCGGCAATAGGACTGACTGCTGGCTGTGATCTTTGGTTTTCAGTTATAGGTGGATTATTTCCTGAAATTGCACTTGGTATAGCTAAGGCTATACGCAGTGGAAATGTAGCTGAGGGGCTTAGTATATCTTCAAGTTTAAGTAAGTTGTGGGCGATGTTTGATAAGTATGGTGGAAGCTTGCGAGTAATTTCTGCTGCTGCTGAGTTGATTGGTGTTGCTGGTGAAAACTCATTGCCATTACCTATATTGCCAATTAGTAAGTCTGATCGAGTATATTTGATGGATATACTCAATGAGTTGAATGTTGTTAAATAATTTAACAAATGCCAATTGCTAATTGGCATTATTTTAGTTAAAATTCGTATGGAAAATAAATTATGAATGTAACATTGCTAACATTGTTTGTTGTTTATATGACAGTCATGATTACCCCGGGGCCAAATTTTATGGTGGTGGCTCAAACATCTACAATTTATGGTTGGAAAAATGGAATTCTTACCGCAACAGGAGTTTCTGCTGGTAGTTCAATATTGGCGATACTTGCAATTACTGGAGTTACTTCATTCTTATTAAAATACAGTACTATTTATATAAGCGTAAAATTGCTTGGAATATCATACCTTTTGTATATTTCATATCGTTTTTTTATGCAAGGCAGAAATTGTGCTTCTTTGGAAGCTAATAATTCTTTAGTGGAGCCGGTAAATTCATTTAGTCATGGATTGTTGACTAACTTAACCAATCCGAAGGCTTTAATGTTTTTCATAACCGTTTTTACATCTATTTTAGATTTATCAACAACATATGCTCTTAAAATTAAATGCATTGCTATGATCAGTTTGTGTTCATTTGTGTGGCACTTTTTTTTGGCGATTGTTTTCTCATTAAAAATGATAAGAAAAATATTTAGTAAGAATTTCGGATATGTTTGTTATGGATCTTCGGTAATCATATTTATTTTTTCTATTTTATTGGTCAGAACGATTTTTTAAGAGAAATTTACACCTTACTTAACAGTGAAGGTGGGTTTTGATTTTTGTCAAGTATTATGAAGTGTGCTCATGATTAATGAGAAACTGTATCTTTTTTTGTTGTCGAAACTGTTATTGAATACCTGGTAATTTTCTGAGTAAGCTTATGCGGGTGTAAGTAATTTTCTCTATTAAGTTATCTGTGAATATTTATTTAAAAATTTTATAATATTTGCTTTTATATTTTAATTCTCCTATAGAGTGCTTTCTATTGAAATTAATGCCATTTCATCTGAAAGAAAATCAGAATTGATTTCTTTAGTAAATGAGGATTGTGGTGCGTGCCATTGCGGACTATTGAAAAGGGGGGGGCTCCATTAAATGGACAATCTTTGATATTAAAAACAGCTAATGAAATTATTGCCACCATTCTGAATGGAGTCTATTGAACACCTATGCCTTCTTGGAGGCCGTATGAACCGCCCCGGTTTCCGTGGAGGCTATTTGGTTAAGTCCTGCCGACAAGACTGCCTGATTGGCACGTTGCTGGTAGTAGTTTGCCTCAGCTTCCGCTGGTGGAATATAACCGATTGGGGCCAGCAACTGATTATGGTTGAACCACGAAACCCATTCCAGCGTGGCAATTTCCAGTGATTCCTTGCTCTTCCATAGGGCGCGTCGATGGATCAACTCCGCCTTGTACAAACCATTGATCGTCTCGGCCAAAGCGTTATCGTAGCTGACCCCTTTATTCCCCACCGAGGGCTCAATACCCGCCTCCGCGAGACGCTCACTGTAACGTATGGAGCCGTACTGAGAACTACGATCCGAGTAATGGATAAGCGCGCCCTCTCGCTCGGGCTGACGGGCCCGCAAGGCCTGCTCCAGTGCATCCAGTACGAAGTCCGTATGTATTGAACTACTCACACGCCAACCAACGATCCGACAGGCAAATACATCAATGACAAAGGCCACATACTGCCAGCCTTGCCATGTCGAAACATAGGCAAAGTCAGAGACCCAGAGCTGGTTCGGACGATCAGCCTTGAATTGACGATTGCCCCGATCCTGCGGACAGGGTGCCGCCTGGTTGCTGATAGTCGTACGCATCACCTTGCCGCGGATGACACCGCGCAGACTTTGGCGACGCATGAGCCTCTCGACGGTGCAGGATGCCACCACCACACCTTCCCGGTTTAGTTGTCGCCAGACTTTGTCAGCACCATAGACCTGCAGTTTAGCCTGCCACACCCGCTCAATCAGCGGGATTAAGATGCGGTCACGCCGAGCGCTGACAACAAGTCCGGATTATGCCGTTGTGCCGCATAACGACGATAGCCTGACGGGGCGACCTGCAAGACCGTGCAGATCGGCTCGACCCCGAAGGACTCCCTGTGTGCGGCGAGAAGGGCCCTCAGGACTTGAGTCGGCGGTAGAGCTCCGCCTGGGCGAAAAACGTGCTCGCTAGTTTCTGAATCTCGTTGGCGCGGCGCAGTTCTTTAAATTCGCGCTCCAGTTCCTTGAGGCGCTGCTTCTCTGCAGTCGTGGGGCCGGTGCGCAGCCCGGTATTGCGTTCATGCTGCCGGAGCCAGCCATGCAAGGTCGGGGAAGCACAGCCGATCTTGGCGGTAATGGATTCAATAGCAGACCACTCGGAGGGGTATTCGCCTTGACTCTCCAGCACCATGCGCACGGCGCGCTCATGAACTTCCGGGGAGTACTTGATGGGTTTCTTCATGGCTCCATTCTCTCAAGAGTTGGAGCCTCCACCAAACCCGGGCCGGTTCAGTTTTGCCCCTTTTCTATTTACTAGTCTGTCCTGAATAATATTCAGCGATTGATTTAATTGTTACGTCATCAAGCGATGCTGCCATGTTATTCATAATGGGATCTTGGCGGCGTCCTTCTCTAAAATCTTTAAGTTGCTTCACAATATAGGTTGATTTTTGACTAGCCAAATTTGGATAGTTTTCCATGGTACTTACTCCACCTGTCCCGTGGCAGGCAACACAAAGTGTCGTTGCAATTGACTGTCCTTTCGATAGAGAGTTATCTGCAGATGCATAGCATGAAATGCTCAGCAATACGATGCTAATTATGTATTTCATAATATTACTCCATTAGTTTTTTGTAAAATCGTAGCCGAGTGGTTTTTCAGTCGCACCTTTAAGCCCACCCCACAAAACACGAGCATGTGCAAAGGTCCCAGCTGGAGCGCCAATTCTGTAATCAGCAACTACGTTAAATGTTTTAGAGTCAAATATTTTCAAGTGATCGCCCATGTATCCAGCTGCAATATAGAGATACTTACCGTCACGAGTATATTCAGGATAGTTTGTATTTCCACCAACATGAATTTTTCTAACTACTTCTAGAGTGGTTTTGTCAATTAGCTCAATGAAGCCATCATCTGTAATGTCAACGACAATGTATGGAGCATTCGGGTGGATCGCTACTGATGCTGTGGAGTTACTTGTCTTAATTTGCTTAACAAGAGAAAAGTCTTTACCATCCCATACTGTAACAACAGTTCCCTTGCTACAAACACCACCATTGGCAGAAATATAAAGTTCTTTTCCATTATTACTTTTAAGCATACCGCCAGAGCCTACATGTGGATTACATCCTGCAGGAATATCGGCAACTTTTTTCTTTTCCTTAAAATCAATTACAACAATTTTGTCATTGGGTTTGCGATCGGTGAGGAATAGGTAACGTTGGTCTGCTGAGGTAAATGCATCATATAGCCAAGTTGATTTTTCACCAGGCAATTTTGTATTAATTTTAGTCACAGGCATGTCTGGTTTATTTGGATCAATAAGCCAGACTTCGCCTAGGGTCCGGGCTGCGACTGAAAACTGATTGCCAACAGCAGAAGCAGTCACAGATGCAGAATAAGATGATATTTCCTTCCCACTCGCATCTGTGCCTTTCAAGTAATATTGTTTGACAGGCTCTAGAGTATCTGCATTAAGAATCATTACAGCACCCGGAACGATTGAGCCAGCTGCAATCCATTTCCCATCCCATGACACTGCCATAAATGGCCCTGAGATTGCTGTCTTTACTTTCCTGACCGCCTTCATTGTATAAAGATCGATTTTATAAATTTCAGAAGTGTCAGTTTTTACATAAGCCCATCTTGGATTAGTAGGGTGGTATCGTAAAATATGAGGTGCTTTAACAGTTTCAATCTCTGCAACTTTTTTATTTGTCTTTCCGTCAAAGAAAAATATTTTTGATTCTGGCGCTTGAGCATGACGTCCTCTCCCCATTACCGCCATCAAATCCATGACGTCAGACTTATAGATAGGAGCATTTGGAAGCGTTTTTTCATCAACTAGAATTTCAAGTGATTTCTTTGCATCTTCTAGCGTGAAATCTAAATTTTCTGGATTAGTTGTGCGGATGAGTTCTGCAATTGAGCTGATTTCATCTTCACTAAGCTTTCCAACCCATGGAGGCATTAGTGTCCCTGGAATACCTGTCTTAATCATTGTGCTAACTGCAGAATTTGATAGCGCTCCCAGTTGCTCCTTCGAGAGTTGGGGAACGAATCTTGTACCAACCCGGCCACCCTGGTGACAGCCTGCACAGTTATCCATATACAATTTTTTTGCATCAATGCTTTCTGCGCTTGAAACTGCTGAATAGAGTACTGCAATACTTAGTGCTAGTATTTGTATTTTACTTTTCATGTGAGCTACTCCTAAGTTACGGGTTACCTGCAGTCGTATCATACAGACAGTATTTGCATTGAAATGGATACGGATTCTAGTTGCAATATGGGTACACTTTGATTGATTTGATGCAGATCAAATTCAATATTTTCGTATTTTAATTATAAAAATTAAGTTATTTCATGCATGATTTTAAATGTTTCATGAGTGCTGAGCCGAGATTGTCGATTTCGTTTAGTGATACTCCACCATATCCAATTACTAGTATTTTTTTAAAGTTACTATTGATTTTGCAATTTGAGATCATTTCGACAGTGTAGATAATAATATTTTCGTCAAGCAACTTGCTCAGTAGGAGATCAGTATCTATAGTTGATGATGACAAGTCCCAATTTAAGTATGTTCCTGAGTTATATCCAGTCAATGTTCCGCCGCAATTTTCTAAGATATTAATTAATTTATTTCTTTTTGTGAGTAACTCTCTTCTTAGTATTTTGTAGTGTTTGTCATATGCGTTGGTGGTTAATAAGTTTGCTAGAATATTCTGATTTATAATTGAATTACTTGCGGTAATTAAACTTTTAATGGATGCTATTTTTGTTATTATATCTTTGTTTGCGATTATATATCCAATTCTATATGCTGGGCCTAGTGTGCTGGTAAATGAGTTTATATGAATTGTATTGTTTGGTATTAGGGAGATAAATGATGCTGGTGTCGTGTATTGATAAAGAGGATCTGTATCATAATAATTTTCAATTATTAAAGAACCACTGGCCGATACTGATTCGGCTATTCTGACTTTATCAACTTCACTTATGGAGTGACCTAACGGGAACTGTTTTGCAGGGGTTGTAAAGATTGTTGCTGATCCTGCGGTATTTATTGTAGAAATATAGCTTTCAACGTCACTGCTATCGCAGTGTATTGAATTAATGTTCAATAGTTTAAATAAATTTTCTAAACCAATGTAGCCAGGTTTTTCAGAAATGAAATTGGTATGATCTGACTTGGTTAAGTGGGTTATAAGTGTAAGTGATTCTTGTGAGCCACTTGTTATTAAAATTTGTCTCTCATCACAAATGATGTTATTTTTATAGTGAACTAATTTAGCAATTTCTCTTCGCAGACTTAAATTGCCGCAAGGATCAGCATAGTTCTTTAAATCTTCACCAGTGACTGGGATGTGGTTATTTGTAATTTTGTTAAGGGTCGCAATAAAATCTACCTCCATTTTTATTTCGCCGATTCGAAAGTCAATTTTACTATTTACTTTAATATTCTTGCTTCTGCCAAGACTGTCATTCATGTGTATTTTTAATTTTCTAAATTCATTATTCTTCGTTACTCTCCTTGAATTAGTGATGATTGGTAGCTCTGTTGCAACTGTTGCCGCTTTTCCCGTTGTGGTTTCTATATAGCCTTCTAGTATCAGTTGTTGGTAGGTATGTATTACTGTGTTTATCGATATTCCCAATTGGGCGGATAGTTTTCTTATCGATGGCAGCTTGTCGCCTGGATTAATTTTATTATTTACGATTAGCTCTTGTATTATTTTAAATAATTGGTCATGCAGCTTTTGTTTTGAATTTCTTAATATTCTACTTGGCAATAAATATGTTTCGAAGTTCATATTGTAGCTTTCAATTAAAAAAAAGGGTGCTCGAGGCACCCTTTAACATATAAACAGAGGAAATGTTCATAAGAGAACAAGAGTATTATCCCGCTAAGAAAAATATGACGGTAGTGCCAATTTTACCTTGTTGTTAGATCCAGTTTTCGTGGGGTAAGTGTTGTCGATGCATTTTTTTTACATCAATTAATCGTCATTTCTTTGTTCTAAAATTAATAATTTATTATGCGGCGTTGATGTTATGCACGCTGGTAGCTATACAAATCAATTGCATGACTTATTTTTGGCTTTGTTAATGGTATGGACGCTCCCCCCTGACCGGCTTGCCCGGTGAGATAGTCGATGTGTCACTTACAAAGGAGCCCACCATGACAATCAAGACCATTGGCCTGGATCTAGCCAAACAAGTCTTCCAGGTTCATGCCGTCGATGAGCGCGGTCAGGTTGTAATGAAGAAACAGCTTGCGCGTGCAAAACTGGCTGCTTTCTTTGCCAACCTCCCACCTTGCCTGGTCGGTATGGAGGCTTGTTCGAGCGCGCATTTCTGGGCTATCAAGCTGGCCAGGTTTGGACATGATGTTCGCCTGATGGCCCCCCAATTCGTTAAGCCTTACGTCAAAGGTAGTAAGACCGACCATGTGGATGCCGAGGCGATTTGCGAAGCAGTACAGCGGCCAAGCATGCGGTTTGTCCCTATCAAACAACCGGAGCAGCAAGCTCTTTTGGCACTACACCGTGCAAGACAGGGATTCGTGAAAGCCAGAACCGCTCAGGCTAACCAGTTACGTGGCTTGCTGGCTGAGTTTGGCATCATCATTCCCCAAGGCATTTCCAAGCTGTTCCAGCAGTTGCCAATACTCATGGAGGATGCCGAGCATGGTTTGCCAGGCATGATGCGTGAGCTGGTATGCAGATTGGCAGCGCATTTGCGCTTGCTCGACAGCCAAGCCAAGGAGTTGGAGCAACGTATCGAACAATGGCATCGCCAATCCGAATCATCACGCCGGTTGGCCGCAATTCCTGGCATAGGACCGATTACAGCGACAGCATTGGTTGCTAGCGTCGGGAATGCACATGCATTCGAGAATGGGCGTCAACTTGCTGCCTGGCTTGGACTGGTTCCCAGGCAACACTCCAGTGGCGGTAAGCCCGTACTGCTTGGTATTAGTAAACGAGGAGATGTGTATCTGCGAACGCTGTTAATTCATGGTGCGCGAGCGGTCATCGCGCACGCAGAACATCGTATCCAGGATGGTACGAACTGGCTGAGTCGCCTGCTGAGCAGGCGTAATCGTAATGTGGCGACAGTCGCATTGGCCAACAAGAATGCACGGATAGTATGGACATTGCTGACCAGTGGCCGCGATTTCGAGTCAGGGCATCTTTCATTCCCGGCAGTAGCATGATTTGAACAGATAGACATACGAAGATTTACCCACCGATTGCCGCAGCGATCATGCAGTGATGGCGAGACAGGTCAGACCGTAGCTGAGTAAACCTGCTTGTGCTTGGCACCTCGAGTGCACTTTGTTGTTCAGGTCTTGGCTAGCGGAATTCCATCAGGGACAGAGATACGTTGTCTCATTAAAGTCCGGATATATGGCTGCAATCGACTCTGACTCATTACCCCTCATGAGCGCTTGGCAAAATGGGAGCGTCCATATATGCACAAATCAGCAGCAGCTCGAACTACCCCCATCTCCAGACGGACTTATCCCATGCGGACCGTTTGCGGTGTGCCCAAGGCTGGAAAGCGATTTAGAATCGTTGTACAGATTTTAAGCTCCGCCACCTGCCGGTCAAAGTTCCGCGACTTGACGCAGTCTGGCAGCAATTTGAAATAGTGTATCTTCGTTTCGACCAAGCTGCGGCGATGGTAGCCACTCCACTTTTCCAGAGTGTGCGCCCCAGATACTTCACCGAGCGTAGCGATTCATTACGAGCCTGATTGCCCTGTGAATTCCCTTTCCAGAATTGGCCATTTCGACCTGGGGGAATGATGGCTGCCGCCCCGTGCTCTGCAATCGTTGCGTGACATAGGTGTGTGTCGTACGCTCCATCCGTGGTCATCGTCACCAGTCCCTCTGCCGCCGGAATTTGCGATAGCAGCTCTGGCAGCATCGTGGCATCGCCGGTGCGATTGTCGGTCACTTCCATTACTCGGATTTCCAGCGTTTGCGCATCAATTCCCAGATGCAGCTTGCGCCATTGGCGGCGGTAGTCAGTGCCATGCTTTTTCACCTTCCATTCGCTTTCACCCATCATCTTGATGCCGGTGCTATCCATTAGCAGATGCAAGCAACCTTGTTTTTTCTGCACCGGAATGCACACTTGCAGGTCCTTCTGGCGGTGGGAAAGTGTACTGAAGTCGGGGACGGCCCAGTCAAGCCCAGCCAGGCGCAGCATGCTTTCGACGATACCGGTGGCTTGCCGTAGCGCCAGGCCAAACAGGCATTTGATGGTGAGACAGAACTGGATGGCAGCATCGGAGAAAGTGGGCTGCCGTCCCCGTTTGCTGGTAGCCGGTAGCCGGAGCCAACCAGTTCATGCCTTTGTCGAGCCAGAGAAGGAGTTGCCCGTGTGTTTGAGGGACTGGTTGTAGGACTGCGAGTTGATAGTTTGGTACTTGGGGGGGAGGGGCTTGCTCATGCGGTCATTCTACTGGACGGGCGTAAGCCCTGATTTGTGTAACACAGCTCTTCGGATATGCCAATTTAAAATGCGGGCCTTACATCTGTAATATTTCATACAGCCAATTATGGTTCATGCCTCTATAAAATTTGCATTAATTTTCCGACCAATCTGTGACATTTAGCGATAGTTATTCGATATAATCCAGCCTTACAGTCGAGAGTGTGACAAAATTTTACAAAATATTGGCCACTTCAATATGTCTTGCGTAGCAACCTTTCATTGCGATGATCTTCTATGCGTATGGTTTAATGGGGTACAGTAGCCTTGGTGCTGTCATGCTTGATGTGTTGGTGAATGAGGTTGTTTTCAGGTCAATGCGTCCAGATGTAAATTCGATCATCTAAATTTTTTTGTTAAAGTAATTATTTTCCAGTAGACTGAAATGCATAAGATCCCTCGCTACGGAGAATAAGATGAATTTGTCTGAACTGAGCTTTACCCAACTGCAAGAACTGCACGTAAAAGTTACTGAGGCCATCGAACGGCAACAGGCTGCCGTTAAGGCAGATGCAAAGAAACAGATCCTTGAGCTCGCTAAGGCATATGGCCTGAGCCTGGATGAAGTCTTGATCAAATCTGCTCCGGCGGCTCGTAAAACCGTTGAAGCCAAGTATCGTAATCCGAACGATGCTTCGCAAACCTGGACCGGCCGTGGTCGTAAGCCGGCATGGGTTCAAGCACAGCTGGATGAAGGATTTAGCCTGGAAGATCTGGCAATCTGATTTTTGGCTACATTAAAAAAGAGCGCTTCTACGTAAGCGCTCTTTTTGCATTCAGCCAAAGAAATACTTCGTCTGAGTACTTATAGACTGTTAACAGGCTGTTGAAATATTGGCACCTCGAGCACCGATCAGCGACGATACTGACAAATACTCAAGCCGTAAGGATGCAAGATGCGTGGAGCGGACGGT
>NZ_JACAXB010000026.1 GCF_013391415.1 Aquitalea sp. LB_tupeE
GGTAGCGTCCTTGTCTGATGGCGTGAAAACCCATACAGCAGGCGGTGATACCTGCTGCATGGGTGAGCTAGGCGTTAGCGGTTTTCCACCCAGCTGTCGGAGTGGATGATGTTGCCGTCCTTGTAGGCCCAGGTGATTTTTTCGTAGCGCACTTCCACTTCTTCAAGGTGGTTGTAGCGCTCCTTGGCGACGTCCTTGATGTTGTGCATCCTGGGTTTGACGGCCACCACCTTGACGTTCTCCAGCTTCATGTTGAAGTACTCTTTTTCTTCACCGGCATCGTCAATGCGGTACCACTTCAGTTCCATGCCCTTGAGGTTCTGGCCGCTGGTGACGGCCTTGTACAGGTAGGGCGAGGCGGCATCGAATTCCTTGACGAAACTCAGCGGGGTATGCACGCGGGTGCCGGTGAGCTTGCCGGTATTGCCATCGGTGGGGATGTAGACGCTGTGGTCGAACTCCAGTACTTCGACCGAGCCTTCACGACCCTGCACGGTGACAGAGCCCTTGATGTCGGCGCCGCCGTCGTCCTTGATCCACAAATAAGCGGGTATGGCCATGCTGTTTCTCCTTGCTGCGGGGTTTTGCCCCGGTGGTGGTGCCACCCGGCACGCATGGTGCGGCGGGTAGTGCTGTTGACACCCGGTTGTCACCGCCCGGCGGGCGGTTCGATCAGGGTGATTTCCACGCGCCGGTTTTTGCTGCGGCCGGACGCATCGTCATTGCCAGACAGCGGCTGGGTATCGGCCAGCCCCTGCACGGCAAAATGGGTTAGGGGAAAGGTGGAGGCCGTCACCAGCCACTGGCGTACCGCCTCGGCCCGCGCCAGCGACAGCCGCAGATTGGCCGTGCGGCTGCCGGTGTTGTCGGTGTGGCCGTCTATCAGCACCCGTTTGCCGGGATTGGCCTGTATCCATACCAGTACGGACTGCAAGGCCAGCTTGGCTTCCGGCTTGAGCAGGCTCTGGCCGCTGTCGAACAGTGCCGTGCTATCCAGCCGGATCACCTCTGGCTTGGGTTGGGGTGGGTGGTAGGACTGAATGGCGCGCTGGACGATGTCCGCCAGGTGCTGCCCCTGATACAGGCCAAAGCCAAGCCGGAGCGGCACGCCATCGGCTGCCAGTGTGCCAAGGTGCTGTTGCCAGCTTTGCAGCTGTTGTACCGTCTTGCTCCGCGCCGGTTCCTGGCTGGCGGACAGTGACTGGAAGGCGTGCAGACGCACGGCGGTTTGAGAAATCAGCTGCTGATTGTTCCAGGCCGAGCAACAGACAATGGCCAGTAGCAGCAAGGCACAACTAGTCAGCAGGGTGGCCAGTTGTCGCCAGTGGCGCGGGCAGGCGCGGATGGGCGCAAAGCAATTCGCCAGCACGGTCAGTTGTGCATGGTCGGTGGGGCGGCTGAACGCCGGCGTGGCGGGGGTGTGTAGTCCGCTATGCAGGGTGGCTGCCTGTTGCCATGACGGCTCGCCAGCATCTGCCAGAGTGGCCGGGTGAGCCAGCCAGCCGATAGCGTGCACGGCGGTAGCGCGTTTGCCGGCTTGTTGGGGCAGCAGGACTGGTAGCAGTTGCTGGCTGACATGCTGTTGCAAGCTGTTGAGTACCACGGCTTGCTGCAGGGCCATGGGCGCATGGTCGGCCGGGGCTTGCAGTGCGTGCGCCAGCACGGCCTGCATTTGTTGTGTGATGGCCTCTTGCAGCGCCGGATAGCTGGTGCAGGGTGTGATGGCGGCATCCTGCGGTACTTGCAGATTGGCTTGCGGATGAGCGGTCAGTATCAGCACTGCACCCGGCAGCGGGTGGCCTTGTTGCGCTTGAGCCAGTTGCCAGGCGTGATACCAGTCGGCCAGCCGGGCGCTGTCACCCGGTGTGGCATCGGTTTCATCAGCATTGATGACCAGAATCAGCCCGCGTACCGGTATCCCGCTGCTGTGCCAGGCGGCGAGCTGTTGTGGCCGATCCAGCCAGTGCCAGGCCGGTTGCAGTGTGCCGCGCCAGCCTTGCTCCCCCTGCAAGCTGTGTGCCGCCGGGCCGCCCAGCAGGATGACTTCAGTTATATCGCTGGCAGTGCTGTGCCGGCGCAAATGGTTCCATAGCGCCAGCATGCCGATCAGCCATGCCAGGCTCAGCAGCATGGCCACGGCGCCGGAAACCGGCAGCGCCTGCCAGATCAGCAGCAGACCCAGCGTCAGCATGGTCAGTGGATACAGCCAGTACCAAAGCAGCTGTGGCATGGTGCGTCCTTAGTTGCCCAGCTGGCGCAGTGCTTGGTGCAGCCAGCCTTGGAGCAGTAAATAGATGACGAGCAGCAGCAGGCCGGACAGCATGGCCCACAGCCACGGAGAAAAACTGCGCCAGTGCCAGACCGGGCGGGGTGGCGGGACGTCTTCCTGGGTGGGCTCCAGCGCATTGATCACCTTGTCCAGTTGCTGTCGCCATTGCTTGCGTTGCGAGGCATCGCCCTGGCTGTATTTGCCTTCAAAGCCCAGCGCCAGCACCAGTTGCCAGCAAGCCAGCAGCCAGTACGATGGCTGCGGGCGGGCCAGTTCGCTGCGCATTTGCTCATACAGTTGTTCTCCGCCTTGCAGCGAGGCAAAGCGGTGCACTTGCAAGGGACTGGCCTGCCAATGGGCACGGGCTGCTTCCGGTAAATGGCGTAGTGCGGTTTCATCCAGCAGGCAACAGCAGGCATAGATGATTTGCTCCCGCTCGGCGCGTGGTGCTCCGGCTTGTTCCAGCGCCTGTTCCAGTTGATCCAGCAAGTGCTGGCAATCCTGGTTCAGCTGGTGCCCGGTCACCGGCTCGGCTTGTTGCTGCAAACGGGTGACGATCAGCGCGATGTCGCGCATATTGCCGCGCACGGCATACAGAATGGACAGAGGGCTCATGTGGTGGGCACCGCATACAAAGCCAGTTGCAGTTCTGGCAAGGAAGAGGGGAAGTAGAAGGCGCAGGACTGGGCGGCCAGCATGGCGGCAAAGGCCGGGTGCTGCTTGTCCAGCGCAAAATACAGGCTGTCCACCCGGCTGGGCAGGGCGGTGGGCAGGCGTTGCATGGCTTTGAGCGGAATGCCATTGAGTGCGGAGGACAGGATGCGCGCCACGTCGTCCGGTGAACCTGCCTTGGCTACTTTGGGTAGTTGCTCTTGCAGCAGGTGCAGCGGCATGGCGGCGTGGACCGACAGATAGAAATCCATACCATCGCGCAAGCGGGCATCAGTCAGATGCGCCAGCCACAGATTGTTGCCATCGCGTTGCAGCGGCAGTACCACTACCGGGGTGGGAATCACCGTGTCCAGCAAGGTGCGGATCAGCTGTTCCAGTTGCTGGAATACCCTGCCCAGCTGGAGGTGGTCGTAAGCGGGAATGTCCGTCAGCTGCTGTTCGAGCGCAAAGGTGCTGAGCATGCCGGCCAGCCGCGTCAGACATAGATAAGCGGCATAGGGTGGGCAGCTGTCCAGTGCGGGCAGCATGCGTAGCTCTGGCCAGCTTTGCGCCAGACTGTGCATCAGCCACAGCAGGCTGAGGTCGGACAGCAGGTAGTCGGCGGCTTGCCGGGTGCGTTCACGGCGTTGCTGCTGCAAGCTGTGCTGCCTGGCCAGCAACAGCTCGGCCAGCAATTGCAGGCGCTGTTGCAGCAAGAGCGAGGCACTGCAACACAGCAAGGGCGGGATGAAGCCGGGGTCTGGCTCGAAACGGCCTTGTGCATTGCGTTGCAGCCGAGCCAGCGGCAGCTTGCTCATGCCATCCAGCGCTTCGCCGTCAAATTTCAGCAGCAGATTGAGTTGTTCGACTGCCAGTTCGTCTTCCTGCTCGCCCATGTGATCGGGCACCTGGGCAAACTGCTGCCGGTAGCGGCGCGGGGTTTCTTCCGGCTTCACCTCGCCCTGATGCAGGTTATTGCCCAGCGGGTTGAGCAGCGGCAGTGCCAGCCACAGTGTCACGCTGTCAGTGGCGTGGCTGAGGGTATCCAGATGACGCGCCGCAGGTGGCTGACCGCTGATGCGGCTATCGAAGGCCGTGCCATCGGGAAACCTGCCTGCCAGCTGTTGCAGCCGGACCTGGCCCTGTTCCAGAGCCAATGGGTCCAGCGCCAGCGTACTCAAGCCCCAGGGAAAAGGGCTGGCCAGTGCCGCCAGTTGCTGTTGTTGCCAGGCGTGCTGTGCTTCTTGTTGCTGGAATAACTGTGGCAAGAGCAGGATGCCTTCATGCCATAGGGGTTTGTGAATGCGCAAGCTGGATATCCTTCACGTTGAGCGGGGTGTACGGTTTGCCAGGGACTGCTGGGGCGTGGCCTGGCGTGCTGGTGCTTTCTGTTCGGCGGCCCCCAGCAACTGCAGGCGCACCGCATGGTCGGGCGTGAAATAACTGCCAAAGCGCACCAGGCCGCTTTGCTTGAGATGGCAGATCAGCTCATAGCCCAGTACATCGTCTTGGGCATTGGCCAGCAGCTGGATGTCGATGTGGGCCAGGCGTGGCTCGTAGCGCAGCAAGGTGCTGGCAATGTGTTGCCGCAGCAGGTGCGCACTGGCCGGTAAATGGTGGTAAATCATGGCGAGGTCAGGCAAGCCGTAATCCGGCAGGTGCTTGATTGCGCCTTGTCTGCTGTTGAGAATCACCCGGATGTTGTCCATCACGCTGAACAGGTGCTGGCTGTTTTCATCCCAGGCGTGCAGGCTGCTGCCATCCTGAAAATTGCCCAGCAACTTTTCGTAGAGCGACGGCCCGCCATGGCGCTGTCGCGTATTCATTTGCCACTCCTTGCTGGTACCGCCGGGGCACTCGCTGCTGCAGGCGCTATGGTTTTCTGCGCTGGCGGGGTGGCCGGCGTTTGCGGCTGCGGTGCGGCTGGCGGGTCCGGCGGGTGTGGCAGCCAGGTGATGAGGATCTGGTTATCCAGTAGTTCCAGGCGGGCTGCTTTCTGGTTATCCAGCTCCTTGACTGACATGCTGACGCGCCAGATGGCCGGTGGTACGGGCTGGCGCAATAGCGCGACCACGGCGATCTGGCTGGTGTCGGGTTCTACTGCCGCATTGAGGCTGGTGCTGGCACCGGGGCGTAGCAGCAGGTCGTGGCGTGCCAGCATTTCATCGCCCAATGTCTCCCGGTCCTGGCTCAGCAGCTGCTCATAGCTGGCACGGGCAAAGGCCTTGCCGTCGCGCAGCTGATAAACCCGCACCACTACCGAGAGGGCATGCCCGCGCTCATCCGGATTGATGGCTTCGCGCGCGGTGAAGTCCAGTTTCAGTGTGGTCAGCTTGGGATAAAACACGGCTGAAACCACTTGCTGGCTACCGTTTTTCAGTGCTTGCCAGGCTCCGCAGCCGGTAAGGGGGAGCAGCAGGCAAAGCAAAAGGGTAATGCGCAGGCGCATGCGGAAAGTCTCCGGCAAAAGGGTGGATGGATCAGGCATGCAGCATCCCCAGGGGAATGTCGGCCAGTTGGCCGGGTGTTGCGTTGGCTGATGCTGGCAGATGGGCGGCGCGGCCCAGCCGGTGGCTGTGGCGGCTTAGCCGGGTGGCAGGCAAGGCGGCAGTGGGCAGGCTGGCAAACAAGGCCAGGTCCCAGCGCAGGCCCAGATAGGCACGCAGTACCTGGCACAGGTCGTCATGGGTTTGCTGCCCGGCTTGCAGGTGGCCAAGTTCGGCACTGTGTTGCAGGTGCAGGGTGAGTTTGACCGTGCGCTGCACGTCCCGCAGCCGTGCACCCAGTAACACCGTACCGCGTTGCAGGCGGGTGGCCCGGCCTAGCCGCCCGGCGCCCAGCAGCACCTTGCGCGGGTAATGCGGCTGTACGCTGCTTGTCGTGTCGGGCAGTACATGCTGCACAGCAGCCAGCAGGCCATGTGCGGTGCGGGTGCGCTGGCTGAGCGGGCCCAGCAAGGCCAGCCAGCGAGCAGGGCTCAGCCCGGTTTGCTGACCGGGCAAGGCGCGACCAGCCAGGCCCAGCAAGGCTTGCGACAGGCGGTCCTGCCCGCCTGCGCGGAAGCCCGCCGGGTAATGGTATTTGCGCCAGATGGCGTAATAGCGAGTGATGATGCGGTGATGGAACAGGTCGAGGAAGTCGGTGAGCGCCTCGTGGCCTTCGCGACGGGTGACTTGGTCGTTGCCTATGTGCTGTGGCAGTACGCCATCCACCCCGGTCAGGCCAAGAAAGCGGGTATGGACCGCCGGGACCGCTTGCGGTGTATCGCTGTATGGTTCTGGCTGATAGTGCAGCTCGGATGCAGGAAAGCCATAGGCCGGGTGTGAGCGGAACCTGATGGGATCGGTCGCGGCACTGTCTGAGCCTGCCAGTGTGCAAGGCGGGTCGCTGGCCAGCTCCATGAGTTCGCAGAAGCGGTAGAAATTGAACTGGTCAGCCAGCGGCAGCATGGCCTGAATCAGAGGGGCGGGCGCTGGCATGTGCGATCCTCCCACTGCAAGGTGCGGCCGCTAGGCTGAACCAGTACCCGCAAACGGGTGAACAGGTTCAGATCGGCATAGCTCGCCAGAAAATGGTCGAGCAAGGTGGCAAACAGGTAGAGGTCGCCCTCGCCGGTAAAGCCGGACTGGTCCAGGG
Organism: Aquitalea sp. LB_tupeE; assembly: GCF_013391415.1. GTDB lineage: Bacteria > Pseudomonadota > Gammaproteobacteria > Burkholderiales > Chromobacteriaceae > Aquitalea. The sequence goes on from NZ_JACAXB010000026.1 coordinate 6,557, forward strand.
TGATGTCGATGGCGACACCCTGTATGACGCAGCCCTGTTCCACCTTGCGCACCAGTTGATGGGAGACATCGACAATGGCTTGCAGGCGACGGCGGTTCAGTGGGTCGTCAGTCCAGTCGTAGAGCGCCAAGGTGCCGCGCAGGGTTTCGGCATTCAGCAAGGACAGGTAATTGCTGGCCAGATGTGACAGCACGCGCCACTGGAAGCGGTCTTCACGTGGCGGGTGGCAGGGCAGGCTGTAGGGTAGCAGGTGATGGACTGCGGCAACGGCGCTGCGATGTTGGCGCAGTGTCACGCGCTGGGTCTGACGTAGGGCCTGGCGTGGCAGCATGCCATTGGTCGCAGTTAGCCTCAGCGACAGGGTTTCGGGTTCCAGCGCGGTATGTTCCTGCCGGCGATGGCCTCCCAGCATCAGCCAGCTATCGTAATGACCACCGGCGCTCTGGCGGGTATGGGTGTGGTAGTAGCGTTCCGGGGCTTCGTGACGCAACATGCCGCCGCGGTGGCGAAAGCTGCGAAACGGCAGGTAGTCATGGCGTTGCCCGCTGTGATGATCGAAGGCTTGCACGCTGTCTACCGAAAAGGTTTCGACGTGGTTGCCATCATGCAATACCGGGATGACACGGTAGGCAGGCTGGCGATGATCAACATGAATCGGCTCGGCTTCCACCTCGAACAGATTGATGGCCGGCACGCAATGCAGCTGGAAGGCTTGCTGGTCAAACGGCAGACCTGGCGGGAAGCGGGTGGACAGCTGGATTTCGATGTCAAAACGGCCATGTGCTGGTAGTTGCGCGCTATCCAGCCCGCACAATTCGACAAACAGGAATTTCTCCCGGAAGGCAAAGTATTCCATCAGCAGTGGGTAGCCGCCATGTGCCGTTGGCGGCCTGGGCCACAGGGTGTCGCTGCTGGCAAAGCCGCTTTGCCTGAGTGAAAGCGCCGTGCTGATCACGGCTTCCTCTCCACTGGCCTTCAAGGCCAGCCTGACGCCTGGCTGGGTCAGTGCATGCAGCAGGGCAAAGGCGATGGGCGGGACGGCATTGAGAAACAGCGGCAGGATGGATAGGTCCAGACTGTCGCGGTTGGCCTGGGCTTCCAGTTCCAGCCCCAGGCGAATCAGTTGGCCGCCGTCATTGCCTTCTTCCAGTCTGGCCTGCTGCAGTTGCAGCGGCAGCAGTTGCAAGTCGCGGGTGGTGCGGTATTGGCACACGCTGGCCGCTTCGCCAAGCGTGCTGCTTAGCAGGCTGGTGCCGGCAGGCAGTTGCTCGGCTTGTTGCAGCACACCCTTGGTGGTGCGAAACGCCATCACGGTCAGGGCGGGAATCATGCGTAAATAATGTGGCCACAGCAGGCCGACCAGGTTTTCCGTCAGCTCCGGTACATCGTCGTCAAGTTTTTGCTGCAATTTGCCCATCAAAAAGGCAAAGCCTTCCAGCAGGCGTTCGACCATAGGATCGGGGTGGCCGACATTGTCGAGGTTCAGCAGCGCGGCCTGATCGGGATGTGCCTGGGCAAATGCCTTGCCGGCTTCGCGCAGGTAGCGCATTTCGGCTGCGTAGTAATGCAGGGTCTGGTCGTTCATGACTGGCAAGCCCGGTTCATTGGCTGGAGAGCAGTGCGGTGCGCAAGGGGTTGAGCAGGCTCATGTCCTGCTGCAGACGTTGCATTTGCCCCTGCAGGGTTTGCTTGTCGGCATCCTTGCGCCGTCCGCGCTGGCGTAGCAGTTGCAGGTGGCTGGCCTTGATATCGAAGACCAGCTCCGGGTCCCAGCGGCAGATTTCCTGGCTGCACAGCTCTTGCTCCAGGCCATGGACAATGCCCAGCGCAATATCTGACCGGCCACAAGACTCTGCCAGTTGGGCCGTCAACAACAGTTGCTGTGCCTGCTGGCGCAGGCCTGGTGGTCGGGGCAGGGCTTGCAGCCAGCCCAGTGCCGCTTCCAGTCCCTGCTGTTCGGCCAGCAGCCGGGCTTGTTGTCCGATGTCGGTGAGGTCGGCTGCTGCAACTGAAATCAGCGGTGGGGACCAGGGCTTGTCCCCACCGCTGAGGTCATACACCACGGCCTGGCTGGCCAGCCATTCCAGTGTGTTGTCGTCGGCAAACGGGCTGCCGTCGGCAAAGCATAATTGTTCAATACCACACAGGCGGTGACGCATCAGCGCAATATCGCTGAGGGCGATGTCGCGCCAGTGCTGGTGTGACTCTCCCAGCTGGCCTAGTGCCTGCCAGGCCAGGTATTGCAAGTCCAGCCAGAAGTGATTGGCGGACTCCAGAAAGGCCGAGTCGGCTTTTTCCAGCAGGGCGTGCCATTGCTTTTGCAACAGCAGGCGGGTGAGGGTTTGGCGCAGCTCGGGCCTGGGGGCGGGCAGGCGCGTGCGTTGCAGACCATCATGTGGCGGTGGCTGGGCAATGCTGTCCCAGCGCACTACCCTGGCCAGCCGAAATGCGGCAAATGCGCCGTGTGGCTGCTGACGCAGATAGCTGCACATGGCGCGTAGTTGTTCCAGCAGCATCTGGCTGGACGCAATCACCTTCTCGCCAGCCTGATGAACGGTTTGCGTTGCTGCCGGCGCTGTAGCGCCGTCAAGCGTGCTATCGCTGTCAAAGGTGGCAAGCATGCTGTGCAGTCCGTCCCAGGCATCACGCAGTGCGATACCGTGGTCAGACCATTGTCCGGCCAGCGTATCCAGTTGTTGCTGTACCGCCTGGCGCAAGGGTGGGGATGGCGTATCCAGGCTCTGCAGCCAGTCCAGCACCTTGCTGCTGCCAAGCCAACCCAGAATGGCGTGGCGGGCAGCCGCACGTACCGGGTACAAGGTTTGACCATAGTGCTGGGTGAGTGCGCCGAGAAATTCCAGTCCCTGGTACAGGCCGTTCCAGCCATGCTGGCGCGTCCAGGCATAAACAAGATACACCGCCGGACGCAAATCCTTGCCTTGCTGTAGCAGCATCCGGCAATCCTGCTCCAATGCCAGACAATCCAGCCCGCTCAGCCGGGACAGATTGTCCTTGAGTTGCAAGAACAGCTCCTGTTGTCCCACGTCTTCACCGCAAGGCTGGTCTGTCTGGCATGGTTGCAGCAGCGCGGAGATGGCTGCTGGCATAGCGGTATCGGCAATGCCGGAGCTGTCCTGTCGGATCAGGCGGGTAAGCCAGTCTGGTTTCATGTGCGGTCCGGTTGTTGGCTAGGGGGAGTCGCAGCGGCAGTGGCTTGCCCGGCACAAGGCAGGGCAAGCCGGTGCGTGGCTAGCTGTTTTTGGCCTTGGGCATTTGTGATACCAGCGACAAGCTGATATCCATGCCCTCCACCTGGAAGTGCGGCACGATGAACAGCTTGATCTTGAAAAAGCCCGGGTTATCGTCGATGTCTTCCACCACGACGCGCGCTTCACGTAGCGGGTGGGACGCTTGCAGCTCGTCGGCCGGGTCGGTCATCTCGGTCACCAGATTCTTGATCCAGCTGTTGAGCTCCAGCTCCAGCACGCGGCGGTCCTTGGTGGTGCCGATGTTTTCGCGCTGGATCAGCTTCAGGTAGTGCGCGATGCGCGACAGCAGGAAGATGTAGGGCAGGCGGGCATTGATACGACTGTTGGCCGTGGCTTCCCGGGTTTCGTACAGCGCCGGTTTCTGTACCGAGTTTGCGGAGAAGAAGCAGGCGTAATCACGGTTCTTGTAGAAGGACAGCGGGGTGAAGCCGAGGTTGGCGAATTCAAACTCGCGGGTTTCCGGGATCAGCACTTCGGTGGGAATCTTGATCTGGTTGCCAGTGCCCAGGTCGTACAGATGGATGGGCAGGTCTTCCACTAGGCCGCCAGCCTGTGGACCGCGAATTTGCACGCACCAGCCATTGTGAATGAAGCTGCGCACCATATTGGCGGCAAAAGCAAAAGCGGCATTAGCCCACAGGTAACGCTGGTGGTCCGGGCCTTTTACCTGTTCGCAGTAGTTGAAATTGCGCACAGGTACAGTGTCCGGCCCGTAGGGCAGGCGGGCCAGGAAGCGCGGCAGGGTGAGGCCGACATAGCGGGCGTCGTCGGTATCGCGGAAGCTTTTCCACTTGATGTATTCGGCGCGGTCAAAGTAGTTGGCCACATCCTGGATGGCAGCCACTTCTTCCATGCTGTCCTTGCCGAAAAAGGGGGCACCTACCGAGGCGATGAAGGGCATGTGGGCGGCGGCGGATACCTTGGAGACATTGCGCAGCAGGGCAATGTCTTGCGGACCACGGTCGAATTCGTAGTCGGCGATGATGGCGCCGATGGGTTCACCACCGGGGGTATCGTATTCCTGGATGTAAGTGTGGCGGTACAGGCCGCTTTGTATCAGTTCCGGGCTGTCCTCGAAGTCCTGACGCAGGGCGTCCTTGGAGACATCCAGCAGTTCGATCTTGATGTTCTTGCGAAAGTCGGTGCGGTCCACCAGAAACTTCAGGCCGCGCCAGGCCGATTCGGTACGCTGGAAATCCGGATGATGCAGCACGGCATCCAGCTGGCGGCTGATCTGGGCATCTATGCGGTCGATATGGTAGTCGAGCAGGCTTTTGTCCAGCCGGTCCACTTTGAGTGCGGATTCCTGCACCAGTTTGAGAAAGACATTGACGGCTACGGTGATGCGTTCATCGAGGCTGGCTTCGGACAAGGCATCCTGATTGCGGAAGACTTCCACTGCGGGTGCGTGGCTGACCGGGGTCAGGTTGATGCGACTGCACAGCGCACCGTACACGCCGCCATCTGTCGTGGTGTCGACATCCAGTACCGCGCTGTTGCTGGGCTGGCTGGTATTTTCCATGTGGTTTTCCTTGGTGATCCGGGGTGGTCAGGATTGAGGGGCGTCCAGCGGGGCGATATGTTCCAGCTCGGCGCGCAGGCTGCGGGACAGTTGCTCGTCTTTCATGATCTTTTCCAGCTCGCGCCGGAAGGCTGCGTTGTCCAGCAGATTGGATTTCAGGTCGCGCAGCAGATTGCGCATGGCCAGCAAGGCGGCCAGTTCGGGAATCTGGCGCACTACCTGCTCGGGGTGGAAGTCACGCAGGCTGTTGAAGTCCAGTGTGACCGGCAATTCCGAGCCATCGCCCGCCAGCGTGTTTTCCACGCCCAGGCGCAAGGTGGGGTGGTAGTCGGCCAGCACGGCATCGAAGTTGTTTTTGTCGATGCGCTGTCTTGGTTTGTCGGCCAACGGGGTGCCATCGTCGCGTTGGCTGAAGTCGCCCAGTACCAGCAGCTTGAGCGGGAGCTCCAGCTTTTTGCGGGCACCGCCGGTGTGCAGGTCGAGCGTGATGTTGACGCGGGCAGAGGGGACTTCTTTCTGGAAACTGTCAGCCATGAATGTTTTCTCCGTAGTAGGGCGCTGCTGGCAGGGTTGCCATTGCACATGCTGTACTTTCTGCAAGTTTTTGATGTGTAATGGTTTTTTCTTAAAAACCATATTGCATGATATTTTTTCATTCAATAGTCATTTGTCTTGTTCTGAAAATGCGGATTGGCTTGAGGCAAAAAACCGGCTGATGACAGAAGAATGAGCGGTGTGGCTCAGAGAATGGCTGAGGTAACCGCCATGAAGACTGGGAATGGATGGGCAGGCTGCAGGGTGTCGGTTTCAGGCAAGCAGGCCTGAGCAGGTAACTAACAGCATGGCCGCTGCAAGTATGTTGTTGATGTTGCTTGAACCGGTTTTATATTTCCATAATAATGGAAATATGGAAACATTAACTGCTGTAGACATGCTGGCGGCGCTGGGACATGAGTCACGCTTGGCCATATTCCGTTTGCTGGTAGAGGCGGGGCCCGCAGGCCTGCATGCCTCGGCCATAGGCGAACAACTGGGCATTCCCAATGCCACGCTGTCCTTTCATCTGTCCCATCTGAGCCGGGTTGGTCTGATCCGGGGGGAGCGGGAAAGCCGCTTCATCCGCTATTCGGCGGCGTATGAAACCATGGACGCATTGATTACCTTTCTTACCCGCAACTGCTGTCAGGGCCAGGCCTGCCTGCCCTTGAGTGCGTCGTGCACGGAGGAGGGCTGCTGTCTTCCGCCACCAGTGGCGTTGAAGTAAACCAGGATGACGCAATCCAAGATGGCGCAAACCCAGATGACGCAAACCCAGATGACGCAAACCAAGATGACTGAAAGCAAAACCGTACTGGTTTTATGTACCGGTAATTCCTGCCGTTCCCAGATGGCAGAAGCCATTCTCAATCAGGCGCTGGCCGGTCTGGTACATGCCATTTCTGCGGGCACCAGCCCACAGCCGGTGGTGGCTGAAGGTGCCATTACCGCCTTGCAGATGGCAGGCTTGCCCACCGAGGGGCTGTATCCCAAGGCGGTGGAAGCGGTGATGGACCAAACCATCGACCTGGTGGTGAGTGTGTGCGACAACGCACGCGAAACCTGTCCGCTGTTTCCGCGCCCGGTGCCGCGCATTCATGTGCCGTTTCACGACCCGCATGGCGAAGCGCTGGAAAGTTTTATTTCTGTGCGCGACGACATCCGTGCCCGATTGGTGCCAGCGGTGCGTGCCGCCCTGGCCTTGTAGGAGGAATATCGTGTCGAATCGGCCAGAACTCTCGGGTGAGTGCCAGCGCGAGGCGGCTGCCATGAGCGTGTTTGAACGCTATCTGTCTTTGTGGGTTTTCTTGTGCATTGTGGTGGGAATTGCGGCCGGACAGTGGGTGCCTGGGCTGTTCCACCTGATTGCCCGGCTGGACGTGGCACAGGTCAATGTTCCTGTCGGTGTGCTGATCTGGGTGATGATCATTCCCATGCTGGTGAAGGTTGATTTTGCTGCATTGCATGAAGTGAAACAGCATTGGCGCGGTATTGGCGTCACCTTGTTCGTCAACTGGCTGGTCAAACCGTTTTCCATGGCCTTGCTGGGCTGGCTGTTTGTACGCCAGCTGTTTGCCCCCTGGCTGCCGGCTGCCCAGCTGGATAGCTATATTGCCGGTCTGATTCTACTGGCGGCCGCGCCCTGTACCGCGATGGTCTTTGTCTGGAGCCGCTTGTCGGGTGGCGACCCGTTGTTCACCCTGTCACAGGTCGCCGTCAACGACAGCATCATGGTGTTTGCCTTTGCCCCCATCGTGGCTTTCTTGCTGGGGATGTCATCCATCAGCGTGCCCTGGGCGACCTTGCTGACCTCGGTGCTGCTGTACATCATGATTCCGGTGCTGCTGGCCCAGCTGTGGCGCAAGGCCCTGCTGGCCGATGGTCAGGCGGCGTTCGATACGGCAATGGCGCGGATAGGCCCGTGGTCGATGGCGGCCTTGCTGGCCACGCTGGTGCTGCTGTTTGCCTTTCAGGGCGAGGCCATTTTGCGCCAGCCGCTGGTGATTGCCTTGCTGGCCGTACCCATCCTGATTCAGGTCTTGTTCAATGCGGCGCTGGCTTATTATCTGAACCGTTTGCTGGGCGAAAAACACAATATTGCCTGTCCGTCGGCACTGATTGGTGCGTCCAATTTCTTTGAGCTGGCGGTGGCCGCTGCCATCAGCCTGTTCGGCTTTCAATCCGGTGCGGCATTGGCTACCGTGGTAGGCGTGCTGATTGAAGTGCCGGTCATGCTGCTGGTGGTGCGGGTGGTCAATCGTTCGCGCGGCTGGTACGAGGCCGGTCAGCCTTAGGCGGGGACAAGCAGCGCGTTTGTGTTGTGATCCTTGATGGCCCCTGTCGGGGCCATCATGCTGTGTGGGGATGGCGGCTCAGTAACTGAGGCCGGGGATGGCGTAGTCGCGCAGGCGGTAATACAGCATGCCGGCAGCTTGCAAGGGTACGCGCAGTAGCGGCCCGCCGGGAAAGGCCGGGTTGGACAGGCGCATGAAGTGCTGCAACAGATGTGTGTCACCCAGAATGGCATTGGCCAGTACTCGCCCTGCAGCACAGGTGGGCACCACACCGTGGCCAGAGAAGCCTTGCGCCCAGTACACATTGTCACGGCGGCCGAAGTCCGGGGTGCGTGGCACGGTGATGTCGATATGACCGCCCCAGGTGTGGGTGATGCGGTACGGGGCCAACTGCGGAAACACCCGTAGCAGGTCGGCCCGCATGCTGGCGGTGAGATTGGCCGGCGTGCGGCCGGAATAAGTGCATTTACCGCCAAACAGCAGGCTGCGATCCGCCGTCAGGCGGAAGTAGTCCAGAATGAACTGGTTGTCCGATACCGCCATATTGCTGGGCAGCAGTTGCCGGGCGACTTCTTCCGGCAGGGCTTCGGTGGCAATCATGTAAGTGCCAACCGGCATGACCTTGGCCGAGAGTGCCGGGTCCAGCCGGTCGATATAGGCATTGGTGGCCAGCACCAGCTTGCGGCAGCGGATACGCCCCTGCGGGGTGTGTACCACGCAGCCATCGCCCTGCGTGGTATAGGAGAGGGCGCGGGTCTGCTCGAATATGCGCACGCCTTTGTCTTCGGCGGCGCGGGCCAGTCCCAGGATGTATTTGAGCGGATGAAAATGGCCGCCTTCATGATCAATCAATCCGGCCACATAGCGTTCCGAGCCCACGTGCTGTGGCAGGTCCTTGCGTGGCACGAACTCCAGCGCTGCATAGCCATAATGCCGTGCTGCATGTTCCTGCCATTCCGACAGCAGCTTGATGCGCTGCCATAGCACCGACGTCCACAAATGGCCTTCTGACAGTTCGCAGTCGATGTGGTGATGGCGGATTTTGTGACGGATGTCGGCAGCGGCGCTGCGCAGCAGTTGCCATATTTCCTGTGCCGCTTCCAGCCCCAGCGCCTGTTCGATGGGTGGCATATCACAAGAAAACCCCAGGATGATCTGCCCGCCATTACGCCCGCTGGCTGCCCAGCCCACCCGGCTGGCTTCAATCACGGCGACCTGAACCCCGGCATCGGCCAGATTGTGTGCAGTGTACAAGCCGGTAAAACCCGCCCCGACCACCAGCACATCCACATCCATATCCTGTGCCAGCGCCGGGCGCTCGATTTGCCGGGCGATACTGGTGGCCGCGTACCAGCTGGGCGGATAGTGTCGGTCGGATTCAAACATGGATTCTCCCTGGATTATTGCTTGATTCTTGGACGGTCGTGATTCAGACGCTGACGGTATAGGCCCACACCACCTGGGCTTCTTCCTGGCCAGGGTTGCAATAACGGTGCGGCCTGCTGCTGTTGAAGCTGAAACTGTCACCTGCTGCCAGCAGGTGGCATTGCTCGTCCACCCATAGCTCCAGGCTACCGCACAGCACCATGCCGCCCTGATCGCCACCATGGCTGAGGGTCTGCGGGCCGGAGCTGGCCCCGGGAGCAAAGCGGGTGAGCATCAGTTGCAGGCCACTGGCAAAGCCCGGCGATAGCAGGGCGTCGCTGACACCCGCGGCATAGTGCAATACCGGGCGGTGTGCCTGGCGCACCACCAGCCCGCGCTCATGCGGGGGGGCCTGGCTGAAGAACACGCCATAGGGCACGGCCAGGACGGTGGCCAGTTTGTTGAGGTCGGATACGCTGGGCTGGCTTTTGCCGCGCTCCAGCTGCGACAGAAAGCCGATGGAGCGGCCAGTGGCTGCACTTAACTGCTGTAGTGAAAGCTGTCGCAGTTTGCGCAATTGGCGGATTTGCTCACCCAGCCAGGTCGGGTCGGGCTGGGCATGTTCGCTGTTTGGTGTGTTGGGTGTGCCAGTCATGCCTGCCAGCATACGCAAGCAGACTGAATTGTTGTGAAAAAAATGACTTAAATTTTCATTAAGTGAAAATTATTGTTGTATTTTTTCAGCAAAATCGGCAGTGTGAGCGCTGGGCTGCTGATACCATCAGCTACTCAGCCCGGCTTGTCGGCAGCGGAGCAGGGGGCGCTTCAACCACCCGCGCGTTTCACCGTGAACCCCTGTTTTTGCAAGCTGCTGATGACGGTGGCGACATGATCACCCTGGATTTCGATGATGCCATCTTTCACCGTCCCGCCACTGCCGCAGGCGTTTTTAAGCTGTTTGCCCAAGGCCGTCAGGCCGACAGCATCGCGCAGCACACCCTTGACCACAGTAACCGTCTTGCCGCCACGGCCCTTGTTTTCACGGCTGACGCGCACAATGCCATCGCCGCTGGGCAGGCTGGCTTGCTGGCAGATACAGGCATCAAGCGGCTGGCGGCAGTCCGGGCACATGCGGCCATGCTCGGTGGAATAAACCAGACCGCCGGAAGAAGATTTCGATTTCATGGATCAATGCAGGATAAGGGGGCCGCCGGCAGTCTAGCGCCAAACCGGCGGCAAGACGAGGCTGTGAACAGAACAGAACAGAACAGAACAGAGCAGCAAGCAGGAGCCATAAGGTGGGCAAAGCAGCGCGCGTGCTAGTTTGTCACTGTGGCTCCAGCGACATTGATAGTAAAAGCGTACGGTTGTCGGCGGTGATGAATGGCAACCATTCCGCCTGCTGATCAGGCGTAGGTATTGATGCGGCCATCCGGTACCGGTGGCACGGCAGGCGCAGCGGGTGCGACAGCAGGTGTTGTGTTGCCGGAGGAGGGGCTGCCAGCCGTTGTCGCCGGGGTCAGTGGCGGATAGTTGATTGGCTGTGGCGTGGTGACGGTAATCATGCGGCGTAACCTGGCGGTGGAAAACCGCTAACCATGCAGAGCGGATGACGCCGCAGCAAGCCGTTGCTGTGGGTTTTTGCTTTTATTTACCTGATGCAGGCCAAGTGTCGGGCGCTTGCCGCACGGCTGAACAGCCAAAAAAATTGCCAACCCGCAGCGGGGTTGGCCTGAGAGTAAAGCCGAGAGAAACAACGGAACAAGAGACAACCCAGCAGCGCTGGCTTGGCCGTCATTGTCGCTGCTGTCTGTGACAGTGGCTTGACGTGGCGATGAAAAAACAGCGACAGCGCGGCAGACTGATCAGTGCCTGGTGTGCGCGTCCTGTTCCAGCACTTGCTGCAGTTCTACCCGGCTGATATCCAGTCCCAGCATGGCGGTGAGGGTGATGAACAGGCCGCCGAACATATCGGGTGCCATGCCCACCAGTTTGGCCTGCGCTTGCTCCATGCTCAGCGGACATTTGCTGGCCACCAGTTCGGCCACCGCTTGCAGCATGGGCGGGTGCCGGGTGAGCTGTACCAGCGAAGAATCCGCCGTCAGTATGGGGTAGCGCGGCTTGCTGTGGACGGTAAGCATGGTCTGTTGGCGGATGTCACGGCTGGAGGCGCCAATGCGGATTTCATATTGACCACTTTCCACGACCCAGGCTGCGTGGGCCGGGTCGTAACAGGCAAAATCTTCGCCTTGCAGGGTGAACTGTGCCCGGCGCATGCCCCCGGCCGGGATGTCCAGTTTGACAAAGCCACGCAAAGCCTGTGTTGGCCGCGCTAGCGCACCGGGCGGCGGGGCGATGTACAGCTGCACGATCTCCTTGCCGTCGCGGGTACCGCTATTGTGAATGTCGACGCTGACGGTGACGCTGCCGTGCTCGTCCATGCTGCTGCTGGAGCGTTGCAGGTTCTGGTAGTCGAAGCGGGTGTAGCTCAGGCCAAAGCCGAAGGGAAAAAGCGGCTGCAACCGACGCTTGTCGTAATAGCGGTAGCCGACGAACAAGCCTTCGCCATACAGGTGGCGGCCATTTTCGCCGGGGTAGTGCAGATGGGCCGGGGTTTCTTCCAGCGTATTGGGCAGCGTGGTGGTGAGCTTGCCGCAGGGGTTGTGATGGCCAAACAGCGTGGCAGCCACCGCATGGCCCATGCCCTGACCGGCAAAAAAGCATTCCAGCACGGCAGGCACCTGCGGCAGCCAGGGCATCAGCACGGCATCGCCATTGCACAGCACCACCACCAGCTTGGGCTGGACGGCGGCCAGCCGGGTGATCAGGCGCGCATGACTGGGCAGCAGGCCCAGATGCTGGCGGTCGCCATTTTCACCATCCACCCCGATGGGGGGGCTGACAAATACCACCGCCACTTCGGCGGCAGCGGCGATGGCGCAGGCTTGTTGCAGGGCTGCCTCGTCGTCGTGCTCGTCGTGCGGTGCGCCGACAGCGTAGTCGACTGACACGCTGCTGCCTGCCAGTGCGCGGATTTCATCCAAGGGACTATCCAGCTGCCAGGGCTGGGTGGTGGCACAGCCCGAGCCCTGTATCACCGGCTGTTGTGCCGGTTTGCCGATGACCGCCAGGCGGCGCAGTTGCTGACCATCCAGCGGCAGTAGAGCGTGCTGGTTCTTCAGCAAGACCAGCGATTCGGCGGCAATGCGTCGTGCAAGTTGATGGTGGCTGGCAAAGTCAGCTACGGTGCCGGGCCTGCGGCCCGCCTGCACCTTGGCTATCAGTTGCAGCATGTGCAGGCAGGCGCTGTCCAGTACATCCTGCGGGATGCGGCCTTGTTCGATGGCGGCCAGCAGTTCGGCATTGTCCAGCGGGTTTTCCGGCATGGCCAGTTCATTGCCGGCCAGCAAGGACGCCGGGCGGTCCTTGATGCCGTACCAGTCGGACATGACCAGCCCCTGATAGCCCCATTCCTCACGCAATACCTGGCTTAGCAACCAGTGGTGCTGCGAGGTCTGCTGCCCGTTCAGCCGGTTGTAGGAGGACATCACCGCCCACGGATCGGCCTTGGCAATGGCGCGCTGGAAACTGTACAGATAGATTTCGCGCAGCGCGCGATCGTCGACGATGGAGTCCATCTCGGTTCGCTGGAATTCCGAGTTGTTGCAGGCAAAGTGCTTGAGGCAGGCACCCACCCCTTCTTGTTGCAGGCCAATGATCAGCGCGGCGGCCAGATCGGCAGCAAGCAGCGGGTCTTCCGAATAATATTCATAGCCACGTCCGGCCAGCGGGGTGCGGCGGATATTGATGCCAGGCCCCAGCAGCAGGCCCACGCCCATGGACTGGCACTCGATGGCCAGCGCGCGGCCCATTTGCTGCACCAGGTCCACATCCCAGCTGCAGGCCAGGCTGGAGCCATTGGGAAAGCAGGTGGCGGGGCGCGAGTGGCCGAACAACGCTTCCGAGCCGCCTTTGCCATGGTTGTCGGCAGCCTGTCCGGCATCCTGCTGAATCACCGCCAGAAAGTCGCTGATATCCCAGCTTTGCTGTTGGTCGATCTGCGCGCTGCTATAGCGAACGCCATAGGTGCCATCGGTCATCACGAAGTCGTGAATACCCAGTTGTGGCAGGCTGGCGCTGCGCCACAGTCCCTGGCCGCTGAGCAGCTTGACCTTGTCTTGCGGGCGCATGCGGGCGATCAGTTCGGTGTGGGAGAGGCGCATGTCAGGCCTCCTGTGGCTGGGCGGCGGCGGGCTGCTTGCGTGCGGCAATCTGGCCCAGCATCAGCCGGTAGCTTTCCTCGTCCAGCGCATAGCGCAGCATGAACAGCAGGGCGAGTACAAACAGGGCGGCGGGGAGCAGCGTCATCATCAGGGTAATCCAGTGTTGTGCCCGCGGCGTGATATGGGTGGCGTCGTAACCGGCATATTGCAGGATCAGCCCGGCCAGCCCGCCGGCAATGGCCATGGCCACCTTGGTGATGAAGTTGAAGTAGCCGTAGATGGCACCCTCGGTACGCACATGGTGCTGCCACTCGGCGTATTCCACCGTGTCGGCCAGCATGGCGTACATGCAGACAAAAATACTGCCCATGGCTGCGCTGTACACGCTGACGCAGGCCATGATGACCAGCCGGTTGTCACCCGCCAGCCAGTACTGGCAAGCCAGTGCCAATGCGCCAGCGCTCAGGGTGAGCAGGGTCAGTCTCTTTTTGCCCAAGCGGGCAATCAGCTGTTCCGAGGCGATGGTGCCGACCAGATTGGCCACGGTCTGGATGGCGAAGAAGCTGGCGCTATAGGCTGCATCGCGCAGTACATAGTTGATGTAGTAAATGGCGGCGGCCATCCACACGCTGTAGGCGATATACGTGAACACGGTAAACATCGACAGCTGGAACAAGGGCCGGTTTGTCGTAATGGCCTGCACCATCTGACGCAGGCTGGGTGCTTCGTCCTTGTCCTGATGGATGCGTTCTTGCGTCATGGCAAAGCAGGCGTAGAACAGCAAGGTGGCCAGCCCGGCAAACAGCGCGATGGTGAGCTGGTAGCCGGTGCGCGGGTCGGCAAAGCGGCGTATCACTTGTTCGGCATATACCGACACCACAAAGTAGCCCAGCGTGGCAAACAACATGCGGTACACCGACAGCGAGGCGCGCGACATGGCGTGCTGGGTCAGCATATTGTTCATGGCGGAGTAGGGCGTGTTTACCGCGGTATAAGCCAGGCAGTACAGGGTGTAGCTGACCAGCGCATAGGCAAACTTGTAGCTGGTATCCGGCGTGCTGAAGCACAGCACCGTCAGTACGCCCAGCGGCAGCGCGCCGTACAGCAGGTAAGACCGCAGCTTGCCGTGGCGGCTGTGGGTACGGTCGATGGCGTAGCCCAGCAGGATGTTGAACAGCGCGTCGAGGATGCGTGCAATCAGGAAAATCAGGCTGGCTTCGCCGGCGCTCAGGCCAAAGATATTGGTGTAGAAAAACAGCAGGAACAGCGAGACGGCACCAAACGACAGATTGGATGCCATGTCTCCCAGTCCATAGCCTGTTTTTTCGCGCCAGCCCAGTTTGACATCGGCGGCGGACAGGGCAGGGTCTGACATGATGCAGTGCTCCAGAGCCAGGGAATGGGCCTTAACATAGCAGTGCCGCTGCTGGGTACCTTGGTCATTGCTCTGTGGAAACGTCGGGTTTTATGGCGGGATTTTCAAAGCGCAGGACAAAAAAATGCCAACCCGCAAAGGGGTTGGCCCGAGAGAGAGAAACGGTTTGCCAGCCAGCAGATCTGCGCTGCCGGTCTGGCTATGGCTTACTGTGCCAGCGGTTTTTTCAGTACGCGCAGCATCACGGCGGTCAGCACCGTGCCTACCACCAGTGCTACCAGATAGGCGCCCAGATTGGTCACGGCATTGGGGATGGGCAGCACGAACACGCCACCGTGCGGTACTTTCAGTTCCACGCCCATGGCCATGGAGATGGCACCGGTCACTGCCGAGCCCACCATCAGCGACGGAATCACGCGCAGCGGGTCGCGGGCAGCAAACGGAATGGCACCTTCACTGATGAAGGAAATACCCAGCACGCCAGCGGCCTTGCCGGCTTCGCGCTCGTCAGCGGTAAAGCGGTCGGCAAACAGCTTGGTGGCCAGGGCGATGCCCAGCGGCGGGGTCATGCCCGCAGCCATCACGGCGGCCATCGGGGTGTATACTTGGCTGGCGATCAGGCCGGTAGCAAAGGCATAAGCTGCCTTGTTCACCGGGCCGCCCATGTCAAAGGCCATCATCGCGCCCAGAATGGCACCCAGCAGCAAGGCGCTGCTGCCCTGCATGCTCTTGAGGGCATCGGTCAGCATGGCCAGCAGGCCGGCTACCGGGGTGCCGATGACGTAAATCATCAACAGGCCCACCAGCAGCGAACCCAGCACCGGCAGAATCAGCACCGGCTTCAGGCCATCCAGGTTACGGCCCAGCTGGATTTTCTTGTTGAGGAAGTCCGTACCGTAACCGGCAATGAAACCGGCAGCGATACCACCCAGAAAGCCGGAACCCAGGCTGGCGGCCAGCATGCCACCCACCATGCCGGGGGTAATGCCCGGACGGTTGGCGATGGAGTAGGAAATATAACCGGCCAGAATCGGCACCATCAGCGCAAAGGCGGATTTGGCACCAATCTGGAACAAGGCCCAGGCCAGCGTGCCCTTGTGGGCATCGTCAAAGGCGTAAATGCCGCCCAGCGCAAAAGCCAGTGCAATCATGATGCCGCCCGCAGTAACAAAGGGCAGCATGAAGGACACACCGGTCATCAGGTGTTTGTAAGCGCCATTGCGCTGTTCGGTCTGGCTGCTGGCAGCCGGTGCGGCAGCGGCCTGGCTGTTGGCGGTCTGACTGGCACCATGCGGCTGGGCTTCGGCAATGGCGCGGCGCACCAGGTTTTCACCGTCGTTGATGGCCGGTTTGGTGCCACTGGAGAACAGACGCTTGCCAACAAAGCGCGACAGGTCCACTTGGGTGTCGGCAGCAATGATCACCACATCGGCCAGACGGATTTCATCCGCCGTCAGCGTGTCCTGCGCACCCACCGAACCCTGGGTTTCCACGCGGATGCTGTGGCCCAGTTTTTGCGCAGCCTGACTAAGGCCCTCGGCGGCCATGAAGGTGTGGGCGATGCCGGTGGGGCAAGAGGTAATACCGACAATGCGCAACGCGCTGCTGGCCGTCTGGGCGTTCAGGCTGGCCTTGAGCTGGCCTTCGGCATCCGCCAGCACCGCTTCCAGCGAGCTGAGCAGGGTGTGGCTGTTGGCAAAGCGCACATCTTGCGCGGCAGCTTCGCCAATCAGCAGCACGGCATCGGCGTCGGCGATGGCGCTGGCGCTCAGCGGCTGTTGCACGCCTTGCGCGGTGTGGATTTCTACATCGATCTTGTGTTTCAGCCGGGTAGCCGCCTGGCGCAGCGCTTCGCCAGCCAGCATGGACTGGGTACTGCGATCGGGAGCTGCAATCACTGCCAGCAGGTTTGCCATTGTCTTTCTCCTAGTTTTATCTGCCTGTTGTTGTTGCTTTGCTGATGATCTGCCGCGTGGCGGGGTGGGTGAGCGTTGCCCGCCCGCAGCATGATGGTTTAGAGCCGCTAACAAAAAACCTGATGCGGCGTCGTACTGCTTGTACTGTCTGCGTCAGCGCACCTTGGCTCAGGAACGCTGCGCTATGTTGTTAACCGCTCTTACTGCAAGTGCTGCACTTCCACTTGCCGTGCCAGTTGTTCCACCTGGCCGCGTTCCGGCAGGTGCGGGCCGATGCGCGCCAGCTTGGCGGTGGCAAAGGCCACGGCCAGCCGGGCGCGGTCTTCACCGGCCAGGCGCTGGTGGCGTGCGGCGCTGAGTCCGGCTACCAGCGCATCGCCAGCACCCACGGTGCTCAGCGGGTTCTGTACCGGCAGGCGGGCCAGCAGGGCCGGGCCGTCATCCAGCACAAACAGCGCGCCTTGTTCGCCCAGCGACACCACCACTTCGGCCACACCGGCCTGTTGCAACTGGCGGGCGCAGGCCAGCACGTCGTCCAGGGTGGGTAGTGCACGGCCAGCCCACTGTTCCAGTTCGTGGCGGTTGGGCTTGATGCAGTCCGGCAGGCTGGCACGTGGCGCGGCCAGTGCGGTGGCCAGTGCGGCACCGCTGCTGTCCAGCAGCACGTGGGCACCCCATTGGCGCAGCTTGCCAATCAGCACTGGCAGGCGTTCCGGCTCCAGTCCTTGCGGCAGGCTGCCGGCCAGTACGATCTGGCTGCCCGGGTTGACGTCAGCCGCCAGCAGGGTCAGCAGGCGTTCCCACTGCACTTCGCCTACGGTCAAACCCGGCAGGTTGATGTCGGTGGTGCTGGCATTGGCCTGATCAGACAGCTTGATGTTGACGCGGGTGTCACCCGGCACACGAATGAAGCGGTCGGCAATGCCCTTGTCCTTGAACAGCGCTTCGAATGCTTCGCTGTTATTGCGTCCCAGCAGGCCGGTGGCCAGCACCGGCAAGCCCCAGTCGGCCAGACAGCTGGCCACGTTCACGCCCTTGCCTCCGGCATTGCTGGTGCTGGACAGTGCCAGGTTGACGCTGCCGGGCTGAAAGTCCTGCACGCATACGGTCTGGTCGATGGCCGGGTTCAGGGTGATGGTGATCAGCGGGCCGTTCATGACAGCAGGCTCTGCAGGGCGCGTACTTCTTCGGCGCTATCGCATTCCAGTGCCTGCTGTGCCAGGTCGGCCAGCTTGGCAAAGTCGCTGCCACGCAGGCGGGCCTTGACGCTGGCGATGTCACGCGGGCTCATGGACAGTTCGTTCACGCCCAGGCCGGTCAGCAGGGCGGCACCGAAGGGGTCGCCGGCAATGCCACCGCACACGCCTACCCAGCGGCCATGCTGGGCTGCACCCTGCACGGTCTGGTGGATCAGGCGCAGCACGGCCGGGTGCAGGCTGTCGGCTTCGGCGGCCAGTTCCGGGTGCTGACGGTCGATGGCCAGCGCGTACTGGGTGAGGTCGTTGGTGCCGATGGAGAAGAAGTCCACATGCTCGGCAAGCTTGTCGGCCAGGGTAGCAGCGGCGGGGACTTCCACCATGATGCCGATCGGCACCACCGGCGCGTTCAGCTCGCGGCGGATGCCTTCACACAGGCCCTTCAGGCGGGTGATTTCCTTCAGCGAGGTAATCATCGGGAACATGATGGACAGCGGCTGGCCACCACGGGCGGCGCGGTACAGTGCACGCAGTTGCGGTTCCAGCAGGTCGCGGCGGCGCAGCAACAGACGGGCACCACGCATGCCGAGGAAGGGGTTTTCCTCGTGCGGCAGGTTGAGGTAGGGAACTTGCTTGTCGCCGCCGATATCCAGCGTACGCACGATCAGCGGACGGCCTTCCAGTGCCTGCAGCATGGCCTGGTAGGTGGCGAACTGTTCTTCTTCGTCCGGGCTGTCGTCACGTTCCAGGAACAGGAATTCGGTACGCATCAGGCCCACGCCTTCGGCACCGGCGGCAATGGCGGCGGCCACCTGGTCCGGGCGGTTGACGTTGGCGGCCACTTCCACGCTGTGGCCGTCACGGGTTTGCGCCGGCAGGCTGCGTTCGGCTTCTTCGCGTTCCTTGCGCAATTGCTGTTGTGCCATCCAGTCGCGGGCGGATTTCAGGTCGGCTTCGCCCGGATTCAGGTATAGGCGGCCAGCCTGTCCATCCAGAATGGCAGCCGTGCCATTGGCCACACCCAGCAGGCCGGGGCCACCAGCTACCAGTGCTGGCAGGCCGAGGGTGCGTGCAAGGATGGCGGTGTGCGATGTCGGGCCGCCCTGGGCGGTGGCCAGACCGATCACCTTGTTGGTATCCAGCCCGGCGGTGTCGGACGGCGACAAATCGCTGGCCAGCAGAATGCAGTTGTCCGGCAGGTCGGACAGGGTGGTGGCTTGCAGGCTGGGGTCGATCTTGCCCAGCACACGGCGGCCCACGTCGCGCAGGTCGGCGGCACGGGCGGCCAGCAGCTGGTTGCCCAGCGCCGCCAGCCGGTCGGCCAGCCTTTCCACCGCCTGATGCCAGGACCAGGCCACGCCGTGGCCTTCCACCATCAGTTGGCAGGACAGGGTGATCAGGTCGGTATCACTCAGCAGCTCTGCCTGGGCCTTGAAAATGGCGGCTTCGGCATTGCCCAGGCGCTGGGCGGTGTCTTCGGCCAGCTTGGCCAGTTCGGCGCGGGTATCGGCCAGCGCAGCATGCAATTTGTCACCGGCTTCGGCCAGTGCCAGCGGGTGATCGGGAATGGCGGGCAGGCCGTGGGTGAGCACATGCACCTGACCAATGGCCAGGCCGGGGCTGGCGCTGATACCGGCTACTTCCAGCGGGTGGCCCGGCGGCTGCCAGTTGTTTTCGCTACGCTGGGCCTGGGCTTTTTGCGCGGCCAGCGCGGCGTCGGTTTGTTCCTGCGCGGTCAGGCGGGTCATCACCCCTTGCAGGGCTTGCAGCAGGGCGGTGGCATCGCTGCCTTCGGCGGAGACCACCAGCCGGTCGCCGCGTTGCAGGCCCAGTTGGAGCAGGGAAATCATGTTCTTGGCGTCAGCCACATGGTGGCCGTGACGCACTTGTACCTGTGCCGCGTACTGGCGGGCGGTTTCCACCCATGCTGTCGCCGGGCGGGCATGCAGGCCATTAGGGTAGTCCACTTGCCATTCAAACTGTTCGGCCAGATCGCCAGCAGCTTGCTGCGGCGCAGCCGGTGCGGCCGCGGTACCGGACAGGGCGGCAATCAGGTCTTGCGGATTACTGGTGGCAAACAGCTGTTGCAGCAGGGGTTCGTCTTGCAGCAAGCGGGTGAGCCGGCGCAGCAACTGGATGTGTTCGTCCGACTGGGCGGCAATGGCAAACAGCAGGTGGGTGGTTTGTCCCGGATTCCACTCCAGGCCCTGCGGAATTTGCAGGATGGCAATGCCGGTGCGCTTGATCAGGTGGCGGTCTTCCACCATGCCATGCGGAATGGAGACGCCATGCCCCAGAAAGGTATTGGCTACGGCTTCGCGTGCCAGCAGGCTGTCGATATAGGCGGCGTCGATACAGCCAGCGTTGGCCAGCAGCTGGCCTGCCTGGCGGATGGCCTCTTCCTTGCTGGCCGGAGCGGTGGCAAGGCAAATCAGTTCCGGATGGATCAGATCGTGCGACATCGGGAGTGGTCTCCTGGTACTGTTATTTTGCTGCATTGCACCCAAAAAGGGGCCGTGCTGGCTATTGTCTGGCGTTGCGTTGATGGCATTGAAAACGATTACATAATTGCTGTCAATATTGATTGTTGACTATCTGGATCAAATTTTACTTAAGTCAACAAGATGCATTGAAACCAAAGGCTTGCAATGGTTTTGGACTTGATGCACGATCACGACAATCTGACTGAAAACGATTGCAAAATGACGGTAGGCATCAAGGATGTAGCCCGCGCCGCAGGGGTATCGGTGGCAACGGTATCGCGTGCATTGGGTGGTGGCCCGGTCAGCGATGAGCTGCGCAAAAAAGTGGAAGCGGCCGTGGCCGCCACCGGCTATCTGCCCAATCTGTCGGCGCGACGCTTGCGCTCGCAGCACAGCCACACCATCGGGCTGATTGTGTCCGACATCCGCAACCCTTTCTTCACGGCGGTCAGCCGCGCGGTGGAGGACGCCGCCTATGCGGTGGGGATGCGGGTGATTTTGTGCAATACCGACGAAAACCCGCAAAAAGAAGCCATGTATTTGCGGCTGATGCAGGAAGAACGCGTCACCGGGGTCATTTTTGCCCCCACGCGTGCCACCGCGCAGAAGCTGGACCCGCACCAGCTGGGTTTCCCGGTGGTGCTGATTGACCGGGCTGCGCCGCCCGGCCAGACCGATGCCGTAGTGCTGGACAATGCTGAAGCGGCCAGCCTGCTGGTGGAGCATTTGCTGGCGCAGGGTTATCGCCGTATCGGCGGCCTGTTCGGCAACACCAGTACCACCGGGGCCGAGCGCCATGCCGGGGTGGTGGCCGCCATGCAGCAGCATGGTTTGCAGGCGGAGGCGCGTTTTATTGCGCCCACGCCGGAGGCGGCAGAGCAGGCCGTACGCGACTGGCTGCACGAACCGGTTCAACCGGAAGCACTGATTGCCAGTAATGGCCTGGTATTGTTGGGTATGTTACGCGGCGCACGGGCGGCGGGCGTGAGCATTCCGGCGCAGTTGGCGCTGGCCGGTTTTGACAATGACAACTGGACCGAGCTGGCAGGCCCCGGCCTGACGGTGATCGAGCAGCCGGTGTACGACATTGGCCGCACCGCAATGAAGATGCTGCTGGAACGGCTGGAAGACCCGGCGCGCAGTGCACGCAAGGTGGTGCTGTCCGGCAAGCTGATTGCCCGTGGTTCCACTGCGCAACACATGGCAGCACCTGCCGGGCAGGATGCCGCGCAGCATTGATCACTGTTCGCATCTGATGCCAAAAAAGGACGCCGGGAGGCGTCCTTTTTTCTTGTTGTCAGCGGCTCTGGCTCTGGACTGTTTGTTGTTCAGTCGCGGCGAAATGCCGTTCCAGCCCGTCCAGTAACAGACGGGTCTTGGTGGGCAGCAAGCTGCGATTGGGCACCAGCGCATAGGTTTTCAACGGTGGCAGGGTCCAGTCGCCAAGTATGTTTTGCAACTGCCCGGCCGCCTGCGCTGCAGCGGCAAAATTGCGCGACACCAGACATACCCCGCGCCCGGCAATGGCCGCTTGCAGGCGCAGCCCGGCATTGGCCGTTCGCAGGTGCAGGCCCTGCTTTAGCATGAACACGGTGCCATCCGCATGCTGCAAGTGCCAGGGCTGGGCGCTGGCGGCACCCAGCAGCGGCCAGTCCTGAAGTTCCGCCGGGTGTTGTGGCCGACCGCGTACCGCCAGCAAGGCCGGTGCGGCAAACAGCCCTTGTTGCAGGGTGTACAGACGCTTGCCCAGCAGGCTGGAATCCGGCAGGGGCTGGCTGGTCATGACAAAACTCAGATCATGCCCGCTGCTTAACGGATCGGTCTGGTTGCTGATGACATCCACCTCGATGTGCAAGTCTGGATGCGTTTGCATGATGTCACACAGCACCGGGCTCAGGTGCAGGCTGGCGAACTCATAAGGCGCGGCAATGCGCAGTGTGCCGCTCAGTGGTGCTTCCAACTGGCCTTGTACGTGGTCTGCCACATCTTCCAGCCTGGCAAACAAGGGGCTGATTTCTTCCAGCAAATGAAAACCAGCTTCCGTCAGGCGCAGACGGCGGGTGCTGCGCTCCAGCAAACGGCTACCCAGCTTTTGTTCCAGCCGTGTCAAGGCGGTGCTAACTGTCGATTTTGGCAGTTGTAGCCGTTCGGCTGCGCGGCTGAAACTGCCCAGTTGCGCTACACAGTTAAACAGATACCAATCATTCCAGTCGTTTATACGTGTCATTGAATAATCATTTCAATTTTGACGGTTTATTCAAAATAACATGGTCTTTATAGTCAGCGCGAACCATCCCAGCCTACAGCGCCTACCCGAATGAATGCCTATCCCGTGTTGTTGCAAGCCCACCCCGAATGCCGTCCCTGGCAGGTAAGACTGTTTGGCCTGACGCTGGGTCTGGTGACCGGAGCGGACTTTGTCGCAGTCAGCATGATGGGAGTGGCGGGCGGGGCCATTCAGGGCGGGGTGGCGGCGGCACCGCAAGAGTATTTGTGGGCGCTCACCAGCTTTGCCGTGGGCGCGGTGCTGGTCAATCTGTTGCTGGGCCGCTTTGCCACCCTGATCAGTTACCGGCGTTATACCGAGTGGGCCTTGCTGCTGTTCATGGCGGGCAGTGTGGGCTGCGCCCTGGCGGAAGGCATCACCAGCCTGGCGGTGGCGCGCCTGTTTCAGGGCCTGGGTGGCGGTGGGCTGTTTACGGCCTCGCGCATTTTGCTGCAACTGGTGGCGCAGCCCAAGGAGCGCAAGCCGCTGATGTATGGTTTCCTGCTGGGCTTGTTCAGCTTGTCGGGAATCTCTCCGTGGCTATCGGCCTTGTTGGTGGAGGATTGGGGCTGGCAGGCGATTTTCTGGTTACAGGCCGGTTTTGTCCCGCTGTTATTGTTGCTGGTACAAATCAGCTATCCCCGGCATGCCGGTGCGCCCACCCGTGCCCAGGCCGGGGAGCTGGATTGGTTGGCCGTGGCGGCGCTGGGGCTGGGTGCCTTGCTGATACTGCATACGCTGGAAGATCTGCGCTTTTTGCGTTTCAGCGCCCGTCCCGGCATGTGGCTGTCCTTGCTGGCTGGTGCTGCTTTGTTATTGCTGGCATGGCGGCGCAGCCATACCCACCCGGACCCCTGGTTGCAGCTGCATGCCGTATTGCGACGGCGTTATCTGATGGGGCTGGCGTTTTATGCGCTTTACTACCTGTGCAACGGGATTTGGTCTTATCTGTTGTCTGCCATGCTGCAGCATGGGCTGGGTTTCGACTTTGTCACCACCGGCTGGGCCATGAGCATGGGCAGTCTGGTGACGGTGCTGATGGCCTTGGCTTATTTGTATGCCAGTCGCTGGCTGACACGGCGTCACCATGTGCTGGCACTGGGTTTTGGCCTGTTAGTGCTCTGCTGTGTGTGGCTGTCCCACGTGGCCATGCCGGGTGCGGCACTGGCCAGCGTGCTGCCTGCCATTTTGCTGCACGGCCTGGTGCCGGTGCTGTCGGTATTGCAGATTGCCGCCATGACCTATGCCGAGGTGCAGGCTGAGGACTTTGCCCATGCCTATCAGCTGAAAAACATCTTGCGTGAACTGGCCATGGCCATGGGAACCGGTGTGGCTGCTTTGCAATTGCAGGCAGGGGAGGCGGTGGCACGTTTGAGTCTGCTGGACCGCTTGGACGGAATCAGCCTGTGGCAGTGGGGAGTGGGTCTGGATGCCAGCAGCCTGAGCCGTTTATCCAGCCAGCTGACGCAGCAGGCAGTGCTGATTGCGTGTGATCATGCTTTGCTGGCCTTGGCGCTACTGGCTGGGCTGGCGATGTTGATGGCGCTGTGGCAACGGGATTTGCGCTGATGCTTGGCCGGAATGTAAACACCCCGCCAGGGCGGGGTGTCAGCGCGGTTATCAGGGGCGAATCGGCCCGGTCAGTCGGGTGAGGGTATCATCCTTGACAAAACGGTGGTGCCAGACTGCCGCCGCGGCATGGAAAATGGCCAGCCACAGCAGGAGGTTGCCCAGTGCTTCGTGAATTTCTTTCAGGTTGTGCGCAGTTTCCTTGCCCAGCGAGAAGAACACCGGCAGCGTGCTACCCAGGAAGACCACGTCCTTGCCATTGCCCTGCACGATGGCGATGCCCAGTATCGGCAGGGCCAGCATCAGTGCATACAGCAACCAGTGTGCGGCGTGTGCCAGCAGCATGGCGGCAGGCTGTGGAGCCGGCGTAATGTCGGGTACGCGGTTGGCCAGTCGCCACAGCAGACGCGGCAGGAACAGCAGCAGCACGATGATGCCAGCCTGGAAGTGACCGGATTTCAGGAAGTCACGCAGCGGGCTGCCCTTGGGCGCAATATCCTTGAATTCGATGAAAACCAGCGCGGCAATCACGGCCAGTGCGCTCAGCCAGTGCAAGGCCCGCGCCAGACGGCCATAACTGTGTTGTGAATTTTTCAGCATGATGCTTCCTTTGTTCTGTGGGCATGCCCGAATCAATCAGCCTGGATGTTACGCCCCATTTATTAAATCAGACTTAATCATTGTCAGCTGTAGGGTGATGTAATGTCAGGGCCCGGCGGATCACCGCGCATTTGTCTGCGGCTTGCCAGCCTTCCGGTTTCAGTATCTTGCCATCGGCACGGCGTACCACCTTGCCATCAATCTGCTTGCGCAGATTGGCCTGATGAATGGCCTCGGTCATCGCTTCCAGCGGCATGCCTTGTGAAAGCAACAGTCCGGTCAGTACATTCAGCACATCCACGCCTTCTGCTGTCAGTTCTGCCATGCGGCGTATTTGTTCCTGCTGGTCACAAGCCGCCAGCTGTTTGAACTCTTGCAGTGCGTGCAGGAACTCAGCCATTTCTTCCTGCAACATGGTTTCCCACATTGGCAGCGTGTCAGGGTAATGGCCGGGAGTGGTGGGGGCGGGCAGATCAAATTTCTGCATGAAATCACGGCGTAAACGGTAAAGATTTGTCATTATTTGGTGTTTGTAATTTAAATTTTTACCGTATATTGTGTTTTTGTCTGGTGTCACTTGGCAAGCGGATTATGCACTGAGAATGAAAAACGCCCGCAACGGCGGGCGTGATGATGATACGAAAACGGCTTGGGTTCAGGCGGTCAGGGTGGCCAGTACCTCGAAATAATCCGGGAAGGTCTTGGCTACGCATTTGGGGTCGTTGATGACCACCGGCACGCCCAGCAGGGAAACCAGCGAGAAACACATGGCCATGCGGTGATCGTCGTAAGTGTCTATCTCCGCCTCGGCCTGCAGCTGTTCGGGCGGAGTGATGCGGATGTAATCCTGGCCTTCTTCAACAGTGGCCCCCAGCTTGCGCAGCTCGGTGGCCATGGCCGACAGCCGGTCGGTTTCCTTTACGCGCCAGCTTTCGATATTGCGCAAGGTGGTGGTGCCATCGGCAGCCAGAGCGGCCACCGCAATGGTCATGGCCGCATCGGGAATGTGGTTCAGGTCAGCATCAATCGCCTTGAGCTTGCCCGTGGCTGTGGCCTCGATCCAGTTATCACCCATGGTAATGGCCACGCCCATCTGGCGCAGGGTGTCGGCAAATTTCACATCCCCCTGGATGCTCTGATTACCCACGCCTTCCACCCGTACCGGGCCACCAGCCAGCGCACCGGCTGCCAGGAAGTAAGAAGCACTGGAAGCATCGCCCTCAACATGCACTTCGCCCGGAGAGATATAGTGCTGACCGCCCGGAATGACAAAACGCTGCCAGCCCTGACGTTCCACCTGCACGCCAAAGCGTGCCATCAGGTTGAGGGTGATTTCGATATAGGGTTTGGAAATCAGCTCGCCTACTACCTCGATGGTGCTGGTTTCGCCGGTCAGCGGCAGCGCCATCAAGAGGGCGGTCAGAAACTGGCTGGAGACATTGCCCTTGACCGGAATGACTTCCCCGGCACGCAGACTGGCCGGACGAATGGTCAGCGGCGGATAGCCCGGCTGGCCTTGATAACTGATATCGGCACCGGCAATGCGCAGGGCATCCACCAGATCACCAATCGGGCGTTCGTGCATGCGGGCTACGCCGGACAGCTGGTAGTGGCCTTGCATCAGTGCCAGTGCTGCGGTCAGTGGACGAAATGCCGTACCGGCATTGCCCAGGAACAGGTCGGCACTCTTTACCGGAAACTCGCCGCCCACGCCCTGCACACGGAAGTCGCGGCTGTCGCCGATCTGCTCCACCTGCACGCCCAGCAGGCCCAGGGCTGCCAGCATGTGGCGGATATCATCCGAATCCAGCAGGTCGCGTACCAGCGTGCTGCCGCTGGAGAGTGCGGCCAGCAGCAAAGTACGGTTGGAAATGCTTTTGGAACCGGGCAGCTTGATGGTGCCGGCAAGGTGCGGTGTCGGAGTGAGGCGGAGCTGTTCCATGGCGTTGCGTCGTGTCTCTGTAGTGTCTGGGTAAGTTGTCCGGGTCTTGTCTTCACGCACCCTGCCTGCAGGCAGTTGTTGTGCGTTGCAGCCCACCACTCTAAAGGGCAGCGGGGTAACGTGCAAACTACAATCATGCCTGTTGGCGGCATTTTTTATCGAATCCGGCCAGAAAATCCGCCCGAAACCGTTCCTGAGGCAAGGGTGCTGCGGTAAAATCAGCATTTTGGCCGTGCACGCCTGTCGCGGCCTGCCTTGCGGATGCAAACCAAACCCATGTCTGTCCCTGTCATTACCATTGATGGTCCCTCTGCTTCCGGCAAGGGAACTGTCGCCGCCATCGTCGCCCAACGCCTGGGTTTTCATTATCTTGATTCCGGTTCGCTCTACCGCTTGCTTGCCCTGCATGCGCGCAAGCTGGGGGTGAACTGGGACGATGAAACGGCGCTGGCCGGCCTGGCCGCCGGTTTGCCGGCTGCATTCGAGCAAGGTGTGGTGTTGCTCGATGGCAACGATGTCAGTGCGGAAATTCGCGCCGAAGAAATCGGCATAGGCGCTTCCAAAGTGGCTGCGCTGCCGGCCGTGCGTGCCGCCTTGTTGCAGCGTCAGCGTGATTTTGGCGTGGCTCCAGGCCTGGTGACGGATGGTCGGGACATGGGTTCGGTGGTGTTTCCGCAAGCCGCCGTCAAGATTTTTCTGACCGCCAGTGCCGACGAGCGTGCAACGCGCCGCTATAAGCAGTTGATCGGCAAGGGAGAATCTGCTAACCTCTCGCAGATTAAGCAGGACATTATCGATCGGGACACGCGTGATGCGGCCCGCCCGGTAGCGCCGCTGCGACAAGAGCCGGACGCCTTTCTGCTCGACACCACGGAGCTGACCATCGACCAGGCGGTCGATACAGTCCTTCGTCATTTCGGGCGGTACCAGGCCTCCGGCATATGATTTTTTAAAGGGGCAATTCCTGCTGCATTGCAAGATGCGCCCTGTGTTCAACCCTAACCCCGCACGCCGCAAGGTGTGCACCGAGAGTAAGCTTGATGACTACCCTCTCCATGGAAAACTTTGCCCAGCTGTTCGAAGAAAGCCTGACCCTTCACGACATGCGCGTGGGCGAGGTGATCACTGCTGAAGTCGTTGCAGTTGATTCCAACTTCGTAACTGTAAATGCCGGCCTGAAGTCCGAATCCCTGATTCCGGCCGAAGAATTCAAGAACGACGAAGGCGTTGTTGAAGTTGCTGTTGGCGACTTCGTGACTGTTGCCATCGACGCACTGGAAAACGGTTTTGGCGAAACCAAGCTGTCCCGTGAAAAAGCCAAGCGTCTGGCTGCATGGGTTGAGCTGGAAGAAGCGCTGGAAACCGGCAAGATCCTGTCCGGCCTGATCTCTGGCAAGGTCAAGGGTGGCCTGACCGTTATGGTCAACGGCATCCGCGCCTTCCTGCCGGGTTCCCTGGTTGACGTACGTCCGGTGAAAGACACCACCCCGTACGAAAACAAGAACATCGAATTCAAGGTTATCAAGCTGGATCGCAAGCGCAACAACGTGGTTGTTTCGCGTCGTTCCGTTCTGGAAGAAACCCTGGGCGAAGAGCGCAAGGCTCTGCTGGAAACCCTGAAAGAGGGCGCCGTTATCAAGGGTATCGTCAAGAACATCACCGACTACGGTGCGTTTGTTGACCTGGGCGGCATCGACGGCCTGCTGCACATCACCGACCTGGCATGGCGTCGTGTGAAGCACCCGTCCGAAGTTCTGGCTGTTGGCGACGAAGTAGAAGCCAAGGTCCTGAAGTTCGACCAAGAGAAGAACCGTGTATCCCTGGGCCTGAAGCAACTGGGCGAAGATCCGTGGGTTGGTCTGTCCCGTCGCTACCCGGCCAGCACCCGTCTGTTCGGCAAGGTAACCAACCTGACCGACTACGGTGCGTTCGTTGAAATCGAACAAGGCATCGAAGGCCTGGTACACGTTTCCGAAATGGACTGGACCAACAAGAACGTACACCCGTCCAAGGTTGTTCAGGTTGGTGACGAAGTTGAAGTCATGATCCTGGAAATCGACGAAGACCGTCGTCGTATCTCCCTGGGCATGAAGCAGTGCCTGGCCAACCCGTGGAACGAGTTTGCCGACAACTTCCACAAGGGCGACAAGCTGAAGGGCGCGATCAAGTCCATCACCGACTTCGGTGTGTTCGTTGGTCTGCCGGGCGGCATCGACGGCCTGGTTCACCTGTCCGACCTGTCCTGGAACGAAGCTGGCGAAGAAGCCGTACGCAAGTTCAAGAAGGGTGACGAAGTTGAAGCCGTTGTTCTGTCCATCGACGTGGAAAAAGAACGCATCTCCCTGGGCATCAAGCAACTGGAAGGTGATCCGTTCAACAACTACGTTGCCATGAACGACAAGGGCGCTATCGTCAAGGGTACCGTGAAGACTGTTGATGCCAAGGGCGCAGTTGTTGCTCTGGACATGGACGTTGAAGGTTACCTGCGCGCTTCCGAGCTGTCCCGTGACCGCGTGGAAGATGCCCGTACCCTGCTGAAGGATGGCGACGAAGTGGAAGCCGTGATCATTGCCGTGGACCGCAAGTCCCGCAATATCAGCCTGTCCATCAAGGCCAAGGATGCTCAGGAAGACAGCACCGCCATGAAGAACCTGTCGGTTGACAGCGCTTCTGCCGGTACGACCAACCTGGGTGCTCTCTTGAAGGCCAAGCTGTCCGGCTCCAACGAGTAATTGCATCATGACCAAGTCTGAGCTGATCGCACGGCTGGCAGAACGTCTTGCCGAGCGCAATTCTCAGTTGGTCTACAAAGATGCTGAGCTGGCCGTCAAAACCATTCTGGATGCGATGGCCAGCAACCTGGCACAGGGTAGCCGTATTGAAATCCGTGGCTTCGGTAGCTTCGACCTGAACTACCGTCCGCCCCGTGTAGGGCGGAACCCGAAATCAGGTAGCAGTGTCTCGGTTCCTGAGAAATATGTGCCGCATTTCAAGGCCGGCAAGGAATTGCGTGAACGGGTGGATCTGTCCCTTCTGGAGCAGACCCAAGCCTGAACGCCATGACCGCTGGTCTCGCAAGCCGAAACAAAGCGCCGCTTCTGCGGCGCTTTTTCTTTGTTTGACCATCCTCTTGCTTGGGTTGCAGCACACTATCGTTTAAACTTGCACTCCGGTCACCCTTTCCGAGTAAAAAGCATGCGCTACATCGTGCGTATCATCGAATTGGCCCTGCTGGTTTTTCTGATTGCCGTCACCGTGCAGAACAGCCACATGGTCGAATTCAAGCTGTTTTTCGGCCAATCCTGGTCGGCACCGCTTATTGTGTTCCTGTTGGTATTCTTTGTTGCTGGTGCCGCTGTCGGTTTGCTGGCCACTTTTTCCTACTATCTGCGCATGCGCAAAGAGCTTTCCCTGCTCAAGAAAGAGCTGCGCAGTCGTCCCCCCTCCAGCAAGGTTGCAGTTGATCCCAGCGATGCGCTGGCTGATTGATTAGGCCTGCCTCTACTGACGCCGCCGTGCACATGGCACGCGGCGCAGAATCTTACCCCTGTTGAAGGAAGCTTTCTTTGGAACTGGATCTGTGGTGGCTGTTGCTGCTCCCGGCATTTTTCGGACTGGGCTGGCTGGCAGCACGGGTGGATATGCGCACCGTATTGAAACAGGCAAAGTCGGTCCCTACCGGCTTTTTCCGTGGTCTGGATGCCCTGGTGGATGACAAGACCGATATTGCAGCACAGTCTTTGGCCGAGGTATCCCGGCAGCAGGGCTCTGCCCCCGAATTACAACTGACCCTGGGCAAGTTGTACCGCAAGCGCGGCGAGAATGACCGGGCTATCCGCCTGCACCAGCGCATGCTGGAGTCGTCTGACCTGCCTGCCGAACAACGGGACATCGTGCGTAACGAACTGGCACAGGATTTTCGCAAGGCCGGTCTTGTGGATCGGGCCGAAGAAATCTTGCTGAAACTGTTGAACGGCAATATGACCCTGGCGGCGCGGCGCCAACTGCTGGATATCTACCAACAGGACAGGGACTGGTATAAGGCGATTGAAACTGCCAGGGAGTTGCGTAGCGATGCCCATTCTTTCCAGCATGAAGTGGCGCAGTTTTACTGTGAATTGGCCCAGGGCGAGTTGTATCGCTCCAATTATCTTGCAGCCCGTGAGCTGGTGGCTGAAGCCATACAGGTCAATCGCAAATGTGTGCGTGCCAGCCTGATTCTGGGTGATATCGAATTTGCCGAGGGCAAAATCGAGGCTGCCATTGCGGCATGGCAACATATTGAAAAACAGAATGCGGAATACTTGTCGATGGCGGCAGAGCGTCTGTTTGATGCTTATGAAAAACTGGACAAGCCACAGGAAGGCATTGCGCTGTTGCAGGGCTACCAGAAAACCTTCCCGCAACTGGAAATGACCGACTTGTTGTACCAGAAGCTGTCGGCCTACGAAGGTGAGGAACGCGCGCTGGAAGTGGCGCGCCAGGCGGTACATGCCCGTCCCAGCCTGATGGGGGTTTACCGCTTGATCGAAGCGCAAATGGACGAGCTGTCACCAGAGGGGCGCATGGATGCCGAAGTGGCCCGTGCCCTGATTCAGAAGCATGCAGCGCGGCTGACCGTACACCGCTGCAAATGTTGCAATTTCCGCTCGCGGGCCTTCTTCTGGCATTGCCCCGCCTGCGGCGAGTGGGAAAGCTTCACGCCCAACCGCTCGGAAACCCAATGAGAAAATATTCAGGAGAAAGAATGAATCCGCTAATTGCCGCCGGTATGGATCTGGAACCGGCATCTCCTGTGGTAGTGGCGCTGGACTTTGCCGACGCGCCGTCGGCCCTTGAATTTGCAGCCCGCCTGGACCCGCAACAATGCCGGCTCAAAGTGGGCAAGGAGCTGTTTACCGCTACAGGCCGCAGCCTGGTGGAAAGCCTGGCTGCCCGTGGTTTTCAGGTATTTCTTGATTTGAAATTCCACGACATTCCCAATACCGTGGCGCACGCTTGTAAGGTAGCGGCCGATGCCGGTGTCTGGATGGTGAATGTGCATGCCTCCGGTGGACGCCGCATGATGGAGGCCGCCGGTGAAGGCCTGGCTCATTACAGTCAGCGTCCGCTGCTGATTGCCGTGACCGTGCTGACCAGCATGGAAGCGGCGGATCTGGTGGATATCGGCATCACTGCTTCGCCGCAGGAGCATGTACTGCGTCTGGCCACGCTGACCCGGGACTGTGGCCTGGATGGTGTGGTGTGCTCGGCACAGGAAGCGCCCATGCTCAAGTCGGCGTTGGGGCGGGAATTCAAGCTGATCACACCGGGCATCCGCCTGGCCGACAGTGCTGCTGACGACCAGCGCCGGGTCATGACACCGGTAGCAGCCCTGCAGGCCGGGGCTGACTATCTGGTGATCGGCCGCCCGATCACCCGCGCTGATGCACCGCTGGAGGTGCTGCGCAAGATCAATGCCGATATCGCGACCTACCGGGCTACGCTGTCATGAAAATCACCGTTATTGGTTCCGGCTACGTTGGTCTGGTAACGGGGGCCTGCCTGGCAGAAATGGGCAATCACGTGCTGTGTCTGGACGTGGACCCGGTCAAGATTGCCACTTTGCAACAAGGTGGTATTCCCATTTATGAACCGGGTCTGGAAGACATGGTCAAGCGCAATGCCGCAGCTGGCCGCTTGTCCTTTACCACCGATGTAGCCGAGTCGGTTGCGTTTGGTGAAATCCAGTTCATTGCCGTGGGCACCCCGCCCGATGAAGATGGTTCTGCCGACTTGCAATATGTGCTGGCCGCGGCGCGCAATATTGCCCTGCATATGTCCGAACCCAAGGTGGTGGTGGACAAGTCCACCGTGCCAGTGGGCACCGCCGACAAAGTAAAGGCACAGATTGCCGCTACCTTGGCTGAACGTGGGGTGGACATTGCATTCAGCGTGGTGTCCAACCCGGAATTCCTCAAGGAAGGGGCGGCCATTGATGACTTCATGCGGCCGGACCGCATTGTACTGGGCGTGGAAGACGAACGCGCCATCGAACTGATGCGCCGTCTGTATGCGCCGTTTCACCGTAATCATGACCGTATCCTGGTGATGGATGTCCGCTCGGCCGAACTGACCAAATACGCGGCCAATGCCATGCTGGCAACCCGTATTTCCTTCATGAACGAGCTGGCCAATCTGGCTGAGTCGCTGGGTGCGGATATCGAACAGGTGCGCCTGGGGATTGGTTCGGACCCGCGTATCGGTTACCACTTTCTGTACCCCGGTGCCGGGTATGGCGGCTCTTGCTTCCCCAAGGATGTCAAAGCCCTGGTGGCCAGTGGTCGCGAGCAAGGCCATGCCATGCGTGTGCTCAATGCCGTGGAAGAAGCCAATGAAGCGCAAAAGTGCCGCCTGGTGGACAAGGCGGTAAAACGGTTTGGCGAAGACCTGAGCGGACGACATTTCGCCCTGTGGGGCCTGGCCTTCAAACCGAATACCGACGATATGCGTGAAGCATCCAGCCGGGTGATTGTGGCTGAGCTCACGCGACGCGGCGCTACCGTGGCTGCTTTCGACCCGGTAGCGGCTGTTGAAGCGCAACGCGTGATGGGCGACAACCCGTCATTGAGCTTTGCTCCAGACATGATTTCTGCACTCTCCGGTGCCGATGCCTTGTTGATCGTGACCGAATGGAAGATGTTCCGTACCCCGGATTTTGACGCCATCAAGGCTAAGCTGAAGCAGCCGGTGATTCTGGATGGCCGCAATATGTACGACCCTGCCTGGCTGCGCGAGCTGGGTTTCGACTATCAGGCGATAGGACGCTGAAGAGCATGAATCTGTTGCAACAACTTGGACTGGATCGCAGCAAGCTGGCTGCCGACCTTGCCGGTGCCCGCGTATTGGTGGTGGGGGACGTGATGCTGGACCGCTACTGGTTTGGCGATGTATCCCGCATTTCACCGGAGGCACCGGTACCGGTGGCGCGTATCGGCCGCATGGAAGAGCGGGCCGGTGGTGCAGCCAATGTGGCGCGCAATATCGCCAGCCTGGGTGGCAAGTCTTCCATTTTGTCCGTGGTGGGTGATGACGAAGCGGCTACCGCACTGGAACGCCTGATGAAGGACGATGGCATCACCACCTTGTTCAAACGGGATGCGGCTATCTCCACCACTATCAAGCTGCGCGTGGTGGCACGTCAGCAGCAGTTGATCCGGCTGGACTTTGAAGATGCACCCAGCCGGGAAATCCTGGCAGACAAGCTGGAGCAATACCAGTCGGTACTGGCCAGCCACGACGTGGTGATCCTGTCGGATTACGGCAAGGGTGGCCTTACCCATGTGGCCCGCATGATCGAACTGGCCCGTGCCGCAGGCAAGCCGGTGTTGATCGACCCCAAGGGCGATGATTATGCCAAGTACGCCGGTGCTACCTTGCTGACACCCAACCGCAGCGAGTTCAAGGAAGTGGCTGGCAGCTGGCAGAACGAAGAACAGCTGATTGCCAAGGCCCAGGCTCTGCGCAGCCAGTTACAGCTGGATGCGCTGCTGGTAACCCGCAGCGAAGAGGGCATGACCTTGTTCCGTGCCGATGGCGCGCTGCATCAGCCTACTTTCGCCCGCGAAGTATTCGATGTTTCCGGTGCCGGTGATACGGTCATCGGCACACTGGGCCTGGCCATGGCAGCCGGTCTGCCCTTGCCGACCGCCATGAGTCTGGCCAATGCCGCTGCCGGCATCGTGGTGGGCAAGCTGGGCACCGCCGTATGTACTCAGCAGGAGCTGTTTGCCAGCTGATCTGCGCTATACCGCATCATGCAGCCGGATGTCAGGGGCTAACCCGGCCGGCTGCAATCAAGAAAGGATTAATCATGACCATCGTGGTGACCGGCGCTGCCGGCTTTATTGGTTCCAATATCGTCAAGGCGCTCAATGCGCGTGGCATTACCGACATCATTGCCGTAGATAATCTCACGTCGGGTGACAAGTTCCGCAATCTGGTGGACTGTGAAATTGCCCATTATCTGGACAAGCATGATTTTCTGAATCTGCTGCTGGAAGATGAATACGAAGGCGAGATCAGCGCCATCCTGCACCAGGGTGCTTGCTCGGACACCATGAACCACGACGGCAAGTACATGATGGACAACAACTATCAGTACACGCTGGCCTTGTTCGATTACTGTCAGCACGAGGAAATCCAGTTCCTGTTTGCTTCCAGTGCGGCCACCTATGGCAAGGGCACCATCTTCAAGGAAGAGCGCCAGTACGAAGGCCCGCTCAATGTCTATGGCTATTCCAAATTCCTGTTTGACCAGGTACTGCGCCAGCGCATGAAAGAAGGCCTGTCCGCTCAGGCCGTGGGTTTCCGCTACTTCAATGTCTACGGCCCGCAAGAGCAGCACAAGGGCCGCATGGCTTCGGTGGCCTTCCACAACTTCAATCAGTACCGCGAGCACGGCAAGGTCAAGCTGTTCGGCAGCAATGACGGCTGGGGCAATGGCATGCAAAGCCGTGATTTTGTCTCGGTGGAAGACGTGGTCAAGGTCAACCTGTATTTCCTGGATAACCCGGGCAAGAGCGGTATCTTCAACCTGGGTTCCGGTCGCGCCCAGCCTTTCAATGACGTGGCGGTATCCACTGTCAATGCCTGCCGCCGCCACGAAGGCAAACCGGCGCTGAGCCTGGACGAACTGGTGGCCCAGGGCATCATTGAGTACATCGACTTCCCGGATGCGCTCAAGGGCAAATACCAGAGCTTTACCCAGGCCGACATCGGCAAGCTGCGCGACGCCGGTTACAGCGCGCCCATGCTGACGGTGGAGCAGGGGGTGGACCGTTACGTGGACTGGCTGATCAGCCGCTAAGCCTTGTTGACTGTCAGTAAAACCGCCTGCCTTGTGCTGGCGGTTTTTTCATGGCATTTCACCTTACTGCCAGACCTGCGCGCTCGATATTGGTTATTTGATTAGAAATAACGGTTCGACTGGAAGATAACGCCAGGTCGTATAATGGCGCTCTCGCAAGGAGACCCACTGTGTACAAGTATCTGGAAGATTTCGTCGGCCACACTCCGCTGGTACGGCTCAAGCGCATGCCGGGTGACAGCAGCAATATCGTCTTGCTCAAGCTGGAAGGCAATAACCCGGCCGGATCGGTCAAGGACAGGCCTGCACTGTCGATGATCCGTCGGGCTGAGGCGCGCGGCGATATCAAACCGGGTGACACCCTGATCGAGCCGACCAGTGGCAACACCGGTATTGCACTTGCCATGGCAGCGGCGATGATGGGCTACAAGATGATACTGCTGATGCCCGAGGGCTCCAGTGCCGAGCGGGTGCAAACCATGCGTGCCTATGGTGCTGAAGTCATCCTGACCCCCAAGGAAGCCTCCATGCCCGGTGCCATTGACGAAGCACACCGCATGCAGCGTGCCGGGCTGGGGGTGATTCTGGACCAGTTTGCCAACCCGGATAACCCGTTGGCGCATTATGAAAGTACCGGGCCGGAAATCTGGGCGGATACCCAGGGTCAGGTCACGCACTTTGTCTCCAGCATGGGTACCACCGGCACCATTATGGGCAACAGCCGTTTTCTCAAGGAAAAAAATCCGGCTATCCAGATCATCGGCGTACAGCCGGAAACCGGCAGCCAGATTCCCGGCATCCGCAAATGGGAAGACGAATATCTGCCCAAAATCTGCGATTTCAGCCGTATTGATCAGCTGATCCATGTCTCCCAGCAAGAGGCGGAAGATACTGCGCGCCGACTGGCACGCGAAGAAGGCATTCTGGCCGGCCCGTCCTCTGGCGGTGCGCTGGCGGTGGCATTGCGGTTGAACCGGCAGCTGGAAAACGCGGTCATTGTTTCCATCGTCTGCGACCGGGGAGACCGTTACCTGTCGACCGGCCTGTTCCCTCTGTAAGACAAACAGTGCAATAAAAAAGCCGTTTCCAAGGGGAAACGGCTTTTTTTATGGTGGCGG
Source organism: Aquitalea sp. LB_tupeE (assembly GCF_013391415.1). Lineage (GTDB taxonomy): Bacteria > Pseudomonadota > Gammaproteobacteria > Burkholderiales > Chromobacteriaceae > Aquitalea. The sequence continues at coordinate 43,080 of NZ_JACAXB010000026.1, forward strand.
GTGGAGTGTCTGTTCAACGATGAATATCGTGTGTCACGCAGGGGTTGGCGGCATCCGGCATGTCCAGCCAGCCGGGGCGCTGCAAGCTGTTGCGGATGTCCTGATAACCACTGTGCCAGTGCTGGCGCATGGTTTGCATGCCAAACTGGTAGTCCTTGTAGTGGTCGTCGTAAACCTTGTCCTGATATATCAGGTGGATGATATTGAGCCGCTGGCTACCGGCGGCCCGCTCTGCAGCCTGGAATATTTCCTTGTCGTGATGCTCGGCCGGAATCAGTTTCAGCAGCGCGGACAGCATTTCGCGAACGTGCAGTTCATGGCGCAGCACATCGGTCGTCATCCGGGTGCGACTGGAGTACTGAATGTCTTTCTGCCGCATGGCCACTTCCTTCATATTGCCAGGCAGGTCGCCACGCGCGCTCCACAGGTCCACCTGGAATGCCAGGATATTGCTGTGCTCGTCAGCATCAATCAGCTGCCCCAGCGGAGTATTGGATACCACGCCGCCATCCCAGTAGAACTCGCCGTCTATTTCCACCGCGGGAAAGCCTGGCGGTAGCGCACCCGAGGCCATGAAGTGTTCTGCGCGCAGCGTGTGCCGCGTATTGTCGAAACACACAAAGTTGCCGGAACGTACATTGACCGCGCCCACAGACACCCGCATCTGCCGGCTGTCATTCAGCCGATCAAAATCCACCAGTTGTTCCAGCGTCTGCTTGAGCGGACTGGTGTCGTAAAAGCTGATTTCTGCCGGTGTGCTGTGCTGGTGAAAGCTCCAGGGCAGGCGCGGACGATAAAAACCGTTCTGTCCCTCCAGCAGCGAGCGCCAGGCTTCCCAGCCGGCCAGCATGTGTTGCATCGGGTCTGGCCATTGACTGGTATCCAGATGACTCAGTGGCGTAGAGGGGAGCAATGGTGGCTGGCAAATGGTTTCCCAGAAGCGCCGGAGCTGATCCACCCGTTTCTCTGGTGGATTGCCGGCAATGATGGCGGCGTTAAGTGCGCCAATGGAAATGCCCGCAACCCAGTTGGGATGCAGGTCGGCCTCTGCCAGGCCCTGGTAAACCCCGGGCTGATAGGAACCCAGCGCGCCACCCCCTTGCAGCAGCAGGGCCACTACCTGGTATTGATGACCTCGGGGCAGGCTGTGACTACGATATAGCGGAAGATGTGCTTGGCGAGTAACACCCATGCCATGACTCCTGTGTCGATTTGCGTACGGTTCCGGGGCGGTGGTGCTGCAATGCAAGACCAGCCTGCACCGGATGGTGCAGGCTGGCGATGTGGCTCAGTGCGTGTTGCTGCTGGGGCCGGACTTACTGCATGTACCAGCCGTGGCTCACCACAAAGGACTGGCCGGTCAGTGCCGCGCTGGGGAAGGCCGCCAGGTACAGCGCGGTTTGCGCGATATCGTCCACCGTGGTGAACACCCCATCGACAGTGTCACCCAGCATCACGTGCTTGATGACTTCGTCTTCGGAGATGCCCAGGGTCCTGGCTTGTTCCGGAATCTGCTTTTCCACCAGCGGGGTACGGACAAAGCCGGGGCAGATCACGTGTGAGCGCACATTGTATTCCGCGCCTTCCTTGGCCAGTACCTTACTCAGGCCCAGCAGCGCATGTTTGGCGGCCACATAGGCCGACTTGAGCTTGGAGCCTTCGTGCGAGTGCACCGAGCCCATGTAAATGACGGTACCGCCGCGCTTATCCTTGTACATGTGGGAGAGGGCTGCCTTGGTGGTGAGGAAGGCGCCGTCCACATGAATGGCTTGCAGGCGTTTCCAGTCGGCAAAGCTGAAATCCACCAGCGGGCTGATGATCTGGATACCGGCATTGGAAATGAGAATGTCCAGCTGGCCAAAGGCATCCACTACCGCCTGGGTACCGGCATTGACGGCCTCTTCATTGGTGACATCCATGGCCACGCCCATGGCTTTGCCACCGGCGGCTTCAATTTCCTTTGCCGTGGCCTGGGCTGCGGCCAGATTGATGTCGGCAATGGCAACCGCCGCACCTTCGCGGGCGAAGGTTTCGGCAATGGCACGGCCAATACCGCTGGCAGCACCGGTGATCAGGGCAACTTTTCCTTGCAGCTTCATGAGACTTCTCCTGTTTCAGGCCAGATAATCGAATTCGACCTTGCCAAGGCCCAGTGTCAGGTCGGCAACGTAATGCTTGGCACCCAGTATCTCCAGTACCGGCAAATCATGCACCGGAGCCAGTGCATGCGGGAAGAGCGACAGTGCGACAGGGCCAGTCCAGGCACCGTGCACTTGCACATCCAGCATGGGGAAGCTGACCAGCTCGCAAATACGTGCCGTACCGTCCACATGCGGGATGATTTTCAGCAAATAGTTGGGCGTGGTACGCAGGCTTTCGGCAATGGCTTCTCTGTCCAGTTCCCGGTGTTTGTAACCCATGCTGCCGGTGGCGATACGTACCGGGCCGTAATCAAGCTCACCCACCAGGGTGTCGGTATGCACTTGCAGGCGGGGATTGGCCATTTTCTTGGGGAAGCCCCACAGCTCACGTCCACCGGCGGTGGGCGGGTGATCATTCAGGTACATGGCATGGGTGTAGTTGCCGCGTTGTCCCTGGTACAGGACCGGAATCACCTGCCCGCTTTCGGTGTAGTCCCCAAAACCGGTGGAATCCGGCATGCGGATGAACTCGAAATTGACCACCGGTTCGGCCATTTGCAGCGGGGCCGGAATCACGGCGCGCAGCTTGTCCGGGTCGGTCCGGTAGCTGATGATGAAGAATTCCCGTTGGTAAAAGCGATAAGGGCCAGGCGGAAAGGCCGGACTGCTGATGGGCATGGCAAACGCCTGCTGGCGAATCTGTTCGATTTCCATTGAGGTCCCCATAGTGGTGGTGGGCGGATGAGGGCATGGTTCGCAGCTGAACCGTTGGCAAGAATGGGGGCGATGTGCTGCGTATGCCAGACGACAGCGCTGGTAGAGGGGCTGGTTTTTTCAGAAGAGCTGGCTCTGGCGGCGGCTGGTCATGCGCATGAGCGGTTTGCTGCGGAATCGGGTTATCATGCTGGCTTCTCTGTCTGATGGCCAGCATGCTGCATGGTCATCCTGCGTGGGCTGCTGCCTGCGCCATAACGCCAAGAACACACGCACACACTATGTCTCAGCACACCTTTTCTCCCGATGGAACGGCGCTGACCAGCCCCAAGGCCTGGTATCAGGCGGCCAGTGAAAAGCCCGGCTTCATTCACGATGCTGCCCAGGCTGCCGCGATTGAGCAGCTGGATGCATTGTGGCATCAACTGCTGGAGTTCAAAGACAAACGCAACCGTTTTCTCGGGCGCAGCCTGCGCAGCCCGGATGTGCCGCGCGGCCTGTACTTCTGGGGTGGGGTGGGGCGCGGCAAGAGCTTTCTGATGGATGCTTTCTACGCCTGCGTGCCCTACCGCCGCAAGCGTCGTATCCATTTCCACAATTTCATGGCCGAGGTGCATCGCGAGCTACGTCAGCTGGCCGGTAGCAAAGACCCCTTGCTCGCCTATGCCGACAAGATTGCCCGTGAAACCCGCCTGCTGTGTTTTGACGAATTCCATGTCAGCGATATTGCCGATGCCATGATGCTGGGCCGCCTGCTCAGCGCCCTGTTCGAGCGCGGCGTAGTGTTGGTCACCACCTCCAATTATCCGCCGGACGGCTTGTATCCCAACGGTCTGCAACGGCAGAATTTTCTGCCAACCATCGAACTGATCAAGCGCGAACTGAATGTGCTGAACGTGGATGGCGGCAATGATTACCGCCTGCGCGAACTGACGCGCGAGCCCTTGTTCATGGTGCCGGCGGATGCTGCTGCCGAGACGCGCATGGAAGGCATGTTCACCCGCCTGAGCAGCGAAGAATTGATTGCCAAGCAGGAAATCGAGGTGCTGGGGCGGCAGATTCCGGTGAAAAAACTGGCACCGGGCATCATCTGGTTTGATTTTTACGCCATTTGCGATGGGCCACGGGCACAGACTGACTATCTGGAAATCGCCACCGAATTCCACACCGTGTTCATCAGCGGTATTCCCAAGCTGATGGCCAAGGATGCTTCCATTGCCCGCCGCTTTACCTGGCTGGTGGATGTGTTTTACGACAACCGGGTCAAGCTGATTGCCTCTGCTGCGGTGCCAATCGACGATATTTACACCGACGGCGTGCAGTCCAGCGAGTTTTTCCGTACTGCCAGCCGGCTGACCGAGATGCAATCCAAGAGTTATCTGGAACTGCCGCACCAGAGCGCTGGCGAAACCCATGATCAGCCGCCGCCGGGTGTGGTGATCTGAGCGGGAGCTGCCAGTATGCAACGGCCAGACAGTGTCTGGCCGTTTTGCTGTCAGGCTTGCGGAATGTCGTCGATCAGGGCAATCAGGTCGGTAACACCGACATCCTCTCCCAGTTGGGACAGCAAGGTGGTGGCCTGGCCACGGTGGTGAGTCTGGTGGTTGAAGAAGTGCAAGAGCAGGGCATGGAAGTTCTTGCACTGCGCGATGCCGCGGGTGTTGTGATAGGCCAGCGGCTGATCCAGATCGCTGTCCTCAAGCGCGCTGCATAGCTGGATGATGACCTCATCCAGCAGCTGTCGCCGTGCTGCCAGCTCTGCTAGCTGGTCAAACAGCAGGCCGTCCAGCGATGCCGGGCGGGGAATCTCCAGCACCGGCTGCAGGGCGGCAAAAGCGGCCGGATGCCGGGCAAAGCGCTGTAGCCACAGGGTGTCGCCCACCACGATGTGATTGAGGGTGCCGAACAACGAGCCGAAAAACGCACCGTTGTCCTGCTGCAGAACCGCTGCCGGCAAGCGGGCGGCAGCCTGGTAAAGCTTGTCATTCATCCACTGGTTGTAGCGGGCTTGCAGCGCAAGCTGTTCGAGTCGGTTCATCGTCCCCTCCTGAAAACAGCACGATAACCCGGCATTTGCCGGAATGACAGGCAAAACAAAAGCGGCCATCAGGCCGCTTTTTGCACAGCATTCAAACAGGCGATCAGGCGCGCTTTTTGAATTCGCCGGTGCGGGTGTCGATTTCGATCTTTTCGCCAGTGTTGACGAAGGCCGGAACCTGAACTTCGAAGGTGGTGCCTACCAGCTTGGCCGGCTTCAGAACCTTGCCCGAAGTGTCGCCACGTACGGCCGGTTCGGTGTATTCCACTTCGCGGATCACGGTGGTCGGCAGTTCCACGGAGATGGCCTTGCCATCGTAGAAGGTCACCTGGCAAACATCTTCCATGCCGTCAACGATGTAGTTGATGGTGTCGCCCAGGTTATCGGCTTCTACTTCGTACTGGTTGAATTCGCTGTCCATGAACACATACATCGGGTCAGCAAAGTAGGAGTAGGTGCAATCCTTGCGGTCCAGAACCACGACGTCGAACTTGTCGTCAGCGCGGTAAACGGCTTCAGAGCCGGCGCCGGTCAGCAGGTTCTTCATCTTCATCTTCACGACGGAAGCGTTACGGCCGGATTTGCTGAATTCGGCTTTTTGCACGACCATCGGGTCGTTGCCTACCATGAATACGTTGCCAGCGCGGAGTTCTTGTGCGGTTTTCATTACGTGTAAAGTCCCAAACTCTTGATTGAACTCGGAAAACGGTTTCCGAAAAACGGGCTATTTTAGCCGGTTTTGTATGAATTGCACCAGCCGCATCCCCAAGTCACCGTGTTGCAGCAGTTTGTCCGGCCATTGGCGACTGTGCCGGTGCCATTGTGGCAGCTGCTTTTCCAGTTGTTGCCAGGCGGCCACCATGCCCTGGCCGTGGTTCCAGGCATGGCTGGCTGCACGCAGGGCGCTGGCGGTTTCGGCGTCCAGCGCGGCGCAATAGTGTGACAAAAAGGCATCAAGCTTCACCATGTGCGCCGCGTCGTCTTGCGGATAGATGTGCCAGATGAAAGGCCGGCCAGCCCATTGTGCCCGTACGAAGCTGTCCTCGCCGCGCACGAAGTTGATGTCGCAAGACCACAAGCTCAGGTCGTAGCTGTCCTGATCAGTCATGGGCAGTACATGCACGGTCAGCGCGCCACGGCTGACATGTTGGCCTGCGTGCAGTGGCTGCCCCATCACCGCTTCCACATCGGCCAGAATCTTGCCTTCCGGCACCATGCAGTGGACCGGCATCTGGCTGCCGGTCCAGTATTCCAGTAGCTCACGTGCGGCCGGGTTTTCATAAGCAAACAGGCTGACACGCCATTCTTCCGGCTGTTTTTCCGGGATGTCGAACATCTGCCAGAAGGCGCGCTGCGCCAGCTTGTCCTGTTGCCAATGCCGGCGGGTTTCAATCAGGCCATCCTCGCACAGCAGCCCGCCGGTACGGTCAGTAAAGCCGGGAAAGAAAAAGTATTTTGTCAGCGGCAGGCGCGGGTGGGGCGAGGCCATGCCATGGCAGTCTTCCACCCAGTCCTCGGCGGACAGGTATTCCAGGTTGATCCAGACCGGCTTGATGTCCGCCCCTGCCATGGCTTGTTCCACGGCGTCGGGCAGGCGGCAGCCAAACGCCTCTATCACCACCTGCGCCGGTTGATAGTCGATAAAAGGGTTATCCGCGCGCCACTGGCACACCCGGATGTCTTCCAGAATCTGGGTGGCTGCGGCCGGGTCCAGCAAGGGGGCAATGTGGCCAAAGCTGGCCAGGTCATCCACCCACAAGCGCACCTCGTAGCCAAAGTCATGCGCCAGCCGCCGCGCCAGCCGCCAGGCAACGCCGATATCACCGTAGTTGTCGATGACGGTACAGAAAATATCCCAGCTGAGGGCGGAGGAGTCTGGCATGGTGCGGGCATCCGGAAAAAAGCTGGCGCAGCATAGCACGGCCAGGTGACAGTGTGAGGATGATGCCGGGCTGTTGGCGGTACAAGCTTGCTAACAACATGTAACTAACACTGTTTGATAAAACAGTTAAAATGAAAAGATGCTGTCAAAAGAAGATTGTCATGAGCGCAACTGATCAGAATGCTGGGAAATCCACTCCGTCCCGTCCACCTCGCCGCTGGCGACGCTGGCTGTACGGTATTGCCGCCGTTGTGCTGTTGCTGTGGGGGTTTCTGGCGGGTATTGCGCCGGGCATTGTCCAGAGCCAGGCGGCCAAATGGGCGGCAGGAATCGGCCGCACACTGAGCCTGGGGGAGGTTTCCATCAATCCCTGGCGCATGGCAGTGGAAATCCGCCAGCTCAAGTTGGCCGAGGGCAAGGGCAGCCCCTTGTTTGCCGCCGACCGGGTGTATGTGAATCTGGACCCGACCGCCTTGCTGCTGGGGCGCTGGCAGTTGTCGGAATTCAGCGTTGATGCCCCGCAGCTATGGGTACAGCGTGACGTCCAGGGGCAGTGGAACTGGGCGCGCTTCATCCGTGATGCCAGTGGCCCGGCCCAGCCCAAAAAAGACGATGGCTCACCGACCAAATTCCTGCTGCAGGCGCTGAACATCCGCAATGGCCAGCTCATGTTCCAGGACCAACTGGCTGGCAGCGACAGCTTCAAGGTGTCACCGCTGAATCTGGCGCTGACCGATCTTTCCACCTTGCCCGAAGCCGGTGGCTATCGCCTGCATGCCGCGCTGGGCGACGGCACCCAGCTGGACTGGAAAGGCAGCCTGCAATTACAGCCCTTGCAATCCAGCGGAGAGGCCAGCATTCGCGGCTTTACCCTGGCCAGCATCTGGGAATACGTCAAACCGCATTTCAATATTGCCAGGCCACAAGGCACGCTATCGGTACAGGCCAGTTATCAGTTCGACCTGAAAGGCAAGACGCCACAGTTGCAGATCAGCCCCTTCAGCGCCGAGCTGAAGGGTTTGCAGATGCAGGCCCCTGGTACGCAGCATCGCTTTGACCTGCCTTCCTTGCAGCTCAAAGGGGGCCGTTTTGACCTGCAACATAGCCAGTTGAGCCTGCAACAGATTGCGCTGGATGGTGGCAGCCTGGAAGCACAGCGCATGGCGGATGGCAGCCTGGACTGGCTGGCAGCCCTGCCGGCCAGCCCGGCAGCGGGTTCCACATCCACCGCAAGCAGCAAAGCAGCCCCTTCGCCGTGGCAAGTGAAGGTGGAAGACATCAAGCTGGCCAATTGGCAGTACCGCTTTGGCGATGCCGGTTTTGCCACCCCGCTGCAAGTGGCGGCACGCCTGCCGCTATTGCATGCCCGTTTTGAACTGGACCCGAAACGCGGTTTCGCCGTGGACAAGCTGGCTGGCGAACTGGCCGACATCACCCTGGGCAATGCCGCACAACCCGCACAGATTACCCTGGCCACGCTGGCGTTGCAGCCTTCGCGCATTGTGCAGCAGGGACAACTGATTGAGCCAGGCAGCGTGGATGTACAGGGCCTGCGCGTGGCGGTGGAACGCAACAAGCAGGGGCAGTTGAACCTGGCGCAGCTGTTTGCGCCCGGCAAGGCAGCCAAGGCGGTCAAGACCGCAGCCAAGGCCGATGCTGACCAAAAACAGCCCGGCTGGCAGCTGCACTATCCCTTGCTGAATCTGAATGACGGCCAGATCAGCTGGACCGACCAGACCCTGCCGCGCCCGGTCAGTGCCACGCTGCACGATGTTACGGCCAGGCTGGAGGCAAAAGATGCGCAGCAGTTGGCCGTAGACGTAGGCGGCAAGCTGGAATCCGGTCAGTTCACCGCGGCATTGCAGTTGGACCCTGCCACCGCAGCCGTCAAGGGCAAGGTCAATGCCCAGTCGCTGCCGCTGGCTCCGTTTGCACCCTATGGCCTGACAGGTACGCCCTTGCGTATGAGCGGTGGTCAGCTCAATGCAGAGCTGAACGTGGAATCGGCCAGCAAGGGCTGGAGCGTGGCCGGTACGGCCGACATCAGCAAGCTGGCCATCATGGAGCCGGGTGAAAAACTGCCACTGCTGGGGTGGAACAATCTCAAGGTCAATGGCATCAAGGCGCAAAGCACAACCAGCCTGCCGCTGAGTGTGGCAGTGCAGGACATCCAGCTGGAAGCCTTGTCGGCCCGGCTGATTCTGGATGCCAAACGCCAGCTCAACTGGCAGCGCATTTTTGCCGCCAAGTCTGCGGCCAGTCCGCCGTCGGCCACGCCAGTCACGCCAGCGAAAGCCAGTGCGATTCCGCCGGTGGACATTCGCAGCATCCACCTGAACCGCAGCAAGGTGCAGTTTGCCGACCAGAGCATGAATCCGAACTTTGCCACCCAGATGCATCATCTGCGCGGTTCGATTCAGGGCCTGTCCACCCGGCCTGGGCGCACAGGCACCATCACGCTGGATGGCGATGTCGACCAGTATGGCGATGTGCGGGTGCGTGGCGCGCTGGCCCCGATGGCGGTCACTGACAATACCGATGTCACGCTGTCCTTCCGCAATATTCCGCTGAACAACCTCAACCCCTATGCCACCACCTTTGCCGGCTGGCGCATCAATGACGGCCGCCTGACGGTGGACCTGCATTACCTGCTGGACCACCGCCAGATGAAGGGACAGAACCGGGTGGTGATCAACACCATCCAGCTGGGAGACGAGGTGCCGGACTACAAGGGTACGCACCTGCCACTGCGGCTGGCGGTAGCCTTGCTGGAAGATAGCGACGGCAAGATTGATCTGGATTTGCCGGTATCCGGTAGCCTGGATGACCCGCAGTTCAGCTATGGCCAGGTGGTGTGGAAGGCACTGGTGAATGTGGTGACCAAGGTGGTGACGGCACCGTTCCGCGCCCTGGGTGCCCTGCTGGGTGGCGATGGTTTTGACAATGTGTTCTTCATTCCCGGCGAAGCCAATGTCGCTCCGCCAGAGCGGGAAAAGCTGGAAAAAGTGGCGGGCCTGATGAGCAAGCGTCCCAAGATGCAGTTGCAGCTTGCCGGTAGCTTTGATCCCGAGCTGGACAGCAAGGAACTGGCCCGGGCGCGCGTAGACAGTGCCATCCTGCAAGCCGCCGGACGCAGCCTGCTGCCGGGCGAGCCGCTACCCGTGCCGGACCTGTCCGACCCGGCCATGCTGGATGCCATCAAGACGGTCTACGCCCGCGAGCTGGGTCGTCTGAAACTGATGTCACGTACCCTGAATCCGGGTGGGCCATCTGGTGCTGCATTGGCCAAACTGTTGCGTGGTGAACTGATTACCGCGCAGAAAGTGGATACGGCCGCCTTGCAGGCGCTGGCGCGTCAGCGTGCGGAAAATGCCCGCAAGGTGATGATGCACAATGACAACACTCTGGCCGATCGCATCACGCTGGGCGACCCCGCCAAAACCCGCGCCGAACGGGACGGTGTGCCACTGGGGATCAAGTTGTCCAGCAAGTAGCGTATAAAACGGCTTGATGTCCATCAATAAACGGCGTAACTACATATGGTGTAGTACGCCGTTTTCTTTTGCCAGATGTTGTGACTTTCTTGCCGACTATGACGGCAGAGTGCAATCGCCAAGCGCGTGTGCATTGCTTGCCGAACAGGCGTAAAGTCATGGCTTGCCGTCATGGCAAGGCTGCAGAAGTCAGGAAAATTCTCAAAAATTTCAGGAAATCGAGGGGCCGGAATGAAGCGTGAAAACAGTGCCGTCATGCTGGAGCAGGATATCTCGCGCGAGGTATTGCTGGAAAAGTATGCCAAGGGTGATGAACAGAGCGTCAGCGAGGTCAGACTGCGGGTAGCCCGTGCCCTGGCGGCGCTGGAGCAGGACCCGGCTCGCTTCGAGCCGCTGTTTTTCCAGGCACTGGACAATGGCTTCATTCCCGGCGGGCGTATCAATTCCGCCGCCGGTACCGAGTTGCGCGCCACGCTGATCAACTGCTTTGTGCAGCCGGTGGGCGATTCGGTTTCCGAACCTTCCAACGGCAAGGCCGGTATTTACGAAGCGCTGCTGCAGGCCGCCGAAACCATGCGCCGTGGCGGTGGTGTGGGCTACAACTTCTCGCGCATTCGCCCCAAGGGCGCGCGGGTAAAAGGCACCAATAGCCGCGCTTCCGGGCCGGTGTCGTACATGCGGGTGTTCGACCGCAGCTGCGAGACGGTAGAGTCGGCCGGTGCCCGCCGTGGCGCGCAAATGGGTGTGCTGGATGTCAGCCATCCGGACGTGGAAGATTTCATCCACGCCAAGGACAAGGGCGACCTGCGCAACTTCAATATTTCCGTCGGCGTGTCGGATGACTTCATGCGCGCGGTGGAGGCGGATGTCGAGTGGGAACTGACCCACAGCGTGGAACCGGCCACCGACGCCTTCCCCGGCCACTACCAACGTGCCGACGGCCTGTGGGTGTACCGCAAGGTTTCTGCCCGTGCGCTGTGGCAGCAGATCATGGAATCCACCTATGACCACGCCGAGCCGGGCGTGCTGTTCATGTCCAGGATCAACCAGGACAACAACCTGTCCTATTGCGAGGTGATTGAATCCACCAACCCCTGCGGCGAACAACCGTTGCCGGATTACGGCTGCTGCGACCTGGGTTCGGTCAACCTCACCAAATACGTGCGTCAACCGTTTGGTGCCAAGCCCAGCTTTGATTTCAAGGCCTTCGAGAGCGTGGTGCGCATGTCCATCCGCATGCTGGACAATGTGCTGGACCTGACCGTGTGGCCGCTGAAAGAGCAAGAGCGTGAAGCGCAATCCAAGCGTCGTGTCGGTCTGGGTTTTACCGGCCTGGGTGATGCGCTGATCATGCTGAAGATTCGTTACGACAGCGAAGAAGGCCGTCGTTTTGCCGCGCGCATTTCCGAATCCATGCGCGATGCAGCCTATGATGCCTCGGTGGACCTGGCCATCGAAAAAGGGGCTTTCCCGCTGTTTGATGCTGAGCAATACCTGGCCGAACCGCATTGCGCCAGCCGCCTGCCGGACAGTATCAAGGCCCGTATCCGCAAGCACGGCATCCGCAACTCCCACCTGCTGTCGATTGCCCCTACCGGCACCATTTCGTTGGCGTTTGCCGATAACGCCAGCAATGGCATCGAGCCGCCGTTCTCCTGGTTCTACACCCGCAAAAAGCGCATGGCCGACGGTACGACCCAGGAATACCTGGTGGAAGACCACGCCTATCGCGTCTACCGCATGCAGGGTGGCGACACCCAGGCGCTGCCGGACTACTTTGTCTCGGCACTGGAAATGAGTGCGCTGGACCATATGCGCATGGTGGCCGCGGTGGCACCGTATATCGACACCGCCATTTCCAAAACAGTGAATGTACCGGCGGATTACCCGTTTGCCGATTTCGAAAGCCTGTATCTGGAAGCCTGGCGCAATGGCCTGAAAGGCATTACCACCTACCGGCCCAATAGTGTCCTCGGTTCGGTATTGTCCATCGAGCCGGCCAAGGAAACCGCCAAGGAAGCCCCGCAGGACCTGTCTGCCAGTCAGGATGGCGACCCGGACCGCCGCATCACCCTGAACACCGCGCCCAGCCCGGCGCTGGCCAGTCTGAAATGGCCGAACCGGCCCAAGCTGAAGGAAGGTAACCCCTCCTGGACTTATATGGTGGAAGGCCCTGCCGGTGATTTTGCCGTGGTGGTGGGCCATGTGGAAAACGGCCGCATCACGCCGTTTGAGTGCTGGGTGAACGCCACCGAAGAACAGCGTGGCCTGGGGGCGATTGCCAAGACGCTGTCGATGGACATGCGCTGCCGTGACCACGCTTGGCTGTCGGCCAAGCTGGAAGCCTTGTCGCATACCAATGGCGACAAGCGCTATGTTTTCGAGCTGGGCGAGCGCACCGTCTATGCCACTTCCGCCGCTGCGGCGCTGGGCCAAGTGGTGCGTCATCGCGTGGAGCAACTGGGTGCACTGACCGCTGACCAGCACGAACCCACCCCGGTGATGGATGCGCTGTTTGCCCGCAAGGAACCGAAATCCGGCACCGATGGCACCATGAGCTGGTCGGTGGATGTGGCCAACCCGCAAACCGGTGACGATTTCGTGCTCTTCCTGAAAGAACTGGTATTGCCCAATGGCCAGCGCCGTCCGTATTCGGTGTGGCTGGCCGGTAATTACCCGCGTGAACTGGATGGCCTGTGCAAGATGCTGTCGCTGGACATGCGGGTGATCGACCCGGCCTGGATCGGTATGAAGCTGCGCAAGCTGCTGAGCTATGCCGAGCCGCAAGGCGACTTCTTTGCCCGCATTCCGGGTCAGGAAAAATCGCAAAGCTGGCCGTCCACCGTGGCCTATATGGCGCAGCTGATGATTCACCGCTATGCCATGCTGGGCGTGCTGACTCAGGATGGCGTGCCGCTGGAGGAAATGGGGGTGATGGTGCCGGAGCAGAGCGATCTGTTCAGCCCGGAAACCGCCGCCCAACCAGCACTCAAACCCTTGTCCGGTAAGCCCTGCCCGGAATGCGGCAACCATGCGCTGATCAAGAAGGATGGTTGTGAATTCTGCACCGCTTGCGGCCATGTAGGGGCGTGCGGTTAAGCTGGGTTCAGCTCATGCCTGCATGTGAGACGCATTGCCGTCGTGAAGGAAGCAAGACAGTCATGGTGGGCCCAAGCTGCACCAGGCACTGTCTGATTGTTGGGGTAGGGCGCTGCAAGACAAGCATTTACGGTTTCCCTACTGCCAGCAGCAGGACGTAACGACGGGGGAGTGAAAGACAGGCTGGGGCAAGGCGCGACTGTTTCAGTGGAGGCGAGTATCAGTCGCCTCTCGCCTCAAACCAGCTTGTTGTTACGGGCAAAGTCGGTCAGGTCCACCACGTTCGAAATACCCAGCTTTTCGAAAATGTTCACCTTGTAAGTGCTGACAGTCTTGTTGCTGATGAATAGCCGATCGGCAATGTCCTTGTTCGACAGGCCTTGAGCCAGGTGTTGCAGGACGGCAAGTTCACGGTCCGATAGTTTTTCGATACGACTGTCGATCTGCTTCTCGTCATTAAGCTTGGCACCGGACACCACGTCACGGGGAAAGAAACTGTAGCCGGCCATGATGGCGTCTGCGGCAGACAAGATGGCGTTCAGGTCCTTGCTCTTGCTGACAAACCCGTCTGCACCGGCCTGCATGGAGCGTGAGGCATAGACCATTTCGTCCTGTGCCGACAATACCAGCAGCTTGATGGCCGGATGTTGGTTCTTGATGCGCTTGATCAGCTCCAACCCGCTGATGCGTGGAATGTTCAAGTCGATGATGATGAGATCGGCTTTATGTTCTCTGACCAATTCGATGACAGACTGGCCATTGTCGGTCTCTCCGATGACCGCATACCGACCAGATTTTTCCAGAACGGAACGAACAGCCAGGCAAATGGCCGGATGATCATCGACAATGATGACGCTTTTCATGATTAATCTCCGGAAATGATCAGGATTGGAAGTTTTTATTCGTTATGGGACTGTTGGAGAGTAAATGGGTTTGTTGAAAAATTTCATAAGATAAATCTAGTATTCAATCAGAAATTTCCCATCATCAATCAGTGCGGAGGCAAAGATAATATAAAACTTATAAAAGCAATGTAGCACATTTCAGGTGAATTTCATGTCAGGTTTACTCAATGGTGTACGTCATCGTCCACTGCAGGTTCTTGTTGCCGAAGATCATCCAGCGCAGCGTCAGGTCTTGGTTTCCATGCTGGAGCAGCATGGCGAATGCATGGTGGATGAGGTCGGAGATGGCTTCCAAGCACTCTCTTTACTTAAAACCAATAAGTACGATCTGATGATTTGTGACATTGGCATGCCTGAGCTGGATGGCATCCAGCTGATGCGCCATTTGGGTCAACTGGATCATTTGCCACAACTGATTTTTTGCAGTGCTCATAGCGAAGACATCTTGCACAGCGTGCAGCGGTTTGGTAGTCACCATCACCTTCCTGTACTGGCTTGTCTGGAGAAGCCATTCTCGGCAGACCAGTTATCCACCTTGTTACAGCAGTGTGTACAGCAGCGGTCGGACAATACCGTTTCAGCTGGGTTGGACAGTATGGTGTTTTCACGGCAGGAGCTGGAAGAGGCGATGCAGGACGGGCAGATTCAACCGTGGTATCAGCCCAAGATAGACCCGCAAACACTTGAGGTTCTTTCGGTTGAAGCGCTGGCCAGGTGGGATCATCCGGTATACGGTGTGCTGACCCCGGGAGTGTTTCTGCCTCAGCTTGATATGTTGAATCTGAGCGAGGAACTGCTTTGCAGCATTTTGCAGCAGGCCGCACGGGATTGCTGTGCCTGGGATATCAAATTTCCCCAGAAAAGACTGGGTGTGGCGGTTAATATTAATGTCCGCGAGTTTGATAAACCCGATATGCCAGAAAAACTGAATGCCATTGTGCAATCCATGCATTTGTCACCAAGCCGTATTACCCTTGAATTGACAGAAACCCAGCCCTTGAATAATTTGAGTTTGTCATTGGAAAATGCCATTCGCTTGCGTGTGATGGGTTTTAATCTGGCATTGGATGATTTTGGTGTCGGCTATTCCGGTTTTCATCATTTACGTGAGATTCCGGCCAATTCGGTCAAGATCGACCGCCTGCTGGTGCATCAGGCGGCGGGAGACCCGGCGGCTGAAAAGCTACTGGGTTTTGCTGTACGCATGCTGCAAAGCCAAAATGTTTCCGTGGTGGTTGAAGGCGTTAGCCGGCGGCAGGATTTTGAACTGGTGAAACAATTACAAGTAGATCTGGTACAGGGTTTCCTGTTGGCCGAACCCATGTCACGTAGTCGTCTGGACGCCTTCATCATGTCACCGGTTTGCTCAGTCAACCTTGAAGCGGCGTAGCGACCACAGCGCCAGTCCCATCAGACCGATGCCGCAAAGCTGCCAGTGATCCAGTGCATGGTGGTATACCTGCCAGTCCACCACGATGGCTGTTACCGGATAAACAAATTGCAGTACGGCAAAGCGACTGATGGATATCTGGCTCATGCCGCTATACAGCAGAGCATAAGCAAGACCGGTATGCAAGCTACCCAGCCCGGCCAGCCAGGCCCAGCTGCTGGCCGTTGTTGGCCAGCCATTGAGCAGTGGCCACCAGGCTGTCAGTACCACGCCAACAGCGCATTGCCACCAGGCAAAGGCAAATGAGCTGATGTTGGGCTGTTGTCTGGCAATGATGGGCAGGCCGGCATACGACAATGACCCGCCAATGCACATCAGTACGCCACCCCAAAAGCCATCCGGAATAACCGTACTGCTCAATCCGGCCATCCCGCAAGCCAGCGCCAGGCCAAGCAGGGCGGTGATGGCGGCCAGCAGGTGGCGGCGTGACAGTGTTTCCCCAAGCCGCAGGCTCCCATAAAGCATCACCCAGAACGGTTGCAGGTGAAACAGCACCGTTGCCAGCCCGATGGTGGTGCGTGGTATGGCGGCAAAGAACAGCCCCCAGTTGCTCACCATCAGCGCGCTTGCCAACAACACGGCCACTAGCGAGCGGCCACGCAAATGCAGTTCACGCAGTTTGCCGCTATAGCCGCCCCAGACAAGCAGGGCGAGCGCACCAAACAGGCAACGCATGAACACCGTCAGCAAAGGTGGCTGATTTGCCTCGCTGACGAAAATACCCAGTGTGCCCAGCAGCAAGCCGGCCATCACCATATTGCGGCTGCCCTGGTTGGATGTAACTGCCCCGCCGGTTTCCGTCAGGTGCATGGTGGTGGTGTTTTTCATGCCGGAGATCATCGTGGCAGCAGCTTGCTTTGGTAAAGCGAATTTATGCTATGTTAATCATTCGAATATCGAATGATGTGGCGTGATGATGAAGCAGCAAGATTTACAACTGGATTGGCTACGTGCCTTCGTTGCGGTGGTGGATGCCGGTTCACTCAGCGCAGCGGCGGCTGTGGTGCATCGTTCGCAATCTGCAGTCAGCATGCAGTTGAAAAAGCTGGAGCAGGCTGCAGGCAGCGTGCTGCTGTTGCGCACGCCCAGAGAGGTGGCGCTGACAGCTGCCGGTGCGGAGCTGCTGCCACATGCCCGGCGGGTGTTGGCAGCCCATGCGGCAGCGCTGGAGACTTTACACGGTGCCCAGATTCATGGCCAATTGCGGCTGGGAGTGCCGGAGGATTACGCCCAGGCCTATCTGGGCAAGGTGTTACGAGACTATGTAGGCCTTTATCCGGCAGTGGAAATCAATCTGGTTTGCGAGCAATCGACAGCGCTGATTGGCAAGGTAGAAAATGGCGAGCTTGACCTGGCGGTAGTCAGCCGCGACGAGCCGGACCGAGGCGAGTACCTGTTTGATGAAACCATGGTCTGGGTTGGAGACAGCCAGCATGCCGCCTGGCTGCGCGACCCGCTGCCCATTGCACTGTACGAATTGGGTAGCCGCGCACGTACTGCGGTGCTGGATGCGGTGAATGCCATACAACGCGAGTGGCGGGTGGTGTACAGCAGCCCCAGTGTCGCCGGGCAACTGACAGCAGTGCACAGCGGCATGGCCGTTGCGGTGCTGACCGAATGCAGCTTGCCGCCGGGCATTCAGGTGTTGGACATGAAGCACGGTTTGCCTCGGCTGCCGCCCTTGCAAGTGGCCTTGATACGCAGCTTGCATTCGCAAGGATCACGCGCTTGCGACGTCATGCAGGCCTTGATCTTGCAGATATTGCGCCGGTAGTAAGGTGCCTGGTGCTAGGCGGGGTTGATTGCCATACCATTGATAAGGTTGACAATATCAATTAATAAATTCATATTGGTGATATTGTCAATTAAATAGCCATGCGCTTGTCTGTACTGGATAAGCCATGCCTGCAAGGAGTTGCCCTTGGCTGAATCAAGCCCCTCGCGCGAACGCGGCCTGTTGTGGTTGCTGGCGCTTACCCAGTTCACCATCATCATGGACTTCATGGTGATGATGCCGCTGGGGCCGCAAATCATGCACGCTTTTGCCATCAGCCCGGCGGCATTTGCCACAGCGGTCTCGGCTTATTCATGGTGTTCCGGCCTGTCCGGCCTGTTTGCCGCCACCTATATCGACCGCTTCGACCGTCGTCGGCTGCTGTTGGTGATATACGGCCTGTTTGCCATTTCCAACCTGGTGTGTGCGCTGGCAGGCAATTTCCACATGTTGCTGGTGGCTCGTGCATTTGCCGGTTTGAGTGGTGGGGTACTGGCGTCCATCATCATGGCCATTGTCAGTGACATCATTCCGGTTTCCCGCCGTGGTGCGGCCACCGGCACCATCATGACGGCTTTTTCGCTGGCCGCGATTGCCGGAGTGCCGGCCGGCATTGTGCTGGGTGCACATCTGGGATGGTCGTCGCCGTTTTACCTGCTGGCGGTATTGTCGGTGCTGATCTGGCTGGCTGCACTGGCGCTGGTGCCTTCCTTGCGGCTGCATTTGCAGGTGGGTCCCCCGCCATTGCGTCAGGTGTTGCCAGAGTTGTGGCGTTTGCTGAGTAATCCGCTGCATCTGCGGGCGTTCGGGCTGACCTTCCTGATGCTGGTGTCGCACATGATGGTCATTCCTTTCATTTCTCCCGTGCTGGTGGCCAACCACGGCATTGCGCCACAGCAAATTGCCTGGATTTACATGGCTGGCGGGGCGGCCACCTTCTTTACCTCCCGTCGTATTGGCAAGCTGGCCGACCGCTATGGCAAGCATCAGCTGTTTCGCATCATGGCCTTGTTTTCCATGCTGCCGGTATTGTTTGTCACCCATTTGCCAGATATTCCCTTTATTGCCATCGTGGCGTTTTTCCCGGTTTTCATGGTGGCGCTGTCCGGCCGCATGATTCCGCTGCAGGCCTTGTTGACTACGGTGCCCCAAGCGCAAAACCGTGGGGCATTCCTCAGTGTCAATAGTGCGATCCAATCCTTGGGCAATGGCTGCGGAGCCTGGCTGGGTGGTTTGTTGCTGAGTAATACGGCCAGTGGCCAGATTCTGGGTTATGGCCTGAATGGCTGGTGTGCCGTGGCGCTGGTGGGCGTGGCCTTGTGGTGGGTGGGGCGTGTTCAGGGGCAAGTCATGCCACCGCCTGTAACGGTGAATTCCTGAGGGTTCGGGGAAATGGCGGTGTAATTGATAGAGATATTTGCAGTGCAAGTTTAATGGTGTTGTGCTGGTTGAAGTTTTGCCAGCAACGTTAGAATGATGCCCTGATCTGATACCTTGCCAGTGGCTGATTGAGGAAGTGGCCTGGCTCGTATGGCGTATCGGATGCAATGGTTTGAATTCGGGGCACAATCATAACAAGCATGCAAAACAATAATCGCAGGACACTATTAGGGACATGGACCAGGCTGAGCAGCACCTTGCTGCTGGGGGGCGGACTAAGTGGGGTGTGCTTGCCACTGTGGGCAGCGGAAGTCAGCAATGGCATTACCACCATCAAACCGGAACTGGGTGAGGCCCGGTTGCTGGATGTGGGGGCCGCCACCTTGTCCCTGCGTGGCTGGCTGGGCGTCGGAACGGTGATCCGTGCGGCCAATCCTGACCCGGCGCTGATCAATGGCCCGTCAATGAATACCCTGAACGATGGTGATCAGAACTATCGTTCCGGGGATGCGGTTTCCACTGCCATCGAAAGCTATGTGCAGACCGACCTGCAATACCAGGGCCTTGGGCTGAGGCTGGCTGGCAAGGCCTGGTATGACTACACCCAGGCACAGCAATCCGTGTTGCATGGCAATGTGCCTAACCACTACCAGTCTGGCGCGCCCTTGAGCGATGAAGGCTTTGTGCCTTTGGGCCGTTTTGGCAACGTGGTGCTGGATGATGCCTATGTGTATGGCAATACCCAGCTGGCTGCTTATCCCTTGCAGTTACGCGCTGGCCGGCAAACCATTCCCTGGGGAAGCCCGACTGCTGGCGGCATGCTGTCCCAGGTGAATGCCATTGATTATGCGGCTCTTGGCCGCGCCAGTTCGGTGGCTGCCGAGGCAGGTATCCCGGACTGGGCCGTCTACGGCAAGTTGGACCTCAGCGAGCGGCTGACTCTGGATGCTTTCTACCAGTTCGCCTTTGCCCCCAATGTCTATCCCGGTTGCGGCACGTTTTACTCGACTGGCGATTATGTTCAGCCAGGTTGCAACCAGCTCACCTTGAATGGTGCCTTGTTATCGGCCATTACCCACCGCAACATCAGCACCAGTGACGCACAGGCGCTGGGCAATGCGCTGGATTATGTCGGTCGGGCTCCAGACCGTCTGCCATCTGGCGGGCAATACGGTGCCGGCTTGCACTATTTGCTGGCTGGGGTGGGCAGGTTCGGTCTTTATGCGGCCAATATCGACAGCAAGGTGGGGTATACCGGTGTGCAACACAATAGTGCGGGCGTGTTGACGCCCTTGTTGGCCAATACTGGCCAGGCCCAGGCCACCGGGCTGAGCAGCCAGTATTACCGTAGTTATCCGGCGAATCTGCACTTGTTTGTGCTGAATTTTGCCAGCCGCCTGCCAGACCAGACCGGAGTATACGCCGAACTGGGCTATATTCCTGATCAGCCGCTGGCCTGGAATGGTGCGGACTTCCTTAACGGCCTGTTGCTGGGGCGTGGCCCGCTGGCGCGCTTGAGCAAGCTGCCAGCAGGGGCAAGCGCGGACGGTTACGACCGTTATCAGGTGATGAACTTCAGTCTGGGGGCGCAACGACCGCTGGGCAAACTGCTTGGTGGCGAGTTCAAGCTGGCGGCCGAACTTGGCTTCAAGCATGTGTTTTCCCTGCCAGACCCGGCTGTGATGCGTTATGGGCGTGCGGGCTGGGGCATGGCGGCCAGTCAGGCCTATACCAGTTGCAGCGGCGATGCCAATACCTGCAGGCTGGACGGTTTCATCACCAGCAATGCCTGGGCTGCTCGCTTGCGTCTGGAGGCGCGCTATGCCACGCGCTGGCCAGACCTTACACTGACCCCGTCACTGACCTTGGGCCAGGATGTGCGCGGCTATTCCTACGATGGCCAATACTCGCAAGGCCGCTTCAGTACCTTGCTTGGCCTGGCACTGAATATGGGGCGTGATTACCAGATTGACCTTGGCTATCTGCGTACCGGGGGCGGTGATTACAATCTGCTGCGTGACCGCAGCCTGGTTTCCCTGGGGTTGGGCATGCGCTTGTAAGCTGTACGATCTGTTTGCCTGTATCAGGGCTGCCCCTTACACTGGCGGCGCTGTTTTCCCCGCCAACCCATTTCATTCGCCACCTCGCCATGAACGAACAACTCGCGCTCAACAAGATCAATCAGGCCATGCAGCAATTGCAACAAGGCCAGGCAGCTGCTGCCCGTGACTGTTTGAGCCGCGTGCTGAAGGCCTTCCCTGATAGCCCGGAAGTGCATTTCCTGCTGGGCCTCGCCTTGGTGCAACTGGTGCAGCCCAAGGGAGCGCTCGCCCATTTCAACAGTGCCATCGCGCTGGCACCGGACCTGGCCGAAGCCTATGTCAATCGCGGTATCTTGTTGAAGAGTCAGCAGCAGTTGAAAGCGGCCTTGCAGGATCTGGACCGCGCCATTGCTTTGCGTCCTGGCATGGCGGAGGCCTACTGCAACCGGGGCAATGTGCGGGTATTGCTGGACCAGCCAGACCAGGCCCACGCAGACTTTGCCGTGGCGATACGACTGGACCCGCACAATGTCGATGCGCTGCTTAATCTGGCTGCACTCATGGCCGATCGCGGTGAATATGCAGAATCACAGACCTTGCTGGAGCGGGTCCTCAGCCTGCGGCCGGACGATGCCTTGGCCCGGCATAACCGAGGCTGGCTGTCCTTGCTGCAAGGCGACTATGTCCGTGGCTGGCCAGACTACGAAGCACGCAAACTGGACCCGCAACTGCGTCGGCGCTCCGGTTTGCTGCATTTTTCCCAGCCGGAATGGCAAGGCGAGGAGCTGGCTGGCAAAACACTGTTGTTGCATCAGGAACAAGGGCTGGGCGATGCCATCCAGATGCTGCGCTACCTGCCACCTTTGCAGGCGCAAGGTGCGCGGGTGCTGATTTTGCTCAATCCGGCGCTCTCAGCGCTGGCCAGCCAGCTGTTGCCGTCCGGACAGGTGTTTACCCAAGGTGAGGCACTGCCGCACTTTGACCTGCACTGCTCGGTGATGTCGCTGCCCTTGCGCATGGCCACCACGCTGGACAACATTCCGGCTGCCCAGGGCTACCTCGCGGTGGATGAAGTTTGTCAGCAGCATTGGGCTGGCTTGCTGGGAGAGAAGAAACGCTTGCGTGTCGGGCTGGTGTGGTCGGGTTCGGCCAAGCATCTGAATGACCGCAAGCGCAGCCTGACGCTGGGGGCGCTGTCCGGTTTGCTGCAACAGGATGCCGAGTGGCACAGCCTGCAGCGCGAATATCAGGAAGAGGTGGCGGATGTGCTGGCGAGCGGCATCATCGACCATGCCGCACAACTGCAAACCATGCAGGATACCGCCGGGCTGATCAGTCAGCTGGACCTGGTCATCAGTGTGGATACCTCGGTGGCACATCTGGCCGCTGCCTTGGGCAAACCCTGCTGGCTGCTGTTGCCGTTCAACCCGGATTTCCGCTGGGGCCTGGGGCGTAGCGATAGCCCGTGGTATGCCAGCATGCGGCTATTCCGTCAGCTGCAGCCCGCTGACTGGGCCAGTGTGCTGGCTGAGGTCTCCGGTCAACTGGCCCTGCGCTTGACGCAGCCAGCGCACTGAAGCTGCTCAGTCGTCGCGGGTGAGTACTTCCAGCACTTCGATTTCAAACAGCAAATTGGCGTGCGGCGGAATGCGCGTGCCGATCTGCCGCTCGCCATAGGCTAGCGTGGCGGGCACCCACAGCTTGCGCTTGCCGCCCACTTTCATGCCCATCAGGCCGATATCCCAGCCCTTGATCACCCGGCCGGTGCCGATCACGCACTGGAAGGGGCGGCCCTTGTCGTGCGAGGAGTCAAACTTGCTGCCATCTTCCAGCCAGCCGGTGTAGTGGGTGGTGATGAGTGCGCCGCGCACCACTTCCTTGCCCTCGCCGATGTGCAAATCTTCGATTTTCAGTTGCTGGTCCATTTGTTCATTTACCGGTTCATTCGCATTTACGGCTACCGCAGCAGCCAACGTGGCGGCATTTTAGCTGGCCGTAGACGGCGGGTGAAGCAAGATGCAATAGCAGCGTGCCTGTGTTGCACTGGCAAGCCCGACCTTGTGGTGCGGCAGGGCCTGCATAGCGGCTTTAACCGGGTTTGCCATCACTGCGTGCGCGCAGATAAAGCCGGACAAAACGCAGGCTCCAGCACAGCAGCAACAGCAGGCAGATAACGGCGGTCAGCGCATATGCACCGCTAGCCCAGCTGGCGGGCAGGCAGTCGGTGGCCACGCGCAGCAAGGCCATGCCATGCACCGCCAGATACAGCCGCCAAAGCCAGGCTGGTGCTTGCAGGGCTTGCCCGGCGTGGCCCAGCGACACGCGGGAGACAAAGGCAATCACCATGCTGATGAAAAAGCCGGTGGTGATGGCATGCAGCGGTGCCAGACCCAGTGACACTGGCAGCAGCGCGGCCAGGCTGTACAGCAAGAAAGCCAGCGGCAGCCAGGCAAAGGCCAGGTGCAGCATGCCCAGCAGTCGGATCTGCCCGGTGCGCCAGCTCTGCCAGCGCGAGCAGGTATAGCTCAGCAACAGGCAAAATGGCAGATCAGCCGGTAATGTCGTCAACCCAATCACAGACAGCAGTCCGTGCAGCCAGCTGCCTGTCAGCATGGCCCACAGCAGCCAGTCCGGTTTCCAGGCAGGAATGTTCGGCATGGCGCTGACAGTGAAAAACGGCAGCATGCGGTGGCAAACGGTAAGGAATACCGGTAGCAAAAAGCCCCACAAGGCCAGGTCACGCATCAGCAGCCAGCCACGGGCATTGCCGCTGCCCAGCCAGTACAGGCCTGCCAGCAACCCGGCCAGACCCAGCACAAAGCCGCACAGCACCATCCAGGCATGCAGTCGGTTGACCTGCTGGCTACGCAGTATCAATTGGCCAAAGGTGAGGGTCAGCCCGGCAAAGCCGCAGCCATATATCAGTAGGCCAGCCAGCAGCCAGCCACTGCCCAGTGCCAGGGCCGCCAGCCACAACAGCAAGCCTGTTGCCATCAGTAGCGGAATACCCAGATAGCGCGCGCGACCGGGGCCGTCCACGCCCAGCCAGCGCGGTCCGGCAGTAAAAATGAAGCCGGTCATGAAGAAGGGAAAAATGCCGTACAGCATCAGGAAGGCATGCGCCATCACTGCCGGCACTACCGGCAGGATGGGATGGCTGCCCAGGCGTGAGGCCAGTTCGGCAAACCAGGCGGCAAACAGTAATAGCGCCAGCAACATGCCAAACAAAAAGGCAATGCGGTGCGGCGCGCGTAGCAAGGGGGTGGGAAGCGCAGGGGTTTGCATGATGCACTCGATGGGGTGGGTGAGGGCCCAGTATCGCCAGTCCGCTATCAGGATGGGAATGATTCGCGTCAAGACATTCGGCCTTGCCTGCCGGGCAGGCAAGGTTAGGTGGCGCAGCGCCGCCGCATTCCGGCTGGTGCTGCTTATTGCTTGAACAGCACGGCGATCAGATCCGACTGGGTAATCATGCCGCACAACTGGCCGGTGGCATCAAGCACCGGCATGTGGTGCATGCCGCCATCGGAAAAGGCCAGCGCCAGTTCGCTGATGGGCTGGGTGGCCTGCAGGCTGCGGGCCGGCTGGCTCATGATGTCGGCCACCTTGCCGTCCAGCCTTGCTGCCTGCGGGATGGTGCTGGCCTGGTGGTGTGGCAGGAAAAAGTCGTGCAGTGACACCAGGCCCAGTAACAGCCCGGCAGCATCAGTCACCGGCAAGGCCTTGACCTTGTGGTGTGCCAGCGTGTCCCAGGCTTGTTGCAAGCTGGCATCTGGCCGGATGGACACCACATCGCGCGACATGATGTCGGCACAGCGGATGGCTCCAAAGCGGCGCTTTTGTGCTTGTTGTTCTGCTGCAGTGAAAATGGCGGCCAGGTCATCTTCGCTGACATCCAGCACTTCGCCAAAATCGGCCAGTGCCTGGTGCAAGTCCTGCTGATTGAAGGCGCGGCGTTCGCTGGGCAGTGGGTCGTCGGTATGGTGCGGGTTGCTGTTGTCAGCCGGCAAATGCGGATAGCGGCGCTGTAAGGCATTGTTGAACAGCAAGGCCACACCCAATAGCAGCACGGAATTGGCCAGTACCGGCCACAGGACAAACTGGAAGCCCAGCGCCTGGATGGCCGGGCCGCCCAGCACGGCGGTAATGGCGACGGCACCGCCGGGTGGGTGCAGGCAGCGCAGCTGGAACATGGCGGCAATGGCCAAGGCACCGGCCATGCTGGCAGCCAGGCCGGGGTCGGCAATGGCACGGGCGCAGGCCACACCAATGACGGCGGACACCAGATTGCCGGCCAGCATCGACCAGGGTTGGGCCAGCGGGCTGGAGGGGACGGCAAACAGCAAAACGGCCGAAGCGCCCATCGGGGCGATGAACCAGGGGCTGGCGCCACCCAGCGCGGCGCGGCTGATCAACTCGGTCAGCAACAGGCCCAGGCCGGCACCAACACAGCCATACAGCCGCTCACGGCGGCCTGCCAGTAACTGCACCGGCAAAAAGCCACGCAACCAGTGCCGCTTGCGCGGTGCTTGGGATAAGGAAGTCATGGTGGGTAAAGGGATAGGTGGGTGGGATATTGTATCGTATGGCGATATGTTTGCCTGCCTGCACTGGCTTGCCTCCAGTAGCGCTTGGATCTCGCTAACAAAACAGCGCAGCGTTCCTGGCGGCTATTCGTCTTGCAGGGTTTGCTGCACGTTCAGCAGCAGGTCCAGCGACTGGCTACCGCCCAGATTTTTCAGCAGCAGCAGTTCTTCGCGGTGCAGGGCGGCCAGCTTGGCCACCAGTTCCTGCCCCTTGGGCAGCAGGCTGATTTCCACCTGGCGGCCATCCTGACGGCCGGGGGTTTTCTTGACCAGATCTTGCTCCTCGCAGCGTTTGATCAGGCCCACCACGCTGTGGTGATGTGATTGCAGCCGCTCGGCCAGTTCCGCCACCGTGGCCCAGTCGCGCCCCGGATAGCCCTGCACCTGCAGTAACAGCAGGTATTGCAGCGGCGTGATGCCGTGCTCCTGCGCCAATTCCTCGCTAAAGCGCAAAAACTGGCGCAGGCGGTAGCGGAAGTCGGCCAGGCGTTCGAAATCCTGTTTGCTGAGTATGGGGGCAGTCATGGTGGGCAACAGCGGTGATGAAAGACAAGTCCGGCCACCATATCACATCAGCCCTCCACTGCCGAATTGTGCGGCAAAGCACACCGGAGACGCATACGCCAGCGGCTGTGCCTCTTGCTGCAACAGGAACAATTGCAAGGCGCGGGCGGCACTGAGCGTGGCATCGGCTTCGGCATGCAGCAACACAATGTGCTGCCGGCTGGCCATGCGCGCCAGCCATTCCCAGCGCTGCGGATTATTGTGCAGCACGGCCCAGTAAATTTCGCAAAACTGGCTCCAGCGTTCCTCGCGCCAGTGCAGCCAGTCACTCAAGCCCGGTGCGGGCGAGAGTGCCGGCACATGACGCAGGCGGCGCGTGATGTCGGGGGGCAGGCCGGCAGCCGGTTCGCTGCCGATCAGGAAGGCCGGTGTAGCGTCAGGCCGGTAGCTTTGCAGGGATTGCAGGGTGATGTGCATGGTGATGGCTCCGTTTACAGCAGGGGTAGCAGCAAGAGCGCCACCACAAACAGCCATACCAGCGCGCCAATGGCGAAAATGGTATAGGCCAGTGACAGGGTATGCACCGAATCATCGTGTTCGAACCAGGCATCCAGGCCGTGAAAAAGCAGGCCTGCTGATGCGGCCAGCCCCAGTAGTGCACACAGCACATTCAGCGTGGGGTAGGGCAGTAGCAAGGACAGGGCAGACAACCAGATGGGCAGCGGCACCAGCGCCGCCAGCCGGTAGCAGTCGGCAAAGGCCGGGCGGCGGCTGGCATGTACCGACTGGCGGATGACCCAGGCCATCAGGCTGACGGCCAGCCAGCTGGTCAGCAGCAGGATCAGGCTGGCTTGCTGCCAGTTTTGCAGCGGCACGCCGGGGGCATAACTGTCAGCATGATAAATGGCGGTGTATTGCACCATGCCCGCGGCAAACAGCGAGCCTGGCAGTACGATTTTCATGAAGCTGTGGAGCACGGATGGATGGCGCTGGCCTAGCTGGTCCCAGCCATGGCGTGATGAGTAAATCATCTGTAGCGGATGTTGCAGGTTCATGGCGATCTCCTTGGTAGCGATGGGCTACCTTGTGAATATATATCGTAATGCGATATAAATCTACAACAAGATGCGGCTGGGAGTGGGGAGTGGGGGAAGGCAGGCGCTGGGTGAGCGCCTGCCTGATCAGGAAGTCTGTTGTGCTGGCTGGATGGTTTGTTTCAGGCAAAGGGCGCGCACCTGGCGGTAGCGTAGCCACAATTTACCGCCATGCCACACGGCAGTGCTGGCCAACAGCAAGGTAGAGATGGCCAGTGCGGTCTGCCAGCTGGCTGGCCAGCGACACCAGGCCAGTGCCGTCAGCAGCCACAGCCCATGCAGGCCGGTCAGCCACCGCA
This sequence comes from Aquitalea sp. LB_tupeE, assembly GCF_013391415.1. Classification (GTDB taxonomy): domain Bacteria; phylum Pseudomonadota; class Gammaproteobacteria; order Burkholderiales; family Chromobacteriaceae; genus Aquitalea. The sequence goes on from NZ_JACAXB010000026.1 coordinate 70,482, forward strand.
CGGCCTGTTCGGAAAGAAAGCCATGGGTGGCGGGTAGTACGCCACGCGGGGGCTGCAAGCGTTGCAGATGCAGCCAGGCCAGAAATGGCGCGATCTTGCCCAGCATGCCCAGCACACAGCCCAGGCCCAATCCTCCCAGCCACAGCACACCGCAATACAGCGGCAGGCTGGTATCGGTGGGCCAGTACAGTGCGGCAGCGGCACACCGCAGACCAAGCAGCAGTGCCAGCATGGCCAGCAGCCAGCTCAGCCACAGGGGGTCTTGCCGCCGACGACAGCGGTGCAACTGATGCAGGGTGAGGCCGGCAAAACAGGCGGCAGGCAGACTGGCGAGTAGCAGCCAACCGTGGGCCTGCTCCTGCTGCCAGATCAGCACCAGCCCAAGCGCCAGCAGCAGTGCCAACTGGCCGGGCAAGAGCTGGCGGGTAAAGGCGGGAAAAGCCGGGGCGATCAGAAACAGCGGAATCACGGTCTGGCTGACGGCCAGCAGCAGGGCCAGCAAGCCGCCAAGTCCCGCCCACAGCACATGGCTGTGCAACAAGGCCATGAACGGCAGGTGTAGCTGCCCACCTAATGTCAGCACCAGCAACAGGCCTAAGGTTAGCGCCACACCCAGCCCGGTCAGCGCCAGCCGCAGCCCCTGGCTGGTGGCGTCACGCGCCGGGCTGCGCCACAAGCCGGGCAGCGCATGCGCCAGCAAGCCCAGCCCGGCGCTGTATGTCAGTAGCGCACCGGCAGTCAGCCATGTCGCGGAAAAGCCATGACTGAAGCCCCAGCACAGGCAGGCCACACCGCCTTGCCAGGCCGGAAATATCCGCCACCACAGCGCCCGTGGCTGCGGGCAGCCCACCCCGGCGGCCACGGCCAGCAATTGCAATACCGCCCCCAGCATGCTGTTGCCCAGCACACCCAGTGCCAACAGGTGGGTGAGGGTGACAATCAGCGGATCAAACCGATTGGCTGCGACGGTGTCGCCCACGAGCAGGGTCAGCCCGGCGATCAGCAGCCAGATCAGGCTGGCCACAAAAAAGCTGCCCGGCAACCAGGGCGGCGGGGCAGCGTCGTAGGACAGCCAGGCCTGGCTCATGGCCGACTCAGAATCAGAATGACCCCACCGTCACCGGACAGTTCGAAACGGAAATCCAGCCCCTGCTGTTGTAACAAGGGCAGCAGCGGGCTGGGGTGATGCGGCAGGATGTAGGCCGCTTGCTGGCCGGGTGCCAGTCCGTCGGCTTCGTCCAGGATGATTTCCATCGGCTGCGGTGGCGGCAGCTGACGCAGGTCGCGCGGGCTCATGCGGCGGCTCCGGCAGCCACCAGATCGGCAAAACCGGCAATGTGCTGGCTGCACATGGGGTAGAGAATGTTTTCTTCTTTCATATTGTGCTGCTGCATCAGGATGAGCAGCGTATCGGCACAGCCCAGATAGTCGCCGGCTTGCTCGGACGACAACAGCTGGGCCATGTCTTGCATCAGTGCGCGCATCTGGCTGTGCTCGTTACGCATTACCACGGTAGGGCCCATCTGGCTGCCGGTGGCGGCTTCGAAGGCTGGAAACAGGCTGTCTTCTTCGAGCGCAAAATGTTGCAGCATGCCAGTGTGAAACGCTTGAAACACGGCGCGGGCCTTGGGCCAGTCGCCCTGGCGTACCGCTGTTTCGGCGATGGCGAAGTCGGCATCGCATAGGCGGTGTTGTTCGGTCAGTTGCTGGATGGCATTCATGGTGCTTTGCCTTGGCTGAGGTTGATGGTGAGCAGTATTGCCTGTTTAGTGCGTCGGCCTGAATGACCCGTATCAAGAAATCTGCGCCTGTTGCCGCAGCGCCTGTAACTGCTGGTGCAGCAGCACCACATTGCCAATCACCAGCAGGGCCGGGCTGCTGATTTCCTGCTGGCTGATCAGCTGGCTTAATTGGTCCAGCTGGCCGCACACGCAGCGCTGCGTTGGGCTGCATGCCTTTTCCACCACCGCCACCGGTGTGGCCGGGTCGCGGCCATGGGCCAGCAATTGGCTGGCGATACGGGCGGCCTCGCCCAGCCCCATATACACCACCAGGGTTTGTCCCGGCTGGCTGTAAAGAGTCCAGTCCAGTTGCTGCTCGCCCTGACGGCGATGGCCGGTGACCAGGCTGCAACCCTGGGCATGATCGCGATGAGTGAGCGGCAGCCCCAGCGCGGCGGCGGCACCCAGCGCCGCGCTGATGCCGGGTACCACCTCGCAAGGGATGCCTGCTTGTGCCAGCGCCAGCATTTCCTCACCACCACGGCCAAACAATAGCGGGTCGCCCCCTTTGAGGCGCACCACGCGCTGGCCGTTGCGGGCAAAGTCGATCAGCAACTGGTTGATGTCCGCTTGCGGCAGTGTATGACGGCTGGCGCGCTTGCCCACGCAGATGCGGCTGGCCTGCGGCGGGGCCAGGCGCAGTATCTGCGGGTCCAGCAGATGGTCGTACAGCAGCACATCCGCCTCGCCCAGTCGCTGCACTGCGCGCAGGGTGAGCAAGTCCGGGTCGCCCGGGCCTGCCCCCACCAGGCAAACACTGCCGGGGGCAAATACCTGGCGGTCTTGAGGGGTGGAAATGATGCTGCCAGCCGGCGTGGGCGGCAGTGTGGGCAGGGCTGGGCGGTACATGCAGACTCCCGGGCAAAGGCTTGCCAAATGACGATGCCGCCAGTGTAGGAAAGTGGGTGGCCGGGAATCGTTGATACGAATCAATGCTATCGGGATGCCCGAATCCGTACATTTCGCCCCAGGTACCGGACTTGCCGGTGCAAGCACTTTGAGGAGGACGTGATGAGCGCGAGCTTCACCAAATCGACGGCCCGCAACATCTTTTACGGTGGGTCGGTGTTCTTTTTCCTGTTGTTCCTGGGGCTGACGCTGGATACCACCATGGCCCTGCCCAGCCATAACGCCAAGGCCAAGCTGACCGATGCGGCCGTGCGCGGCAAGAAAATCTGGGAGACACGCAATTGCGGTGGCTGCCATACCTTGCTGGGCGAGGGAGCGTATTTCGGACCGGAGCTGGGCAATGTCTACGTACGCCGTGGCCCGGATTTCATCAAGGGCTGGATGAAGGCCATGCCCACCAACGTACCCGGTCGCCGCCAGATGCCGCAGTTTCATCTGAACGATGGCGAACTGGACGACGTGGTGGCCTTCCTGAAATACACCTCCGAGATCAATACCAATAACTGGCCGCCCAATATCCAGGGCTGAGCGCACCAGACCAATCGCTGACGGAGATAAACATGAGCAATGCAAGTGCGGCGACGCTAGCGGCTGAACAAGCCCGTGCGCCAGCCCAGATCAAATACCGCTCGCAGGCGGTGGCCAAGCCTTATTTCATGGCAGCCATCGGCCTGTTCATCGGCCAGATCCTGTTTGGCCTGATCATCGGCCTGCAGTATGTCAAAGGGGATTTCCTGTTCCCGGCCATCAGTTTCAGCACCGCGCGCATGGTGCATACCAATTTGCTGATCGTGTGGCTGCTGTTCGGCTTCATGGGGGCGGGTTACTTCCTGATTCCGGAAGAGTGCGAGCGCGAGCTGTACAGCCCCAAGCTGGCCATCATCACCTTCTGGGTGTTTCTGGTGGCCGGCGCGCTGACCATTGTCGGCTACCTGGGCCTGCCCTATAACGTGCTGGCGCACCTGACCGGTAACGACTTGCTGCCCACCATGGGGCGCGGTTACCTGGAGCAGCCGCTCATCACCAAGGTGGGCATCGTGCTGGTGGCCTTGTCCTTTTTGTTCAACCTGTCGATGACGCTGCTGTCCGGCCGTAAGACCAGCATCAGCATCGTGATGCTGCTTGGCTTGTGGGGCCTGGCCATCTTCTTCCTGTTCTCCTTCGTCAACCCCAACAACCTGGTATTGGACAAGTACTTCTGGTGGTGGGTGGTGCATCTGTGGGTGGAAGGCGTGTGGGAGCTGATCATGGGTGCCATGCTGGCCTTCGTGTTGGTGAAGGTAACCGGCGTGGACCGTGAAATCATCGAAAAATGGCTGTACCTGATCATTGCCATGACGCTGATCACCGGCATCATCGGTACCGGTCACCATTACTTCTGGATCGGCACACCGGCCTACTGGCAGGTATGGGGTTCCATCTTCTCCGCGCTGGAGCCGGTGCCCTTCTTCATGATGACCATGTTTGCCTTCAATATGGTCAAGCGTCGCCGCCGCGAACACCCCAACCAGGCCGCCACGCTGTGGGCGCTGGGTACTGGCGTGATGTCCTTCCTGGGTGCTGGTGTGTGGGGTTTTCTGGGTACGCTGTCGGTGGTCAACTACTACACCCACGGCACGCAGCTGACGGCATCGCACGGTCACATGGCCTTCTACGGTGCTTACGCCATGGTGGTGCTGACCATGATTTCCTACACCATGCCGCTGCTGCGTGGCCGTGAAGCCAACAGCCCGCAAGCGCAGAACGTGGAAAAACTGGCGTTCTGGGTGATGACCCTGTCCATCGTCGGCATCACGCTGTGCCTGACTGCTGCCGGGGCCACCCAGGTGTGGCTGCAGCGCATGTCCAGCGCACCGCTGTCCTTCATGGAAACGCAGGAGCATATCATGCCGCTGTACTGGGCACGTCTGGTATGCGGCCTGGGCTTCTTCAGCGGCCTGATGCTGTATCTGATCAGCTTCTTTGTCACCGGCAAGCGTCAAGACTGAGTGATCAAACAGACAAGCGGCCCCTGGTGGGCCGCTTTTTCTTTGGAGCGATTCCATGCGTACTGACAGCCTGCCAATGGAAGACATCCCGCACGACCGCCACGTGCCGGGCGACCTGGCCATGTGGTGTTTCATCCTGGCCGAGCTGGCGGTGTTCGGCGTGTTTTTCCTGGTGTACGGCTATCACCGCTGGCGTGATCCGGCGCTGTTTTCCCACGGTCAGCAGCAGCTGCACCTGCTGCTACCCACGCTCAATACCTTGCTGTTGCTGGCGGGCAGTGCTGCCATCGTGGCTGCGGTACGCGCCTTTGCGCTGAACCGCCAGCGCAGCGGACGGCGCTGGCTGATGTCCACCATGCTGGCCGGTGGCGGTTTTCTGGTGCTCAAGGCCATCGAGCTGGGCGGCAAGTTTGCCGCTGGCATCACCCTGTCCAGCGGCGATTTCTGGATGTTTTACCTGTCGCTCACCGTATTTCACTTTCTGCATGTGGTGCTGGGCATGGTGATTGTGGCCGCCGTGTGGTGGCAGGCCCGCGACGGGCGCTATGCCGGTGCGACCATTGATGGCGTGGAAACCGCCGCCGCCTACTGGCATATGGTGGACCTGGTGTGGATTGTGCTGTTTGCGCTGATTTACGTGGCACGTTAAGCGCCGCAGTTTGTTGGCAGGGCTTATCTGGAATCAAGGCCATGGCCCGGCATGGCCGGTATCGTTGACCCCATGAACACACCCGCCCCCCTTACCCAATGGCTGTTGTGGGCCTGGCTCAGTGGCCTGACCCTGCTGGCCGCCGTCCTGGCCGAAAGCGGCCAGCTGTCACAACACTGGCTGGCACCGCTGGTGCTGGGTTTTGCCTGGCTCAAGGGTTGGGTGGTCATCGAGCGCTACATGGGGCTGTGCCATGCCCCGCACTGGCTGCGCGCCAGCGTGCATGGCTGGCTGCTGCTGGTGACCGGTGTGCTGCTGTTGAGTTTTCGCTAAGGAAAAGCCATGAACGCACCGCTGCGTCCCGAATTGTCCGCCCCCTTCTATCAGCCGCAGGGCGATGAATGCCAGCTGTTTGAAGCCGCCTGGCAGCAGCAGCTGCCGGTGTTGATCAAAGGCCCCACCGGCTGTGGCAAAACCCGCTTTGTCGCCCATATGGCAGCCCGGCTGGGCCTGCCGCTGATTACCGTGTCCTGCCATGACGACCTGTCCGCCGCCGATCTGGTGGGCCGCCATCTGATCGGCGATGGCCAGACGGTATGGTGCGACGGCCCGCTCACCCGCGCGGTGCGCCAGGGTGGCATTTGTTATCTGGACGAAGTAGTGGAAGCGCGCAAGGACACCACCGTGGTGTTGCATCCCCTTACTGACGACCGCCGCATTCTGCCCATCGAACGCACCGGCGAAGTGCTGGTGGCCCCGCCCGGCTTCATGCTGGTGGTGTCCTACAACCCCGGTTACCAGCATGTGCTGAAAACCCTCAAGCCCAGCACGCGCCAGCGCTTTGTCGCCATGAGCTTCGATTTTCCGTCTGCCGAAGTGGAACAGCAGGTGGTGATGCAGGAATCCGGCCTTGCTGCGGCACAGGCGCAGCAGCTGGTGACACTGGCCGGCCAGTTGCGTCGGCTGTCCGGTTACGATCTGGACGAATCGGTCAGCACCCGCTTGCTGGTGTATGCCGCCAAGCTGATGGCATCCGGCATGCGCCCGGCGCTGGCCTGCCGCACCGCGCTGGCCGAACCGTTGAGCGACGAGCCGGACACGGTGGCGGCCCTGCTGGCCATCATTCACACCCAGTTTCCTGCCTGAGCGGGGCCTGTCATGGAAGATATCGTCGGCGGCTGGTGGGACAAACTGGTCAAGCGCGCAGCCTATCGCGGCCATGCCGCCGCAGCGGTGCGGCTGGAGCAGGTGGCACCGCTTGCGCCGGTGTTCTTTCGCGCCATGGGCGGCGACCCGGCCTTGGCCTTGCGTTCCACCGTGGGTACCGAACACGGCGCCCGCCGCCGCTGGCTGGAGCGCCTGTCCGGCACCGGCGAGCGGGTGGAACTGGCCTGGTCCGACCAGCAGGCCTTTTATCTGCCGGAAAAAATCGAGCTGTTCGCCGATGCGGCGCTCAACCGCGAACTGTATTTCTGGCTGATGGCGCTGGCCGCCAGCAACCGGCCCGATGGTGACTGGCTGAATGCCAATCGACAGGCTGCTGCCGCATGCCTGGCCGCCATGCCCGGCCTGGCTGCCAGCTATCAACGGCTGGTGGCCGCCCATCTGCCACAACGGCCAGACCCGGCCCGTCTGCCGCCAGCCGAGGCTGCCTGGGAGCGTGCCATCCGTCAGGCCCTGCTGCAGCCGCAGCAAGCGCTGGACACGCCGCCGCCAGTCCGTGCCCCTTACCCCTTGCCCCTGTGGCTGCACCCGGCCCCGCCCACGCTGGAGCATACCGCCCCGTCTACTGCGCAGGACCCGCAGCAAAGCGGCCCGCGCAGTAAGCCGCAGCAGCGCCAGCGCCGCCGCTACCGTGCCCAGCGCGTGGTACAGGACGAGCGCAAAAACGGCATGCTGATGATTTTCCGCGCCGAAAGCCTGTTTACCTGGGACGAATACGTCAAGGTCAACCGTCATACCGACGAGGATGACGACGACAACGTCGCCGCCGCGGCCGAGGACATGAACCGCCTGTCACTGGCACAGGACGCCCACACCAAGGGCGGCAAGCTCAAGTTTGACCTGGACTTGCCCGCCGCCGCCTGGGACGACACCCCGCTGGGCCCCGGCCTGCTGCTACCGGAGTGGAACTGGAAACAGCAAAGACTGGTTGACGACCACTGCCGCCTGCAACCCATGCTGCCGCGCGATGCCGTCCCCGCCGCCTTGCCCGAGCGCCTGCTGCCACTGGCCCGCCGCCTGCGCCGTCAGTTTCAGGCACTGGCACCGGAGCGCACGCGCAAGAGCGGGCAGGAGTGCGGGCCGGATATCGACATCGACCGCGTCATCCGCTTTCTGGCCGAACGCCACAGCGGTGTCGCCCAGTCCGAACCCGGCCTGTACCAGGCCTGGCCGCCAGGCGAACGCAGCCTGGCCTGCCTGACCCTGGCCGACCTGTCGCTCTCCACCGAAAGCTGGGTAGGGGACGAGGCTGGCCGGGTGATCGACGTCATCCGCGACAGCCTGCTCTTGTTTGCCGAGGCCTTGTCCGCGGCAGGTGACAGCTTTGGCCTGTACGGCTTTTCCTCCATCCGCCGCCAGGAAGTGCGCTTTCAGGTGCTGAAGGATTTTGCCGAACGCTACGACGACAGCACCCGCGGCCGCATTCTGGCCATCCGCCCCGGCTATTACACCCGTATGGGCGCGGCCATCCGCCAGAGCAGCCGCATCCTGCTGCAACAACCGGCTGCGCGTCGCCTGCTGCTTATCATCTCCGACGGCAAGCCCAACGATCTGGACCACTACGAAGGCCGCCACGGCATCGAGGACACCCGCCAGGCCATTCTGGAAGCCCGCCGCGACGGTCTGCTGCCCTTCTGCCTGACCGTAGACCGCGAAGCAGGGGATTATCTGCCCCATCTGTTCGGCCACCGCGGCTATGTGGTGGTGCAACAGGCACAGATGCTGCCCAGCGTGCTCACCCGCTTGTATGCCCATTTGACCGCCTGAGCAGCCCAGCTGCTGTTCAAGCTCAACTCGACTCCAAGGTGTAATCACCTTCTTCACCCGGCCTTGTGCCGGGTTTTTTTTGATATGTGGCAAGTCGCCAGCCAGCCCATGCCCGGACAATGGCAGGCTGCTGCTCAGTCTATTCAGTCAATGGAAAGGAAAACGTCATGGCCCGGAAATTTCCCCTGCACCCGGCGCACCCGGAGCGCATTTGCTGGGGCTGCGACAAATACTGCCCGGCCGACTCCCTGCAATGCGGCAATGGCTCCGGCCGCACTCAGCATCCGGCAGAAGTACTGGGCGAGGACTGGTATGAATACGGCGACTGGGGGCTGGAGGTGGAGCCAGAACAAAAATCGCTGACGCTGCCGAAGAAGGGCTAAGGAAGGTCTGAACAAGTTCCGACCTTCCCATTAAAAACCATTATCTCACTGCCGCAAGGAATAGCGGTGAGCAAGCTGCTGAGCTTCACCAATTTCGGACAGACCGTCAACAAGAAACTGACCCGTCGCAAAATCTTCCCGACTGGAATAGACAATGTCATGAGGTGGAATACGCTCGAAGCCGCAATTACATCTTTCTGTCCCAAGCCCAGCAATGGCGGTCGCCACTATCCCTTGTCCAGCATACTGCGTATTTATTGTCTCTAGCATCTGTGGAATTTCGACATGAAAGCCTATATTGCTGTGGATGCGCGGTCGGGTCTGGTTCATTACCTACACAACCTGCACCCCACCCCGTCCAATACGGCTGACGTAAAGATACTGCTTGTCTGAAATGTAAATGCCCGGTTTCCATCTCCTTTTGAATACTTATCCTGGCCCGGTACTAGCCAAGTTGGTTTACTGATCAGCTGGCACATCACTCAGATGTGCTCTGGCTCACCAAAGTGCAGGCTTATTCAGATCTTTCCTAACCATTACGCAACAGAGAGCACCTCTCAGACTTGTTGACTACAGCTAGTCTTCGTCCATCGTGATATTGGTCGCATCGCTAGTTCACGCCTAATTGGTCGAACCTGTATTGTCTCCCTGAACTGAAATTCATCGGCTAAATAGCCAGTTTATGATGTTTATTATTTTGATTAGCGTAACCATCGTGGAGTCGGTTATGTAACACCATCCACACAACATGCTGAAGCTAAGTTCAGCATACTTGCAGGAAACATTCTGTATTTCAACTTGAAGGAGAAATATCATGGAAGATATATTCAGCTATTTCGAAACTGACGAATCTTCGTTCGATCGTATCAACACGATTGCTTGGTGATTGTTTAACCAGCATGAGGGGAAGGGGCTTTATGCCCCTTTTCTCGCTTTGAGATATTGATATGAATCTATTAAACCAGCCCTCTCTGATCAAATTTGATCGTCAGTTTCCTATCTACAACTTCTTCTTTCCCGGACAAGGAAAAGAAATTTCTAAGGTATCTTTACAGGAAGTACTTGCTCTTGCACAGAATAAAATAAAATCTCGAGCGCTGTACTTTCACATTCCGTTTTGCGACACAATTTGCAATTTTTGTCCATTCACTAGAGGGAAATATTCTAGTAGAGATGCCATTGATCAATATTTTGAATCTTTGATCACCGAAATTAAAATGAAGGCAGATTTGGTTGATCTTAAATATATTCCCATAGGGGCAATTTTCTTTGGTGGTGGTACACCTAGCCTATTGAGTCCAGAACAGATTGTTAAAATTGGTGAGATTATCCGTTCTACATTTAATCTTTCCAATTTGCGCGAATTTTCCTTCGAAATAGAAGCAAAGAGTCTGACGCTAGATCGGGCACAAGCTATGCACGAAATTGGCGTAACGCATCCGAGATTTGGATTGCAAACATTTAGCCCGAAGTGGCGTGAAATGTTTAATTTAACTGCATCTCTTGAGCAGATTTACGATGCGACTGAGTTGCTCAAGAAAATGTTTCCAGTACAGACGTTTGACATCCTCTACGGTATGAGCGGCCAGGATGAGGAAGAGTTAATTGCGGATTTGCATGCGGCAGTGGCTATGGGGACAACAAATATCGATATTTATCCGATTGATAATATTATGACCCAAGTCGGATTACATACAAAGCTTAATGAGGCTAAGCTTGCTCCAACGTCGGCTATGCGTAAATTTAGTATGAATGTACTCATTGATCAATTTATGCGCCACTCCGGCTTTATGCCGCATAATGGACACGGATATGTGCGTACACCTCCAACTTCTGATGTTGTGAGTGATGTGTACTCTTTTGTTTATCATGAGCATGTCTATGGTTATCACAATTTTGATATTTTGGGGTTTGGTTCCAATGCTGTCAGTTCGACCATGGGTCATGTGATTACTAATACCCACGGGAAAAAGTTATATCGTGAGACTCTAGCTGAAAAACGCTTTCCCTGTGTAATTAGTCAGCATGATGTGTCACTTGACTATTCTCGTCCAGTTATTTTGCATTTGGCCTATCACGGCTTTTTAGATAAACGGCAAGTCTTGTGGGGTAAGGTGCATCCAGAAGTTCTCCGAAAGCTTGAGCAATTAAAGCAGGAGGGTCTGGTTGTGGATAATGAGGAATCGATGTTTCTGACTAAGCTTGGCTGGTATTGATATGTCAATATTATGTATTACTTGATGCCAAGAGAGGATCAGTTAGTGATGAATGGTATCGTAGTTGAAAAGTTGAAAGATACTGGACGCAGCTTCACTAAGCGAGAATTACTGTACCCAATCAACTTGTCCTAGTCAGTAATGTAGGTTCGCTATGATAAAAATGCTGCTGCATGAAAAGCCATTTTCCATTTTGCTTGGTGGAAATTTTTTATCAAGAGTTGGCGATGGCGTGCATGATTTTATTTTTATAATCACAGTATTGAAGGTGACTGGTAGTAACCTTGTAATGGCTGGAATTATTTATTTCTTCCGCTTTATTCCATATTTAGTCCTCGGGCCGCTTGGTGGTGCTTTGGCTGATAGGCTAAAACGCAAATCGCTCATGCTGAATGCGGATATTGCTCGTATGTTCATTACTACTGCCTTTTGTAGTCTTCTCATTAGCGACCAAGCTGGTCTAATAGCACTGACGTTGGTTGGTATGCTGATGACCGCATTTCGAACCATATTCCAACCAGCTTTCCAAGCTGCAGTTCCATCATTGGTATCCGCTCAGAACTTACCGACAGCTAACGCTGCGACGCAGATCGTTGCTGAAGCAGGTGGATTAGTTGGTCCCGGATTTGGCGCGGCGGCACTAGCGATTGTTGGACACCCTGGCCTCGTTCTCTTGTTGGATGCTGCAACATACCTTATCTCAGCAATCTGTGTTTGGCTGATTAGTGTTCCTAGCGGTAATGTATCTGAAGTTGGGAAAGGGTTAACGCTAAAATTACTCTACAGTGAGTTTTGGCAGAATATTGTCTATGTGAGAAAAAAATCTCAGTTATATATCACTATTGTATATTCATCAATATGTATCCTTCTTGTAGGAGGGGCACTTCGTATTCTGATTCCTATGATGCTGAAAAGCGAAGGTTATTCGGATAGTATGATTGGTTATGCGATGAGTCTTACTGCGGTTGGGGCTATTGTTGGTGCCGTTGGATTCTCAAAGATAGCCAATGACTTCAGTACCCGCAGTTTGATGCTGTACTGGTGCCTATACGGTATTATGTTATCCATATTGCCAGTTTGCATGTCTAATATGATAACCATTCTCGTGGGGTGTTGCTTGCTTGGTGGAGTCGGCTCGTTTGTCGATGTGATTTTGCCGACAAATATTTACCATTTATCCAATGAAGCCAATCTGGGGAAGAATTTCAGCCTTTTTTCTACGCTTGCCAATACTGGTGAAGCGTTGTCAGGTAGTTTCGCTGGCTTGCTCGTTTTATTCTTCTCCGTTTCGATTGGCGTAACTGTGATAGGTTTATTGATTGCGTCAACTGCATATATTGGTAGGCTAAGTTCGGTGAGGGCACATGAATAGTCCAGCTTTTATTGCGTATGGTCGGCACGTGTTTGTGGATATTTGGGGTGTTGCTCCTGAAATACTTAATAATGTAGTGCGACTTGAAGAGTCTCTGATAACGGCCACAGTCGCAGAAGGTGTGACGGTTCTTGGAACAATGAGAAAAGTTTTTGAGCCAACGGGTGTGACAATTCTTTTGCTACTCGCTGAATCACATGTTTCGCTACACACCTATCCAGATCAGGGTAAAGCGTTCTTCGATGCTTTTACGTGCGGAACAAACTACAATCCCGAAAATATTTTTTACTCTTTCGCGTCGGACTCTATGCCTGGGCATTACAAAATCAAACATATTGAGCGAGGAGTAGAGGGTTCAAATAATGAATATTATTGATATACATCAACCATCGATCATTGCTGCATTAAAGCTAGGATTAGTTCAGCCACAGAAATATTATGAAGCATTGCGAGAATTCGGAGGTGTGGCATCAGTATTTTATGATCATTATATTGATGGTCATGTTGTCGTTGGGTATCACGTTTGTCAAGATATATATCGACGAACTTTTGATTTTGGTCGTGGCCGTTTTTCATTGCCACAAGAGCTTGTCCTAGTGAGTAAGAAAGCTGAATCTGGATACAATCTTATGCGGGAAATGTCGATTTTCCATGATGCAACTGGGACTTACAAATTGCGACGGCAGCGACTTCTCGGAATAGTCGGCCACGCCCAGCACACCTATTTTGAAAACCTGATACAGGCGATTGCTTCTGAATTCATCACAAGTATCCCTTCTGATTCACCGGTTGATATTTTTGCCACATCACTACGTCCATATACCGTGCAATGTGCCAACATGGCTGTTCTCGGAATCGATATAGTACCTGATGAGGTGACTGCAGATGCTCTAGCCGTGGCGTTTTTCTTTGATGGGAAGCGACCTCAAAGGCACCATGTAATTGCTGCATTGGAGGCCGTGGATCGACTAGGTGATTGGATTGCCACTCAGAAGAATATTTCACGTGATCAAGATCTCGAAGTTTTAGCTGATCTAGTACTCCTCTATGTTGCAGCGCACGAAAGTCTTGCATACTTACTCTATACATGTCTTGTACAGTTAAGCAGTAAAGATAGTGTTTCATATCCCTGTACCTTAGAGAGACTGAGCTTGCTCATTACAGAGGCAGTTCGCTTCGATTCACCAATCCAGATGAGTGGCCGTATAGCAAACAATGACGTAACCTTAGGGAATTATGTGATCCGTAAGGGTGAGAAAGTGTATTTACATCTGGGTGCTGCAAATCATGATGAGCGTGTATATGATAATCCATACCAGTTCATCGAAGGACGCGAGCAGGTTCACCTCGGCTTTGGTTGGGGGCCCACAAGATGTGTCGGATCAGCGTATGCGAGTGCATGTGCATTAGAATATCTAACAGCGATTGTTTCAAGGTTTACAGGTCGGACTTTTTTCTTAGAAGGATGTAAGTTCGACCATGGGCTTTCCGCCCGAGGATTGAATTCTGCGATATTTAGTTTTGGTGAGTAGTTGCTGCAGTCTCCTATAATAAATTACGTCATATTTAATCTGTAACAGGAGGTGTTTGTGGTGCAGGTGTCGGGTTGATTTATAGCTTGGGGCGCTGATTGCATCCTGTAGCTAACAACGAGGTGGAATGCTTTGTGTATTTCGCCTTTTATTCTGTAAGGTTTCTATGAGTAAACTATCTTGCATGATTGGCGTGTGTATTTCAATATTGCTTGCGGCTGGAGGAGGGGGCTGTACAAGGTTTTATCAGTCGTGATTTTTGGGGAGGTATGGGTGGTGCTGTGGTGATTATTTTGTTCGTGTGGATTGCCAGATATTACTGGAATATACTGGTGCATGAATATGATGGAAGGCGATCATTAATTAATTACCTTGTAGTTAATATGCCGGGGTTACAGCACACAGACTTTGTCGCACAAATCAGGACTTATGTTCGGTCAGTAGTATGGCGGCACACGCAAGTTTCTCCCTCTCAGATCCCCACTGAAAAGCCTGCATTCAGTCCTTCATTTCACGAAGACAACTACTCTTGGTCGGGCTTGATTGGGCTGTGTCCGAATTAGGCACGCTTTCCCATCGATACTAAAGAACGGCAGGTGGGTATACCGGCTACTCTTGTGATACACAAAAAAGCTTGCGAGATATCCGAATTTTTCTGGAATTTCTTCTGAGTGGTGGACAGATCAAGCCGGCATGGTGCCGGGATATTGCGTGATAGCTGGGATTAAGGATGCGCGGAGACCCTGGCCATGCCATGGTTAAACCGTTGATTCGAATCAAGGAGGGGGATATGCCCGCGGGATGAAGATGCCGGCAACCAAGCATTACTGTCACGCTGGAGCCCTAACCATGAAGACCCCGCGCTTGTCCTGGCTGCCAAGAAGTGTGTTGTTGGCGGCCCTGCCTTTTTCCGTGTTGCAGGCCTGGGCGGATACCGCCACTACCTCGACCTCCGCCCCGGAGGCGAAATACCAGGGCGCTGCCTCGCCGCTGGTTTCCGAGCCGATGCATCAGAACATCAATCCCAAGGCCCCGCCGATGACCGAGGCGGAATTCACCCACGCCAAGCAGATTTACTTCGAACGCTGCGCCGGCTGTCACGGGGTGTTGCGCAAGGGCGCCACCGGCAAGCCGCTGACACCGGACATCACCCTGACGCGGGGCACGGAATACCTCAAGACTTTCATCAAGTACGGTTCGCCCGCCGGCATGCCCAACTGGGGGACTTCCGGCGAGCTGACCGATGCCCAGGTCGACCTGATGGCGCGCTATGTGCAGCAGGAACCGCCCACCCCGCCGGAATTCGGCATGAAGGACATGCTGGCTACCTGGAAGGTGCTGATTCCGCCGGAAAAACGCCCGACGCATAAAGAGAACAATCTGGATGTGGCCAACCTGTTCTCCGTCACCCTGCGCGATGCCGGGCAGATTGCGCTGATCGACGGCAATAGCAAGCAGATTGTCAGCGTGCTGAAAACCGGTTACGCCGTGCATATTTCCCGCCTGTCGCAGTCTGGCCGTTATCTGTACGTGATTGGCCGCGATGGCAAGATCAACCTGATCGACCTGTGGATGGCCAAGCCGGACACCGTGGCGGAAATCCGCATCGGTCTGGAGGCCCGTTCGGTGGAAACCTCCAAGTTCAAGGGCTTTGAAGACAAGCTGGCGGTGGCCGGGGCTTACTGGCCGCCGCAGTACGTGATCATGGATGGCAACAGCCTCAAGCCGCTGAAGATTGTCGGCACCCGTGGCATGACGGTGGATAACGAATACCACCCGGAACCGCGCGTGGCATCCATTGTGGCCAGCCACTACAAGCCGGAATTCGTCATCAATGCCAAGGAAACCGGCAAGATCATGATGGTGAATTATTCCGACCTGTCCAACCTGAAAACCACCACCATCGACGCGGCCAAGTTCCTGCATGACGGCGGTTTCGATACCACCGGCCGTTACTTCATGGTGGCTGCCAATGCCTCCAACAAAGTCGCCGTGGTGGATACCAAGCTGGACAAGCTGGCCGCGCTGGTGGATGTGGGCAAAACCCCGCACCCGGGCCGTGGTGCCAACTTTGTCGACCCGCAATATGGCCCGGTATGGGCCACCGGCCACCTGGGCGACGACAGCATCAGCCTGATCGGCACCGACCCGGACAAGCACAAGGCCCAGGCCTGGAAAGTGGTGCGGGTGCTCAAAGGGCAGGGTGGTGGTTCGCTGTTTATCAAGACCCACCCCAAATCACACAATCTGTGGGTGGATACCGCGCTGAACCCGGATGCCGCCGTCAGCCAGAGCGCTGCCGTGTTTGACATCAACCATCTGGACAAGGGCTTTGTCACCCTGCCGATTGGCGAGTGGTCTGGCCTGGGCGATGGTGCCAAGCGCGTGCTGCAACCGGAGTACAACAAGGATGGCAGCGAGGTGTGGTTCTCGGTGTGGAGCGGCAAGGACAAGCAGTCTGCCATCGTGGTGGTGGACGACAAAACCCGCAAGCTCAAGGCCGTGATCAAGGACCCGCGCCTGATCACCCCCACCGGCAAGTTCAATGTGTTCAACACCCAGCACGATATTTATTGATTTGAGATAAGTCGTCGCCGTCATTTCACTGTTGAAATCCGGTAGACCGTACGAGGTCTGCTGGAACAAGGAGAGCAGCATGAAACATGTACTGATTGCGCTGGCCCTGTGTGGGACTGTTTCTGCCTCGCTGGCCCAGGCGGCCAGCGGGCCGGAACTGGCCAAACAATACAACTGCCTGGCCTGCCACAGCGTGGATGCCAAGCTGGTTGGCCCGTCCTACAAGCAGGTGGCTGCCAAATACAAGGGGCAGGATGTCACCGCCAAGCTGATGCAGAAGGTGAAGGCGGGTGGTTCCGGCAGCTTTGGTGCCATTCCGATGTCGCCGAATCCGCAAGTGCCGGATGCCGACCTCAAGCAGCTGGTGACATGGATTCTGGCCCAGTAAGACGCAGGCTGTGGCTGGCGGGATTATCGGCACTGCTGGCAGCCAGCCTGTGCCAGCAGGCTGCCGCAGCCCCAGCCGAAGCGCGCGCCGCAGTCTTGCTGCAACTGCTACATAAGGACTGCGGTGCCTGCCACGGGCTTAGCCTGAAAGGCGGGCTGGGCAGCCCGCTCACCCCCCAGGCGCTGGCCGGCAAACCGGCTGACAGCCTGGTGGCCACCATTCTGAATGGCCGCCCCGGCACCCCCATGCCGCCGTGGCGGCCTTTCCTTTCCGAAGAAGAAGCACAATGGCTGGTTCAACTCTTGCAACAGGGCGGCGCACGCTAGCCGGTCTGCTGGCTCCCTTGCTATGTCTGGCGCTGGCTGGCTGTGCCAGTACGCCACCCTTGCGTGGCACGGGCAATCTGGGCGTGGTGATCGAACGCGCCAGCGGCAGCGTGCAGATTATCGACAACAGCCATGAGCAGGCGCTGGCGCGGGTGCAGGGCCTGGGCGATCTGTCGCATGCCTCGGTGGTGTTTTCCCCGGATGCCCGCTATGCCTATGTGTTTGGCCGCGATGGTGCCATCAGCAAGGTGGACTTGCTCACCGCCCGGCTGGTGAAACGGGTGGAGCAAGCCAGCAACAGCATAGGCGGTGCCATTTCCAGCGATGGCCGGGTGATTGCCGCGCAAAACTACAGCCCCGGCGGGGTGAAACTTTTTGATGCCGACAGCCTGACCTTGCTGGCCAGCGTTCCGGCCGCTGCCGGGCCCAATGGCCAGCCCTCGCGCGTAGTGGGCCTTGCCGACCTGCCCGGCAAGCGTTTTGCCTATGCGCTGTTCGATGCCGATGAAATCGACGTGCTGGACGCCAGCACGCCTGCCGCGCCGAAAATCCAGCGCTTCCAGCATATCGGCAAGCAGCCTTATGACGGACTAGCCAGCAGCGATGGCCGCTATTTCATTGCCGGGCTGTATGGCGAAGACGGCCTGGCCTTGCTGGATAGCTGGCATGCCGACGCCGGTGTACGGCGCATTCTGGCTGGCTATGGCCGTGGCCGGCAAACCCTGCCGGTATACAAGATGCCGCATTTGCGCGGCTGGTCGATTGCCGGGGATTACGCCTTCCTGCCCGCCATCGGTCAGCATGAGGTGCTGGTGGCCGACAATCGCAGCTGGGCACAGGTAGCCAGCGTGCCGGTGCTGGGCCAGCCGGTATTCGTGATGGCCGAGCCGGGCGGGCGACGGGTGTGGGTCAACTTTGCCTTTCCTGATAACGACAAGGTGCAGGTGATTGATGTGCCGACCCGCTTGGTCATCAAAACCCTGCAACCGGGCCGTGCCATCCTGCACATGGAATTCACCCCCCGTGGCGATGCGGTGTGGCTGTCCAGCCGCGACGACAACAAGCTGGTGGTGATCGACACCGCCACGCTCACCGTGCGCCGCACACTGCCGTCGCTGGAGCCATCCGGTATTTTCTTCAGCAGCCGTGCCAGCAGGATGGGGATGTGATGCCAGATCAGCCAAGCCCGACCGTGCTGTCTGCGCGCAGCCTGCAGGCGCTGGACCGGTGCCAGAAGCAGTTTCCGCTCAGTGCCACGCCCTTTGCCGACATGGCCGCCATGTTGGGCGATGGCTGGACGGCCAGCGAGCTGATGCAGTTGCTGCACGAGGCGCAACAGGCCGGTCTGCTGTCGCGGCTGGGGGCGGTGTTTGCCCCCAATACCGTGGGCAGCAGCACGCTGGCCGCACTGGCCGTGCCGCCGGAGCGGCTGGATGCGGTGGCCGCCTTTGTCAGCAGCCATGCCGAGGTCAACCACAACTACCAGCGCGAGCATCACTTCAACCTGTGGTTCGTGGTAACGGCCAGCGATGCCGCCGCCGTGGCCGAGGTGCTGTCGCGCATTCATCTGGCTACCGCGCTGGTGCCGCTCAATCTGCCCTTGCTGCGCGAATACCATATCGACCTGGGTTTTGCGCTGGATGGCAGCATGGTAGAGCGTGAACCACAACGTCAGCCAGACCCTATCCACCCGGACTGGCGGCAGCAGCGCCTGCTGGCCGCCTTGCGTGATGGCCTGCCGCTGCAATTGCGCCCCTTCCAGTTGCTGGCCAGCCGCTGCGGTCTGACCGAACCGGAGGTGCTACAGCAGTTGCAGGACTGGCAAACCCGTGGCGTGCTGCGGCGCTTTGGCGCAGTACTGCGCCATGCCGAGCTGGGCTATCGCCACAACGCCATGTGCGTGTGGCAGATCGACGATGCCGCCAGCCGCGCAGCCATCGCCTGCCAGTTGGCGACAGAACCGGCGGTGACGCTGTGCTACGAACGCCCGGCACGGCCGCCGCATTGGCCTTATCAGCTGTTTTGCATGATTCACGCCAGTGATGCCGCCAGCCTGCACGCCATGCTGGACGATCTGATCCGGCGTCATGGTTTGCAGACCTTTCCACACGCGGTTTTGCCCTCGATACAACGCTACACCCAACGCGGAGCCTGTTATGGCCATCACGCATAGCCGGGCTGCACTCAACCCGCTGGAAACCTGCATCGTCAACCAGCTGCAAGGCGGCTTTCCGCTCACCAGCCAGCCCTTTGCCCATGCCGCCGCCACCCTCGGTTGCAGCGAGCTGGCCTTGCGGCAAGGGCTGGATGGCCTGCTGCAACGTCAGGTGCTCACCCGCTTTGGCCCGCTCTACCAGATAGAACGCATGGGTGGCTGCTTTGTGCTGGCGGCACTGGCTGTGCCACCGGCGCGCTTTGACGAGGTGGCGGCGGCGGTCAACAGCCTGCCTGCGGTGGCGCACAACTATCAGCGCACGCATAAGTTGAACATGTGGTTTGTGCTGGCGGCCGCCAGCCAGGCCGGGATTTCCGCCGCCTGCAGCGCCATCGAACTACTCACTGGCCTCACCGTGCATGCCTTTCCCAAGCAGCGCGAATACTTTGTCGGCATGCGTTTTACCGTGGGTGGCCAGGCGGCGGTAGGGCAGGCCAGTGCCGCGCGGGGCAGTGTGGATGAACCGCTCATGGCACCGGAACTGGACGAAAACGACTGGCGGTTGATCCGCGCCACTCAGGCTGGTCTGCCCTTGGTGGAGCAGCCCTACCGCCAGCTGGCCGACAGCCTGCAATTGCCAGAGCAGGAGGTATTGACCCGACTGGGCCGCATGCTGGAGCAGGGGGTGATACGCCGCATCGGCGCGGTGCCCAATCACTATGCCATCGGCTACCGCGCCAACGGCATGGCGGTGTTTGATGTGGCGGATGAGCTGGTAGACCAGCTGGGTCAGCAACTGGGCCGACTCGATTGCGTCAGCCATTGCTATCGCCGTCCACGCCATCTGCCGCACTGGCCGTACAACCTGTTTGCCATGGTGCATGGCGACAATCGCCGTGCCGTACGCGAACAGCAGGCCGCGCTATTGCAATTGCTGGGCCCGGCCTGCCGCCGCCATGCGCTGCTGTTTTCCACCCGCATCCTGAAGAAGTCCGGCCTGCGGGTGTAAGCCGGGATTGATCCCGTTGATACGGGTCAAGGAGACGGGCCGGGGGCGGCCTGCACACTGATGGCCATCACCATTGCCGGAGCCAGCCATGCTGCGCCTGACACCCTATCTGCAAAGCCTGCTGGACCCGGCCGCCGCCCCCGCCCGCAGCGGCAAACCCGGCGGCCCGGTGGTGATCTGGAACCTGATCCGCCGCTGCAACCTTACCTGCCAGCATTGTTACTCCACCTCGGCCAACAAGGATTTCCTGGGTGAACTGAGTACGGCAGAAGCCTGCGCGGTGATGGACGATTTGTACGCCTTTGGCGTGCGGGTGCTGATTCTGTCCGGCGGCGAGCCACTGCTGCGGCCGGATATTTTCGAGCTGGCCGCCCGCGCCAAGGCCATGGGTTTTTATGTGGGCCTGTCCAGCAACGGCACGCTGATTGACGAGCGCAATATCTCGGCGCTGGCCGCGGTCGGCTTCGACTATGTCGGCGTCAGCCTGGATGGCATTGGTGCCACCCACGACCGCTTCCGCCGCCTGGCCGGTGGCTACGAACTGGCCTTGCACGGCATGCGACTGGCGCGCGATGCCGGCCTCAAGGTGGGCCTGCGCTACACCATGACCGAAGATAATGCCGACGACCTGCCCGCACTGCTGCAATTGCTGGCGGTGGAGGATATAGCCAAGTTCTATTTTTCCCATCTCAACTATGCCGGGCGCGGCAACAAGCACCGGGCCGATGATGCCCGTCAGCCACGCACGCGTTGGGCGATGGATTTGCTGATCGAGTCCTGTCTGCAACACATTCGCGCGGGCAAGCCGCGCGATTTTGTCACCGGCAATAACGACGCCGATGCGGTTTACCTGCTGCACTGGGCTGCGCGGCATTACCCGGCGCAGGCGGCGCAGCTGCGGCAGCGCCTGCTGGCCTGGGGCGGTAACGCCAGCGGGGTGAACGTCGCCAATATCGACAATCTGGGCAATGTGCACCCGGACACCATGTGGTGGAAGGTGCAGCTTGGCAATGTGCGCCAGCGGCCGTTTTCCGCCATCTGGCAGGATGAATCCCATCCCTTGATGGCCGGACTGCGCCAGTCGCCACGGCCGGTGCAAGGGCGCTGCGCTGCCTGTCAGCATCTGGCCATCTGCAATGGCAATACCCGGGTACGCGCCTGGGAGCTGACCGGCAATTTCTGGGCAGCAGATCCGGCCTGTTATCTGAGCGATGAAGAAGTGGGCGTGGCCAGCGGCGTGCATGCGCTGGCACCGCTGACACCATGGCAGAGGGAGACAGCATGATGAAACGCTGGTTAGTCTTGTTCGGCATGGCGCTTAGAGCCGCTAGCAAAAACCCTTCTGCTACGTTGCGCCTCCTTGCCGTACCCTTGTACTGTCGGCGTCGGCACGCCTTGCCCCAGGGACGCTACGCTATTTTGTTAGCCGCTCTTAGCCTGCCGCTGCATGCCGCCCCCGCCGCCGACATGGACCCATCCGCTGCCGCGCAGTTATACGGCCAGCATTGCCAAAGCTGCCACGGCGCGGACCGCTTGGGCGGCATGGGCCCGGCCTTGCTGCCGGAAAGCCTGGAGCGGCTGAAACCCGCCGAAATCAGCAACACCATCCGCCAGGGGCGCAGCGCCACCCAGATGGCCGGTTTTGCCGACCGGCTGAGTGATGAGCAGATCCGCCAGCTGACGGCCTATGTACAAAGCAGCCCGACCACGCCGCCGCGCTGGAGTGATGTCGACATGCGCGCCTCGCACCGCCAGCCGGTGGCACTCTCCAGCCTGCTGGCCAAGCCGCAATACACAGCCAATCCGCTCAACCTGTTTGTGGTGGTGGAGGCGGGCGACCACCATGTCACGGTGCTGGATGGCGACCGCTTCCAGCCCATTACCCGTTTTGCCAGCCACTATGCCGTGCATGGCGGCCCCAAGTTTTCGCCTGATGGCCGCTTTGTCTATTTTTCCAGCCGCGATGGCTGGGTGACCCAGTACGACCTGTACAGCCTGCAAGTGGTGGCGGATATCCGCGTGGGCTTGAACACCCGCAATATCGCGGTATCAGACGACGGCAACTGGATTCTGGCCGGCAACACCCTGCCGCAAACGCTGGTGCTGCTGGACGCCCACGGCCTGGCCCCGGTGAAAACCATTGCGGTGCGCGATGCTGCCGGTCGCCCGTCGCGAGTGTCCGCCGTGTACGAAGCCGCGCCGCGTCACAGCTTTGTGGTGGCCCTGAAAGATGTGCCGGAGCTATGGGAAATCAGCTACGACCGCCACGCCGCGCCGGTTTACCCCGGCCTGGTGCACGACTACCAGATGGGCGAGGCGCTGGCGCAGCCGGGCTTTCTTTCCCCGCGCGTGACGCCGCTGTCCATGGTGCTGGACGACTTTTACTTTGACCCGTCTTATCAGCATGTGTTGGGTGCTTCTCGCAGCGGGCAGGCGCAGGTGATCAGCCTGGACAGCCGCAGCAAGGTGGCGGACCTGCCGCTGGATGGCATGCCGCATCTGGGTTCCGGTATCAGCTTCGAGCGCGATGGCCATCGCATCATGGCTACACCTAATCTCAAGGGTGGCCAGCTCAGTTTCGTTGACATGGATAGCTGGCAGCTGATCAAACAGGTGCAGTTGCCGGGGCCGGGCTTCTTTCTGCGCAGCCACGAAAACACGCCTTATGCCTGGGCCGATTCCATGATGAGCGCACACAAGGACACGCTGTCCATCATCGACAAGCGCAGCCTCAGCGTGGTGCGCCAGCTGGTATTGCGGCCGGGCAAGACCACCGCCCACGTGGAATTCACCCGTGATGGCCGTTATGCGCTGGTGTCGGTGATGGAAAACCCGGGCGAGCTGATTGTGGTGGATGCGCAAACCCTGCGCGAAGTGGCGGCGCTGCCCATGGCCAAACCCATCGGCAAATACAATGTGTTCAACAAGGTCAATCGTTCGGAAGGGACCAGTCACTGAGGCCCGCAGTCCTTGAAACCACCGAACGCCAGCGCGCATGCGCCATGCTGGTTCTACGCCGATTGGCGTAGTTGCCTGATGCTTTGTGTGCATGGTGCTGTGGCGAGCGGCGGCTTATAGTCGGCAGCGTTGCTGCACAGCGCGCCTATGGAAAAGTCATGCAAACAGTCGATATTCCCGCTTTCTTGCGGCATCAGCCCTTGTTCCAGCAACTGTCTCCGGCGCAGATCGAGGCGCTGGTGCCCTTTACCCACGAAGTGCGTGGCAGCAAGGGGCAGGTGATTTTCCAGAAGGGCGACCCTTGTGACGGCATGTTCCTGGTGGTGTATGGCCGGGTGAAGCTGGCCATTTCCTCCAGTCAGGGCAGCGAAAAAGTAATGGAAATCATCCACCCCGGCCAGAGTTTTGCCGAGGCGGTGATGTTTCTGGGCAAGCCTTGCCCGGTGATGGCGCAGTTGCTGGAAGACGGCTTTTTACTGAAAGTGGAGGCACAGGGCATCAACCAGGCCATCGAAAATGACCCGGCCTTTGCCCGCCGCTTGCTGGCCGGGCTGTCGATGCGCTTGCACGGTCTGGTGCGTGACGTCGAGCGCTACACCATCGAAACATCGCTGCAGCGGGTGGTGGGTTATCTGTTGCAGAACGCCGACCTCACTGTGCCGATGCCGCTGGTGACGCTGCCGGTCAACAAGAACCTGATTGCCTCGCGGCTTAACCTGACGCCGGAAACGCTGTCGCGCATGCTGCACCAGTTGAGCGAAGCGGGGCTGATCGAGGTGAATGGCCGGGAAATCAGCCTGCTGAATGTGGACGGCCTGCGCCAGAGCG
Organism: Aquitalea sp. LB_tupeE; assembly: GCF_013391415.1. Classification (GTDB taxonomy): domain Bacteria; phylum Pseudomonadota; class Gammaproteobacteria; order Burkholderiales; family Chromobacteriaceae; genus Aquitalea. The sequence continues at coordinate 94,544 of NZ_JACAXB010000026.1, forward strand.
CGGACTAGGCGGCACTGTCCTTCTTGCTGCGCTGAACAATGAAAAACGCCTGATCATGTCAGGCGTTTTGCTTTGTCAGCCAGGCATTACCACTTGTAGCTGACGGTGGCGCTGATATTGCGCTTTTCACCGTAGTAGCAGGCATAGCTGCTGTAGCACGATGCCACGTAGGTCTTGTTGGCCAGGTTGTTGGCGTTGATCTGCAGCGTGCTGCCTTTGAGCGACGGGCTGAACTGGCCCAGTTGCAGCCGCAGGCGCAGGTCGTACAGCGTGACACCCGGAATGGTCAGGGTGTTGGCGCTATCAGCCCACATCCAGCCGGTATGGCGAATGCCGCCGCCCAGATTGATGCCGCGGTCAAAGGCGTAGTCCAGCCAGGCAGTGGCCTTGTGCGCCGGGGCCAGATACGGTGTTTTGCCCTGGTTGCTGCCTTCGGTCACTTCCATGTCGGTATAGGTGTAGCCAGCCAGCAAGGACAGCTGCTTGGTCAACTTGGCATTGGCTTCCAGTTCCACGCCGCGTGAGCGCACCTTGCCGATGGGATCGTATTTGAAAGTGGTGGCGTTGTACTGGGCGACATTGCTTTGGCGCAAGTCGTAAATGGCCGCCGACAGCTGGATGTCGCTGCTTGGCTGGTAACGGATGCCGACTTCGCTTTGCTTGCTTTGCATCGGTTTGAGCACATTGCCATTGGTATCGGTGGCATAGGCCTGGCTGGGGTCGAAACCTTCGCTATAGCTCAGGTAGGGGCTCAGGCCATTGGCGGCCTGGTATACCAGCCCCAGCCGACCGGTGGTTTTGCCACCATCCCAGCTATTGCTGACGCCGGTGCCGGTATTGGTTTCCGATACCTTGGCCTGATCGTGACGCAGGCCGGCGGTCAGCTTCCAGTTGTCCAGTGCCATCTGGTCCTGCAGGTAGACGCCGGTCTGATCGCGCTTGCGGTCGAAGTATTTGTAGGACAGCGGGTGGCTGCTGTCGTCATAGACGGTGTTGAAGGGATTGATGGTGGTGCCGGTGTAGGTATAGGAGTTGTCGCCCTTGTTGCGGCTGGTCTGGTAGTCCAGCCCGGCCAGCACGGTGTGCCTGAGTCCCAGCGCACTGAAGCGGGCTTCCAGGTTGTTGTCGATGATGTGGGCGGTGGAGCGCTCGCTGGAGCGGGCATAGGTGCGGTTGAGCAGATCGGAGCTGTCCGACACCCAGCCCACATCGGAGTACTGGCTCAGGTCGGTCTTGCTCAGTTGCAGGCGGTATTGCTGGCGGAAGGTCAGCGCGTCGTTGATGCGGTGTTCCAGCTGATAGCCAAAGTATTGCTGATCGCGGCTCATGCCGTCGCCACTGGAGCCTTCGTTGAAGCTGGTGGAGATGGTCTTGCCGTTATGCGGTACCACGGTGCCGTAATAGGGCAGGGTGCCGTGGTAGCCGGTGCTGGGGTCTTTCTGCAAATAGGCTTGCAGCAGCAAATTGGTGCGGTCGCTGATTTTCCAGTTGAGCGAGGGGGCCAGCACATAGCGCTCGGTGCTGGCGCCATTCTGCTGCTGGTCGGCGGCGCTGCCTTTGGCCACCAGGCGGTAGGACAGATCATCGCGCCCGGCCACGGCACCGCCAAAATCCAGCCCCAGCGATCGTTGCTGATGGTTGCCCACGGTCAGCGACAACTCGTGGTAGTCCGATTGCAGCGGGCGTTTGCTGGTGATGGCCACCACACCGCCGGGTGCGGCCTGGCCATAGCTGGCGGATGCCGGCCCGCGTACCACATCCAGCCTTTCCACTACGTAGGGGTCAATCTGTAGGGTGTTGTAGCCGTCCGGGTCGCCAAACAGGCGCAGTCCGTCCAGAAATTCATTGGCGGTGGGGTGATCGCTAAAGCCACGCAACACGATGTAGTCGTAGCGGGTAGTGGAACCCACCGCACCGGTAAATACCCCAGGGGTGTAATTGAGTGCTTCGCTGATGGTGCGGGCTTGCTGGTCTTCAATTTGCTGACGGGTGACCACAGACACGGCCTGCGGAATGTCTTGCAACGGTGTATCGGTTTTGCTGGCGCTCTTGCTGCTGCCCACCTGATAGCCCTGTGTCGGTGCCAGCGCATCATTGGCTTGATCGGCGCTGACTTTCACGGTGTCCAGCGTGGCGCTGTCGGTGGCGGCATAGGCCTGTTGCACCGCCAGTGCCAGGCTGGCCATGCACACTGCGTGACCCAGAACCTGGCTGGTGGATCGCTGCTTCTTGCTGCTGTTCATCACTGTTCCCTTGATGGATGACGGATATTGCTTCCCGCGCCCGGCCCCCGCCGGTTTGCTGAAGGGGAAGCATTCGACCATGCCTGCGGCGTGTGGCCGTGGCATGGTTGATGCAATAATGCTATTGATAATTATTATCATTCGCAATAATATTGTGAAAATTCTGATTGCAGGAGTGGCATTCATGACAACTCGCAACATGCAGCACGCTGGCCGGCAGGCTTCCTGTAAGCCCTTGGCGGGGCGCTAAGCACCCGCCGGGACAGCCTTGTCCGTCCGGTTTGCCCAGACAGTGGCCCACCGGTACCGGACCTCCCACCCACTGGCTCAGCCAGTACCCGGAGCGATGAAAACATGAAGCAGAATCTTGTCCCGCAAGCCATCTTTCCTGTCTTGACTGTCAGGAGGGCGCTGTAATGAACAGCAAGATCCACGACTTTGTTGCCATTGGCATTGGCCCCTTCAACCTGGGTCTGGCCTGCCTGACTCAACCGCTGGACGGGCTGGATGGTGTGTTTCTCGATCAGGCCGACGGCTTTGACTGGCATCCCGGCATGCTGCTGGAGAACGCCACCCTGCAAACGCCGTTTCTGGCCGACCTGGTGACGCTGGCGGACCCCACCAGCCGCTTCAGCTTTTTGAACTACCTCAAGCAAAGCGGGCGGATTTACGCGTTTTACATCCGCGAAGACTTTTTCATGCTGCGTCAGGAGTACAACCAGTACTGCCAGTGGGTGTGCGCACAGTTGGAGAACCTGCGTTGGCAGCGCCGGGTAGAGCGGGTGGAGTACGACGAAATCAACCACCTCTATCAGGTGTATTGCCATAACCTGGCCAGCGGCGAAGCCGAGCTATACCGTGGTCGCCATCTGGTATTAGGTACCGGTACCGTGCCGCTGTGGCCGGAGTGCTGCCAGTCGGTGCAGCAGCAGGCCAGCCACTCCGCCAGCTATCTGGCTGACAAGGCAGCCTTGCAGCGCCAGCCTTCCATCACCATTGTCGGCAGCGGGCAGAGTGCGGCAGAGATTTATTACGACCTGCTGCAAGACATCGACCGTTACGGCTACCAGCTCAACTGGCTCACCCGCTCGCCGCGTTTCTTCCCGCTGGAATACACCAAGCTGACGCTGGAACTGACTTCGCCGGAATATGTGGATTACTTCCACCGGCTGTCGCTGCCGCAGCGCGACCAGTTGTTGCAGCAGCAAAAAGGCCTGTTCAAAGGCATCAATGCCAGCCTGATCAACGACATTCACGAGCTGCTGTACCGCAAGCACCTGAACGGCACGCCCAACACCCTGCTGCTGGCCAATACCGCGCTTACCGCTTGCCGGCATGACAAGGCCAGCGGGCGCTTCGTGCTCAGCTTGCAGCAGCAGGAACAACAGCAGGACTTCCAGCTGGAAACCGCCGCACTGGTGTTGGCCACCGGTTATGGCTACCGCCAGCCAGACTTCCTGGCACCCATTGCCGGGCGCATCCAGCGTGATGCCCGTGGCCGCTTTGCCGTGGCGCGCGATTACAGCATCGATGCCGACCACCGCCTGTTTGTACAAAACGCCGAACTGCACACGCATGGCTTGTCGTCGCCGGACCTTGGCATGGCGTGCTATCGCAATGCCCGGCTGATCCGCAGCATGACCGGTGTTGCCCACTATCCGGTGGAGCAGCGCATTGCCTTCCAGCAATTCACCGTGCCGCAGTCGCAGCCCGCGCCGGAGCGCATGAGCGCATGAGGCGGGTATTGCTGACCCTGACCAGCCTGGCGGTGGTGGGCGATGCGGTATTGCTGCCGTTTTATCCCCAGTACTTTGCCAGCCGCTTCGGGGTGAACGATGCCAGCCTGGTGGGCAATTACCTGGCTGCCATGTGTCTGGTGGTGATGCTGGCGCTGCCCGCCTGGGCGGCACTGGCAAGGCGGGTGGCCTTGCTGCGGCTATTGCCTGTCACCCAACTGGCGGCGGCCTTGCTCTGCCTGTGCAGCGCCTACAGCAACAGCATGGCCGCCTTCTGGCTGGCATCGCTGGGCATGGTGGCGTGCAAGGCCAGCTATCTGCTGATCTACCCCATGCTGATGAGCCAGACCCCACGGCAACAGCACGGCAGCCTGATCGGCCTGTTGTCGGTGATTGTTCACTTTGGTGGCATCGCCGGAGCCTTGCTGGGTGGCGCCTTGCTGGGCCTGTTGCCACCGGGGGATATCTTCTTGCTGATGGCGCTGGCAGACCTGCTGCAAATGGCTCTGTGCCTGTGGCTGCGCTGGCATCCGCGCGCGTCATCTGCGGTTGTGGAGGCAGAGCAGGAGCAGGCAGCCAGCCCGCCGGCGGCAGGTGCTGCGCTGTGGCGGCTGGGACTGCTGATGTTGTTGTTCTACTGCAGTGCCTATCTGGTGCGCGGCTTCTTTGCCCTGTACTGGCAGCAGCAAAGCGGTATCGACAACAGTCTGCTGGCCGCGGCGGTGTTTGCCCTGCCTGCTGCCATGGCCTTGCTGGGTTTGTGGCATGCGCGGCGGCGTTCGCAGCGTGGCCTGACGGCAACGGCTGGCCTGCGCCACCTGTGGTGGCTGGGGGCGGCCGGTTTGCTGTTGCAGGCCCAGCCCTGGCTGCCACTGCTGTTGCTGGGGCGCTGCCTGTTTGGCTGGGCGCTGTTCCAGCTGACGGTATGGCTGGATGTGCAATTGTTCCGCCACAGCAGCCCGGCGCACTACGCCCGTGACTACAGCCGCATCAGCCTGTGCCAGAACCTGGGCGTGTTGCTGTCTTCTTCCGCCGCCGGTGTGCTGGTGGCGGGCCATGGCTTGCTGGCCCCGTTTGTGGCCGCAGCGCTGGGGCTGCTGCTGTGCTGGCTGTTATCCCCTGTATTGCTGCGGGAACCTGCCCCGGCACTTTCCCAAGGAGTTTGCCCATGACGGCGCGTTTACCTTTGTTCACCCGTCAGGTGGAGGGTTTTGGCTACTTTCGTCTGCATGGCTTGCGCATTCCCGAGGACATCCCCTTGCTGCATGACTGGGTGCAGCGTGATTACGCCCGCTACTGGGGCATGCAGGGGCATGAGCTGGCAGCAGTCACTGCCGCCTATGCCAGCTTGCAGGCCAGCGGCCATGCCCAGGCCTGGCTGGCCTGGCTGGACGATGCACCGGCTTTCCTGATGGAGCGCTACGACCCGGCCCATGACGAGCTGGGCCGCCATTACCCGGTACAGCCCGGCGATATCGGCATGCATTTGCTGCTGGCCCCGCCAGAGCAGCCGCGCAGCGGTTTTAGCCGGGTGGTGATGGATACGGTGCTGGCCGCCTTGTTTGCCGAGTCATCCGTCCGCCGCGTGGTGGTGGAGCCGGATGTGCGCAACGACAAGATCCACCAGCTCAACCGCTATGCCGGCTTTGTCTATCAAGGCGAAATCGCACTGCCGCACAAGCGTGCCGCGCTGGCTTTCTGCACGCGGGCGCAGTTCGACGCCCATCTGCAAGCCATCAGCGGCCAGGCCGCGTGTGCACTCTGACAACATTTACCCTGCCAGGGCAGCCGCTGTCAGGCGGCCAGGTCCTGGTGCAAGGAACACCATGCAAAACGTCAATCATCAACATCCGCAACAACTGGTTTCCCATCTGCAGCCGGCCATCTGGGCCAAGGTCAACCGCCTGCTGCTGCGCAAGGCCATTGCCGAGTTCTCCCACGAACTGTTGCTGACGCCGGAATTGCAGCAACAAGAGGATGGCTGGGGTGAATACCGCCTGCCCATTCCGGATGGCAGCGGCGCATACACCTTCCGTGCCCGGTTACTGGCACTGGAGCACTGGCTGATCGATCCGGCATCCATCCAGCGTACTGTTAAGGGTGCCGCCGCCGAGCTGGACGCGCTGGCCTTCATCATCGAATTCAAAACACCGCTGGGCATAGGCGACGACATGATGCCGGTGTACCTGGAGGAAATCAGCAGCACCTTGTATGGCAGTGCCTACAAGCATGCCCGTGGCGGGCTGAGTGCCGAGGAACTGACCCGGGCGGATTTCCAGTCGGTGGAAACCTCGATGATGGAAGGGCATCCGGGCTTTGTCGCCAATAACGGCCGTATCGGCTTTGATGCGGTGGATTACCTGCGCCATGCGCCGGAAGCCGCAGCGCCGCAGCGGCTGATCTGGCTGGCGGTGCACAAGGCGCGGGCCACCTTCTCGTGCGCGGCCGATCTGGATTACCAGCGCCTGTTGCAAGAAGAACTGGGCAGCGAGGCGCTGGCCGGTTTTGCCCGCCAGCTGGCCGCGCAGCAACTGGATATGGACGACTACCTGCTGATGCCGGCCCACCCGTGGCAGTGGTTCAACAAGCTGGCCATTTCCTTTGCGCCGGAAGTGGCACAGCGCCATATCGTCTGCCTGGGGTATGGCGAGGATGCCTATCTGGCGCAGCAGTCCATCCGCACCTTTTATAACATCAGCCAGCCGCAGCGCCGCTATGTGAAAACCGCGCTGTCTATTCTCAATATGGGCTTCATGCGCGGGCTGTCGCCGTATTACATGCTGGCCACTCCGGCCATCAACGACTGGATCCGCCAGCTGGTGGACAGTGATGCCTACTTGCGCCAGCAAGGCTTTGCCATTTTGCGCGAAGTGGCTTCCATCGGTTTTCGCAATCCCTATTTCGACAGCGGCATCAGCAAGGACTCGCCGTACAAGAAGATGTTGTCGGCGCTGTGGCGTGAAAGCCCGGCGTCCTTGCTGGCACCGGGCAAGCGGCTGATGACCATGGCCGCGCTGCTGCATATCGATGCGGCGGGGGAGTCCTTGCTGGCCGCGCTGATCAAGAGTTCCGGTCTGGATGCGCGCAGCTGGGTGGCGCGCTATCTGCAAGCCTATCTGGCACCGCTGCTGCATTGCTTCTATGCCCACGAGCTGGTGTTCATGCCGCATGGGGAAAACCTCATCCTGCAGCTGGACAACAATATTCCGCAGCGCGCCATCATGAAGGACATTGCCGAGGAGGCCGCCATCCTCAACCCGGACGCCGCCTTGCCACCGGCAGTGGCACGGCTGGCGGTGAAGGTGCCGGAACACATGAAACTGCTGGCCTTGTTCACCGACGTGTTCGACGGCTTCTTCCGCTATCTGTCCGCCATTCTGGATGAGCATTGCGGCCTGCCCGAACAAGCGTTCTGGCAGGAAGTTGGCCAGTGCGTGCGTACTTACCAGGCGCAATTCCCGCAGTTGGCCGAGCGTTTTGCCCGCTACGACCTGTTCATGCCGGAGTTTGACCGCTCATGCCTCAACCGGCTGCAACTGGGCAATAACCAGCAAATGCTGGACCTGGCCAACCCGGCGGGCAACCTCAAGTTTGCCGGCACCTTGCGCAATCCGCTGGGCAATCATGCGGCGAATCATGTGGCCGACTGATTGCGCCGCAGGCAGCACTCTGCCACTGGGTAGTTTGCTGCCGCTGCTGGCCCGGGCGCTGCCCGGGCTGGAGGGCCGGGTGGGGCTGCCCGCGCAAGATGAATTTGCCATTGGCAGCGCCAGTGCGGCCATCGGCCAACTGCTGCAGCACCTGTGCCAGCAGCATCCGGAAGCGGGCCCGCATTACTGGGGCTGCCGCAGCTGGAGCCTGCTGCTGTGGCAGCCTGCCTACGCCACGGTGCTGGCGGTGGAGCTGGCGGCAGTGCTGCCGGACTTCACTGCCATGCAGCAGCGCTTGTTGCCCGGCATGGTGGCCGGTTTCAGCCTGCCAGACCAAGTGCTGCAGCCTGCTGCTGTCGCCAGCCTGCGCCAGCAGGCCGCGTGGCAACTCACGGAAATTGCCGACTGCCTGCATGCCCAGCTGTATGCCCAGCAGCCATTGCACCCCAAGCTGGCAGGCCGCTTATTGGCCGATTGTGTGGCCGCCGCCTTGCTGCGGGTGCAGCAGCAGCGCCCGGCGCTGGATAACGCCACGGTGACCGACTGGTGTGCACAGTGGCTGGATGCAATGCAACTGCCAGAGGCCAGCGGGCTGTGGCCGGTGGCGCTGGAGCAGGGCGGCGAGCGGCTGGCACTGGAGCGGCGTGCCTGCTGTCAGCATTTTCGCCGCTGTGACGGGACACTGTGCAGTACGTGTCCGAAATTGAAACCGGCAGCGCGCATTGCGCTGCTCAAACAGGAGTGGGCACAACAAGATGTTGAGCTTGCATGATATCCAGGTGCAGCGTCAGGGACGTCGCCTGTTAGACATACCGGCCTTGCAGCTGGACGGGACGGCCTTCACCGTCATTCTGGGGCATAACGGCTCCGGCAAATCCACCTTGATGAATGTACTGGCCCGCCAGCTACAGCCGGATCAGGGACAGGTATTGCTGAATGGCGTGCCCAACGCCCGGCTGTCTGCCCGCCAGTTTGCCCGTCAGGTGGCGTATTTGCCGCAGCGCCTGCCGGACGCCGCCGGGCTGACGGTGGCGGAACTGGTGGCGCTGGGACGTTATCCCTGGTGCGGGCTGTTTGGCCGCTGGCGCGAGCAGGATAGTGCCGTGGTGGCACAGGCCATGGCCGATGCCGATGTCAGCCAGTATGCCGCGCGGGCGGCGGACAGCCTGTCCGGCGGCGAGCGCCAGCGGGCCTGGATTGCCATGTTGCTGGCCCAGCAATCGCCGTTGCTGCTGCTGGATGAGCCCACCTCGGCGCTGGATCTGGCCCATCAATACGAAATGATGGGCCTGTTGCGCCGCCTGAACCGGCAGACCGGACGTGGTGTGGTGGTGGTGCTGCATGATCTGAACCTGGCCGCCCGCTTTGCCGACCGCATCATCGCCTTGCAGCGCGGGGCCTTGTACTTTGACGGCAGCCCGCTGGAATTATTGCATTCGCCGCGGCTGTCCGGCCTGTACGGCATAGAAATCCGCCTGCTGGAGCAGGCCGGGCAAGCCTGTCCGGTGGCGGTGGTGGCCTGATATGGAGCATGTGATTGCCAAGCCTGGCCTGTACGGCCGACTGCCTGGGGCGCTGTACTGGGCATTAGCTGGCCTGATGGTATTGGCGGGCCTGCACCTGTGGCTTAACGGTGGCATGCCGCCTGCCGGACCGTGGTGGCAACAGCAGGACATTGCCAGCCTGCAGTTTTATTACGCCAGCCTGCCACGCATGGTGATGGCCTTGCTGGCCGGCGCCGCGCTGGGCCTGTCCGGCAGCGTGCTGCAACAACTCAGCGGCAATCGGCTGGTGTCGCCCATGACGCTGGGCATTTCTTCGGGTGCCTGGCTGGGTGTGGTGCTGGCTGCCGTGGTGCTGCCGGACAATCCCTCCTTGAGCAGCGGCTGGCCGGCCTTGCTGGGTGCCATGCTGGCCTTGGGGCTGGTTTTGCTGTTGGCCGGTCCGCGCGGGCTGAACGGCTTGCCGCTGGTGCTGGCCGGCATGGCGGTGAATCTGCTGCTGGGCGGCATGGCCACCATGCTGGTGTTATTGCACGACCAGTACGCCAGCAATCTGTTTGTCTGGGGTGCCGGCGATCTGGTGCAAATAGACTGGCAATGGGCGCAGTGGTTGTGGCCACGCCTGCTGCCTGTCGTGTTGTTGCTGTGGCTGGCACCCCGGCCATTGGCCATGCTGTCGCTGGGTGTGGCGGCCGCGCGCGGCCGCGGGCTGGCACTGGGCACCATTCTGCTGTTGTTGCTGGCGGCACTGTGGCTGAGCGCGGTGACGGTGACGGCGGTGGGGCTGATCGGTTTCATCGGCCTGCTGGCCCCCAATCTGGCCCGGTTGCTGGGTGCGCGCCGTCCGCTGGCGCAACTGGCCTGCAGTGCGTTCCTGGGCGCGGCTTGTTTGCTGGGCAGCGATTGTCTGGCACTGGCCATCGGCCGCTGGACGGGCAGCAGCCTGCCCAGCGGCGCGGTGACGGCCTTGCTGGGCGGGCCGCTGCTGCTGTGGCTGGTACGGCGCAGCATGAACGCGGCGCAGCACACGGCGATGTTGCAGATACCGGGCAGTCAGCGTCAGTGGCGCAAGCGCAACTACCTGCTGCTGCTGGGGACATTGCTGGGCTTGTGCTGGCTGAGTATCGCGCTGGCCCCCGGCCCCGATGGCTGGCAATGGCAGTGGCCGGATGCCTTGCTATGGTCGTTGCGCTGGCCGCGCAGCCTGGTGGCCCTGAGCGCCGGGGCGGGCCTGGCGCTGGCTGGCGTGCTATTGCAGCGGCTGCTGCGTAATCCGCTGGCCAGCCCCGATCTGCTCGGCCTGTCGGCGGGCTCCACCTTGTGCATGCTGCTGGTGGCCGCTTGCCTGGGGCGGTCCTTGCTGCAGGACGGCATCCTGTTTGCCTTGCTGGGGGCCTTGCTGGTGCTGGTTGCTTTGCTTGGGCTGGGCCGTCGCCACCAGTATGCGCCGGGCATGATGGCGCTCAGCGGCATTGCCTTGGCAGCCATGCTGGACGCCATGTTGCAAACGGTACTGGCCAAGGGCACGCCGGACAGCCTGGCGGTATTGGCATGGTTGTCCGGTTCCAGTTACCGGGTAACGCCGGCGCAGGCCTTGTCGCTCGGCCTAGCCATGCTGTTGCTGGCCGTGCTGGCCCTGGCCTGCCAGCGCGTGCTGACTCTGCTTGGTCTGGGCGATGGCCTGGCACAGGGGCGTGGCCTGCATCTGGCTGCCGCGCGTCTGGGCCTGCTGCTGCTGGTGGCCTTGCTGACTGCTGCGGTGACCGCGGTACTGGGGCCGGTGGCGTTTTTAGGCCTGCTGGCACCCCATATGGCCAGCATGCTGGGCGCGCGGCAGGCAGCAAGACAGCTGCTGGTGGCCGCCTTGCTGGGCGCCGCTTTGCTGCTGCTGGCCGACTGGCTGGGACGGGTGCTGATTTATCCGCGTCAACTGCCGCTGGGCATGCTGGCATCGGTGTTGTGCGGTTGTTATTTCCTGTTGTTGCTGGGGTGGCAACGCCTGCGGCGTGGAGGTGGGCAATGAGGCGTGGCTGGTATTGTGTGCTGTTGTGGTGGGTGCTGGCCTGCCAGGCCATTGCCGGTGGTGTGGATGAACTGAGGGCGGCACCGGCCATGCCGACAGCCAAGCGTATTGTGGCGCTCAGCTGGGAGGCGGCGGAAAACCTGCTGGAGCTGGGCATCACCCCGCTGGCGGTGGCGGATGCCGACGATTACCGGCGCTGGGTGGCGCAGCCATTGCTCCCCGCCGGAGCGCTGTCGGCGGGCAGCCGGCTGGAGCCGAATCTGGAATTGCTGGCCAGCCTGAAGCCCGATCTTATCCTGAGCAGTCCGGTGCTGGATGCCTTGCGCCCGCGACTGCAAGCCATTGCGCCGGTGCTGAGCATCGATGCTTTCCGCCCGAACGAGGACCATGCCCAGGCAGCCGAAGCCATTTTCCGGCAACTGGGCCGGGTGCTGGGCCGCCAGCCGCAGGCTGACGCCAGGTTGCACCAGCTGGCACTGGGCTTTGCGCAATTACGTCAGCAATTGCAGGCGCATGGTGCCCGGCGTTTGCCACGGGTGCAGGTCATTCGTTTTGCCAATGCCTCCAATGTGTATGTGTATGGCAGCAATGCCATGCCGGTGCTGGCCTTGCGCCGGCTGGGCCTGAACACTACCGGCACGGCGGCGGCTTCGGTATGGGGAATCAACCAGCAGCGGGTGGTGGACCTGGTGGCCTGGCGCGATGATGTTGTGCTGTATCAAGAACCATTTGCCGAAGCCGGGCGGCTGTTTGTCAGCCCGCTGTGGCAGGGCATGCCTTTTGTCCGGCAGCAGCGGCTGGCTGCGGTAGCCCCGGCCTGGAGTTATGGCGGGGTGGGCTCCTTGTATTACCTGGCCCAGCGCATGACGGCAGCCTTGTTACGCTTGCCGCTACTGGCTGACCAGCCGGTGGCAGCAAACCGGGCTAGCCGCCGGTCATCGACATGAAGCGCACCACCTGCTGTGGCTGCTGAATGAATTCGTGTTTTTCCGGCTTCAGTTCGATAGCGGCGCGAATGGCGGCTTCCAGCTCGGCATCGCTGCAACCGGCACGTAATAGCGGGCGCAGTTCCAGTTGTTCTTCCTGGCCCAGACACATGTACAGCGTGCCATCCACCGATAGCCGCACCCGGTTGCAGGTGGCGCAGAAGTGCTGCGACAGCGGCGTAATCAGTCCCAGGGTGAAGCTGGCGTCGGCGTTCTGCCAGTAAGAGGCGGGGCCGCCGCCCAGGCTGCGGCTGCTGGCCATCAGGCCATGCTGGCGGGTGAGTTTGTTCAGCAACTGGCTCAGGTCCAGCCCTTGCGCGGCCTGGCCGGTACTACCCATGGGCATGGCTTCGATCAGACGCAGCACAAAGCCCTGTTCCATGCAGTAGGCCAGCATGGATTCGATATCACCGTCGTTCACCCCGGCCAGCGGCACCATATTGATCTTGATATTGGCAAAGCCCGCCTGTTTGGCAGCCGCCAGCCCCAACAGCACCTTGTCCAGGCTGTCGCTGCCACTGATGCTGGCCACGCAGTCGCGGCGCAGCGAATCCAGGCTGATATTCAGGCGTTGCAGGCCGGCGGCTTTCAGCGGCGCGGCCAGGCTGGCCAGCTGGGTGCCATTGCTGGTGAGCGACAGGTCTTCCACGCCGGGCAGGGCTGCCAGTGCAGCTACCAGCTGCGGCAAGTCACGCCGCAGCAAGGGTTCGCCGCCGGTCAGGCGGAAGCGGCGCGTGCCCAGCCGGGCAAAAGCGGCCACCACGCGTTCGATTTCGTCAAAGCGCAACCAGTTTGCCGGTTCCTCGAAGCCTTTGAAGCCTTTGGGAATGCAATAGCTGCAACGCAGGTCGCAGCGGTCGGTGACGGATACGCGCAGATAGTCGATGGTTCTGCCAAAACGGTCGGACAGCATGGCTGGCACCAGAAGGGGAGAATGGCTGTCAGTGTAGGCTGAGCGTGGCGGCTTGCCAGTTGGCCAGTGGTGGAGGCCGGGCTACGCCGTAGGGAGTAGGGGGCGGCTCAGGCCGCCATCACGCGATTGCGACCCAGGTGCTTGGCCTGATACAGCGCGTTGTCCACCCGCATGATCAGGCTTTCCACGGTTTCATTGTCCTGGTGGATGGCCACGCCCAGGCTTACCGTGATGGCCGGCAGTTTCTCATGCCGGTTTTCTGCCACGGTGCGGCGCAGTGCTTCGGCCAGCCGCATGGCATTGTCGTGACTGGTTTGCGGCAGCAGGATGACGAACTCCTCGCCACCCCAGCGGCACACGGTATCTTGCGCCCGCACGCGGGACTCCAGGGTGCGGGCCAGCCATACCAGCACTTCGTCACCGGTAAAGTGGCCGTGCTGGTCGTTGATTTGCTTGAAGTTGTCCGCGTCGATCAGGATCAGGCTGAAATCGTTGCCAAAACGCTGCTTGTCCTGGATGGCACGTTCCAGTTGCAGCAGCAGGTGCCGCCGGTTCCACAGGCCGGTAAGCGGGTCTTTCAGTGCGGCCTGTTCCAGTTCGGCCTTCAGCCGTTTTTGCTCGGTAATGTCGTGCACCACGCATAACATCAAGCGTTGGCCGTGAATCAACACCGGCCCGGCATAGGTCTGTACGTCGCGCAGGCTGCCATCGGCCAGGCGGTGAACAAAACTCAGCGGCTTGTGGCCACCGGGCAATTGTGAAATATGGTGCATCACCGGCAGGATGTCCCGCCCCATGGCGTTGATTTCCCAGGTGTGCTTGTGGATGAATACTTCGCGCGGATAGCCATAAAAACGCGCAGCCGCCTGATTGACGTTGACGATGCGGCCATCATCGGCCGGGTCGATCAACAGCATGGGCGCGCTATTGGTTTGCATCAGCATTTCGTGAAAGCTGCCGTCGCGTCCGGGGTCGGCAGACAGCACGCTGGGGGCTACGGCGGGCAGGGCGGCTTCCAGCATGCCTTCGGCAATGATGGCCGGGCGGTCGTCTTCCAGTCGCAGATGGCCCAGGCGGCAGCACAGCACTTGCGGGCCGTCCTGACCGGGCAGGGTCCATACTTCCACCACCTGCTGGTATTGCAGCATGTCCGGGCTGTAGTCGCTCAGCTGTTCCAGTGCGCGTGCAGACAGATGACCACCACGCAGGCAGGCGATGTCCTGACCGCCAGACAGTTGACTGGCCTGGCGGTTGGCGAACAACAGCTTCCCGCTGTCCGGCAGGATGATCCAGACCGGGGTATGCAGGGCATCCAGCAGCGCAAAGGATGTCATGGTGTTTAGCTGGCAGCGGCAGTGTTGGGCGTGTCCATGTATGACATGGTAGTTGTCCTTTTTGCCAGCTTCAACACCATTAATGGCAAGGTCATGGTTCAGGGCAGCTTGTCCAGCCCGTGTTCGACGGCAAACAGCGCGGCCTGTACCCGGCCGTTAAGGCTGAGTTTGCGCAGGATATTCTGCACATGGACCTTGATGGTGCTCTCTGCCAGGTCCAGCGAGCGGGCAATTTCCTTGTTGCTGACGCCACGGCTGAGCCAGGCCAGGATTTCCCGCTCGCGCTGGGTCAGTTGCTCCACGCCGCTGCGCTTGCTTTTGCTGCTTTCGCCGCCACGCAATTGCGACAGCAGCTTGGAGGTCATTTCCGGCGACAGCACGCTGTCGCCATCCACCGCCCGGCGGATGCTGTCCAGCAGGAAGTCGGCATTGATGTTTTTCAGCAGATAGCCGCGTGCGCCGGTTTTCAGGCATTCAGCCAGGTCGTCGCCGTCTTCGGACACGGTAAGCATCAACACCGCCAGCTGGGGCTGGGTGACCTGGATTTGTGCCAGGGCTTCGCGGCCGTTCATCTGCGGCATGTCAATGTCCAGCAGCACCACGTCGGGCTTTAGTTGCTCGCACAGTTTGACGCCTTCCAGACCGTCGGCGGCTTCGCCGACGATTTCAAAATCGTTCTGGCGTTGCAGCAGGGCTTTCAGGCCACTGCGAAACAGGGTGTGGTCGTCAACCAACAGGATGCGGATGGGGGTCATGCGGCTTGTCTTTCAGTGTGGGGGAGCAGCAGGCTGACTTCGGTGCCGCCGTCGGCATGCGCCTTGATGCTGATCTGGCCATGAATGCGCGCTGCGCGTTCCTGCATGATGGACAGGCCGACATGGCTGGCGCGACGGCTGGCGACAAGATCTTCGTCAAAGCCGCAGCCATCATCACGTATCTGCATGCAAAAATCGGCATCATTGCTAATTTCCACCGTGACGCGGCGGGCGTGGGCATGTTTGCGTACATTGGACAGGGCTTCTTGCAGGATGAAAATCACCTGCAGCTGCTGTTGCGGGTCCAGCGCCAGGCCATTACCGCTGAGGCTGAGCTGGGTAGGCACACGCGCCTGTTTTTCGAAACGGTCCAGCAAGGTGCGTACCGCATCGGCAAAGTCTTCCTTGTTGATGCGGGTGCGGAAGTTGAGCAGCAGTTCGCGCACGTCCTCATAGCATTCCTGCACACCGGCACGGATGCAGGCCAGGTTTTCCTGTGCCTGTTCCGTTTGCTGCTCGGCCAGAGCGGATTCCAGCATCTGTACTTGCAGGTTGAGGAAGGACAGTGACTGGGCAATGCTGTCGTGCAGGCCTTGCGCCATCAGGTTGCGCTCTTCTGCCACGGCAAACTGGCGGTCGCGTGCGGCCAGGCGCTGGTTTTCCACCGCCACGCCCAGGTGGCTGCCCAGGGTTTCCAGCAAAAACTGGTCTTGCGTGCTCAATTGCGACGCTTGATAGAAGTACAGCGTGAAAATGCCGACATTGTTCTGGTTGTGACGGATGTGGAACACCGAAATGCTGGCAAAGCCGACGCGTTGGCAGTGTTTTTCTTCCATCTGCGGCAGTTGGTCGAAGCGGTGAATCACCGACACCGGCTGTTGCACGGCATCGCCGCACAGGCAGCCGTCGATGGGGGCGCAGTCATCGTGCTCCAGCATGTCCAGCGGCAGGCCTTGCTGGGCAATCAGTTCCAGCCGGCCACGCTTGAAATCCACCAGCCGTACGCTGCCGGCATCGGCACCGGTGAGTTCGATCAGACGGCTGATGAAGCCACTGCACATATTGTCCAGCGTGTGCGAGCCGTGCAAAAAGGCCGTGACGTTGTACAGGGCGGCCAGTTGGCGGTTTTTCTCTTCCACCGAACGGGTTTTTTCGACCACCTTTTGTTCCAGCGTGGTGTACAGGTCTTGCAGGCGGTCGGCCATCTGGTTAAAGCCGGTGGCGATGGAGGCAAATTCATCACTGCTGTCCACGCTTACGCGGGTGGCCAGATTGCCGTCGCGCAGCCGCAGCATGCCTTCGCCCAGGGCATTGAGCGGACGGATCACCAGCAGGAACAACAAGAACATCATGCTGAAGGAGCCGACTATGGCCATGGCAATCAGCGCCATCTGGAAAAAGCGCAGCAAGGTGGTGTTGCGTGCATTGTCTTCTTCCACCAGTTTCACCAGCCGGTCTATGCGGTTGACGAAGCTGGCAATGTCAGGTCGTTCCATCTTGCGTGGCTGGCCGGCCTGCCGGGCGGCGGTTTCCAGCAGGGGTTGCATGTCCTGCTGCCAGGCTTGCTCGATGAGCGCCACCTGCTGATGAACCGCAGCATTGTCCGGCAAAAACAGCGGGCGGGCCGGGTCACCTTTTTTCAGGCGCGCCAGAATGGTGGCAAATTGCTGTTCTTCATCGTGAATGGCATTCAGCGGCGCGCCTTCGCTCACTTGCAGGGCAATGTGATAGCTGCGCATGCGCAGGCTGCCGGCATCGTTGATGGCGGCGGCGCCGCCTTCCAGCTTCCAGGACAGCACCAGGGTGTAGCCGATGGAGGTCATGGCCAGCAGCAGCCAGGCGATGGTCAGCATCAGCAGTTTGGTGGACAGGCTGCGCCATTGCGGGGTCTGGTAAAGCATCATTCAGGACGGGTCCGGTGGGGCTGGGGGGCAGGAGAGGGCATGGTTACTCTCCTGTGCTTCAGCTTAACAATAATGCCTGTCCTGTGTGACAGCAATTCTCCATAAGGAGGAGAACAGCGCCGGGATGGCAGCTGGCTGATGGCCCGCTGTGGCGCGGTTTGGCGGCTGACCATCCCCCATAGTGATTAGTCCGGCTTCTCCATCTGCCGCAGCTGCCTAGCTCCTCATGCCGCCTGGCGTGCTGCTATCGGTGAATATTTCCCGCGTGTGGAAAAGGGTTAAATGCCAGCTATCCCAATAGCGGAGCACGGCATCATGGCTTCATTACGCTTCAAGCAGTATGCGGTACTGGCGTCCAGCACCCTTGCCTTCACCATCTGTTTCATGATCTGGATGATGTTTGCCGTGCTGGGCATTCCCATCAAACAGCATCTGGGGCTGAACGAAACCGAATTCGGTATTCTGGCCGCCACGCCGGTGCTGTCCGGCTCGCTGGTGCGGGTGCCGCTGGGTATCTGGACCGACCGCTTTGGCGGCCGCATCGTGCTGTTTGTGCTGATGCTGACCTGCGTGCCCTTCATTTTCATCATGCAGTACGCCACGGCCTACTGGCAGTTCCTGGCCATCGGCCTGCTGGTGGGGCTGGCCGGCGGGGCTTTTTCTGTTGGCACGCCCTATGTGGCGCGCTGGTTCAAGCCGGAGCAGCAGGGCATGGCCATGGGCGTGTTTGGTGCCGGTAATGCCGGTTCTTCGCTCACCAAGCTGGTGGCACCCGGCATCATCGCCATCGGTGGCTGGCAGCTGGTGCCTTCGGTATACGCCGGCATCATGCTGGTGACGGCCATCTTGTTCTGGCTGTTTTCCTATCAGGACAAGGCCCATCTGGTCAGCAGCAAGGCCAGCCTGCGCAGCCAGCTGGTGCTAATGAAAAACCCGGCCGTGCTGCGCTACTGCCAGTACTACTCGGTGGTGTTTGGCGGCTATGTGGCGCTGGCACTGTGGATGACTAAGTACTACGTGGGCGAGTACGGTTTTGACATCAAGCATGCGGCGTTTCTGGCGGCCTGTTTCTCCCTGCCCGGCGGCGTGCTGCGGGCGATGGGCGGCTGGCTGTCCGACCGCTTTGGCCCCTACAAGGTGACCTGGGGGGTGATGTGGAGCTGCTGGGTGGCGTTTTTCATCCTGTCTTACCCGCAAACCGACTTCAGCATCACCACCACTCATGGCGTGCAAAGCTTCCATATCGGGCTGGGGGTCACCCAGTTCACCCTGATGCTGTTTGGCGTGGGCATTGCCATGGCCATCGGCAAGGCCTCGGTGTTCAAGTTCATTGCCAATGAGTTTCCCGACAATATCGGCGCGGTATCCGGCGTAGTGGGCCTGGCGGGCGGCATGGGCGGTTTCCTGTTGCCCATCCTGTTTGGCGTGCTGCTGGATGTCACCGGCGTGCGCAGCAGCGCCTTCATGCTGCTGTACGGCACGGTATGCGTGTCGCTGGTATGGATGCACTTTTCCTTCAAGCCCGCACAGGGCAAGGCCGTGGCCGCAGCGGCCAAATAGTCGGCCTGAAAGCAGCAACCCCATTTTTGATTGACGGCCGTGTGGCCGTCAGGGAGGACGTGATGTCACATGTACTGGACCGGTGGGAACCGGAAAACAAGGACTTCTGGCAGCAGGAGGGCAAGTCGGTTGCCCGGCGCAATTTGTGGATATCCATCCCTGCGCTGATGCTGGCTTTTGTCATCTGGCAGGTATGGAGCGTGGCAGTGCTGAACATGCCCAATATCGGCTTCAGCTATAGCCAGAACCAGCTGTTCTGGCTGGCGGCGCTGCCGGCACTGTCTGGCGCCACGCTGCGCATTTTCTACAGCTTCATGGTGCCGATTTTCGGTGGCCGCAAGTGGACGGCCATTTCTACCGCCAGCTTGCTGGTTCCGGCTGTCGGCATCGGTTATGCAGTGCAGGACCCGAATACCAGCTACATCACCATGGTGGTGCTGGCGCTGCTGTGCGGTTTTGGTGGCGGCAATTTCAGCTCGTCCATGTCCAATATCAGCTTCTTTTTTCCCAAGGCGGAAAAGGGCACGGCGCTGGGGCTGAATGCCGGTCTGGGGAATCTGGGCGTGTCGCTGGTGCAGTTTGTGGTGCCGCTGGTGATTACCATGGGCGTGTTCGGTGCCTTTGGCGGCGAGCCGCAAGCCTGGGTGAAGGCGGCGGTACACAAGAAAATGTGGCTGCAAAACGCCGGTTTTGTCTGGGTGCCCTTTATTGTGCTGTCTACCATTGCCGCCTGGTTTGGCATGAATGACATCGCTTCGGCCCGCGCTTCGTTTGCCGATCAGGTGATCATTTTCAAGCGCAAGCACAATTGGCTGATGTGCTGGCTGTACATTGGCACGTTCGGCTCTTTCATCGGTTTCTCTGCCGGCTTCCCGCTGCTGATGAAAGGCCAGTTTCCGGATGTAGACCCCACCAAGTATGTGTTTTACGGCCCGCTGGTGGGCGCGCTGGCGCGTCCGGTAGGCGGCTGGCTGGCGGACAAGATTGGCGGTGCCAAGGTGACCCAGGCGGTATTCCTGCTGATGATGCTGGCGGTGGGCGGTGTGCTGGGCTTTTTGCCGCATGCCGGTCAGGGCGGCAGTTTCCAGGGTTTCTTTGCCATGTTCCTGTGCCTGTTTGCGCTGACCGGCGTGGGTAATGGCTCCACCTTCATGCAGGTGCCGGTGATTTTCCTCACCCTGCATCAGCGTCTGGCCGGCAAGGGCGAGGCGGCGCAGAAACAGGCTCAGGCCGATGCCACCCGTGAGGCCGCAGCGGTGCTGGGCTTCTCCGGTGCCATCGGGGCTTATGGTGGTTTCTTCATTCCCAAGAGCTATGGCACGTCCATTTCCATGACCGGTGGCGTGGAGGCAGCGCTGTACGCTTTCATCCTGTTCTACGCCAGCTGCGTGCTGATCAACTGGTGGTTCTACGCGCGTAAAAACGCGGAAATGCCTTGCTGATCACTTGCAGCACATGACGTCATGGTCATGGCGGAAAAGAGAAGGAGGCACAGATGTGCCTCCTTTAAAATTTTATTGGCATATTTATTGCTGATGAATCATTGCCTATGCTGCAAAGCATTGCAACACACACCGCAATGATTGTGAGGCCATCATGTTGTCCAGATTCTCCATCGCCAGCAGGTTAAGCGTGCTGATTTTTTCCTTCATCCTGGTCGTCACCGGGCTTGCCGGTGTGCTGTCGATGGAAAAATGGCACAGCCTTGCACAGCTGCAAACATCAAGCCAGTTATTGCAGCTTGCAGGAAAAGCCAGCGGCCTGATTCACCAGTTACAGGCCGAACGCGGCTTGAGCAATGGCTATTTGAGCAAGGCAGGTAGCAGCCTGCCGCCAGAGCTGCAAACGGCACGACAGCAAACCGATAGCGCGCTGGCCGAATTTCACGACAGCCTGGCTCAGTTGCCGGATGCCACTCAGGCTGCCGCAGCCGATACCCATGTGCGCACCTTGTTGCAGGGACGTTCTGCTATCGACAACCGTACTCAGCCGGCCGCCGAGATGTTTACTGCCTATTCGGACAATATCGATCAGTTGATCCGCCTGATTGCGGGCCTGGCAGGCAGCACCAGTGATGCAGGATTGGCACGGGATGCGGTGGCCCTGGTCAATTTGCAATGCCAGAAAGAGTTTGCCGGGCGCGAGCGTGGTTTCATCAATGGCGTGCTGGCGCGTGGCAGCTTTGACCAGGCCACCTTGCTGCAGGCGGGGGGGATGCAGGCGCGGCAACAAGCCTGTGCCAGCCAGTTGCAGTTGGTGGCATCGCCAGGCATTCGCGATGCCTCCTTGCAGACAGACCAGTCTGCCGAGGCCGCAGCCGTCAAAAGCATGCGCCAGCAAATCATGACAACGCCCTTAGGTCAGCCGCAGGGCATGGCACCGGCACAGTGGTTCAAGATGGCCAGTGCATACATTGGCAATCTGAAAAAGCAACAGGACGGCTTGCTGCTGCAACTGAACGAGGATGTGCAACGCCTGTTATCTCAGGCAAGGTTTCAGCTGTGGTTTACCGTGCTAGGCTCAGTGGTCACCATCCTGCTGTTATCTGCATTGGGTTTGGCCATCTACCATAGTGTGGCGCGACCAGTTGCAAAGCTGGAGTCGTTGATGAGCGGCATGAGCCGCGATTTCGATTTGTCCCGCCGGGCAGGGTTTTCCGGCAGTGATGAAGTCGCCCGGATGAGCCATGCGTTTGACCATCTGGTGGATGCCTTTGTCGACACTCTGCGTCAGGTCAAGAGCGAAGCGCACCAGATGATGGCGGCAGCCAGTTCCTTGAGTGGTGTATCGGCTCGGGCGGCCTCTACCGCAGAGGTGCAAAGTCGTTCTTCGGTGGATATTGCCGCAGCCATTGAGCAAATGTCGGCAGGCATTGCTGCCGTGACTGACAATGCCCAGCAGGCCATGCAGGTGGCTCAGGATATGCAGGGCTGTGTCGATGATGGCCGGCAGCGTATGGTGGCCACCGCGCATACCCTGGGTGCAACCGCTGAGGGCCTGACGCATACCGGTGAAAGCGTGAACATGCTGCGCGACAAGTCGGAAGGTATTCACAGTATTGTCACGGCGATCCGCGAAATTGCCGACCAGACCAATCTGCTGGCACTGAACGCTGCGATCGAGGCGGCGCGAGCCGGTGAGATGGGGCGTGGTTTTGCCGTGGTGGCGGATGAGGTGCGCAAGCTGGCCGAGCGCACCAGCAAGGAAACGCTGGACATCGCCGCCTTGATTGAAGAAATCCGCCGTGAAACCCGCAGCGTGGCCGAACAAATGGCCCTTGCGCGCCAGCGCATGCAAGGCGGCATGGCCGAGGTGGACCTGACCGTGGCCGATCTGGCCATGATTCATGCCAAGGCCAGCGATACCGCCGACAAGAGCCGCAACACCACGCTGGCCATGCAGGAGCAGACAGCGGCCAGTAATGATGTAGCCACCAATGTCAGCAAGATTGCTGCACTGGCAGAAAACAATGCCCATATCGTGAGTGAAGCGGCCACGTTGTCCGGCCAGCTTAATCGTACTGCCAGCAAAATGGTGGAGCTGGTCGACCGTTTCCAGCACACCAGTCACTAAGCACGCTGTTTATCTCATGCCAGAGGGCGCAGTGGTCGCCCTCTGTTCGCCTCTGCGCTTGCTCAACAAGCTGATCTGCCTGCCTAGTTCTGCCTACTCCCAATGGCTTAGCCAGCCTCCTCACTCTGCTTTGCTCTGCTGCCACCAGCGGTGAATGGGCGTCGTTGTTGCCCGGACTTAATCTGTCCACCGTAAGCAAAGGCTGCGCGGCGAGGCCGCGGCACCGCATCTGGCGGTAAAAACTCGGAGGCAAGATGAGCCACTTTCTGGACAGACTGAATTTCCTTGGCAAGGTGAAATCCACCTTTGCCGACGGCCATGGGGCGGTGGTCAGTGAAGACCGCCAGTGGGAAAACGCCTATCGCCAACGCTGGCAGCACGACAAGATCGTGCGTTCCACCCACGGGGTGAACTGCACCGGCTCCTGTAGCTGGAAGGTGTACGTCAAAAACGGGCTGATTACCTGGGAAACCCAGCAGACCGACTATCCGCGCACCCGGCCGGACCTGCCCAACCACGAACCGCGCGGCTGCCCGCGTGGTGCGTCGTACAGCTGGTATGTGTATTCGGCCCAACGCGTGAAATATCCGATGATCCGTGGTCGCCTGGCCAAGCTGTGGCGCGAGGCGCGCAAGAGCATGGACCCGGTACAAGCCTGGGAACACATCAGCCAGAACCCGGAACTGGCCAAGCAGTACAAGAGCAAGCGTGGCCAGGGCGGTTTTGTGCGCGCCAACTGGGATGAGGCCAACGAAATCATCGCGGCTTCCAATGCCTATACCATCAAGAATTACGGCCCGGACCGCGTGGTGGGCTTCTCGCCGATTCCGGCCATGTCCATGGTGTCCTACGCCGCGGGCAGCCGTTACCTCAGCCTGATCGGCGGCGTGCCGCTGTCCTTCTACGACTGGTATTGCGACTTGCCGCCGGCCAGCCCGCAAATCTGGGGCGAGCAGACCGACGTGGCCGAATCGGCCGACTGGTACAACTCCACCTACCTGATGGTGTGGGGTTCCAACATCCCGATGACCCGTACCCCGGACGCCCACTTCTATACCGAAGTGCGCTACAAGGGCACCAAGACCGTGGCCGTTTCCAGCGACTTTGGCGAAATGGCCAAGTTCGGTGATATCTGGCTGGCCCCGAAGCAGGGCACCGATGCCGCGCTGGCCATGGCCATGGGCCATGTCATCTTCAAGGAATTCCACCTGGACAAGCCGTCGGCCTACTTCACCGACTACATCCGCCGCTACACCGACATGCCGATGCTGGTGACGTTGCGTCAGGATGGCGAACGCTATGTGCCGGATTACTTCCTGCGCGCCAGCCATCTGGCCAATAACCTGAACGAAGACAACAACCCGGAATGGAAGACCCTGGTCTTTGACGAAACCAGTGGCGACATTGTGGCACCCACCGGCTCCATCGGCTTCCGCTGGGGCCAGAGCGGCAAGTGGAACCTGCAACAGCATGACGGCAGCACGGGGCGCGAGGTATCGGCCCGCCTGTCGCTGATTGAAAACCGTGACGAAGTGGTTGGCGTCGGCTTCCCTTACTTTGGGGCCGAACACGAAGAGCTGCTCACCCGCAATGTACCGGCGCGCAAAGTGGTGCTGGCTGATGGCAGCACCGCGCTGGTGGCCACGGTATTTGACCTGATGGCAGCCAACTACGGTATTGACCGTGGCCTGGGCGGCGGCAACGTCACCAATGACTACATGGCCGACGTACCGTACACCCCGGCCTGGCAGCAAAAGCATACCGGCGTGAAGCCGGAAATGGTGATCCAGGTGGCGCGCGAATTCGCCCAGAATGCCGACCAGACCCATGGCAAATCCATGGTGATTGTCGGTGCTGCGCTCAACCACTGGTATCACATGGACATGAGCTACCGCGGCATCATCAACATGCTGATGCTGTGCGGCTGTATCGGCCAGAGCGGCGGCGGCTGGTGCCACTATGTGGGCCAGGAAAAGCTGCGTCCGCAAACCGGCTGGGCACCGCTGGCCTTTGCCGGTGACTGGGTACGCCCGTTGCGCCAGATGAACGGCACCAGCTTCTTCTACGCCCATACCAGCCAGTGGCGGCATGAAAAGCTGGGCATTAACGAAATCCTGTGCCCGACTGCCGACGGCAAGATGGCCAATATGAGCCTGATCGACTACAACGCCAAGGCCGAGCGCATGGGCTGGCTGCCGTCCACCCCGCAGCTGACCACCAACCCGCTGGACATCACCCGCGCGGCCAAGGCGGCTGGCAAGGACGCCATTCCGTTTGCCGTGGACAGCCTGAAAAACGGCACGCTGGACATGTCCTGCAACGACCCGGACAACCCGAAGAACTTCCCGCGCAATATGTTTGTGTGGCGTTCCAATATCCTGGGCAGCTCCGGCAAGGGCCATGAGTACTTCCTGAAATACCTGCTAGGCACCCAGAACGCAGTGATGGGTAACGAGGAAGATTGCATCAAGCCGACGGAAATCACCGTGCGTCCGGCAGTGGAAGGCAAGCTGGACCTGCTGGTGGTGCTGGACTTCCGCATGTCCACCACCTGCCTGTACGGCGACATCGTGCTGCCGACCGCCACCTGGTACGAGAAGGACGACCTGAACACGTCCGACATGCACCCCTTCATCCACCCGCTGTCCGAAGCCGTGCAGCCGCTGTGGCAAGCCAAGTCCGACTGGGAAATCTACAAGGGCTTTGCCAAGAAGATTTCCGAAATCGGCAAGGACTACCTGGGCGTGCAGCAGGACCTGGTGCTCACCCCGCTGATGCACGACACCCCGCAGGAACTGGGCCAGCCGTTTGACCCGCGTGACTGGAAGAAGGGCGAGTGCGAACCGGTGCCGGGCAAGACCATGCCGGCGATGACCGTGGTGGAGCGCGACTACGGCGCCATCTACGACAAGTTCACCTCCATCGGCCCCTTGCTGGAAAAAGTGGGCAATGGCGGCAAGGGCATCAGCTGGAAAACCGGCCACGAAGTGGACATCCTGCGCGGCCTGAACCATACCGTGGCCGAGGGCGCAGGCAAGGGCCAGCCCAAGCTCAATACCGCCATCGACGCGGCCGAGATGATTCTGACCCTGGCACCGGAAACCAACGGCCACGTGGCAGTGAAAGCCTGGGAGGCCTTGTCCAAGGTAACCGGTATCGACCACACCCATCTGGCACTGCCGCGCGAGCATGACAGCATCCGCTTCCGCGATGTGCAGGCGCAGCCGCGCAAGATCATTTCCTCGCCGACCTGGTCTGGCCTGGAAAGCGAAGAAGTCAGCTACAACGCCGGTTACACCAATGTGCACGAGCTGATTCCATGGCGCACCATCACCGGCCGCCAGCAGTTCTATCAGGATCACCAGTGGATGCGCGCCTTTGGCGAAGGCCTGTGCGTGTTCAAGCCGCACGTGGACCTGAAAACCACCCAGGCCATCCTGGGCAAGAAGTCCAACGGCAATCACGAGCTGGTGCTCAACTTCATCACCCCGCACCAGAAATGGGGCATTCACAGTACCTATTCGGACAACCTGCGCATGCTGACGCTGTCGCGTGGCGGTCCGCACGTATGGGTGTCGGAAGTGGACGCCAAGAAGGCTGGCATCGTCGACAACGACTGGATCGAAGTGTTCAACGTCAACGGCACGCTGACCGCCCGTGCGGTGGTATCGCAGCGCGTACCGGAAGGCATGACGCTGATGTACCACGCCCAGGAGAAGATCGTGAACGTGCCGGGGGCGGAAACCAGCGGCAAGCGCGGCGGCATCCACAACTCGGTCACCCGTGCCGTGACCAAGCCCACGCACATGATTGGCGGTTACGCCCAGTTGTCCTGGGGCTTCAACTACTACGGGACGGTGGGTGCCAACCGTGACGAATTCGTCATCGTGCGCAAGATGAAAAAAGTTGACTGGCTGGACCAAGTGGCACAGCCCGCAGGAGACACCAAATGAAAATCCGTGCACAAATCGGCATGGTGCTGAACCTGGACAAGTGCATTGGCTGCCATACCTGTTCAGTCACCTGCAAAAACGTCTGGACCAGCCGCGACGGTGTGGAATACGCCTGGTTCAACAACGTGGAAAGCAAACCCGGCGTCGGCTACCCCAAGGACTGGGAAAACCAGGAAAAATGGCAGGGCGGCTGGGAGCGCAAGCCCAATGGCAAGCTGGTGCCCAAGCAGGGCGGCAAGATGCGCATTCTGGCCAATATCTTTGCCAACCCCAATCTGCCGTCGATTGACGACTACTACGAGCCCTTCACCTTCGACTACGAGCACCTGCAGAACGCGCCGGAAATGCAGACGCCGCCGACGGCCCGCCCGGTGTCGGTGCTGACCGGCAAGAAGATGGACAAGATCGAATGGGGCCCCAACTGGGAAGACGACCTGGGCGGCGAGTTCTCCAAGCGCAGCAAGGATGCCTTGTTTGAAGGCATCCAGAAGGAAATGTACTCGGCTTTCGAGAACACCTTCCTGATGTATCTGCCGCGCCTGTGCGAACACTGCCTGAACCCGGCCTGTGTCGCCTCTTGCCCGTCCGGCTCCATCTACAAGCGCGAAGACGACGGCATCGTGCTGATCGACCAGGACAAGTGCCGTGGCTGGCGCATGTGCGTGTCCGGCTGCCCGTACAAGAAGATTTACTACAACTGGACCAGCGGCAAGGCCGAGAAGTGCATCTTCTGCTACCCGCGTATCGAGGCCGGTCAGCCGACCGTGTGCTCGGAAACCTGTGTCGGCCGCATCCGCTACCTGGGCGTGCTGCTGTACGATGCCGACCGCATCGAAGCCGCCGCCAGCGTGGAAGACCCGAAGAGCCTGTACGAAGCCCAGCTGGGCGTGTTCCTGGACCCGAATTCGCCGGAAATCCAGGCCGAAGCGCGCAAGCAGGGCATTCCGGAAGCCTGGATTACTGCCGCGCAGAATTCGCCGGTGTACAAGATGGCCATGGAGTGGAAAGTCGCCTTCCCGCTGCATCCGGAATACCGCACCCTGCCCATGGTGTGGTACATCCCGCCGCTGTCGCCCATCCAGAGTGCGCTGGAAAACGGCCTGATCGGTGAAAACGGCATCATCCCGGACGTGAAGGACCTGCGCATCCCCATCCGCTATCTGGCCAACCTGCTGACTGCAGGCAAGGAAGAGCCGGTGGTGAGCGCGCTGGAAACCATGGTGGCCATGCGTCGTTACATGCGCAAAAAGAGCGTGGAAAAGGTCAGCGACCCGGCCACCCTGCGCGGCACGCATCTGAAACCGGCCCAGGTGGAAGAAATGTACCAGGTGATGGCGATTGCCAATTACGAAGACCGCTTCGTAATTCCGTCCAGCCACAAGGAAATGGTGGAAAACACCTTCGACGACAAGGCCAGCTGCGGCTTCACCTTCGGCAATGGCTGCTCTGGCGGCACATCCGAAGGCAGTCTGTTCGGCAAGAAGAAGGCCACGCCCATCGTGTTCCACGACATGCGGCGCGACCGCAAGGCCAACGCCGGGAGCTAAGCCATGAACCAGTCACTGTTCAAGATTGCCTCGGCCCTGCTGTGCTATCCGGAGCCCGAGTTGCTGGCGGCGCTGGATGACATCCGTAGCGCACTGCAGGCTACGCCGACGGCAGCCAGCATGCTGGAACCGCTGCTGGCCCAGTTGGAGGGTAGCGATCTGATTGCGCTGCAGGAAGGCTATGTGCAAACCTTCGACCGCAGCCCGGCGCACTCGCTGCATCTGTTCGAGCATGTGCATGGCGAAGACCGCGCCCGCGGTCAGGCCATGGTGGACCTGATGGAAGAGTACAAGGCCCACGGTTTCGAGCCGGTTTGTGCCGAGTTGCCGGACTACGTACCGCTGTTCCTCGAGTTCCTGTCGCAGTGCGAGGCAGAAGAGGGCAGCCGCCTGCTGGGCGACGCGGTGCATGTGCTGGGCCATATCGCCGGCAAGCTGCGCGATTCGTCCTCGCCCTATGCCGGGGTGCTGGACCTGCTGGTGTGGCTGTCCCCAGTGCCGCCCGAGCCCTTGAGCGTGCCACCGATCCGCGACATGGACGAACTGCTGGAAACCTTTGGCCCCGGTGTGGATGGCAGCGAGCCCCTGCTCAAGCCCGCCATGCCGGCCATTGCTCCGGTCAACTTCTACCCGTCGCGACCCGGCGCCTGAATCTGCCCGTTCCCGGCCCGCTCGGTCACGGGCTGGCCGGAACAGCAAGGAGAGAGATATGGACTATCTGCATCAATTTGTTTTCGGGATTTATCCCTATATCGCGCTCAGCATCTTTTTGCTGGGCAGCCTGATTCGCTTTGAGCGCGAACAGTACAGCTGGAAGAGCGAATCCTCCCAACTGGTGTATCGCGGTAATCTGCGCCTGGGCAACATCCTGTTCCACATTGGCGTGCTGGGCCTGTTCTTTGGCCATCTGGTGGGCTTGCTCACCCCGCTGAGCGTGTGGGAAGCGCTGGGTGTCACCCATAGCTTCAAACAGGTATTTGCCATGACGGCCGGTGGCATCATGGGTTCGCTGGGCCTGGTCGGTTTGTTGATCCTGCTGCATCGCCGCCTGAGCAGCGAACGTCTGGCAGCCAACACCACCTGGCGCGACAAACTGGTACTGCTGTGGCTGCTGGCCACCCTGCTGCTGGGCCTGTCCACCATTGCCGTGTCCGCCCAGCATCTGGATGGCCACGAAATGGTGCTGCTGATGACCTGGGCGCAGCATGTGGTGACTTTCCGTGGCGATGCCGCGCAGTTCATCGTGACCGCCTCGCCCATCTTCAAGCTGCACCTGTTCATGGGGATGAGCGTGTTTGTCATCTTCCCCTTTACCCGTCTGGTGCATGTGTGGAGCGGCTTTGGCGCCGTTGCTTATCTGGGCCGCGCCTGGCAGCTGGTACGCCCACGCGCCTGAGTGGCAAATCATTGAACAGCAAAGGCCCTGCGGGGCCTTTTTTCATGGCTGTCCTGTTCTGGAGTGGGCAGTGCTGCTATACCGGAAAAATCATCCGTCGCCGCGCAAGCTTGTCATGGTCTGCTTGCCGGTGTTCACTGTGCTGTCTGGCTGGCATGTCTGGTGGGGTACACGGCATCCGCCGGAGGAAATGATCAAGAGTCAGCGCCTTCGGGGGCTGGCGGCTAAGTGATTTGCGTCAATGCTGCTAGTATTTGATCGAATAAATTAATACAGCTGTTCTTTCAAATTCAAGATGTCGGGGATGGTCTGTCGCTTGCCGTACCAGCCGGGCTGCGGTATCTCCACATGGTCACCGCGACCATTCACCATGGCCTGCCTGTTGTTTGCCTGCTGTTCCATTCCGTACTGATGCACTGGCCGCAGGATGCCTGCTGTTTGCTGGCGGCCACTGTGCCGTCCCCGACCTGTTTTGCAGCCTGCCTTGCGGTGGTCTGCCCCTTGTCTTGCAAAGCCATTACCATGAACAGCAATTACAAAGCCACCCAGGCAGATTTTTACCATTACATGCGCGGCAGGTTGTTCAAGCCGGTCATGTTTCTGGAAGGCGCCTGCATTGTGTTCATCATTGCCAGCTTCCTGATGAACCCTTATCTGGCATCGGGTATCTCGCATGTCGAAGCCATCTTGCTAGCCTGCATCATGTTGATCAGTCTGGCCAAGGCCCTTTCGCCCAGCATCCTGTTATGGCGGGTGGGAACCTGCCTGTATTCGGTGGTGCTGATCCTGATTTTTGCGCTGGAAGTGCAGGACATGGCCGGGCGGGGCGACCCTTTCATCCTCCCCATCCTCATTTCCCTCTGGTTTTACAACGCCTTTGTCACACCATCGAAGTATGACTGTCTGGGCATTGTTTGCCTTACCGGTACTGCTGCCAGCTATATCAGCGGCCAACACCTGCTGCAGGGGGTGGCTCCGGCGCTGTTCGCCTTGCTGGTGTTCGGCGTATTCGTGGTGGCCATCACCCTGAACCGCACCATGTTGGCCATGATGTACTCGATGTTTTTCATGCAGGATGAATTCCGGCGGCTGGCCGAAATCGACCCGCTCACTCGCATTGCCAACCGGCGCTCGCTGTTTGCCCACCTGGATGCGCGCTTGCCGGACAGCAAGGGGCTGCACTGGTACTGGGTGCTGATTGATCTGGATGATTTCAAGCAGATCAACGACAGCCACGGCCACGCGGCGGGGGACCAGGTGCTGGTGTGTTTTGCCGACTTGCTGGAGCGGCTGAGCAAGCCAGCCTGTCCGGGGCGTATCGGTGGCGAGGAGTTCGGTTTGCTGCTGTGCCGGGCGTCGCTTACGGAAGTCGGGCAACTGCTGGAGCAATTGCAAACCGCCGCCGCCGAGGCCAGGCCCGGTGGGGTCAGCTTCAGTTTTAGTGCCGGGGTGGCGGCGTTTTCGTCCGGCCTGGCCGTCAGTGAAGTACTGCGCGCGGCGGACCAGGCCATGTATGAAGCCAAGCGCCTGGGTAAGCGTCAGGTAGTGTTTGCCCAGAATAACGCGGTCACGGTTCCGGCCTGAGCAGGGCTGGCACAGCTTACGCTTGACGGTGTGTGGCCAGGTGCTGCGCAGCCAGTTCCCAGAAGCCTGCCACCAGGGCGGATGGCTTGCCCGGTGGGCGAATCAGCCCGATTTCCCAGCAGGCCGCCTCGCCCTCTAGCTGCACGGTGCGGACACGCTGTTGCCCCAGGCTGGTGGACGCCGGGATGATGCTCCAGGCAATGCCTGCCGCGGCAAGGGCAATGGCGGCCGGGAAGTCGCTGACGTTTTGCTGGCCTGCGCTGTGCAGTTGCGCGCTGGCCAGATAGTGCTGCACGTGGTCGTGATAGGCCGGTGCCTTGTCCCGTCCCACCAAGGCCAGCGGCAGGGCTGCCAAGTCTTGCAGGGTGCCGTCGGGTGGCAGTTCCGCTGGCAGCACGGCCATGAAGCGGTCTTGCAACACGGTAAGACAAGGCCAGCCGACCGGCGCGGGCAGGCGGCAAAAGCCCAGGTCCAGCCGTCCCTCACGCATGGCCTGCCACTGATGGTGGCTGGACAGGTCGTTCAGCACGATCTGCACCTGTGGCCGCTGTTGCCGGAAGTGCGACAGCAGGGCGGGCAGCAAGGCATGAGTGGACGAGCCAAAGCCGATGCGCAAGCTCCCCGCCGTGCCAGCCTGTACCGCCTTGGCCTTGCGCAGCCAGATTTGTCCATCCTCCAGCCACTGACAGGCATCGGCATGTAGGGCCTGACCCAGGCTGCTCAGCACGGTGCCACCGGCACTGCGTTCAAACAGCGCCGCACCAACCTCATCTTCCAGCCGTCGTATCTGTTTGCTCAGCGCGGACTGGGTGATATGCAGGCGGCTGGCCGCCTGGCCAAAATGCAGCAGTTCGCCCAGCACCACAAATGCCTTCACGTCGCGTACTTCCATCATTCCTCGCAGGACTGGAAAAGTTGAAAAATCATCACTGGATGGAATCATAGCCCGGGTGCATGCTGCTGCATGAATTTTTTGCCGGAGGCCCATGTCATGCACCATCAACAGTTATTGCCGTTTCCCGAGGACTTTCTGTGGGGGGCGGCTTCGGCTGCCTATCAGGTAGAAGGTGGCTGGAATGCCGACGGCAAGGGCCCTTCGGTATGGGACAGTTTCAGCCACCAGCCGGGGCATACGTTCAAGGGCAGCAATGGTGATGTGGCGGTGGATCATTATCATCGTTACCCGGAAGACATCGCCCTGATGGCGGAAATGGGCCTCACCGCCTATCGCTTTTCCGTCAGTTGGCCGCGCATTTTTCCGGATGGACGCGGGCAGCCGAACGAAGCCGGGCTGGCGTTTTACGACAGGCTGATCGACAGCCTGCGTGCGCATGGCATCGAGCCGGTGCTCACCCTGTATCACTGGGACTTGCCGCAGGCCTTGCAGGACGAATACGGCGGCTGGGAAGACCGGCGCATCATTGCCGACTTCACCCAGTATTGCATCACCCTGTATCAGCGTTTTGGCAGCAAGGTGAAATACTGGGTGTCGCTGAACGAGCAAAACTACAACCTGAGCAATGCCTACCTGCTGGGCACCCACCCGCCCGCCGTGCAGGACCGCAAGCGTTTTTACACCGCCAACCATCACGCCTTTCTGGCCAATGCCAGTGCGATTGCCGCCTTCCGCCAATGGGTGCCGCAGGGGCTGATCGGCCCCAGCTTTGCCTATTCTCCGGCCTATGCCGCCAGCAGCAGCCCCGCGGACATGCTGGCCTTTGACAATGCCGAGGAATTTACCAACCTCTGGTGGCTGGATACCTATTGCCTGGGCCGTTACCCGGCAGCCGCATTGCACTGGCTGCAAGCACGCGGCGAAGCGCCGGACATCCTGCCGGGCGATACCGCACTGCTGCGGCGCGGCCAGCCGGATTTTATCGGCGTCAATTACTACCAGACCCATTGCTATACCGATAATCCGGCCGATGGCGTGGGCATGCAGCGCATCAATACCACCGGCCAGAAAGGCAGCACCCCTGCCAGCGGCGTGCCCGGCCTGTACAAGACCCGGCCCAATCCGCATGTGCCCACCAGCAACTGGGACTGGGCCATCGACCCCACCGGCCTGCGTATCGGCCTGCGCCGCCTGACTTCACGTTATGCCTTGCCCTTGCTGATTACCGAAAACGGGCTGGGGGAGTTCGACCAGCTGACAGCAGAAGGCCGCGTGCATGACGACTACCGCATCGACTATCTGCGCAGCCATCTTGCCGCCTGCCAGCAGGCCATCAGTGACGGCGTGAACTTGCTGGGCTATTGCGCCTGGTCCTTCACCGACATCCTCAGCTGGCTCAACGGCTATCAGAAGCGCTACGGGTTTGTGTACGTGGACCGGGATGAACAGGACTGCCGCAGCCTGCAGCGCATCCGCAAGGACAGCTTTTTCTGGTATCAACGGGTGATTGCCAGCGGCGGAGCCTGCCTGGACTGATGCCGGGCCGCGCAATTCGCGCACAAGATGCAAGATGCCAGCGCACGGCATCTGCGCGATAATCCCGCCAGCGCGGCACCTTTGGCCGCATGGTCGGAGCAAGCATGCAGCAGGTGATGGAACACGGTTTTGAAATGGCCTTGCCGGAGGATTACCAGCCGCAAAGCGTGCTGGCCTATCATGGCCGCGACCAGGCAGGCCCGGCCGAACGCTGGCAAGACCGGCACTTGCGCAAAGGCGTGCTGCTGCAGGGGGCTGCGGTGGAATTAGCGCTGTGTTTTGAACCGGGCCGCTTGCAGGCCCGGGTGTGCGGTGCGGCCAGCCACCCCTGGCCTGTCTTGTTGCCGCAGGTGCAGCAGGCGGTGCGACGTATGGCCGGGCTGAACGGCCAGCGTGAGGCCTGGATGCAACTGGCCCGCCAGCAGCCGGATGCCGCCCGCTTGCTGGCGGGCAAACCCGCGCTGTGGCTGCCGCTGACCGCCGAGCCATTCGAGGCGCTGTGCTGGGCCATCATCGGCCAGCAAATCAATCTGTCCTTTGCTACCGCGCTTAGACGCAGCCTGATTCAACTGGCGGGCGTACCGATTACCGGCAGTGACTTGCTGGCCCATCCCGGTCCGGGGGAGGTCGCTGCACTGTCTGCCGAGCAGCTGACGGCGCAGCGTTTTTCCCGTTCCAAGGCAGCGTACCTGCTGGGTGCCGCCCGCGCCGTGCTGGATGGCAGCCTGCCGCTGGCTGTGCTGTCCGGCCTGGACGCTGCCGAGGCAGAACGCCGACTGCTGGCCCTGCATGGCGTGGGGCCGTGGACTGCACGCTATGTGATGCTGCGTGGCCTCGGCCTGGCCGATTGTGCGCCGATTGGCGACAGCGGCCTTGCCACCGCCTTGCAGCGCTTTCATGCACTGCCAGCCCGGCCCGATGCCCGCCAGACCGAGCAGCTGATGCAAGTCTTTTCCCCTTGTCGCAGCCTGGCCACCCTGCATTTGTGGGCCAGCCTGACGGAGCAAGCATGAAACCCGTGATATCCGATTTGTTCAGTCAGGACGCACCTGACTTGTCCAGCCTTCCCGCGCCAGCTTCCCGCAGCACCGCTCCATTGTTTGCCCAGGGTGGCTTGTGGGACGGTGGCGACGCCAGCACAAACCGCACCGCAGCCAGTCCGGTGTCTGAGCATGACAGCATGACAGCCAGCAGCGTGCCACCCAATGCCGCTTGCCACGGCGTGGTGGACACCCGCTTCGGTCCCGCCATGGTGTGGCTGGATTTGCAAGGCCGTTTGCTGCGGCTGGATTTTCATCTGGAACAGGAAATGCAGCGGGCGGTGTTGTCCGGCAGCCGTCGCGACGACGCCGCCGTGGCCGAGGTGGCGCGTCAGCTGCACGAATACCAGCGCGGCGAGCGGCGCAGTTTTACTATCCCGCTGGCGGCGCACGGTACGGATTTCCAGCAGGAAGTCTGGGCGGCGCTGTGCCAGATACCCTACGGCCAGACCATGAGCTATGGCGAACTGGCACTGGCCTTGGGCAAGCCCGGCGCGGCACGCGCAGTGGGGCGGGCCAATGCGACAAATCCGATTGCACTGATCGTGCCCTGCCATCGGGTGCTGGGGGCGGATGGCAGCCTGACTGGTTACGCCGGTGGACTGGCGCTGAAGGCGGACTTGTTGCGCTTTGAACAGGAAAACACCGTACCCGGCCTGTTTGCCGACTGAGCGCCCTGTTTTATAGCAATGGCCCCAGCATGGCGATGGCATTGTTCCACAGCCGTCGCCACAGCGGCCAGGCAGCCACGCTGTCAGGCTCCACCAGGCTGCAATGCTGCAAGTATTGCTGCTGCCGCTGGTGCAGGGCGGTGGTGAGTTGCCGGTCGTGGCACAGCAGATTGTTTTCGTAATTCAGCTCGAAACTGCGCCGGTCCAGATTGGCCGAGCCGATCAGGCAGATGTCTTCGTCCACCGTCAGCAGTTTGCTGTGCAGCAAGCCGCCGTGATATTCGGCAATCACCACCCCGGCAGCCAGCAGCTCGGCGTAATAGCTGCGGCTGGCGGCGCTCACCACCAGCGAATCGTTGCGTGCCGGTAGCTGCAAGGTGGTGGCCACCCCGCGCTGGGCCGCCGCGCACAGGGCGGATTGCAAGGCTTCGTCCGGTACGTAGTAGGGGGTGGTGATGGTCAGGCGGTGCTGTGCGCTGTACATCAGCGCCACGAACAGTTCCGGCATGGCCGAATGGCGTGCGGTGGGGCCGGTGCCTATCACCTGGGCCAGCAGTCCGCTGGCCGGGTGCTCTGGCGGCGGCGCTGGGGTAGTCGTGAGTAGCGGCAGCAGGTCTTCGCCTATGGCCAGCATCCAGTCGGTGACAAACAGCCGCTGCATTTGCTGTACCACCGTGCCCTCCACCCGGATGACCGCATCCACCCACGGGGCAAAGCGCGGCTTGATGCGGAATTCAGGGTCGGCACAGTTCTGGCTGCCGCAGTAGCCGGTGTAGTGGTCTATCACCACGATCTTGCGGTGATTGCGCAGGTCTATCCGCCCGCTGAAGGGGCGCAGCAAAGGGTTGCCCACCGGCAAGGTAGCCGCCACTTTCACCCCGGCGTCTTGCATCTGCTGCCACAAGGGAGAGCGCAACAGCAAGCGCGACCCCACATCATCCACCAATACCCGACAGCTGAGGCCACGCTGCGCGGCGCGCATGAGGGCCTGGGCCACCCGGCTGCCGTTGTTATCCGGCAGCCAGATATAAAACAACAGGTGGGCATGATGGCGGGCAGCATCAATGTCGGCCACCAGGTGGTCTATGGTGCTGTCGCTGTCCGGCATCAGTTCCGCCCGGTTGCCCGCACTGGGGGCAAAGCCGCTGATGGACTGCCCAATGCGAAACAGCTGGCCGGCCGTGGCTGACAGTGCCGTCGGCGGCGCGGTGTGGGGCAGGGCGGGCAAGGGGGGCAACTGCTGCTGGATGCGTGCCAGCCTGGCCATGCGGCGGCGACCTATGCTCACTTCGCCCAGCAGCAGATAGGCCAGCATGCCCATGACCGGCATGGTGGCCACCACCACGGTCCAGGCCACCCGGGCGGCGGGGTCGCGGTAGGGGCGCAACAGCACGCGCATGATCAGCAGCAGTTGCAGGCTGACATGCAGCAGGATGATCAGACTAGTCGTGGCAGGCATGCCTGCCATCATGCCAGAGCCTGCCTGGCAGCGTCCAAAGCGCGCGGACACCTGCATTGACGCCACCAGAGACGGCTGCACACAATGGCGGCTGCACAGCGGGAGAGCGGAATATGGACAGAGCAGGGGGCAAGGGCCGGCAACTGGAAGTAGGTGGGCGCATCATTCATGTGCATCGCTTGCCGCTGAAACTGGGACACGACATCTACCACGTGGCCATGACCATGAGCTGGCCGCAGTTTTACGTGGCCATTGCCGCGCTGTTTTTTGTGCTCAACATGCTGTTTGCCAGCTTGTACCAGTTGGGCGAGGCCAGCATTGCCAACCAGTTTCCGCGCGATTTCTGGGGCGCGTTTTTCTTCAGCGTGGAAACCCTGGCCACCGTGGGTTACGGCGACATGCACCCGCAAACGGTGTACGCCCACATCATCAGCATGCTGGAAATCTTCATCGGCATGATGAGCCTGGCGCTGGTAACCGGCGTTACCTTTGCCCGTTTTTCCCTGCCACGCTCGCGCATCGTGTTTGCCCGGAATCCGGTGATCCGCCAGATGGATGGCGTGCCGGTACTGATGCTGCGTGCTGCCAATGCCCGGCAGAATGTCATTGTGGATGCCAGTGCCCAGCTGCATGTGCTGTTTGATACCGTCAGCCGCGAGGGCACCCGCCTGCGCCGCCTGCACGACCTCAAATTACAGCGCCAGCACCATCCCATGTTCGTGCTCAGCTGGACACTGATGCATGTGATCGACGCGCACAGCCCGCTGTTCGGGCTGGATGCCGATGCGCTGGCCGGGCTGCGTGCCGGTTTCATCCTGTCCATCAGCGGCAGCGATGAAATCACCCGTCAGAGCATGGCCTCGCGCCATGTGTTCCGCCACGATGACATCCGCTGGAACTACCAGTACCAGGACTTGCTGTACACCGATGATCAGGGCGAGGACCATGTCGACTTCGGCCTGTTGCACGCCATCTCCCCCATGCCCGCCACCCCGGTGCAGCAGGATGCTCCCGGCATGTGATTCCCCGCACTCTCGCTTCCGCTACAATGACACGGCCTGTCGCTCAGGACCGGTCGGCCTCGATGCCGACTGCCAATAACAGCGGCGGTCCACCGGGCCAGCCGCATCAGGAAGTGAAGGAAAATTCATGGCGGGAGCCAGTCTGTTAACCTTGATTGATGATATTGCCACCGTGCTGGACGATGTGGCGGCCATGACCAAAGTGGCCGCGCGCAAGACCGCCGGGGTGCTGGGGGATGACCTGGCACTGAATGCCGAACAAGTGGCCGGGGTGCGCGCCGAGCGCGAATTGCCGGTGGTGTGGGCGGTGGCGCGCGGGTCCTTGCGCAACAAGGCCATTCTGGTGCCGCTGGCACTGGCGCTCAGCGCTTTTGCACCATGGGCGGTGATGCCCTTGCTGATGCTGGGTGGGGTGTATCTCTGCCTGGAGGGCATGGAAAAGTTGGCGCATCCGCTGCTACATGACAAGACCGGGGACGCTGTGCATCAGACAGAACTGGAAGCCATGCAGGACGACCCGGCCATCGACCTGTTGCAGCTCGAAGCGGAAAAAGTAAAGGGAGCTATCCGTACCGACTTTGTGCTGTCGGCGGAAATCATCGCCATCACGCTGGGTACGGTGGCATCCGCCGCCTTTACCTCGCAACTGGTGGTGCTGGTGGGGGTGGCGCTGATCATGACCGTGGGGGTGTATGGCTTTGTCGGCCTGCTGGTGAAGCTGGACGATATCGGCCTGTTCCTGCTGTGCCGGGGCGGTACCATCAACAGCCTGATCGGACGCGGGCTGATTCAGGGCATGCCCTGGCTGATGAAGGCACTGGCGGTCATTGGCACCGTGGCCATGTTCATGGTGGGTGGCGGCATCATCAGCCATGGCTGGCCCTGGTTGCACCATGCCATTGAGAGCCTGGTGCACCCGCTGTCGCATCTGCCAGGTGTCGGTGCCCTGTCCCGCCTGCTGTTGCCCGCCATTCTGGATGTGCTGGTGGGCATGATGGCCGGTACGTTGGCGTTGGGCTTGTTACTGGCCTGGCAGCGTCTGCGACGCTAAGCGTCAGCTGCGTGTGTGTGGCAATGGCAGTTTGCTGGTGTGCTTGATGGCGTCCAGGATGATGGTGGACTTCACGCTGCGCACCAGCGACAGCTGCATCAGCCGGTTCATCACAAAGCGCGATAGCGAGGGCAGGTCCTCCACCACAATGCGCAGCAGGTAATCGGCCTCGCCCGCGGTGGCATAGCATTCCAGCACTTCCGGCAGCGCGTGGATGGCTTGGGCAAATTCCCGCAAGGCACTTTCGTTGTGCCGCTCCAGGCTGACATGGGCAAACGCCATCACCGACAGGCCGATCCGGTCCGGCAGGATATTCACCTGATAGCCCTGTACCACCCCGTTTTCTTCCATGCGTTGCAGGCGGCGGCCTATCTGCGATGCCGACAGCGGAATCTCTTGCGCCAGCTTCTGGTGGGTGCTGCGGGCATCCTGCTGCAAGGCTTGCAGAATTTGCCAATCAAAGCGGTCTAGTTCCATTTTTGCGAACTTCCTGCATGAAGTGATTATTTCATGCGGGAAGTATGCAAAAAAATTGCCTTGTTGGCAAAACTTGCGGACCTGCCGCAGGCGCTGGCTTCTACACTGAAGGCATCCCCACCTACCGGATGTGCCGCCATGAACGAGCGCAGCGATTTTGTCGTTCCCGACATCACCACCCGCAAAAACCTGGGCCTGACCCACGATGCGAGCGATTACACCCTGCCACAGCCGCTGGAGCGCTACAGCGCGGCCGACCACGCCACCTGGGCCACGCTATACCAGCGGCAATGCGCAATGCTGCCGGGCCGGGCCTGTGATGAATTCATGCAGGGTTTGCAGCAACTGGAAGTGGATGCCGACCGCGTGCCGGACTTTGCCGTGCTCAATCAAAAGCTGCTGGCAGCCACCGGCTGGCGCATCGTGGCAGTACCGGGACTGATTCCGGATGATGTGTTTTTCGAGCATCTGGCCAACCGCCGTTTCCCGGTAACCTGGTGGCTGCGCGAACCACAGCAGCTGGACTACCTGCAAGAACCGGACGTCTTTCATGACCTGTTCGGCCATGTCCCGCTGCTGATGAACCCGGTATTTGCCGATTACCTGCAAGCCTACGGCCAGGGTGGAATGAAGGCCAAGCACCTGGGTTTCCTGCCGGTGCTGGCGCGCTTGTACTGGTACACGGTGGAATTCGGCCTGATCAACACCCCACAGGGCATGCGCATTTACGGTGCCGGCATCGTATCCAGCAAGACAGAATCGATGTACTGTCTGGACAGCGCCAGCCCCAACCGTATCGGCTTTGACCTGCAACGGCTGATGCGCACTCGCTACCGTATCGACACCTTCCAGAAAACCTATTTTGTCATCGACAGCTTCCAGCAGCTGTTTGATGCCACGGCGGTGGACTTCACTCCCATCTACCAACAACTGCTGCAACAGCCGGTACTGGGCGCCGGAGAAATCGACCCGGCCGACAAGGTGTTCCAGCGGGGCAATCGTGAAGGCTGGGCGGATACCGACGACCTGTAATCAGCTGCCACTTTTGCCCGCCATAAATGGACAAGGGCCAGCGCCGTGACGGCAGCTGACCCTTGTCTTGTGCCGCATGGGTTCAGGGAGCCGCTTCCACCCGGTTGCGACCGGTGCGCTTGGCGCGGTACAGCGCCTGGTCCGCACTCTTGATCAGCGCTTCCACCGACTTGTGCTGTGTCTGGTTTTCTGCCACGCCGATGCTCACGGTCAGTGA
Source organism: Aquitalea sp. LB_tupeE (assembly GCF_013391415.1). Taxonomy (GTDB): domain Bacteria; phylum Pseudomonadota; class Gammaproteobacteria; order Burkholderiales; family Chromobacteriaceae; genus Aquitalea. Next base: position 134,603 of record NZ_JACAXB010000026.1, read on the forward strand.
CAGCGACAGCCCGGCTGTCACCAGATTGCGGCTGGCCAGCGTGGCGCGGATGCGCTCGGCCACCTGGATGGCGGTAGGCAGCCGGGTATCAGGCAAGATGATGAGGAACTCCTCCCCACCAAAGCGGCAGATGATGTCAGTACGTCGGCAGAACAGCCGCAGGATGCCGGCAAACTGCTGCAGGATGTTATCGCCCACATCATGGCCGTGTTCATCGTTCACCACCTTGAAGTGGTCGATATCCAGCATCAGCGCCGACAAAGGCTGTTGCGCCAGGCGCGCTTCTTCCCAGATTTGCGGCAGGTAGCGCATGGCATAGTGGCGGTTGTACAGGCCGGTCAGGCCGTCGGTCTGAGCGGCTTCCTGTGCCAGCCGGTTGTCGATGGACAGCTCTTCCAGATGACGGCGCAGGCGGGCCTGTTCCTGGCGCAGGTTTTGCTGCTCCAGAATCACGCGCTGTCCGGCCTTGAGCCGGGCTTGCAGGATGCGCGGCGGAATCGGCTTGCTGATGAAGTCGTCAGCGCCGCTGCTGAATACGGCAGCCAGATTGTCTTCGTCATCCAGAATGGTGAGCACGATGATGTACAGCTGCCGTCCATCCGGCAGGGCGCGCAGGCGACGGATCAGCTCCATGCCGTCCATTTCCGGCATGGCCAGGTCGGTTAGCACCAGCTGCGGCTGCTTTTGCAGGACCAGCTCAAACGCTTCCTTCCCATTGGCGGCAACATCCACCTGATGACCCAGGATCTGCAACAGCCGCTGCAGCATCAGGCGCTGGCTGGCTTCATCTTCCACCACCAGGATATGCAGCGGGGGCAGTTCTTCTTCGGCACCCGCCGGTTCGGCTGGCGCAGGCTGGCGGCGTTCTAGTAGCGAAAAGGACTCTTGTTTAGGTGTGCTGATGGACAGCTGGGCACTCCAGTCACGCCATTCCTGCACCACCTCGTCGCACAGCCGTGGGAAATGCGTCGGGTCGACTTCCAGCCTGCAAGCCTGCTTTTTCAGTTCTTCATAGCCATGCGCCCGTGCCTGGCCTTCCAGCAAGCACACATCGGCCAGACGGCTGGCCAGATGCAGGCATAGCGCCAGGCGGCCGGCGCGCGAGTGTTCCGCCACGTCCACCGGCGGCAGGTCTTCATGCTGGCGCACGGCATCGCAGAACATGGCCGGCAGGCCCCAGTCGCGCAGCAAGGCAGCGGCAATGTCCAGGTGGTGGTAGCCGAAACGGCTTTCTTCCTGGCGTGCCATGCCCCGTGCGTAAGGGTTGCCCTGCGCCTGAATCAGCGCGCCATAGTCGACCGGATGCAAGGTGGCCATGGCCAGTTGGCCAATGGACGACAGGATGCCGATGGTAAACAGCTCGCCCGGTGGCGCAATGCGTAATTGCTGACCCAACAGCTGCATGGCAGCACCGCAGGCCAGCGCACGCGACCAGTGCAGGTTGTAGTCAAATTGCTGGCACTCGCCACGGTGGTGTTCGGCCACCAGGGCAAAGGTGAGGGCGATCTGCCGTACCGCATTCAGGCCAATCGACATCAGCACATCCGGCGTCAGTGCCACGGCGGGGCGGCTGCGCACGAAAGAGGCGGAATTGGCCAGTTTGAGTAACCGGCCTATCATGACCGGGTCGGTATTCAGCACGGCAATCAGTTCGGGCAGCGGCACATTGTTGTGCTCGCTCAGCTCCATGATTTTCAATACCGTGCCCTTGGGGGAGGGCAGATTACCGCTGATTTTCAGTTCGTTGAACTTGCTGGCTTCAAGCATGCGGTGCTCCGGGAGGGGTGGGCTGCATGCTGAACTGCTCTTGTTCGTCGGCGTATTGCTGGCGGATGTTCATGACTTCGGGCCACAGGGCAAACAGTGCATCGACACAAGCCGGGTCGAAGTGACTGCCCTTGTTGCTTTCCAGGTAGTGCCTGGCTTTTTCCAGCGGCCAGGCAGGTTTGTAGGGGCGTGAGGAGGTGAGGGCGTCAAATACATCGGCCACCGCCACGATACGGCCCCATAAGGGAATGTCCTCCCCGCGCAGGCCGTGTGGATAGCCGCTGCCATCGTATTTTTCATGATGGTTCAAGGCCACCACGGCGGCGCATTGTAACAAGGGGGAAACGGAACCATTGAGAATTTCATGCCCGAACAGCGGATGCTGGCGCATGATGGCCATTTCAGGTCCGGTCAGTCTGCCGGGCTTGAGCAGGATGGCATCCGGAATGCCTACCTTGCCAATATCGTGCATGGGGGCGGCTTCCTGCAGCATTTCCTGTTCCGACTGTGGCAGGCCAAGCTGGCGGGCAACCAGCCGGGTATAGGCCGACATGCGCAGCAGGTGGGCGCCGGTTTCCGGGTCGCGGTATTCCGCCGCGCGCGACAGGCGCAAAATGGCTTCTTTCTCGCGGGCACGGATTTCCGCCGTGGCCAGTTTGACTTCTTCCAGCAGCCAGGCGGCGCGGTTGGCCAGTTGCTGACTGCTTTTGCGCAGCGCCAGCAGGTTGCGCACCCGCACGGTCAGTTCCACTTTGTCTACCGGCTTGGTGAGGAAGTCGCGTGCGCCCTGTTGCAAGGCCAGGTGGCGTACATCGCGTTCGGTGTCGGCGGTAACCATCACCACCGGCACATCCTGTCGTTGCGGCAGGGCAAAGAAGCGGCGCATGAATTCCAGGCCGTCCATCTCCGGCATCATGTAATCCAGCAAGACCAGGTCCGGTTCCTGTTCGGCACACCAGGCCAGTGCCAGTTGCGGGTCGGCAAAGGTATCGACCGTGACGCCTTCCAGTCGTTGCAGGATATGGCGTAGCAGCAGCAGGTTGGTGTCGTTGTCGTCCACTACGATGACATGGGACATCAATCATCCTTTCCGTACGCGGCAATGAAAGCCAGCAGGTCTTCCATTTCGCTTTCAATCTGCGTGGCAATGTGCCGGATGACCTCCGGCTTGCCGTCCTGCGCGGCGGCATGCAATTGACCAGCCAGCGAGGCGAGGGCGTCGGCACCGACATTGGCGGCGCTGCCCTTGAGTTCGTGCGCCAGCTGCCGCACCCCCTGTCCGCCATGACGCATGTCCAGCCGCAGGCGTTCACGCCAGCGCTGCAGTGAATCGCGGAAAATGTCCAGCATTTCGGCAATACCTGCCGGGTCGTCGCCCAGAAACTCGGTCAGGCGCTGCACGGTCAGGCTGCCTTGCACCTGACCACGCTGTGTAGTACTCACCACGGTGGCACTGGCAAGCTGCTGTGGCAGCCAGTGTTCCAGCAGGGCTTTGAGTCTGGCGTATTCGATGGGCTTGGCCAGATAGTCGTCCATGCCGGCTGCGAGGCAAAGTTCGCGATCACCTTCCATGGCATTGGCCGTCATGGCGATGACCGGCAGATGCCCACCTTGTGCGGCCTCGCTTTCCTGACGGCGCAGTACCCGCGTGGCGGCGTAGCCGTCCATGCCTGGCATCTGGCAGTCCATCAGGATGGCATCATAATGCCGCTGCGCTATGGCAGCCAGTGCTTCATTTCCGTCACATACCACATCAACGGTATAGCCCAGTTTGTGCAGCATGCTGGCGGCCACGCGCTGGTTGACCGGGTTGTCTTCGGCCAGCAGCAAATGGTGGTGGTGCTTGCCGGTGGTGGCCGGTGTGGCCTGGCTGCTGCCAACTTCCGGGGTATGCAGGCGAATGGTGCCTGGTGTCCATTGAATGGTGAGTGCATCCAGCAAGGCAGATTGCTTCATCGGCTTGTGCAGTACGGCAATGCCTTGCTGGGCCAGGTTGGTCTTGCGCTGGTTGTCCTGTGCCTGCAGGCAGACCACCAGCGGGATATCCTCCACGGTCAGGGTTTGCACTGCCTGCTCCAGCGTGGCATCCGGCAAAGGCTCCACCAGTAGCAGTACATCGGGCTTGCTGCCGGCCGTGTCCAGTCGGCGCAGGGTTTCCAGCATGGCGGCCAGGCTGTCGGTGCAGTGGTGCGGTATGGCCCAGATGTCCAGATAGTTCTGCCACAAGGGTTGCTGACAGGCATTGTCGCCAGCCAGCAGCACCAGGTGCTGGTCAAGCGGCGGGCTGGCTGCCAGGCAGCTGTCGCTCTTGACGGCATGCAGCGGAATGCTGATCCAGAATTCCGAACCTTCCCCCGGGGTGCTGTCCACACCGATGCTGCCGCCCATGGCCTCGGCCAAGCGTTTGCAGATGGCCAGCCCCAGTCCGGTGCCTCCGTATTTGCGCGTGGTGGAGCTGTCGGCCTGGGAGAAGGGCAGGAACAAGCGGCTTCTGGCCTGGTCGGTCAGGCCGATGCCGGTGTCCTTGACGCATAGCCGCAGCTTCTTGTCGTCGTGGCTGCCTTCGACAGTGGCGGAAACCAGCACCATGCCCTGTTCGGTGAACTTGATGGCATTGGACAGCAGGTTCAGCAAAATCTGGCGCAAGCGGGTCGGGTCGCCTTGCAGGCTGTCCGGGACTTCCGGGGTGGCAAAGCTGGCCAGGGTCAGACCCTTGCCGTGTGCCTTGTTGGCGAGAATGTCTACCGTGCCTTCCAGCAGCTGGCGCAGGGAAAAGTCTATGGTTTCGATTTCCAGCCCGTCGGCCTCTATCTTGGAGAAGTCCAGGATGTCGTTGATGATGGACAGCAGGGTGTCGGCCGACATTTTGATGGTGCGGGCAAAGTCGGATTGCTCTGCATCCAGCGGGGTGTCCATCAGCAGGTCTATCATGCCGATCACCCCGTTAAGCGGCGTGCGGATTTCATGGCTCATGGTGGCCAGGAATTCGCTTTTGGCGCGCGCCGCCGCCTCTGCCGCCTGTGTGGCTTGCAGCATTTGCTGTTCGCGCAGGCGCAAGGCGCTGATATCGGCAAAGGTGGTGACACTGCCTACCAGCAGGCCTTCCAGCAGCAAGGGGGTGTTGCTCACCCGTACTGCCACCATGCTGCCATCCTTGCGGAAGAACACTTCATCGCTGGAGTGATAGGTGCTTTTTTGGCGCACTGCCTCGTAAATCGGGCAGTCTTCCACTGACAGCGGCGCACCGTCAGGGCGGTGGTGATGAATGTGTTCGTGCACGTTCTTGCCGTGCAGTTCTTCCAGCTTCCAGTGCAAAATGTGTTCGGCCTGCTGGTTCATATAGGTCAGCAGCCCGTCCGTATCCATGGCGATGATGCCATCGTCCATATTGTCCAGCAGGGTGGACAGCCACAGCGCCTGTTTCTTTTGTGCGGTCAGATCGCGCAACACCACTTGCACACCATGTCCGGGCAAGGGAAAAAAGCAGGCCTGCATGGACAGGGCCTGGCCCATGCGGTCGTGCATGACCAGGGCGATGGCTTGCGCTGGCAGGCCGGCCTGTAGCTGCTGGCACTGGCGGTGGAAAGCTGCACGGCTATCCTCGGCGAGCACGGCGTAAACATTGAGCGTGCCCAGTTCGGTCGCGCAATAGCCCAGGCTTTCCAGCCAGGCTTGGTTGGCATGCAGCAGCTGTCCGTCGGGCTGGCAAACCAGTATCAGGTCGCCCAGCTGCTCCAGTTGCTGCAAGACAATGTGCTGCCCGTCGATACCCGCAGCGGGTGCGGATGTCGGATTGGTTTCAGCGCATGTTGTGGTGTCAGGCTGTTTGTTTTGTTCTTGCACGGCCAGCTGTGCTCCACCTGGGTTTGTCAGGCAAGGGTTGATTTGATCATGCTGAGCATTACTTGATGCTGTCCAGCGCCGCCACCAGGCTGTCGCGGGTCAGCGGCTTGGTGACAATTGCATTGAAGCCGGCTTGCAAAATGGTTTGCTGTTCGTCGCTCATGGCGTGCGCGGTGTAGGCAATCAGGTGCAGGTCCTGCCAGCGCGGCTCGCCGCGCAGCTGGCGGCACAGTTCGATGCCGCTCATGCCCGGCATGCTGATGTCCAGCAGCACACAGTGGTATTCGTTGTGCTGTAGATGTTCCAGTGCTTCGAATGCGCTGGCGGCCTGATCGGTCTTCCAGCCCATGCGTTGCAGAAACAGGCCTGCCACCTTGCGATTGATTTCGTCATCATCAACGACAAGAATGGTGTCCAGCTTGCTCATGCTTGTTTTCCTTCCAGCGGAATGCTGACGTGGAACACCGTTCCCACGCCGACTTGTGATTCAAAACCGACCTTGCCTTCCATCAGCCGTACCAGTTCCTTCACCAGTGCCAGCCCCAGGCCGGAGCCGGTCTGTGCCCGGGTGAGGAAGGCGTCTGCCTGGCGGAATTGCTCGAACACCAGTTGTTGCTGGTCTTGTGGAATGCCGCAGCCAGTATCGCGGATGGACAGCTGCAACTGTTGAGCGCTGACTTGCGCTGTCACGTGTATGCTGCCTTGCTCGGTAAACTTCACTGCATTGTGCATCAGATTGTTCACCACCTGGGTCAGCTTGGTCTGATCCAGTGTAAAGCGATCGGGGCAGCCTGCGGCCTGCTGGTAGTCAAATTCCAGCTGCAAACCCTTGCCTTCGGCCTTGGGTCGGAACAATTCCACCGTGTCACGCAACAAGTGGGCCAGATTCACCTCCACCATTTCCATCGGCATGCGTCCGGCCTCGATGCGGGCCATGTCCAGAATGGAGTTCACCAGCGTCAGCAAGTGCTGGCCACTCTTGTGGATCATGCTGGCGGTTTCCAGATCCCCCGGGTCGCTCAGCGTGGCTTGCAGGAATTCCGAGCAGCCCAGAATACCGTTGAGCGGAGTGCGCAACTCGTGTGACATGTGCGCCAGGAATTCGGACTTCATGCGGTTGGCCGATTCGGCTTGTGCCTTGCTGTTTTTCAGTCGTACCGCCATCCGGTACATCACGAAGCCGGCAGCACAAATCAGCAGGCTGACTACACCGGCCACCAGGAAGTAGGCATTGCGGTGCTCGTAAAAGTCCGCCATGGCTTCGTTTTCACCCACGCCCATCAGCACGGCAAGCGGGTAGCCTTCCACCGCACGGAAGCTGACTGTGCGCTGAACCTGGTCAATGCTGCTCAACTGCTGGTACTGGCCGTGATCCTTGCCCGGCCATTGCTTGAACAGCCCGCTGCTGTGGATGTCCATGCCGATACCGGCACCGCCCGCGCTGGTGCGGGCCCGGACAATGCCGTCCTGGCCAACCAGGGTGACCACCCCGGTTTTGCCCAGGTTCAGGTCTTTGTAGAAGCTGGTGAAGTAAAAGGGATCGACCGATACCACCACCACGCCGCCAAAGCTGCCGTCAGGCTTGTTGATGCGGCGGGTGAATTGCAAGGACCATTTCTTGGAGGCACGCCCCTTGACCGGTTTGCTGATGAATAGCTGGCCATTGTCCTGTCCGACATGCACTTTGAAGTGTTCCCGGTCGCTCAGGTCAACCCGCTTGAAGTTGGGCACACTGGACATTTCCAGCATGCCATCCGGGCCGATGATGGCGATCTGCACAAACAACTGACTCTGGATGATGCCCTGCTTGATGTAGTGCGGCAGGTCCATCTTGTTGCCTTCGGACTCGTACTCGTATTTCAGGAAGAGTACCGACTGGTCTACCGCGCGGATGGTGCGCGAAATGTGTTCCTCGAACACCCGGACCAGGTTTTCAGTCTGCCGCTGCATTTCCAGCTGGCTGCGTACCTTGTCGCTATTCACCTGCCACAACACCGCGCTCCAGATCATGGCAATCAGGAACAGGCTGAATAGTGGAATCATCCATTCCAGGTTCAGCACGCCAAGCCCGTGCTCATACAGCCGGGCAATGCCCCGTTTCTCTTGTTTCATCTCTCTCCCGCCCGCAGTATCCGCAGGCAACCAGAATCTTGTTTTATCTATCTGGCAGGTACTGCAAGAACCGACAGGTGAATGTCCCCCTGTCTTGATGCCTTGCTGTCATGCGCTGTGTGATCCGGTTTGCGCCACGGTGTGTTTTTTCAGCCTTGCCGCATGCTACATCACCTGCGGTAAGCGTATTTTGATATAAGGCATGCTCCTGTCTTTTATAGGTTTTATCTTTAAAAAACGACAGGGATTCCCGGTGGGAACTATTTAAATCACTGCCCACAAAGCCAGCATTACCCCGACGATCAGCACCCCCATCAGGATTTGTGAAGTATTACGCTCTTTTTGCAGGGCGGATTTCATCGTGCTGTTTGCCGCCTCCAGCCGGCTGACCTTGTCCTCCAGGGCCACGCGGGACTCATCCTGCATGGCCAGCGATTGCAACATGGCTTCACCGCCCACCTCCTGGATATGGTCTTTGTCCCACACCCCTAGCAGGCGGTTGATCTTGTCCTTGAAGAACAGGCCGGTGCGTTGCCCGGCATCCTGCCAGTCAAACTGGAAACCCTGGCTGGCATAAAAGGCATTGCGGCGCAGTTTTTCTTCTTCGCTGGCATTACCGGTAATGGCAATCAGGCCCGGGCTGATGGCGTAGTCCGGATAAATGCCCTTTACCCAGCTGATGGTCTGGGCAAACAAAAAGGTATCCAGACCCAGGTTATGAAAACCCTCGGTGCAGTTGATACCGTTCTTGGGCCCGAAGGTGACTGAACGGCTGGGATGATCCACCCGCACCCAGGCGCAGTTATAGGCAACATGAAAGCGGGCATCGTCATTGGCATAATGTTGCCACTGACTGCCTTCTATCCTGGCAAAACCGCGAAACTGCAGGCGGAAGAAATCTGATTGGCTTGTCATGGCGCGGCTGCGGTGCAGGATGCCATAGACCGGTGCTGACCCTGCAGTCAGGGTCAGTACGGATTCACCCAGCGGCATGGCCAGGGTGGCGAGGGTGTTCTCGCTTTCCGGCGCGCGCAGTTCGGGCTCGGGCTGCGAGGCTGGTTTGCTGGTATTGGCTGGCGTGTTCATGCGCTAATCATAGCGTACTCATGCTGCAGCGTTGTGCAGGAAATCCTGAAATCGGTGCATGCAGAGGGTGTTGTTGGTGCAGCGCAGCATATTTTCTCGGGTTTTACCGACGATTCATCCTGAAAAAAGCTGGCACGGTGTTTGCATATAGGAAAGGGCATACCCGGTGGCGCCGGGTTTGCGAGTGAGTCTGTCCCGTTGCAATCTGCGGCTTTAATCGTGCATCAAGCCAGGCCTGGGCAATTTGCCCAGGCCCTTTTTTTGTCTGCATATGGCCTGTTGCTGCAATGCGATGCCTGTGGCCCAACTTGCTTCTGGCAGCCAATCGCCATCAACCGGACAACAAGGACCTTACATCTGGGCCAGGCAACAGCCTTGCTTGTCTTTCACTTGGAAAAAGCAATAACCAGCCGCGCTAGCAAGAGGTGCTGGACTGAAGTTTGCGCAGCTGCTGCTCCAGGGCCTCCACCCGCAACACCAACTCGTGCTCGGTGGTGACATCGGAAATGATGCCGTACCAGGCCTGTACCTCGTCTTGTGCGTTCAGGGCAGGAAAGGCGGAGCTACGCATCCAGCGCCAGCTGCCATCCGGCCACAGAATGCGGAATTCGATAAGAAACGGTTGCTTGGTCGGCAGGTGCTTCAGCCAGGTTTCGCGTACGCGTAGCCGGTCGTCCGGATTCATGCGCGCCAGCCAGCAAGCGTGACGTTCCTGATAACTGGCATCTGGCGGGCAGTCCACGAATTCACCCATATAGTCCACCAGCCCGTCGGGCCCGGCACGCCAGGTGACATTGGGCCCCAGTTGCAGCACCGTCCGGAAGTGGGTTTCGCGTTCCCGCAACTGCTTTTCTGCTTCTACACGGCTGGTAATGTCCACCAATACCAAGGACACACCCAGCGGTAGTTGCTGGGCATCGACAATACGTTGATGGGCGATCAGGAAGGTGGTGCCGCTGGGTTGATGGCAGTACTCGGCGGTTTCACAGGCTTCCCCCGCCATCACCCGCACCAGCACCGCCATCAGGTTAGGAGACATTTCATGACCGAATATCTGACTGGCCGGTTTGCGCAGAATGTAGTCCAGCTCCACGCCCAGATAGTGCGCCAGCAACTGGTTGGCACTGACTATGCGCATTTGGCAATCGATAAAGCACAAGCCCACCGGGGAATCCTGGTACAGCGCTTCCAACTGGTGCAGGCGCTGAAACGGTGAAACATCCAGCGTGGAATGGGGCGCTTCGCCACCCCATTGCTGCAACAGTTGCAAGGCTTGCGCAGCCGGCACGGCAGGGGACCACAAAAAGCCCTGCCCGACATCACAACCAAGCTTGCGCAGTACCACGGCCTGTTCCGTGTTTTCCACGCCTTCGGCCACCACGGTCAGCCCCAGGCTTTGGCCTAGCCCCAGCACGGCAGTCACGATCCGCAGCGATTGCATGTCGCTGCTTAATGCCGCCACGAAACTGGCATCAATTTTCAGTTCATCAAACGGCAGTGAATTCAGCCGGGTGAGACTGGAATAGCCGGTGCCGAAATCATCCAGCGACAGCGCCATCCCGTGTTGCTTGAGGTCATTAAGGACTTGCTGCACGGAGGCGTTATCGTGGAACAGCTCGCTTTCCGTGATTTCAATAATGACCCGCGACAAGGGAAAGCCACTACCACCCACGATGTCCAGCAGGCCGCTCACCAGCGTAGGCAACAGGAACTGGCTGGGTGCCAGGTTGAATGCCAGTGTGAACTGGCCCGGCCAGCTGGCGGCCGCCCGGCATGCCTCACCCATCAGTTTCAGCAGCAAGTCATGCAATATTCCGCTGCGTTCGGCCAGTGGAATGAAGCTGGCCGGAGAAACACGGCCATGCTGCGGCGAATCCCAGCGGGCCAGCACCTCGAAGCCGGAAACGTGTCCGCTCACCAGATTCAACTGGGGCTGGAAGGCTGGCCAGAATTCACCAGCAGCGAGGCCATGCCGCAAGGCGACTTCCGATAGCGTGTCGGTCACTTTATCTCCTCGTTTTCTCACCGTAGTGAGGACGACAGAAAGCGGGGCATCATCAAGTTATTCTATGGTAATAGACTACTCCATGTGTGCTTGATTGCGTGGTTTGCAGGCTTGCCTTTGCGCAGCGGGATGGACGTGTCTTTCATGCAGCGTTGGGCTGTGGTTAAATCGCCCCGGCTTCTCTGACTTCTCTTTAGCTGCTGCAACAAGTGTGCTATGAAGCATACCGACTTGGTAGCGGGCTGTTTGACACCAGGGCGTCGAACACTGTTTCCGGGTTGGCCTGGCACCAATACTTGAAGAACAGCTGCTTCTCCAGATCGGCAAACAGGCGGGCAACAGTGGTTGAGCTTGGAATCACTGTGCGCGCTTCATCCCATTGCTGTGCCACCACGGCAATGGGCATTCCATCGTAGCCTCCCGCTTCGACAATCCAAGTGGCCTTGCCACCTGATATGCCTGGGAGCTCGCACGCTTTTTTCGCCTGGTAGATCAGCTCTGACAAAGACGCCGCGCTTGGCACGGAAAATGCGCAGACATGCGATGCACAGTCATCTCCTGCGCAGACACTATCTCTGTCCACCGTCAGCACCATGGATTCTGCCAGTGAAGTCATTAGTTAGTCGCTTTGTGTGGAAGGCGTTGCACAAGTCTACTGGAAATCTTGGCGGATCACTGTCTTGGCAGACCTCTTGTCAGAGCGGCTGGCGCTAAGGCAGCAAGTCGGCCAGACCGACCAGTTCTGCTGTCAGCGCAGATGACAGTTTTCTTCAGAAAGCAACCATATCTTACGGGTCACAATGATTGCGTTCAGGGCAGACCAACCAGGCAGCACAACACGCGGTAAAACAAACCAGCCTCAACTCTAAGGCCGGTTATATCGACTAGATGGCGGACTTATATCGAGACAGCCACGCTACTGTCTCCGGCAAGCCCTGCTGCAGCAAGGTTTCAAGATACTTATCCGGTGATTTGGGCGGATTTTTCAGACTGGCCCGACACGCCCTGACCGCCTCCAGCACCGAAGCCGGATTCAAATCGATAAGGTGCATGATGAACTCATCCGGGTGCTGGGCTTCCACATCATGACTAAGCAACGCATCGCCAGGAAAGTCTTTAAGGTTAAATGTCACGATGACACTACTACCACTGCGTATTGCTGCAGCCAGCACATGGCGATCTTCTTCATCCGGTAGGGTCAAGCTTTCAATCAGATACTCATGCCCAGTGACCACACTATCCAGTACGGCCTGATCCATGAGCGCGCGCGTACGCTGTAACTGAGCAGGCTGCAGGTCGGGGTGCCTCGCCAGCAGGTTTCTTGTCCATTCATCATGAATCTGATCAGACCACTTGGCCCGAAACAGATTAACTTGAGCAAGTTGCAGTAATAGATCACGCAATGGTGCCGGGTACAGCACACAGGCGTCGTAAACCGCAGAAAAACTCGACATTTCAATAACCCATGTTCAGTTCTTGCGCCTGGGCCGACAGTTCCTCCAATGCCTTCAAACGATCCGTATAGTTCCGGTTTTTGTACTGCACCAGATCCTGGTAGCGTACACGCCTATGGGTACCCACCTTATGGAAGGGAATATCCCCGGCATCCAGCAGCTTGACTAGGTACGGACGCGATACATTCAGCATATCGGCCGCCTCTTGAGTGGTTAGCTCCGCATGGACCGGAATCAGGCTCACCGAATTACCCTGTGCCATCTGCGCTAGGATATCGATCAACAGGCGATAGGCAGCAGTAGGAATCTGTACTGCTTCATGCTCACCTGCCTGGTCGATGACCCGAATCAACTGGGCGTCTTCCTTGCTGCTGAGGTACAGAGATAGCTGGCGACCACTTTCCTTGGCCAACGTTGCTTCGGCCTCGCTTGGAAGGCCGGTTACTACCGTCGTATTCATGATCTCGACTCTTAGGATTCGCGGGTTTACGGGTTTACGGGTTTACGGGTTTATGTGTTTACGGGTTTGCGGGTTTGCGGGTTTACGTGTGTTGCTAGTGTGTCAGATCACGACAGATGGCAGCTCCCATCTCTATGCACCATTGGATTTGCAAGCGTCTTGTGAAGCTGGCACTGCCAAGCTACAGACTCACTATACGCAAACGAAATAAACGAAACAAGCGAAACAAACGAAATATCGCCAATCATCAAGGCTATCTCCAGGTCGTTAGGCACTCATCAAGAAATGGAGCCGCCTTGGTTCTCGGTCGGAACGGCAAGCGCGTGGGGTGGATGCCCCAAAGGGGCGAACCACTGTGAAACGCTCGCGAATAAATCCATTTTCTCCGCGGTAAAACCACCGCACCGACGCTACCCATGGGCCCCGTCAAGCATGCCGACGGGTGACCGGGACGAGGTGTTAAGCGCCTGCTTTGTTTGAGCGATTTGACCTTAGCAAATCGCGAGTTCAGGCGCGCCTCCCTCCGGACGGACCCTGGCGGGCAGCCGCAGGCCATGCTTGTGGGGTGGCCTTGGAGGTGAAAGAGGGCTTGGCCAGGCAAGCCCTCTTTCCCGTCCGCCGTGCGGAAGCGGCATGTAAATCATCAGCCGCGTGAGCGGATGCTTGCCCTTTGTGTATCAATAGCGGCCCTTAAAAATCAAAGGCAAATACAACTTCGCGGGTCTCGCCCCGCAGGCGAGGTACTTTACTTTTGCTTCGCCAAAAGAAAGTACCCAAAGAAAAGGCGACCCGCAGCGCGTCGAATTCCCGCCCCAGCCATCCTGCCCAAGGCGCGGCTGAACTCGCACCGTGCTACCGTCACGGTGCTCAAACATGCAGCCGCTTAAAACCTTGGGCAGAACGTCTGCGTCGGCTCGCGCTGACGGGACCCGTTACTCTCGACCACCGTTTTAATCAGAAAAAGACTGCGTGCTTGAGGGAGATATTCGCCAAATGGACTCAGCCCGATTCCATTAATTACCACCGCACCAATGCGCCCATGGCCCCGTCAAGCTTGCCGACGGGTGGCCGGGGCGAGGTGTTAAGCGCCTGCAATGTCTGAGCGATTTGACCTTAGCAAATCGCGAGTTCAGGCGCGCCTCGCCCCGGTCGGGTCCTGTCGGGCAGCCGCAGGCCATGCTTGTGGGGTGGCCTTCGTGGTGAAGGAGGGCTTGGCCAGGCAAGCCCTCTTTCCCGTCTGCCGCGCGGAAGCGGCATGTAAATCATCATCCGCGTGAGCGGAGGCAAAACCTGATGATTTCCGCTACTTTTACTCGCACCGTGGCGGAACGCCCCGATAAGGCTGGGGCTTCCGCCCTACGGACTGACGCGTTGTCCAAGCCACGCGCGGTGAGGATTTTTCCTGCAAGGTGCAGGCATGTGCCCGGAGGTGTTACGGGTAAATCCGAAACGCTGACATACCTGCACATCTTGCCAGTGCTTACGGGGGTCTTTACTCTTGTCGGCCCAAGTTACGGGTCCTAGCCTTGCCAAGCTGTGTTAATCCACATGGCCGGGTCTGGCGATCCGTTTACGGCTTGGGCAGGCAAAATAATTGATAAGCCTGTTTGCACACCTGCACGCATTGATGTTTCTATGGCGGGCCAGGTGGGGAGACCTTAAGGTCTGCCGGGTCCAAGTAACCGGTTCGCCAGCCCCGCTTTGGCCTGCCACCCGCCTGGCGACGAGTTGGCAGCTAACCGTTCAACTTGGAGTCTTATTATGGGCAAGCGTCATTCATTATCTTCTGTTAGTCCTCCTCGCAAATTTACTTTTCATCGCAAGCAGCTCCGTGTCTTCCTGCTCGAACAAGGCCCGCGCTTTGTCGCTGCGGATGTGGCCAAACTGCTCAAATATCCCAATGAAACCGCCTTGCAAACTGCGCTGGGAGATCAATCCGCTGGCCTGCTGAAACCGGCCAAAGGCCCGGCCCTGCTTACCCTGAGCGAAACAGAACTGCGCGATGTACTGCGCACCTGCGGCAAACCACAGGCACAAGAGCTGCAACACTGGCTGGACCACACCTTGCCACCCCTCCTGCACAAGGGACGCGCAGCCGACCACGACATGCTGCAACTGGCCTACGCACTGGCCGGTGAGGCGGCGCGGCAGGTGGGGCAGGCGGTGTGGGAGTCGGTATTGGCGGGGGAGGCGGACTGGCAGCAGTCGCGCTGGCTGATTTCCCTGCACTATCAGATGGCGCAGGGACAGCGACGGCCATCGGGTAAAACGGTGGCCTTGCAGGCCGAGGTGAGTTCGCTGGCCGCCTTGGCTGAGCGCGTGGCGCAGGCCGGGCCCTTGCCGGTGAACAACCGCGAACTGATCAAACTGGCGGCGGCCTGCCATTTGCGTCTGGCCGAGCGCTTGCAAAAGCAGGCGCTGCGGGTTTAGCGCCGCTGCAGGGGGTGTGTGGGCTGCGTTTAGGCCCGCAACACCGGCAGCCGGTCAAAACGCTGGCCGAACAGCTGGCGGGCGTCTTTTCCCCACCAGTCTTGCACGACGGTACTGTAAATCTGGCGGAAGTCGATGGCATAAGGCAGGTTGCCATCGGTCAGTCCGGCTAGCGGGGCAGTCTGGCCATACAGCCCGCCCTTGACGCGGCCACCCAGCAGAAAGTGGCTGTTGGCGGTGCCGTGGTCGGTACCGCGATTGCCGTTTTCGCGCGGGCGGCGGCCAAATTCGGCATAGCTCAATACCAGGGTGTCGTCCCAGCGGCCTTGTGCCTGCATGCGGGCTTTGAGCAAGGCCAGGCCGTCGGCCAGTTCGCCCAGCAAGCGGGCCTGGGTGGGCTGCTGGTTGCCGTGGGTGTCGAAGCCGGTGAGGGTGATGCGTGCCACGGCGATGCGGGTGCCGTTTTGCAGCAGGTCGGCCAGGGTGTTGATGGCCTGGGCGAAGCCGCCTGCGGCACGTGGCGGCGCGGTGGGGGCTTCGGCCGGGTTGGCGGGTGGTTTCATGGCCGGTTGCTGCAGGGCGCTGGCGGCAGTGCGGATGTCGCCTTCCACTTTCAGAATGTGAGAGAGTGCGCTGCTGTGGCCTCCGGCTTGCAGGTCGGCAGCCAGCTTGGCCTGACGGGCGAAGTCTTGCGGGTTACTGAGCACCACGGCGCGGGCGCCGCCATCCAGCGGGCCCAGGTTCTGGCTGGACAGCACCACGCCGTCGGCAGCAAAACCGGACGGGGTGGGCTGGCTGCGGAACAGCCGGGTGAGCCAGCCTTCGCCCAGATACTGATTGCTGGCCGAGGCGGTTTCCCAGATTTCGATGGAGCGGAAGTGCGACAGATTGGGCTCCGGGTAGCCCACGCCTTGGAGCACGGCGACTTCCTGGTTTTGCCATAGCGGCAGCAGGCTTTGCATGGCCGGGTGCAGGCCCACTTGTTCGCTCAGTTGCAGTACTTGCGGGCGGGCAATGCCGATGGTGGGGCGCAGGCGGGCGTAGTCGTCGCTGGCATAGGGGATGACGGTATTCAGCCCGTCATTACCGCCCTTGAGTTCCACCAGCACCAGCAGGCGCTGGTAGCCCGCCGGGGCCAGGGCATAGCTGAGGTTGGGCAGGGCGGAAATCAGCAGCCCGGCACCCATGGCTTTGAGAAATTCGCGGCGTTGAAACATGGCAGTTTCCTTAATGGGCGGTTCAGTGCACTTGATAGGCCGGGTCCAGCAGCAGCGGGGCGATGGCCTGGGCACCGGTCATGTCGGCGGCTAGCGGCTGGGCCGGGGGCAGGGCCAGCAGCAGGCGTGCGGCATCGGCGGCAGTCTTGACGTGGTAGATGGCGGCCCACTCGTCCGGCTGTAACTTGATGGGGCGTAGCCCGGCCTGCACCAGGCGGCGGATGCGCGCTTCGCGGCCGCGTTGTTCATCCATCTGGCCGTCGGCCATGACAAAGCTGTTGCGGATGGGCGCGGCGTCGTGGCTCAGGCGGTCGAGAAACTGTTTGCGGGTGAGCAGGGTGTTGCTGTTGATCCAGACATCGCCACCGGGCCAGCCTTTGACATTGGGCGGGTTGAACACGTCCTGCCCCAGCTGGCGGTTAAGCCCGGCCAGCGCGCGCCAGTCCGGCGGGGTGAGGTCGAATGTCACCAGCGTGCCCACGGTCAGTTCCACTGGCGATTTCACCAGCTGGCCCTGGCTGTTCCAGAAGGCCGGAGTCAGCAGCATGGCGCGCAGCAGCGGGCGGATTTCGTAATTGTCGCGGTAGAACAGCGCAGACAGGCGTTTGATGTCAGCCTGGTCCGGGGTGGGGGAAATCAGATATTTCCATAGCTTGAGGGTGACAAAGCGGGCGGTTTGCGGATTGCGCAGCAGCATGTCCAGCACGTCGTCTCCATCAAAATTACCCTGCTGACCAAAGATGGTTTTATCGCCATTGTCATGCAGGTTCGGTCGGTAGACAAACTGGAAATCCTTGTCCAGCGACCAGCCGGTGAAGGCGCGGGCCGCTTCGCGAATGTCCTGTTCGCTGTAATGGCCTTCACCCAGGGTGAACAACTCCATCACCTCGCGGGCAAAGTTTTCATTGGGCTGACCCTTGCGGTTATTCACCGTGTCCAGATAACGCATCATGGCCGGGTCGCGGGCAATTGCGTGCAGGAGCTGGCCGAAATTACCCACGGCCTGCTTGCGCAGCAATACATTTTGTTGATACATCAGCTGGGGTACGCCAACTTTGTCTAGTCCGGAAACAAAATGGTTGTGCCAGAACAGGGTCATTTTTTCGGTGAACGGGCTGGGGCTGATGCGCATTTCTTCCAGCCACCAGCCACGTAATTCCAGTGCATGTTCGTTGCGTTCTTTTTGCAGGGCTTTCTTTTCGTCTTCGTTCAGATTGGCTTTGCCCGGACGTTCAAACGGTTCGTTTACCCAGGCGGGCGGGGCTGTGAGCGCGGTATAGCTGACATGATCGAGCAGCCGGTCCACCGCCTGCTGGCGGCTGAGCGGTGCATAGAGGGCAATTTGTGCCGGATTGGCCCCGAAACCGGTACGGGACAGCAAGTGGCGTGCTCCCTCCTCGCCGATACCGGCCCAGGCTTGCAGTGGCAGTATGGCGAGCAGAAACAGACGGATGACAATGTTCACGGATAGCCTCGCAGCAAAAACCAGCCCGCAACACGATGTGGCAACGGCTGCCAGTGCTGCGGGGCGGTAAGAATAGGCTGGCAGGCAGCCAGCCCATGGCTGGATTTTACTTGCCGATTTCCTTGCTGACTGTGTTTTCTTCCTGATTCAGGGTTTTTTGTTCCTGTTTGGTGATGTGACCGTGGTTCTGGCGGGCATCGGCACGCTCCTGCTGGCGGATGGCGCGGTCTTGCTGGTGCAGTTCACGGGCTTTCTGTTTGCCGATTTCGCCTTCCTTGCGTTCCTGGTGAATGCGCTTGTCCTGATTGGCCAGACGGTGATTCACTTCGGCGCGACGCGGGTGCTGCTTTTGCCATTCGGTTTCAGCCGATGCACTGGCAGATAGTGTGGCGAAGGTGATGGCGGACAGGCTGATCAGCATGATGCGGGTCGTCAGTTTCATGGTGGAGCTCCTGGGGTTATCTATAGGTACTGCGGTTGAACAAGCGTGCTGTTGTTGTGAATTCATCATGGCGGGAAAGTGTGTACAATCCTTTGATTGTTGGCGGCAGGGTGTTAATTTTCGTGAAAAACGGGTAACGCCTTGTAAGCGAACATGTCGGCAGGTATCCGAAGGATGCCGCCAATCACCAGGGGTGCCCTGTACGGGCTGAGAAACACCCTAGAACCTGAACTGGATAATGCCAGCGGAGGGAGCGTGATGCAGAAGGCCTACCCATCTGTTGTTTCGCTTGCTCCTGCGATTGCGCTTTGTCGCACGGAGAATGTCATGCAATTGTTCAAAACCACCACCTTGCTGGCCGCACTGTTGGCCGCCTCTCTGGTAAACGCAGCCGAGCTGCGGGTGCTTACCCATAGCTCGTTTGCTGTGTCCAAGCCGCTGCTGGCCGAGTTTGAAAAGCAGAACGGCGTGAAGCTGAGCATCATCAAGGCCGGGGACGCCGGAGAGATGGTGAACAAGCTGATCCTGACCCGCGCCAACCCGATTGCCGACGTGGTGTACGGCATCGACAACACCCTGATAGGCAAAGCAGCAGCCGCTGACGTGCTGCTGCCCATGACCGACAAGGGCGCAGCGGTGTCGCTGCCCGGCGCGGTAAGCATCGATTACGGCTATGTCACGCTCAACTACGACAAGGCCTGGTTTGCCAAGAAGCAGCTGCCGCTGCCCAAAACACTGGATGATCTGACCCGGCCGGCCTACAAGGACCTGCTGGTGGTGGAAAACCCGGCTACTTCCAGCCCCGGCCTGGCATTTTTGCTGTCCACCATCTCCGCCATGGGCGAAACCAAGGCCATGGCCTTCTGGGGCAAGCTGCGTGATAACGGCGTGAAGGTGAGCAAGGGCTGGACTGAAGCCTATTACACCGACTTTTCCCGCAATGGCGGTGCACGCCCCATCGTGGTGAGCTATGCCACCAGCCCGGCCGCGGAAGTGTTCTACAGCAAGGAAAAACTCACTGCTTCGCCTACGGGGAACCTGTTGTTGCCCGGTGCCGTGTTCCAGCAAGTGGAAGGCGCAGCGCTGGTGAAGGGCGGCAAGGAAGCGGCGCTGGCACGCAAGTTTGTCGAATTCCTGCGTTCGGACGCGGTGCAAAAGGATATTCCCACCACGATGTGGATGTACCCGGTGCAGCCGGGCATTGCGCTGGACCCTGTATTCCAGCATGCGGAAAAGCCGACCGCGCATACCACGCCGGATAGTCGCCAGATTGCTGCCAAGACCACTGCCTGGGTAGGCAAGTGGACGCGCATCGTGTTGAAGTCCGGCCAGTAATGCACACCAGTCCCGCGATTGCCGACATCCTCAGTCCGCGGCTGATCCTGCGTCATCTGACGCCGGACATGCTGCGTGCCAGCATGGAGGCACGGCTGGCCGAAGTTGCCACAGCACTGGGCAGCGCGGTGCCGCTGGACTGGCTGGAGGAGGCGGCAGTGATGTCGCTGCGGCTGGACCAGATGGAAAACGAGCCGGAATACGCGCCGTGGTCGATGCGTGCCATGCTGCTGCGCGAAACCGGCCAGTTGGTGGGGCATATCAATTTCCATACCTGCCCCGGCCATGCTTACCTCAAGGGGCGCGGTGACGTGGAGTTGGGTTATACCGTGTTATCGGCTTTCCGCCGCCAGGGCTTCGCCACCGAGGCCTTGCTGGCCTGCGCGGACTGGGCGGTGTGCACCGCTGGCGTCAAGCGCTTTGTCTTGTCCATCAGCCCGGATAATCTGCCGTCGCAACAACTGGCAGCCCGCCTGGGCTTTCGTTGGCTTGAACGGGTGGAAGACCCGGACGACGGCCCGGAAGACGTGCTGGTGGCCGACTGGCCTTTCCAGCAGGACCATGCATGACCGAGCGCCGCCGTACCCTTGTGCTGGCGCTGTTGCCGCTGGCCTTTCTGCTATTGATGTCCATCCTGCCCTTGTTGCGTTTGCTGCAAGAAGGGCAGGGGCAGTTCTCGCTTGGCCTGTTGGCCGATTCCTATCTGCAATGGCGCATTGTCTGGTCGCTACTGCAAGCGGCGGCCAGCTGTGTGGCGGCCTTGCTGGTAGGCCTGCCGCTGGCCTGGTGTCTGGCGCGCTACCGGTTTGCGGGGCGCAGCCTGACACTGCGCCTGCTGATGTTGCCCTTTGTCATGCCGACGCTGGTGGCCGGCATGGGCGTGCTGGCACTGTTCGGCCCGCAAGGCCTGCTCGGTATCAATCTGCAAGACACGCCCTGGCTGCTGCTGTACGGCAATCTGTTTTTCAATTTGCCGCTGGTCATTCGCGCCGCCTGTGAAGGGCTGTCCCAGGTGCCGGCCAGCCGCATTGCCGCAGCGCGCACGCTGGGGGCTACGTCGTGGCGGGTGTTCTGGCGGGTGGAGTGGCCAGCGGTGCGGCCCTGGCTGTGGTCGGCGCTGTGTCTGGTGTTTTTGTATTGTTTCTCCGGTTTTGGACTGGCGCTGCTCTTGGGTGGGCAGCGCTATGCCACGGTGGAGGTGGAAATCTACCAACTGGTGGCTTACGAGCTGAATCTGGCCGATGCCGGTGCGCTGGCTTTGCTGATGCTGCTGGTGACCGGGGCCATGGCCACGCTGTATGCCTGGCTGGAGCGCAGGCTGGCCTCGCCGCTAAAGGTGGACCCGCTGCCGCCACGCCCGCCGCAGGGCGCGCAATGGCTGCATCTGCTGGCGGCACTCGCTGTGCTGCTGCTGTTTGGCGGTTTGCCGCTATTGGCGGTGCTATGGCGTGCCATGCAGGCCTTGTGGCTGTTGGGGCCGACTGTGCTTGCCGATGAAGACGTGCGGCTGGCTGTGTACAACTCGGCCCGTTTCAGTGCGCTGGCGGTGTTGCTGGCGGCGGGGCTGGGCTGTCTGCATGCGCTGGCTGCGCGTACCAGCCTGGCTTTGCGGGCCTTGGCTTTTCTACCCTTCATCGTGTCGCCGGTCTGCCTGGCATTTGGCCTGTTGCTGCTCTACCCGCAATGGACGGCCAGCCTGGCCTTGCTGCTGGCCACCTATGCCTTGCTGGCCTATCCCTTTGTGGCGCGCAGCCTGGCTGGTGCGCTGGACAGTCTGCCACCGCATTGGCCACAGGCGGCGCGCAGCCTGGGGGCATCGCCGCTGCATACCTTTACCCGGGTGTTGTGGCCCTTGCTGCAACCGGCTTTCCGCCGTGGCCTGGCCTTTGCCGCTGCCACCGCGCTGGGCGAGTTTGCCGTCACCCTGTTTTTGTCGCGGCCAGAGTGGCTGACACTCACCACGCTGATTTACCAGCGGCTGGGGCGGCCCGGGCCGGACAATGCCGCGCTGGCCATGTTGTTGTCTGCTGTGCTGATGTTGCTGGCCTTGCTGGCGTTTGTGGCGATTGAATGGCCGTCGGCCACCGAGCGCCAACTGGAAAAGGAATCCTGACATGCTGCAACTGGATGCGGTAAGCAAGCGTTTTGGCGACAAGCTGGTGGCCGACCGGCTGAGCCTGCAACTGGCCGAGGGCGAGGTACTGGCTTTGCTGGGCCCTTCCGGTGGCGGCAAGAGCACCTTGCTGAAGATGATTGCCGGGCTGGAGCCGCTGGACAGTGGCCGCATTCTGTTTGCCGGGCAGGACCTGGCTGCCGTGCCGGTGGAGCAGCGTGGCTTTGCGCTGATGTTTCAGGACTTTGCCTTGTTTCCGCATCTGGATGTGCTGGGCAATGTCTGCTTTGGCCTGCGCGAGCGCGGCATGGCGCGCCCGGCGGCACAGCAGCAGGCGCGTGCCTGCTTGCAGCAGATGGGACTTGCCGGTATGGAGGCGCGCAAGGTGTGGACACTATCCGGCGGCGAGCAGCAACGCGTGGCACTGGCGCGGGCGCTGGTGACAGCACCACGGCTGTTATTGCTGGACGAGCCGTTTTCCAGCCTGGATGCCGACTTGCGCCGCCAGTTGCAGCTGGAGTTCCGCCAGCAATTACAGCGTCAGCACATGCCGGCGATATTGGTGACTCACGACCGCGAAGAGGCCTTTGCGCTGGCCGACCGGGTGGCGGTACTGAAAGATGGCCGCATTGTGCAGTGTGCCAGCCCGGCGCAGTTACTGGCCGCGCCAGCCACACCGTGGCTGGCCCGTTTTATCGGCTATGAAAATGTGCTGGAGGATGGTGTGGTGCCGGAGCAGGCTTTGTGCCTGGGCGCGGACCAGCCGCTGGCCCAGGTACAAGGCATCATCCAGCTGGCGGACGGCGTGCGGGTGACGGTAGCCAGCCTGGAAGGGCCGTTGACGCTCACCCTGTCAGCGCGCGAGCTGGCACGCTACGGCGGTAACTTGCAGGTAGGCGGCACGCTGGCAGTGGGCATAGACCGCAGCGCCATGCTGCGCTATGCCAGCGCCTGAACGATGACTCAAGCGCTGGCCGCAGCCGGTGTGCTGCTGTTGCTGCCGTTATTGGCGCTGGGCTGGCATACATCCACCCAGCGCGCGTTGGTGATGTCGGCCATCAGTGCCGGGCTGATGCGTACCGCGCTGTGAATGGCCCCGGCAGCCGGGAGTACTTCGTCAAAGTCGCGCAGCGAGGCATCCATATAGACCGGTAGCGGCTGGGCCAAGCCAAACGGGCAGACACCGCCTACCGGGTGGCCGGTCAGTTCCACCACTTCTTCCACTGCCAGCATCTTGCCTTTGCCAAAGGCCTCCTTGAACTTGCGGTTGTCTATGCGGGCATCGCCGCGCGTCACCAGGATGATCACCTCGCCGCCATTCAGGCGAAAAGACAGGGTTTTGGCAATGCGCCCCGGCTCAACGCCGTGGGCTTGGGCAGCCAGTGCCACGGTGGCGGTGCT
The DNA here is from genome assembly GCF_013391415.1 of Aquitalea sp. LB_tupeE. Taxonomy (GTDB): domain Bacteria; phylum Pseudomonadota; class Gammaproteobacteria; order Burkholderiales; family Chromobacteriaceae; genus Aquitalea. The sequence continues at coordinate 157,733 of NZ_JACAXB010000026.1, forward strand.
GACTTCCAGTTCGATGATGGGTATATCCAGTTGGCGGGCGGCAAAAAAATCGCGGACGGATTGCAGGCTCATGGGGTAAACGGAAGTGGTTGGGATGGCACTCCACACTAAACGCTGATCAGTTGGCTGGCAAGTCGGGCGGCTTGTCAGCCTTGCTGTTCATTCCGGCGGGTTCATTGATTGGCGATCTCTGCCAGTTTGTCGCTGATGTCCTGCGCGGTGGCGGCTTGTTCCTCTGCCGCATTGGCGATTTCAATGACGAAATCCCGTACGTGGTTGATTTGCTCGACGATGGCGGCAATAGCGGCTTCTGCTTCGCTGAAGTCGCGCTCGGTGGCTTTGACTTGTTCGCGGCCCTTGTCCATCGAACTGATATTGCTGTGCACCTCTTGCTGGATATCGCGGATCATACTGCCGATTTCCTGGGTGGCCTTGGTGGTGCGCTCGGCCAGTTTGCGCACTTCATCGGCTACCACGGCAAAGCCACGGCCCATTTCACCTGCGCGCGCAGCTTCGATGGCAGCGTTCAGTGCCAGCAAGTTGGTTTGGTCGGCAATGTCCTTGATCACGCTGACAATCTGACCGATGGTTTCCGATTGCTTACCCAGCGAACCCAGATTGTCCGCTGTGCCGCTCACCAGTTCGCTGACGGCGCGCATGGCTGTGGAGTTGTTTTCAATCATGCTTTTGCCCTTGCGTGCCCGATCCAGCATTTCATTGGATGAGTCCGAGGCAGAAGAGGTGCGCACGGCGACCATTTCGATGGTGGCCGTCATGGCCTGCACATTGCCGGAAAGTTCGCCAATCCGTTCTTCCAGGAACAGACGGCGCTGGTCGTTGGCGTCGCGTAGCGCCTGGGCTTCCACTTCGGCTGAAATGTCCTGAAAACTGGCCATGAAACAGAGCAGCTTGGTGCTGTCCTGTGCGTCCCAGATGGGAAAGACTTTGGTCTTGAAGGTAACGCCGCCCACTGGAATCAGTGCTTCATGGTGGCTAATGCGCCGGACAGCAATATCTTGCAGAATGCGGCGGATGCGTTCCGGGTCGCGGTGAAACTGGTGAATGCTGTGCTGGAAGGCATTGTTGACATCCACACCGGCACGGAACTTCTCGTTCATCACGGTACGGTGATGGGCCAGTACATCCCGTGCGGTGCGGTTCATGTAGAAGATGACATTATCGGCGCTGGTATCGGCCAGCATGATGAGGTTGTCCACATAGTCCAGCATGGCGGTGAACTGGTAGAGCTGTTTTTCGCTGTCTTGCAAAGCCTGATTTTTGTTGCCGAATCCGAACATGGTGCACTCCTGTCAATGTGTCCTGTCGAAACCTCGCGTTTTCCCCACGGCGCATGCTGTGTACACGTTGACGTTCTTCAGGGGAAATGCAAAGGAAGCTGGCCGGGTGTCGCAAGATACCCTAGTAAATAAATCAGGTATAAGCCGGTCAATGCTTGAAAATCAAGCAGGATTGCCATGCACTTCCCACAAGTACAGGCTTCGCGATGGCGGTGTGTGGCAAGCTGCGGACAGTTGTTACTCCGGCAATGCCAGCATATGGGTTTCCTTGACTTCTTCCATCACCACATAGCTGCGCGATTCGTTGGCATTGGGCAATTGCAACAGGATTTCCCCCAGCAGCTTGCGGTACATGGACATGTCCGGAATGCGCGCCTTGATCAGGTAGTCGTATTCACCGGATACCAGGTGGCATTCCAGGATTTCCGGGATGTTCTGGATTTCCCGGCGGAAGGCATCAAAGATATTGCCCGACTTGGCTGACAGCTTGATCTCCACGAATACCAGCAGCGACGCCCCCATGGCGTGCGGGTTGAGCCGGGCGTAATAGCCTTCGATCACGCCGTCGCGCTCCAGCCGCCGCACCCGTTCGGTGCAGGGTGTGGTGGACAGTCCTACCTTTTCTGCCAGCTCCGTCATGGCGATGCGACCGTTTTTCTGCAACCATTTCAATATCTTAAGGTCGATCTTGTCCAGTTCCCTGGCGTGAGTGTGTTTTACTTTCATGATTCACTATCAAAGTGTAATTTTGCAGGAAAATTGAATGTGACTTTGTTTTAATTTGGTGAAAAAAACTGCATTGAAATAAATATACTACACAAAATCACTAAGCGCATGATGCGCGGCACGGAGAAAGAGGAAATGAAGGTAATCGTTCTGGGTGGTGGCGTGGTGGGTGTATCCACTGCATGGTATCTGGCCAAGGCGGGCGTGGAGGTGACTGTTCTGGAGCGTCAGGACGGTGTGGCACTGGAAACCAGCTTCGGCAATGCAGGCCAGATTTCCCCGGGTTATTCCGCACCGTGGGCGGCACCCGGCATCCCGACCAAGGCCATCAAGTGGATGTTCCAGCGCCATGCGCCGCTGGCCATTCAGCCGGATGGCAGCGTTTACCAGTTGCAGTGGATTGCCAAGATGCTGGCCAACTGCAATGAAAAATCCTACGCCATCAACAAGGGCCGCATGATGCACCTGGCGGAATACAGCCGCGACAAGATCAAGGAACTGCGCGCCGAAACCGGCCTGGATTACGAAGGCCGTCAGGGCGGCACCCTGCAGCTGTTCCGTTCGCAGGCGCAAGTGGAAGGCATGGCCAAGGATATCGCCGTGCTCAAGGAGTGTGGCGTGGACTTCAATGTGCTGGACCCGGACGGCTGCGCCCGTGTGGAACCGGCACTGGCCAAGGTCAAGCACAAGCTGACCGGCGGCCTGCAACTGCCTAACGACGAAACCGGCGACTGCAACCTGTTTACCAGCCGTCTGGCCGAGCTGGCTGCCGCCAAGGGCGTCAAGTTCCGCTTTGGCGTCAACATCTCCGCCATCGAAACCCATAACGGCCGCATTACCGGTGTGCGCGTGGGCGATGAAATGCTGACTGCCGACCACTACGTCGTGGCACTGGGCAGCTACTCGCGTGACTTGCTGCAAAACCTGGGTATTGATATTCCGGTTTACCCGGTCAAGGGCTACTCGCTGACCGTGCCGATCACCAACCCGGCCATGGCACCGGTTTCCACCATTCTGGATGAAACCTACAAGGTGGCCATTACCCGTTTCAACGACCGTATCCGCGTGGGCGGCATGGCCGAGCTGGCCGGTTACAACCTGGACCTCAACCCGCGTCGTCGTGAAACGCTGGAACTGGTAGTGGGTGATCTGTACCCGGATGGCGGTGATATTCCGGCGGCTACTTTCTGGACTGGCCTGCGTCCGATGACCCCGGATGGCACCCCCATCATTGGTGCCACCCGTTATGCCAACCTGTCGCTCAATACCGGCCACGGCACGCTGGGCTGGACCATGAGCGCCGGTTCCGGCAAGGTGCTGGCCGACCAGATTATCGGTGTACAGCCGGAAATCAGCGTGGATGGCCTGTCCATCCAGCGTTACGCCAAACAGGGCGAAACCCTGGTGGTGCCGATGCACTCCCGCACCGCCAACGCCGGAGCCTGAGCGCATGCGCCCGCTGATTGCCAGTATCCGTCTGGACAAGCTGCGTCAGAACTACCTGCTGGCCAAGCAGCAGGCCGGTGGCCCCACCCTGGCGGTGATCAAGGCCAATGCCTATGGTCACGGCGCAGTGCGCTGTGCCCAGGCGCTGGCCGATGTGGCCGACGGTTTTGCCGTGGCTTGTCTGGAAGAAGCCATCCAGCTGCGCGAAGCCGGGGTAAGCCTGCCCATCGTGCTGCTGGAAGGTGTGTTCGAAGCGGCCGAACTGGCGGATGTCGAACAGCACGATTTGTGGTTTGTAGTGCAAAGCCAGCAACAGCTGGACATGGTGGTGCAGGCCAGTCCGGCCAAGCCTTACACCGTGTGGCTGAAGATGGATTCCGGCATGCATCGTGCCGGTTTCTTCCCGCAGGATTACGCCGCCGCGCATTGCAAGCTGATGGCCAGTGGCAAGGTAGGCAAGATCGTCAAGATGAGCCACTTTGCCCGTGCCGACGAGCCGCAATTGTCTGCTACCCATGCCCAGCTGGAAGCGTTTGACAGTGTCTGCCGCTATCTGCCTGGTGAGGAAAGCATTGCCAACTCGGCGGGCATCCTGTGCCACGAACGCTCGCACCGTCAGTGGAACCGCGCCGGTATCATGCTGTACGGTGCGTCGCCGCTGCCGGCCGGTTTCGATCAGGGCGCAGCCTTGCAACCGGTAATGCGTTTGAGCACCCGCGTGTTTGGTGTGCGCGAACTGGCTGCTGGCGAGCCGGTGGGCTATGGTGCCAGCTTTGTCGCCGAACGTCCCACCCGCGTGGGCCTGATTGCCTGTGGTTATGCCGATGGCTACCCGCGTCTGGCCTCCACCGGCAGCCCGGTGGCCATTGATGGCGTGCGTTCGCGTGTGATTGGCCGCGTGTCGATGGACATGATGACGGTGGACCTGACCGACCTGCCGCAAGCCGGTATCGGCAGTGAAGTGGAGCTGTGGGGCGACACCATCCATATCAATGAAGTGGCGGCCCAGGCAGGCACCATTTCCTACGAAGTGCTGTGCAATGTGAAACGTGCGCACTTTAGTTACGACTGAATTTCCTCGTGCTTTGTGTAGTACTTTGTCTCTCGCCCGGTGATGCCGGGCATTTTTTTGTGTATGCGTATTGTATGTGGTAAGCATCCATAATCTGCCGGGGCAGGTTTTTCAGCTTACCATGCGTGCGCGAATATCATTCAGCCAGACGGGTTGGATTAGCATTGCCAGCTTGCTGAGTGAACGAAGGTCTTCAAAAACAACGCCATAAATTTCTGTTTTGGCACGCACCAGGTCATCAATCTTTACCGTTGCAATATCGACCTGACTGACCTTGATGGCGAAGTCCGGAGTTAATCCTTCACCTGCCAAGGCAACGGAATACTCGCCGTTGCCTTGAAACCTGATGTCTTTGACTTTGTAGTAAGCCACACCGTATACCGGTGTACTCCCGCCCATGCTCGACGCGTAGATGCTGTACCCGCTGCTATCGACAAATGACATGCTGAGTGTGGCGGCTTGCGAATTGGCAGCCATCATGAGTAGGGACAAACCAAGAAAATTTGCTAATCGGCGCATGACCGCTTCCATGTCGTCAGGTGGTATAGCTTACGTGGCTGACATGGTTTCGGTTGCCACTTTTGCGAATTTTTTCCACCCATCGCTTATTGGTCATTGGTTCGGTCTGCATTTATACCGCATGCATCGCTGCGTTTTTGCGCAGGATGGTGCGCCTCGGCCAGACGTGTTTCCTGTCATTTCAGCACGAGATGATTGCTTGAGTGGATAGCACGGCCTGCAATGGCAGCATGCAGGCAAAAAAACACCCCGCCAGTCTGACTGGTCGGGGTCTGCAGGGTCAGAGCCAGGCTCCGACGGAGGGTTAACTTTCACCCCATGTCGACGCCGTGCAAGCGTAGCTGGTGTCTGCGGTCAAGGGTGCGGCCACCAGCAGGGTGAAATGACATATTACGCAATGGAAACCTCTGTTTCCATTAGGGATTATCCTGATTCCGCAGGTAGCTGCCCTGCAGCGTGCTAGCGATTGGCCATCACTGCCTGCACCAGGTCGGCAATCGAGCGCACTTTCATTTTGTCCATCATCTTGCCGCGATGGGCTTCCACCGTCTTGATGCTGATACCCAGTTCGTCGGCAATCACCTTGTTCATCTTGCCTTCCACCACCTTGTCCAGCACTTCGCGTTCACGAATGGTGAGCGATGCCAGGCACTCGGCCACGCGGTCGCGCGCGGCGCTGCTGGCTTGCTGCTGCTGGCTGAGGGAGAGGGCGCTGTCCACGGCATTGAGCAGCGCCTGCTGATTGAACGGCTTTTCCAGAAAGTCATGTGCGCCGCGTTTGACCGCCTGCACCGCCATCGGCACGTCGCCATGGCCGGTGATGAAGATGACCGGCCAGGGGTTGTGGCGGGCGCTCAGTTCGTCAAACAGTTCCAGCCCGCTCATGCCGGGCATGCGGATATCCACGATCAGGCAACCGGCACCACGCGGCTGGAAGTTTTCCAGCAGTGCTTCGGCACTGGCATGACAGGAAATGGCGTAGTCGTGGCTTTCCAGCAGGAAAACCAGCGAGTCACGGAATGCTTCGTCGTCATCGACGATGTGAACCTGGGGAGAGCTGGCACTCATGTTTCGGACACCGGTAGCGTGAATCGGAAAATACTACCACCACCGGGCTTGTCTTCCACCCACAATTGGCCTTCGTGGAACTCGATGATGGTGCGGCAGATGTTCAGGCCCATGCCCATGCCTTCTGCCTTGGTGGTGAAGAAGGCATCGAACAGGCGTTCTTTCAGGTCCAGCGGCACGCCGTGGCCGTGGTCGCTGATGGCCACTTCGATGCGGCGCGGGTTGAGCTGGCGCGCTTCCACATGCAGCACCCGTTCGGCCGGGGTGCAGTCCTGCATGGCTTCGATGCCGTTCTTGATCAGGTTGAGCAGCACCTGTTCCACCAGGATGGGGTCGACGTAGAGCGGTGGCAGGTCCTTGTCCAGCCGGATGTCGATGGTGGCGGCCTGACGGCGGGCTTCAATATCGGCAATGGCCAGCGAGGCTTCGATGATGTCAGGCAGCTGGCAGGTCTTGCGGTCCGGTTCGCTTTGTTTGACGAACTCGCGGATGCGTCGCACCACGGTACCGGCGCGTTCGGCCTGGGCGGTGATCTTTTCCATCACCGGCAACAGGGCTTCTGGCGTGGCCTTGCCCTGGCGAATGCGCTCTATGCAGCCGGCCTGGTAGTTGGCAATGGCCGATAAGGGCTGGTTCAGTTCGTGTGCCAGGGTGGAGGCCATCTCGCCCATGGTGACCAGGCGCGAGGTGGATTGCAGCTGCTGCATTTGCTGCTGGTAACGCTCTTCGGCGTCGTGCTGCTGGGTGGTGTCGGTGAGAATGGTCATGGACACGATGCGGCCATTCACCCAGCGTATGCTGCGCCGACGCATGGAAATCCAGCGCGAGGGCGGGTCCATCCACACTTCCATGTCCACGTCGCGTGCGCTGCGCATCAGCTCCACCAGTCGCAGGTCGCAATAGCCCAGCTGGCTGTCGGCGGGCTGGTCCGGCGTGAACCACTGCTGGTAGCGCTGGTTGCAGAACAGCAATTCCAGCGATGCCGGGTCCACCACGGCGACGGCGGCGTCCAGCCCTTCGATGACGGTGACAAAGCGGTCGTGCGAGGCTTCCAGCCGGCGTTGGGCTTCCAGTCGCTCGGTGATGTCGGTCAGTACTGCCATCCAGCCAGTATGGTGGCCATGGGCGTCGATCAGCGGCGAAGCCAGAATGTGGGCATCGAACACCTCGCCATTCTTGCGTTGCAAGATGGACTGGAAACCTTCCGGCGGTGCTTCGCCGGCCAGGGTGTCGTCCAGATCGCGCCGGTTGCCTTCGCTGAGTACCCCTTGCCGCCAGTAAGGGTAGGGTGCGGCCTGGCCGATCAGCTCCTGCTCGCTATAGCCGGTAATGGCACAAAACGACGGGTTGACATAGGTGATGCGGCCTTGCAGGTCGATGGCGCGAATACCCACCACCAGCGAGTCTTCCATCGCCTTGCGGAAGGCCGATTCCTGACGCAGTGCCTGCTCGGCCTGTTTTTCCGCCGTGATATCGCGGCCGGATACATAGGCCACGCCGCTGTCTGGCAGCGGGCTGAGTGCCCACACAATCCAGCGTACCTCGCCCTGTTTGGTGAGGATGGAGGTCTGGACAAAGCGGTCGGCCCCGCCGGTATCAAACAGCCGCTCGAAACTGTCGCGCGCGCTTTCGCGCTCTTCCGGCAGCAGATAGTTGAGGAAGGAGGTGCCCAGCAGTTCGTCTGCGCTATAGCCCAGGCCTTTTTCAAAGGCCGGGTTCAGTTGCAGGATGGTGGTGTCACGCCGTACCACGCCCAGCATTTCCTGCGACAGCCGGTATACCCGGTCGCGTTCGCGTTCGGCCTCCACCCGGCCACGGATATGACGGTTGAGACTGAGCAGGCTAAGCAGGGTGAGCAGCACCATCCCTGCAATCAGCCCCAGTTGCAGCAGCCGCGCCTGGGTCATCGCCCCTTTTACCGGACGGGCGGTAATCACCAGTCCGGTGCCGGGCAGTTCCAGCTTTTCTGCCACACCACCGCGCAGGCGGCTGGCGGCATTGGCGGCAATGGTTTTGCCGTCGCGGGTTTGCAGCTCCAGCTGGTATTTTTCGCTGAACCAGGCGGGGGGCAAGCGCCGGACTACATTGTCGGCATCGAACATGGCCACCAGCATGCCGTTGAACTGGCCATTCTGGTAGAGCGGAATATCCAGTTCGTAGCGCCAGCTGCCGTTACTGCGCTGAAACGGTGCACTGTAGGCAAAGCGCCCGTTTTGCTGGGCCAGCTTGAAGGCTGCCGGTGCCTGGATGCTGGCGCCGGGTGCCAGTGGCCCGTCTTCATAAGGCGCGGTCCAGCGCAGGGTGCCATGGCTGTCGCTGCGTGCCAGCGCCAGCATTTCCGGGGTATTGGCCAGTAGTTGGGAAGCCTGGGTCTGGAAACCGGCCTCGTCGGTTTCGCCGCTGCCCACGCTGCGTGCCAGATCGGTCAACTGGGCCAGATTGTCTTCCAGCTTCAGTTGCAGGGTTTGTTCGGCCCACAGGGCATCGCGGGCCAGATTGCTTTTTTGCTGTTCTGCTTCGCGCGCGTCCAGTGTCCACAGCATCACGCCCATGGTGAGGAAGAACAGCACGATGGTGGTGTTGGGAAACAACTGATACCAGCCACTGCGTTTGCGTAAGGCGTAAAAGCGGGGTGTGCGCATAGGGAGGCGGTGGGCTAGAAGTGGCAAAAGCCAGCAACGCGTACTGGCTAGAATAATTTGCTCCAGTTTACGACAACAGAGAGCTCCTGACTGTAAGGGTTGGCCCGCAGTTGTGGCCCCGGCTTGCGCAAATTCGCGTGCTACTTGAGTCCATGCCCTTGCCGGGGGTAATCTCGCGGCTGGTTTGGATCAGGCAGGAAGACAAGCGGCATGCGCAGCATCAGCATCATCTGTGGAATAGGGTTGGCGCTTTTGTGCAGCCTGGTGGTGGCGGCACCGCAACCCATTCGTATTGGTGTGCCCGGCGCCTTTACCGGTGGTTCTGCCCCTATGGGGCTGAGCATGCGCAATGGCATCCGTCTGGCCGCTGCTGAAATCAACAAGGCCGGTGGGGTGCTGGGGCGGCCCATTGAGCTGGTGGAGCGCGACGACGGTGGCATTCCGGCGCGTGGCATCAAGGTGGCGCAGCAGTTGCTTACCCAGGACCGGGTGGTGGCGGTGGTGGGTTTCGTCAATACCGGCGTGGCGCTGGCGGCCAGCAAGAACTATCAGGATGCGCGGGTGCCGGTGATGCTGGCGGTGGCGACCGCTGCCATCCTGACCCGGCAGTTTCCGCTGCATGGCAATACCGACAATTATATTTTCCGGGTGGCGGCAGCGGACGACCTGCAAGCGCCCTTGATTGTGCGTGAGGCGGTGCAGCGTTCCGGGTATCGCAAGCTGGCCATTTTTGCCGACAACACCAATTACGGTTATCAGGGCTTGATGGAACTGGAACGTGCGCTGGGGCAGAACGGGCTGAAGCCCAGCTATGTGGCACGCTTCAACCTGCAAGAGCGGGACATGGCCAATGCGCTGCTACAGGCACGCAATGCCGGTAGTCAGGCCATCCTCACCTATGCCATCGGCCCGGAGCTGGCCGAACTGGCCAACACCATGGCACGCATGGACTGGAAGGTGCCCATCATCGGCAGCTGGACGCTGTCCATGTCCAATTTCATTGACAATGCCGGGCCGAATGGCGAAGGCGCGCGCATGGTGCAAAGTTATATTCCGGCCGAAGACGATACACCCAGACGGCGGGATTTTCTGGATGGTTACCAGTGGTTGTTCCACACCCGCCGCATTCCGTCACCGCCCTCGGCAGCACAAGGTTATGACGGCATGAAGCTGATGGCTGAGGCCATCCGCCAGGCCGGTTCGCTGGACGGCATTGCCATTGTACGTGCGCTGGAAAACCTGCATCAGCCGGTGGCCGGGGTGATCACCACTTACAAGCAGCCATTCAGCCGTAACGACCACGAGGCGCTGGAGCTGAACGTGCCGGTGATCGGCAAGGTGGAGCGTGGCCGGGTGGTGTATGCCTACCCGGCCGACAAACCAAGACAGTAGTTTCTGGACAAGCTGCCATACTTTGCAGGCTAAGGACGCAGGCAAGGAAAAACCTGTTACCGGCTTCTGCCTGCTTGCCGCATGACAGGTACTGTCTGCATCAGTGTGACTTGCACTTGCGACGCCTTGCTGCTGTCAGGCGCTCCCGGCATCGCCCTTATTGCTCAGGTGTTGACGCCGCGTTCACTGGCGATTTGCTGAATGGCCGTGACAACCGATTCTGCTCCGCTGCGGATCTGAGTGATGATGTCGCCTACCTTGCCGACATTGTTCACACTGGAACGTGCCTTGACGCCAATCACGCTCATGCTGTCCACGGCCGCTCCGGTGCTGGTCTGGATGGATGACACCATCTGCGAGATTTCTGCCGTGGACGCACTGGTGCGCTCTGCCAGCTTGCGCACCTCGTCGGCCACCACGGCAAAGCCACGTCCCATTTCTCCTGCTCGTGCGGCTTCGATGGCGGCGTTCAGTGCCAGCAGATTGGTCTGGTCTGCGATGTCCTTGATGGTTTGCACGATGCTGCCTATGCGTTCGGAGTTGCTACCCAGTTGCTCGACAGTGTCGCCGGCCTTGCTGATGTCGCCGGCCATGTCTTCAATTTCATGCACAGCCTGCTGTACGCTGCAGACCCCCTCGTCTGCCCAGTGACGGGTTTGCTGTGAGGTATTGAAGGCAAACACCGCGCTATCCTGTTCCTGAAGCTGCCGTTTGACAGCTTCAGTAATGTCGGTAGCGAACTTGATGATGGATATTACCTTGCCTTCGGTATCGAATACCGGGTTGTAAGTGGCTTCCAGCCAGCGTTCACTGCCATCACGGGCCAGACGGATGACGCGGCCGGAAAAGAACTGCCCGCTGCGCAAATTGTTCCACAAGCGTTGATAGCCTTCGCCTTGTACTATGTCGTTGCTGCAGAGTTGGCGGTGATTGCGTCCGATCAGCTCTTCCTTGGTATAAGCCATGGTGTTCAGGAAGTTGGTATTGGCCCGGATAATGGTGCCGTCTGGCTGGAATTCGATGACGGCCATCGAGCGGTCGATGGCTGTCAGCGCCGCCTGGTTTTTCTGCGCGTCGATCACCTTGTCGGTCACGTCATTGGCAAACTTGATGTAGCCTGTCAGCTTGCCGCTGCCATCGTGCACCGGGTTGTAACTGGCTTCCAGCCAGACCGGGCTACCGTCTTTCTTCTTGCGCTTGATCAGTCCGGAAAAGGCGTGGCCGCGCTGCAGGCTTGCCCAGAAGCTGGTGTAGTCATTGGAGTTGGCATAGGCCGCATCACAGAAGCTGCGGTGATGCAGGCCAATGAGTTCGGCTGCGCTGGCATAACCCATGGTTCGGGCAAAGTTTTCGTTGGCGTGGATGACCTTGCAGTCCATATCAAAGCGAATGATGGCGGTAGAGGCGCTGACTGCGTCCAGCAAGCCCTGCAGCTCCTGATTGGTTGCGGCTTGAGCTTCCAGTTGTGCATGCAACTTGCGGTTGAACATGATCTTCTCCATCGGCAAATTCTGTTGGCCACAGCATGACGCCAGAACTGGGATTTCTGGTCACTCCAACTGAGGGATTGTGGAAAATACTTATTATTCCAACAGAAAATATTATTGATCGATCGAGAGAATTCAACCCTGGAAATTAGATGGTTGCTGGATGAGGCTGGCACTGCAGTACGCCAGCCTCATTGACCGCGCAGCAGTCTGATCTATCGGAAGAGGGTCTCAAGGGCGTGATGGCAAGGGGATGAACTCGGTTTCGCCCGGCACCGGGGCAAAGCGTCCTTGCTGCCAATCGTCCCTGGCCTGACGGATGCGCTCCATTCGGGTGGAGACGAAGTTCCAGTCCAGAATGCGGTGGGCATCGGGTGTGGGCCCGGCCAGCAAGGCGAATCGGCTAGGTTCGTGCGCGGTCAGCCGCAGCGGAGTTGCCGTGTCCGGTAGCAGGCCCAGTTCTCCACGGGCCAGGTTTTCTTCGCCCAGGCTGAGGCTGCCACTGGCCAGATAAATGCCCCGCTCGGCAAAACCCGGTGGAATCTCCAGCGTCGCCCCTGTATCCATGTCTACCACCGCATACAGTGCGTCACCGGGAAAGGCCACAGGCGAACTGTGGCCCCAGGCATGGCCCACGACCAGTTGTATCCGGCTGCCATCCTGTTGCCATGACGGCAGTGCGGCGCGGTCATAGTGGATGAAGGCCGGTTCGCATTCTTCCCGCGCCACCGGCAAGGCCAGCCACAATTGCAGACCTTCTACCGGCGTGCCATTGCTGCGGATGTCCTCTGGTATGCGCTCGGAATGCACAATGCCGCGCCCGGCAATCATCAGGTTGGCCGCGCCCGGCTCAATACGCTGCACGCTGCCCAGGCTGTCACGGTGCATCAGCGCGCCGCTGAACAGATAGGTGAGGGTGGCCAGGCCGATATGCGGGTGTGGCCGTACATCGTTATCGCGTTGATCCAGATTGAAATGCGCGGGGCCCATGTGGTCCAGAAAAATGAAAGGACCAATATGCCGGGCAGCGCGGCTGGGCAGCAGGCGGCGCACCGGAAAGCCGATATCGCTGATTTTGGCGCTGATGCGTTCACTCCATGTGCTCATCTTGCAGGCTCCTGGCTTAAAAAGACGGGGAGCGCTGTCCCCGTCTGGTGACACGGTTATTTCAGAATCGGCCGTTGCGGAAGTCGTCAGCCGCTGCTTCCAGTTCGGCGCGGGTATTCATCACGAACGGGCCCCACTGGGCAATCGGCTCGTTCAAGGGCTTGCCTGCCACCAGCAGGAAGCGGGCGGCTTCGTGGCTGCTCACCCGGATACCTGCAGCATTGGCGTCGTTGGCCAAAATGGCCATCTGGCGCTGTTTGACAGCTTGCCCGTGACTGCCGGCTTCCAGCTCACCCTGATAAACATACAAGAAAGCATTATGGCCTGCCGGGATATGCAGGAATTCTTCTTGTCCGGCAGCCAGATGTACGTCCAGATACAGTGGTTCGGTATCCGGGCGCTGGATGGCGGCAAGCTGTTCGCCTACTTGTCCGGCAATGAGGCGCAACTGGCTGCCATGCTCGGTTTGCTGTTCCGGAATGTCCACCGAGGGAATGTCGCGATACCACGGTGCGATCATCTTGTTCTTGGCCGGCAGGTTCACCCACAGCTGGAAGCCGTGCATCAAACCATCTTGTTGCTCCGGTAGTTCGGAGTGAATCAGGCCGCGCCCGGCGGTCATCCACTGTACGCCGCCCGGTCCAAGCAGGCCTTCCTGTCCGGTGCTGTCGCGGTGACGCATGCGGCCATCCAGCATGTAGGTGACGGTTTCAAAGCCACGGTGCGGGTGATCCGGGAAGCCGGCGATATAGTCATCCGGATTGTCGGAACGGAATTCATCCAGCATCAGGAAGGGGTCCAGCCGACGTTGCAGGTCGTGCGTCAGTACCCGTAGCAGGCGGACACCGGCGCCGTCCGAAACCTCCATGCCATTGACCAGGCGTTCCACTTCGCGGCTGATGGTGTGTGTGCTCATCTTGCATCTCCTTGTCGGGCCGGCGTTGTGATGGCCTGGCCGTTGATCATGGCTTGCATTATTGCAGTGGAAATTTGGATAAAAAAGCGCAAAAATCAGCATTAATCAATCGAAAAATCAAATATATGAAACAAGCCAGAACCACCTTGGAACAATGGCAGGTTTTGCAATGCATTGTCAGTGAGGGCGGTTTTGCCCAGGCGGCCAAGGCCATGCATCGCAGTCAGTCATCGGTGAGCTATATGGTGGCGCAGTTACAGGAGCAGCTGGGTGTGGCCTTGCTGCAAGCACAAGGGCGGCGCATGGTGCTGACCCCTGCTGGCGAGGTGCTGCTGCGCGATGCGCAAAATGTGCTGGCGGCTTCGTTGCGGCTGGAGGAGAAGGCGCGCTCCTTGCTGCAAGGCTGGGAGGCCGAAGTGCGGCTGGCGGTGGACAGCCTGTTTCCCACCCCGGCGCTGTTGCCCGCGCTGGGGCAGTTTGCCAGTCATTGCCCCAGTACCCGCCTGCAAATGCACGAAGTGGTGATGTCCGGTGCGGATGATGCCCTGCACGGCCAGCAAGTGGAGCTGGCTGTGGCGGGGCGGGTGCCGCAGGGTTTTCTGGGCGACTGGCTGCTGGAGGCCGAATTTGTTGCCTGTGCCGCGCCGGATCACCCCTTGCATCACCTGGGAAGGTCACTGGAGATGGAAGACTTGCAACAACATGTGCAAGTGGTATTGCGCGATTCCGGCCAGCGCCAACCGCGTGATGAAGGCTGGCTGGGTGCCTGGCAGCGCTGGACTGTGTCGCAGCCGGAAACGGCCATTGCCGCGGTGGAGCAGGGTTTTGCCTTTGGCTGGCTGGCCTGGCATCGCATTGCCGCTGCGGTGGCGGCAGGCAGATTGCGGCCACTGCCGCTGGCGCATGGCGGTTTGCGCAAGGCCGCCTTGTACCTGGTGCTGGCCGACCCGTCGCAGGCCGGGCCCGCTACCTTGCAGCTGGCCGACTGCCTGCGGGCCGAAGCTGTGCGCTGGCGGGAGGCGTATCAACCGTATCAGCCTGCCTGAAAGCAAAACGACCAGCGCAAGGCTGGTCGTTTGTGGCAGTACCGCAGGCAGAATCAATGGCCTTGCTGGCCTTGCAGATAGTGTTCCAGCGCATGACCGGCCGACAGGATGTGAAAGCGGATGAACTCGGCCGCTTCTTCCGCTGCGCCTTGCTTGCATAATTCCAGCAGGCGGGTGTGTTCCTCGTGGGCGCGTTCCATGGTGCGGGTGAACAGAATCTGCATGCGGGTGTAGCGGTCGGTCTTGTTGTGCAGTTGTTCAATCAGCGCCAGCGTGTTGGGGCGCTTGGCCGCGCGGTACAGGGCCAGGTGAAAGCGGGAGTTGAGTTCGCCCCAGTGGCGGACATCATTCTTTTGCAGTGCCAGCTCGAATTCGTGCAGGGTTTGCTCCGCCAGCACGATGTCGGCCGGAGTCTGACAGGGAATGGATGCCTTCAGCACCGCACTTTCCAGCATGGCACGGATTTCCAGCAGTTCCAGCACGTCTTCCAGCGACAGCTTGGAGACCACGGCACCCTTGTGGTCGATGATCTGGATCAGTCCTTCGGCTTCCAGCTGGCGCAGGGCTTCACGTACCGGCACCCGGCTGACGCCGTATTCGTTGGATAGGGCTTCCTGGCGCAATTGCTGGCCATCAACAAACTCACCGGAGAGTAGGCGCTGGCGAAGCGATTCGGTTACGGCACTGGTCAGCGTCTGGCGCTTGATCGGCTGCAGGGTAGTCATGGTTTTTTAGGATCTGTCAGTCAATCGGATAAATGCAAATGGATTCGATTATACGGTGCTTCCATTGTCAGACAAGAGGGGATCGCGATGCTTTTTGTCGCAAAAGTGAAAGATTTTGCCAAACGGAAAAGAAAAACCCGGCCGAAGCCGGGTTTTTCTTGTAAGACTGGGGTGGATGATGGGGCTCGAACCCACGACAACAGGAATCACAATCCTGGACTCTACCAACTGAGCTACATCCACCGCCGAAGCGGGTTGACTTGCCAGCCATGAGCTGACCGTCTGAAAGAGGGTGGGGTGGATGATGGGGCTCGAACCCACGACAACAGGAATCACAATCCTGGACTCTACCAACTGAGCTACATCCACCACAGGGTACTGCATTCTACTACCACAGCCAGTTACTACAAAAGCTGAGGTTACTGCAAAAACTGGGATACTGGCGCGCCCGACAGGAATCGAACCTGTAACCCCCGGCTTAGAAGGCCGGTGCTCTATCCAGTTGAGCTACGGGCACTCACTTATCGGGCTTTGTCTGGTCGGGGCGGCGGGATTCGAACTCGCGACCCCCTGATCCCAAATCAGGTGCGCTACCAGGCTGCGCTACGCCCCGACGACAGAGACCGCAACTATACGGATAGCCCTCTTTTCTGTCAACACCGTAGTGCAATCTTTTTTGCAGGGCGTTCTGCCCGGCTATGTTGTAAGCGACATCCGGCTGTCCCTGTGCCATGACTAACTTCATGATAAATAGATGCTTATTCTGTGAATTTTGCTTTACGTGAAATTATTCCTAATGTATTTTTGTAGTTTCGTAAAAAGCCAAAAAATGAGAAAATTGCCGCCTCTTTTCAAGTTCCATACGGAATCAGGCATGGCGGCGCAACTCATTGATGGTAAGGCAGTAGCAGAACAACTCATCGCCAAGGTAGGCGAAGGGGTAAAACAGCGTGTGGCGGCAGGTAAGCGCGCCCCCGCGCTGGCAGTGATCCTGGTGGGCAACGACCCGGCTTCCAGTGTTTATGTAGGTAGCAAGAAGCGTTCTTGCGAAAAGGCTGGTATTCGTTCGGTTGCTTACGACCTGCCGGCCGAAACCAGCCAGCAGGAATTGCTGGACATCATTGACACCCTGAATGCCGATGCAACGGTAGACGGCATTCTGGTTCAACTGCCACTGCCCAAGCAGATCGATCCGCAAGCCGTGATCGAACGCATCGACCCCAAAAAGGACGTTGATGGCTTCCATCCCTATAATATGGGGCGTCTGGCCATCAAGATGCCGCTGCTGCGTCCGTGCACGCCGCGTGGCGTGATGACCCTGCTGGAAGAATACGGCATCGACCCCAAGGGCAAGAAGGCAGTGATTGTTGGCGCTTCCAATATTGTGGGTCGCCCGCAGGCCCTGGAAATGCTGTTGGCGCGTGCCACGGTGACTGTGTGCCACAGTGCCACTGCCGACCTGGCACATGAAGTGGCCCAGGCTGACATCGTGGTGGCTGCCGTTGGTATCCCTGGCTTCATCAAGGGTGAGTGGATCAAGCCCGGTGCCGTGGTGATTGATGTGGGCATCAACCGCCTGGATACCGGCAAGCTGGCTGGCGATGTGGAATTTACCACCGCTGCCGAGCGCGCCAGTTTCATCACCCCGGTGCCGGGCGGTGTCGGTCCGATGACCGTGGCAACGCTGTTGCAGAATACGCTGGATTCGGCCAATCTGAACGCCTGATTCCATTATTGGCAACCAGCGCCACAGGCTGCAGGGGTAATCATCCCTGCTGCGTGTGGCGTTTGTCTTTTGCCAGATGGTGACGGCGAAGCGGAATGGGCAAGTGACAGCCGCAAGGCTGCCGTTGATCATGTAATGACAAAGAGACTGTAATAATGAGCAATACCCGACAATCGGCCACACTGCTGATCAGTGCGCCGGACAAGAAGGGCCTGGTAGCGGCCCTGGCCAATTTCCTGATGACATACAACGCCAACATCATGCATGCGGACCAGCATCAGGATACCAGTGAAAACCTGTTCCTGATGCGTATCCAGTGGGAGCTGGACGGCTTTACCCTGCCGATGGATGCCTTTGCTGCTGCGTTTCAGCCGATTGCGGCCGAACACAACATGACCTGGAAGGTTTCCCTGTCCAGCCGCAAGCCGCGCATGGCCATTTTCGTGTCCAAGTATGAACACTGCCTGGTGGATTTGCTGCACCGCTGGCGTATTGGCGAGCTGAACTGCGATATTCCGCTGGTGATTTCCAACCATGAAGACTGCCGTCGTCTGGTTGAATTCAACGGCATTCCCTTCCATGTTGTCCCGGTGAAGCGCGAGAACAAGGTCGAGGCCGAGGCCGAACAGTTCCGCCTGCTGGAAGAAGCGGGTGCCGATTTCATCGTACTGGCGCGTTACATGCAGGTATTGTCCGGCGAGTTCGTCAAGCGCTATCCGGACCGCGTCATCAACATCCACCACAGCTTCCTGCCGGCATTTGACGGCGCCAAGCCTTATCACCGCGCTTTTGCCCGCGGCGTGAAGCTGATTGGTGCCACCAGCCATTACGTGACGGAAGATCTGGACGAAGGCCCGATCATCGAGCAGGAAGTCACCCGTATTTCACACCGTGACGATGTGGAAGACCTGATCCAGAAAGGCCGCGACCTGGAGAAAGTAGTGCTGTCGCGTGCGGTGCGCTGGCATGTTGACGACCGCATCCTGTCTTACAGCAACAAAACCGTTGTTTTTGACTGAGCCGGCATCATGCACCGTCTGATTGATGATTTGCTGGGGCTGCTGCGTTTCCGGGTGGGGCCGCTGGAGCAATACCAGTACCCGCGCTGGATGCCAGCCTTGTTGCTGACGGTACTCGGGCTGGTTGCCAGCGGCGGCACCGGTGAGCTGGGCAATAACGTGCTTGGCCGCATGCTGTTCATGCTGCTGTTTACCTGGCTGGAAACCTTGCTGTTCACCCAGTTCATCACGGTGTGGCTGCGCTTGGCCAAGTGGCGGCCCGAAGGTTCGCTGTTCGGCCTGATCGTGCTGTGCAACAGCTTGCAGTTTGTCGAGCCGCTGACCAGCTGGCTGCCGGATGACGCCGCTCTAGGTGCTGACCTGGCGCTGTCTTTGCTGACCATCGCCCTGATGGTGAACAGCATGGCGGTGGTGTCCGGCGTTGGCCGGGTGCGCGTGCTGTTGGGGGTGATGCTGTTTGCTCCGGTGGCCATGCTGACACTGGCCATGAGCTTGCAGCTGGCCAGCAGCATGGGCTGGGTGACCATTCCGCAGGACATGCTCAGCGCCGTGGGTGAGGTCTCGGCTCCGGCTGACAGCGCGCCTGCAGGCGGCAAGAGCAGTAGCGATTTGTAATACGCAGCAGCGTATTTGTCAGCAGCCTGGGCTGCCCACGGGCAGCCCAGGCTGCTGACAAAGTGATTTGCTGCGATTTCAGCGGACCCGGCAAAGCCGGGCCTTTTGATGAAGTGACTGATTCCGCAGCCTTCCCATCTATTCCCTATTCCCCCGCCCTTACCCTGTAAGGGAGCCTCGCTTTCTGAAAGGAAAGCGAGAAGGGGTTGCCAGCGACAAGGGCTGCCCATGGGCAGCCCTTGTCGCTATATGCGGCGCATGGCCCGCTTCAGGGTTCTTCGCTGGCCGGTGCCGCCAGCAACTGTTGTAGTACCTGGTTGATGGCGTGGCGCTGCATGGGGCTGTGCAGTTGGCCGTGATACTGGCCATTCACAAACAGCAGCAAGGTGGGCAGGTGGAAAATTTCAAAGGCATGGGCCAAGGCCATGCTTGCTTGCACATCGACATAGGCCAGTTGTTGCAGGCCGTCGGGTTGCCATGTCTCCAGTAGCTGGTGCCAGGCGTGGCAAGCAGAGCAGCCCGGCTGGCCAAACAGCACCAGGGTATTGCCGGGCAGGGCAGCCAGTGTGTGATGAAAACCGAATTCGTCCAGCTGAAGCCAGCGGGCGCTGTCCGTGCCGGACATGGTGGCTCAGTCTACCTTGGCGATATAGCGTGCCAGGCCCAGAATGGCACGTAATGCCTGGCCTTTGGCGGTTTCTTCATTACGCAGGCGGGCGTAGCGGCGCAGGATGGCGCGGCTTTCCACGAACAGGTCCAGCTCGGTGTCTGGTGAGGAAACCAGCGCAATCCGTTCGATTTCGCCTTGCGGGCGTGCCTGGCCCTGCGCAATGCACAGGTAAACCTTGTGGGCATTGTGCGGGGTGATGTGGTCGAACAGGTAGAGCATGGAGTTGATGCGCAGCCCGGTTTCCTCGCGGATTTCGCGAATCAGCGCCTGGGAGCGTAACTCTCCCCGATTGGCCTTGCCTCCCGGCAGGTTGTAGCGGCTGCCACGCGCAGCGGTAACCAGAACGCCGTCGGGCAATTCGATAATGGCGGTGGCACGTCGTGCCAGATCAGCCGGCAGGCGTTGATCGGGCTTTTTGTCGTCCTGATTTCTCATGCGTCTCGATATAACAGATACGGGCCGCAAATGGCGGCCCAGTTCTGTCGACTATTCTAATGGAAGCCCTTGGCCGGGACAAACAGTCAATGTGTCTTTATGCCTGTCCTGGACGATTTGATGGCATGTACTGCCATGCATCCAGAAAACCCCCACATTGCTTATAGCCAGTGTAGTGCCAGCCCACCCAAGCCCAGCAGCAGACAATACCAGCCGAAGGGGCGCAGCGATTCGAATTCGCTTTTCTTGAAATAGCGCATGAGAAACCAGGTGCTGGCATAGGCACAGGCCCCGGACAGCAGTCCGCAGCTCAGTAACAAACCCCAGGGCTGGGCATGGCCGCTGTGTGCCAGTTTGGGCAGTTCCAGCACGCCGGCCGCCAGGATGATGGGGGTGGCCAGCAGGAAGGAGAAGCGCGCTGCGGCGGCGTGGTTCAAACCATGGGCCAGGCCGCTGAGCAAGGTGACGCCGGAGCGGGAAATGCCAGGCAGCAGGGCCAATGCCTGGCCGCTACCAATCTTGATGGCACCCATCCAGCTCAGTTCGTCCAGCGTCTTGACGCTGGACGCCTGTTGTTTACGGTCGCCCCACAGCAGGAGTAGGCCGTTGATACTGAGAAAAACCAACACGGCCGTAGCACTGCTGAACAGCACGCGCAGTTGCTTTTCCAGCAGCAGCCCCAGCAGGCCGGCCGGAATGGTGCCAGCTACCAGTCGCCACATCAGCCGGGCTTCCGGATTGCTGTTGCTGCCACGCGCACGGATGAAGCCGGTGATGAGCGCGCGCCAGTCGCGATGGAAATACAGCAGCAAGGCAAGGGCGGTGCCCAGGTGCAGCATCACCATGAAGGGAAGGAAGTCAGGGTGATTACGATTGAGAGACCAGTGCAGCCAGTCCGGAATCAGGATGCCATGTCCCAGGCTGCTGATCGGAAACAGTTCACTGATACCCTGGATGACGGCAAACAAGAGTGCTTCAACTGGATTCATGATTCTGATGTGTAGGTACGGTATGGAATGGGAAAGCTTTTACCAGACAAATAAGTCATTTTGATGACGTGTCATCTGGCCCACCTGGCCAACATTGCTGAATCCAGTCTGGCAGTTGAGGGCCGGTCAGCAGTGTGCTGTCGTAGTCGGGCGAGAGCCGGGAGGCCAGTGCATACAGTTTGCGACTGGTGTTCGCTTGCCAGTTACCGGCATAACCTGGCAGTCCGGCCTCACGCCGGACGAAGTCGAAGCGAACCTGGGAATGGACAAATTCCTGATGCTGCAACTGGCCTTCGGCATAGGGGCGTAACCAGTTGAGTGCCAATTGCAGACTGCCGCCAGAGGGCGCCTTGTCGTGCAGCCAGTCCTGCTGCCACTGCCGTGCGGCAATCGCCGCCCGTACCAGCGGTTCCAGATCGTAGGTGACATAGTGCAGGGCATCGCGTTCGCGGTAGTCCAGCGTTTCACCCTGGGCATTGATATTGCGTTCCAGATGCTGACGGAACAGCTCGCCAGCCGTTTTTTGCAGGCTGGCATCCTGCAGGGCAAGGGCCGACAGGGTAATCAGCTTGATGCGGTGACTGTTCCAGTTGTTCTTGAAGGTGGCACCCAGCGGCTGACTGGCCGTACGAATCCGCCAGATATAGCCTTCGGCCAGCTGTCGTAGCAGTTGCCGTGTCTGACTGGCGGTGGCAGCGGGTAACTGATTGGCGGTAATGGCGTAGGCGTCAATCAGGGCTTCCAGATCGGTTTCGTCAATGGGGTTGAAGGATGGTTGATACACCGGGGTCCAGGCATCCAGCTGTCTTGCCACTCCGTCCAGATAGCGAGAGTCGCCAGTGCCGCGCCAGGCCAGTGCCAGGTCGCGCATGCGGAACCAGTCCTGTTTGGCCTTGACGCTTTGGTCGAAAATGCCCTGGTGCGGCAATGTTCCTTCGGTATGGATCTGCGGCAAGGGGGAGGGCGCTTGCTTGAGCGCGGCCTCTGCCCTGTGCAGTAAGGAGGGGGCAGCATTGCCAGCCATGCACCAAGGGGCTGGCTGGCTGGCAATGGCCATGCTTGTCCCCGCAAGCCAGCACAGCAGCATGCTCAGGGAAATGGGCAGTGAACGCCAGTTAGTCAGCATGTCTGGGAGTCTGGCAGCAGCTGGGGAAGCCAGACTGCATGCACGCAGGGCCATCAAGGGTGAAGATTTGCTGAGTCTAGCAAATATTTACGCTTGCTGCGGCACTGGGCGCTCAGTGTTCCGGGTCGAGGGCGTCCTGCTCCAGCTCGGCTTCCATCTGGGCGCGGATGGCGGCAAAAAACTGGTGGATTTCCTGTACGGCGGGGGAGATGGCGGCCAGCCATTGTTCGCGCTGGCTGCTGTCGCTGTTGTCGATGTAGGGGCGCATTTCCGGGTCCGGGTGGCGTTCGAAGGCCAGTGCCATGATGGCTTCCAGTGCTGTTGCATGTTCGGCATCGTCAAACAGCAGGTTCCAGTCGTCTTGCTGTAGTTGCATGCCTTCGACAAAACCTTCGGCCCAGTCATTGCCATGCACCACGCCTTGTTCATCCGCATCCAGCCAGGGCTGGAATTCCGCGCCTTGTTGCAGGGTGTGGGCGATATCCAGCCAGTGGCCCATCAGCAGGCCGACGAATTTTTCCAGATCCTTTTCACTGCGAAAAGCCTGCTCGTCATCAAAGGCTTCGCCCAGGATCAGCGGCAGGCATTCGGTGGGTTTGATGGCTTCGGGGCCACACAGCAAGGCGGTGAAAAAGCCGTCCAGCTTTTCCAGGTTCATGCACTGCAGGCGGGAGAAACGTTGCAGGGTAGTGGACAGGCGCTGGTAGTCGGCCTCGGTCAGCGGAGCGTGTTTCATCGGCGGGTCTTTCGGTCTCAATGCGCCATTATCGCTGATCGCGGGCCGGACTGCCCACTTCCCTGTTCTGGTTTACTCCTTCCAGCGCATCGGTGGCAGGGCGGCAAAGGCATCGCGCAGTGCCCGGCCCCAGCCGGTGTGCAGTTGCTGGTAGTAGGGGTCGTGCTCGGTAATGCGCTGGTGGATGCCGGGGCCGAAGTCGTCCTTGTCATACACCAGCATATCGATGGGCAGGCCGACCGACAGATTGCTCTTCATGGTGGAGTCAAAGCTGATCAGTGCACACTTGGCGGCGTCTTCCACCGGGGTGTGGTAGTTCACCACCCGGTCGATGATGGGCTTGCCGTACTTGGCTTCGCCGATCTGGAAGTAGGGTGTGTCCTGCGTGGCCTCGATGAAATTGCCCTGCGGGTAGATGTTGAACAGGCGCGGCGCCTCGCCGCGGATTTGCCCGCCCAGCAGGAAGGAACAGCCGACTTCGATCTTGGACTGGCTGAGGGTAGGGCCGTCACGTTCGACAATTTCCCGCAGGGTGTCACCCACCAGGCAGGCGGCATCGTACATGGACGGCACATTCAGGATGTTGCGCTCACTGCTGCTGGCACTGGCGCGCTGGCGCAACAGGCTGACCACGCTTTGGGTGGTGGCCAGGTTGCCGGCGGACAGCATCACCAGCAGGCGCTCGTCCGGTTGCTGGAAAAATTGCATCTTGCGAAAGGTGGACACGTGGTCCACCCCGGCATTGGTACGGGAGTCCGAGGCAAACAGCATGCCGGACGCAAGATTCATGGCGACGCAGTAAGTCATGATGCAGCTACTTGTGTGGTGGAGTTGAGTCAATCTAGCTGCTGTGTCACTGGCCGTCCAGCCAGACGCGCGCCTGAGCGGTCATGCTTTCGGTGCCACCGCCAAAGCGCACACCGCGCACCGGGCAGGCATCGAGATAATCCATGCCGATGGCCAGCTTCAGGTGATGCTCGTTGGCTGCCACGGCATTGGCCACGTCAAAACTGTGCCAGGCTCCATCCACCCAGGCTTCGGCCCAGGCATGGCTGGATACATGGTCTGCCGCATGTGCGGGCGAGTAGACATAGCCGCTGACATAGCGCGCCGGAATACCCAGCTGACGGGCGCAGCAGAGAAAGACGTGGGTATGGTCCTGGCACACACCGGCACCTTTGGCAAAGGCCGCCGCCGCCGGGGTGTGGCTTTGGGTTTCGCCGGGCAAGAAGGGCATGCGCTCGCGAATGCCTTCCACCAGCGATTGCAGCTGGGCGAGGCTGGGCGTTGTCTGGCGGTAAGCGGCGGCAAAGCGGCACAGGGCTTCATCCGGTGTGGTCAGCTCGGTCTGGCGCAGGAAGAACAGCGGCGGCAGGTCGTCGCTCAAGGGCGCGGTGTCGTCGGTTTCCACTGTGCCGCTCACCTTGATGCGGATTTCCTGGTGCGGGTAGTCCAGGGTGAGGACGTGCAGGATGTTGCCGTAGCTGTCGGTGCTGCGATGGGCAGCCACCGGTAGCTCCAGTTGCCAGTCCAGAATGTTCAGGCCGTTGCCGCCTTGTGGGGTCAGGCGCAGGTATTGGGTGCTGTGACGTACCGGGCTGTCGTAGCGATACAGCGTTTCGTGGCTGATGGCGAGTCTCATGGCTATCCCTTTCTGTGTGATGCGGACCGGTCTGCACTCAGGCAGCTTCCAGATAACTATGGTGGATGGTGTTGCCCAGCAGGATGATGTCGTTGATCAGGCTGTCCAGTGTTTGCTCCAGCCCGTCGGCAAAGATGTCCTCGATGCTGCTGTAGGTCAGCCGTGCCTGGATTTCACTGGCGCGACGGCGTGCGCTGCGACCGGCATGGCCTTCGATACGTGCCAGTACCTTGTTGATTTCGCCAAAGCAGGCGCGCAGGCTGCGCGGCATGTCGTGGCGCAGGATCAGCAGTTCGGCCACCCGCTCCGGAGTGATGCTGTCGCGGTAGATGTCGCGGTAGGCCTCGAAGCCGGACACCGAGCGCAGCAGCGCCGCCCACTGGTAGTAGTCGAGGATGTTTTCCGCTTCCGGCTCGTTGTCACTGATCTGCTTGGTTTTCACGTTCAGGATGCGCGCGGTGTTGTCGGCGCGTTCGATGAAGGTGCCCAGGCGGGAAAAGTGGAAGGTGTCGTTGCGCAACATGGTGCCGTAGCCTGCGCCACGGAACAGGTGGGAGCGTTCGCGCACCCATTCCAGAAAGGTGGAAGCGCTGCGGGTATCCATGCCGCGGGCATGCCATTCGCGCATTTCCAGCCAGGTGCCGTTGACCTGTTCCCACATTTCGGTGGTGATTTTCACCCGCACCACATGGGCGTTTTCCCGTGCATTGCGCATGCAGTTGTAAATACTGCCAGGGTTCTCACTGTCCAGTGCCAGGTAGTGCAGCACGGCTTGCGGGGTGGGGGTGTGGTGACGGCGCAGAAAATCCGCCGTGCTGCCGGTGACATCCAGCGGTACCAGCAAATCGTCTTGCGAAGACGCATGCAGCAGCGACATCTGCAAGCTGACATCCAGCAAGCGCGCAGTATTTTCGGCGCGTTCCATATTGCGTGCCATCCAGTACAGGCACCCTGCCATTCGGCTCAACATGTGATGTCCTCCTTCAGTATCCAGGTATCTTTGGTGCCGCCGCCTTGCGACGAGTTGACCACCAGCGAGCCTTCTCGCAGTGCCACACGGGTAAGGCCGCCGGCCACCAGCTGCACTTTCTTGCCCGACAGCACGAAGGGGCGCAGGTCGATATGGCGCGGCGCAATGCCGGATTCGACAAAAGTGGGGCAGGTGGACAAGGACAGCGTGGGCTGGGCAATGAAGTTGGCCGGGTCTTCCAGAATACGCAGGCGATAGGCTTCGATTTCCGCCTGGGTGGCGGCCGGGCCCACCAGCATGCCGTAGCCACCGGCACCGTGGACTTCCTTCACCACCAGCTCGGCCAGATGCTCCAGCACGTAGGCCAGGTCGTCCGGCTTACGCAACTGCCAGGTGGGCACGTTATGCAGGATGGGCTCCTCGCCCAGATAAAAGCGGATCATGTCCGGCACATAGGGGTAGATGGACTTGTCATCCGCCACGCCGGTGCCCACCGCATTGCATACGGTGACGCGGCCTTCGCGGTACACCGACATCAGGCCGGGCACGCCCAGCATGGAGTCGGGATTGAAGGCCAGCGGGTCCAGATAGGCATCGTCCAGTCGGCGGTAAATGACATCCACCTGTTGCGGGCCGGAGGTGGTGCGCATGTAGACATAGCCGTTCTTGACGAACAAGTCCTGGCCCTCTACCAGCTCCACCCCCATCTGGCTGGCCAGGAAGGCGTGCTCGAAATAGGCGCTGTTGTACTGACCGGGTGTGAGTACCACTACCGTGGGGTTGTCCACTTCGGCAGGCGATACCGAGCGCAAGGTATCCAGCAGCATGTTGGGGTAGTGCTCCACCGGGGTGATGTCATGGCTGGCAAACAGCTCGGGGAACAGCCGCATCATCATCTTGCGGTTTTCCAGCATGTAGCTCACGCCGGATGGGGTGCGCAGATTGTCCTCCAGCACATAAAAGCCACCGTCGTTGTGGCGGATGATGTCCACCCCGGCAATGTGGGCGTATACCTGGCGCGGCAGGTCTATGCCCTGCATGGCCAGCTGGTAGCCGGCATTGGTGAGGATTTGCTCGGGCGGGATGATGCCGGCCTTGAGGATCTCCTGTTCGTGGTAAATGTCGTGCAAGAAGCGGTTGAGTGCCGTGACGCGCTGGATGCAGCCTGCTTCCAGGGTTTTCCATTCACTGGCAGAAATGATGCGTGGAATGGTGTCAAACGGAATCAGCCGTTCCGAGCCGCTCTCGTCGCCGTATACGGCAAAGGTGATGCCCACGCGGCGAAACAGGGTGTCAGCCTCGCTTTGCTTGTCGCGCAGCCAGGCCAGTGGCGCCTGGTTCAGCCAGTTGGCAAAACGCTGGTAGGACGGGCGGGTGTCTTGCCCGGGCATCAGCATTTCGTCGTAGTGGGTGTGGTCTAGCGGTGTAATCCGGTGCATCGCGCATTCCCCCTTGTTGGCTTGTAAAGGGAGTAAGGCAATAAGCGTGCCCAGAAATGCCGGGCAACCGTCATTTTGACCGTGACCCAGGCAGGGCGCAGGCCTGAAGCAGGTAAAGCGCTGGGCGAGCAGGTGGGAGGTCGTGGTGCTGAGCGCCGTTTTTCAGCGCTGCATTGAAAATTGATTGATTAATGCTGCTGTAAAAAATAAAGAAAGATGGCGGTGCTGCACCTTAATGACACATGGGTGCAAACTGTGGTGCAGGCTGTGGCTGAGAATGGTGCAGGGCGGTGCAGTCCGGGTTGGCGATGCCGGGGCAGGTGGGCGTGAAGGCCACCTGCCACCGGCTGTCCGGGTGATCAGAGGATTTCGGCGATATTGCGTGCGGCGCGTTTGGCATCGAGGAAAATCAGGCCCAGCTTGGCTTCACGCCGGGCAATCACGGTGAGTACGGCATCCTTGCCGGCATAACTCATCAGGATGTAGCCGTTGTCCCCTTTTACCATGACTTGTTCCAGTTCACCGCGAGCCAGTTCCTTGGCGGTGCGCTCACCCAGTGACAGCATGGCGGCGGCCATGGCACCTACCCGGTCTTCGTCCACATCCTGTGGCAGCAGAGCGGCCATGGTCAGGCCGTCGGACGAGATGATGGCCGAAGCTTCGATATCGGCCGAGGCACCGTTGAGGTCACTCAGGATGGATTTGAGCATTTGTTCACGCATGGTTTTCTCCAGGGGATATTCTGTGGCCCGTGTCGGGGCGGGCGCTTGTTCAGGCGTAACGACGGCTGAGCAATTCGATCAGCGTCACGAAGTGTTCGTCTTGCAATTGCGGTGTACCGCCTATCACCAGCACGAATGACTGCTGGCCCACATGCAAGGGGAAAAAGCCCAGCTCGCTATGACCGGCCGGGTTGCTGACCGCCCAGGCGAGACTATGGATGTTGAGATTGTTTTTCAGCAGCAAACCATGGCGGCGATTGAGCGACATGATGTCGCCGGCCAGTGCGGCAATTTCTTCGGCCGATTCGTGGTGAAAACCCGCGGTGGCGTAGTACAGGCCGTTGTCGTCGGCCAGCAAGGCCCGGCCGGTATCGGACAATGCGGCCAGCAGCGTGGGCAACTGGCTTTCCAGATTCATCGCCAGTGCGGGGCGCGGCTCGGTGGTGCCGTGGACAAAATCCAGTCGTTGCAGGCGATACAGGGTTTCCAGCCCGCGTTCCAGATTGTTGTCATGCCATTCGGCCAGCAAATCGGTGGTGAGCGGAACTGCATGTCCAAGGCGCAGGATATGGGTGAGCAGCACGCGCGCGGCATCCTGATCCGGGCTGGATACCGCGTAATAGGCACCGGCCGGACTGGTGATCGGATACAAGGCGTCCTTGAGCGCAAGGTGGTCTGACATCATCAGCTTTCCAGCCCGGGATCAATGGAGAACAGCAAGGCCAGCACCAGTTTTTTGACGTCCTCCCGGGAGCGGGCGTCAATTTCGAAAATGGGCGGGCGCATATCGAATTTTTCCAGCAGCGCGGCATAGGTTTCGATGCTGGGCGTGGCGCGCACATCGGTCTTGGTGACGCCAATCACCAGCGGGGCGACTTTCAGCATGTCGCGAAAGGCATTCAGGAAGAATTGCAGGTCTTTCACCGGGTTGGCCCGGGTATTGTCCAGCAGCAGGATCAGCCCGATACCGCCATGGCTGAGAATGTCCCACATGAAGTCAAAGCGTTCCTGACCTGGTGTGCCATACAGGTGCACCTTGGTGGCCTCGTCCAGCATCAGCACCCCGTAGTCCAGTGCTACGGTGGTGGTGTCTTTGCGGTTGAGCGTCATGTCGGATGCGCGGGCATCGGTCGTAACCGGTGCAATATCACTGATGGCGCCAATGGCGGTGGTTTTGCCAGCGCCTACCGGTCCGGCAAAGATGATTTTGTTATCGTAAGCTCGCATGGATAAGGGGGTTCCTGGTTACAGGCCAATGACTTTTTTCAGCAGTCGCGACAGCAAGCTGCCACTGCCTGGTGCGGTCTGGATGCTGGCCGGGGCTGTATCCGTCGCGGATACGGCAGCAGCGGCTTCCTTGCGTGGCGGGGGGCGCACCGGTTCGGTGCTCATCACCTGCAAGGTGGTGTTGCGGTTTGGCAAGTCCAGGATGCCGATGCCATAGGCGGCTGCCAGATAGTTGAACAGATGCTCCGGCGGCACTTTCAGCAAGCGGGTGATCAGCTTGAGATTCACCGGGGTACGCGTCAGAAAGGCAGTGATGCGCATGGCTTCCGGAATGGGGGCCAGCCGCGTCAGATTTGGCCAGTAGCGCAGGCGTATAGGGGTGTCGGCGGAGATGCCACGCATCAGCCTCCCCTGACAGGTCCAGATGGCAAGCTGCCAGGCCAGGGTTTGCGGGCGGATTTCCTCCCCTTTGGCGGGGGCGCTGCCGTCGTTCCAGGCTTGATGGTCCACTTCCTGGCTGCTGTGGGCGCATAGCGCTTGCAGGCTGTCCAGTGGTTGCAGCAGCCAGGCCTTGTCTTGCGCTGCCTGTACGATCAGCACCGGCACCTCGCGCACGCGCACTACCGCATTGCTGCGCTGGCGCAACAGGCGCGCCACCAGGCCGAACAGGCCGGCATGCGGATCGAAACGGGCATAGTTGATGATGTGTGTTTCGGCATGGGCTGCAGGCTGAGTGGGGCTGGTGTGATTCGTACTGCTCGGCGGCAGCATGCTGCGCACCACGTCGTCATGGCTGTTTGCCTGCGCGGTATCCTGCTGCTCTGCTGCGCTATCCGCCGC
The DNA here is from genome assembly GCF_013391415.1 of Aquitalea sp. LB_tupeE. Classification (GTDB taxonomy): domain Bacteria; phylum Pseudomonadota; class Gammaproteobacteria; order Burkholderiales; family Chromobacteriaceae; genus Aquitalea. The sequence continues at coordinate 187,333 of NZ_JACAXB010000026.1, forward strand.
GGTCGAGTCATCCGGCAAGTCCATCAGCTGGGGCAAATCGGATGCTGCCACCTTGTGGCTTTCCTGCTGGCGGGCGGCGGCCTCGGCACGATGGGCGGCCTGTGACTGGCTGATCACCGCATCCAGCGTGGGGGCCACGCTGGCCACATAGGCTGCGGCATCGCTGACCGTAGCGTGGCTGCTGGTGTCCGCCTGGTTTGTAGTCCTGGCTGGGTGTGCAGCGGCATGCGCTGGCCGCTGTGCGGGTGTTTGCTCCAGCATGGTGCGCAGCGGGCTGGTTTGCGGCGGCTGGCGTAGCAGCTCGCGCATTTGCGGAAACAGGGTTTCAATGCGGATAGGCTTGCGCAGTACCGCTGCCGGGGCGTCACTGGGTGGCGTGGTGGTGACGATCAGCGCAGGCAGGTGCGGGTGTTCGGCGCGGAAATCATGCCAGGCATTCCAGCCGGTGATGCTGTCCACATCGACAATGGCCAGGTCCGGATTCAGGCCCGGGGCCTCATCCAGCAGCTGGTAGTGCTGATGCGAGTGGTGCATGCGAAACGCCATGCGGAATACCGACAGTTTGCGGGTATCCATGCCCACCGGCATGACGGTGATGGATTGGGTTTGTGCAGTGTTGCTGGGCATCATGGTCTGGTTTCTCAGGCCGCAAGACGTGGCTGGTTGAGGCGTTGCTTCATGGCTTGTACGAACTGGCCCAGCATGGCGGTGATTTCGATGGGCGGGCAGGCCAACTGCTCGCGCACTTGGCGGGTCAGCCAGGTAAAGCGCGCCAGATCGCCCAGGTGTTCGTACAGCTTGAGCAGCGGCGGGTAGAGCGTGGCATCAGCCGGATTCGCCAGTACTGCCGCTTCCAGCGTCTTGATGGCCATGTCGATCTGGCCGAATTCAACAAACTGCTCGGCTTCGGCCAGTGCATCATCCAGCACCTGTCCAGCCTGTTGCGGCTGACCGACCAGCAGTAGCGGCAGGCGCTGAGTGCTTGGTGCCTGCGCGTGGATATACCCCATGCGACGGCCGATTTCTTCCAGCGCCATACGGTCTGGCTGGGCTTCCAGTGCCAGTAACAGCGGGTGTTCACCCAGCCGGTAGCCCAGTTGCAGCAACTGTTGCTTCAGATTGAGCCCGGCGTTGCCAATGGCCACGTGAAATTGCCACAGATAGCGGCAGAACAGGGACAGCTTGCGCGTCATGTAGCAGGCTCGCAGGGTGTCGATCAGCCGGGACAGCGAGACGCCTTCTTCAGCGGCCATGCTTTGCAGGGCGGGCAGGGCAGCGGCCGGTTCGTGGCAGGCCAGCAGGATGCTGGCCTGACGGGCCGCAGGCAGCAGGGCGGTGAGCGTAGCCAGTTCGCGCGGGTTCAGCGGAGAGAGTTCGGTGCTGCCTTCCACCAGCACTACGCGGGGAAGTTGCGCGGCAATCTGCACGGCTTCACTGGTGGATACCACCGGCTGATCCGGTGTCTGGCCGACAGCACGCAGCAGCAGTTCTTCATGACTGTGCTGGGGCAGGTGATCGCCCAGTTGCTGGTTGACCGCGTCTATGCCCAAGCCCAGCCGGCTTTCGGCCACCACGCGCAGCGACAGGTTTTGCGGGTCTTCCTGCAAGCCCAGGAACACCGCGTCGGTCAGCTGCTGCCGGTCCAGCAGGCTGCGTTCATGCAGGCGTTCGAGCATGTCGCTGTAGTCATCAATCCAGCGCAGGCTGAGATAAAGCTCGGACAGGCGCTTGAGCTGGCTGGGCGCATTGACCGAACTGCCATCCACATAGCTGCGCAGGGCCAGAGCGGCCTGTTCCAGATAGCCAAACTGCAAAAACACGTCAACTTCGGCCAGGATGTCCAGGTCGTCAACGGCGTAGGACAGTGTTTGTTCGCCCTCATCTTCGCTGTCGGCTTCGCTGAGCTCTGCTGTCTCGGCCAGTACGTCGGCCTGGATGGTGGGCTGAGGCGCTGCCTGGGGGCGAGGCTGGCGGATGACAGCTTCCGGCAGCAATTGCCCTTGTTGCAGAGGCGCAGGGCCGCTGGCCTCGGGCTGACGGCGCAACAGCACCACCAGCAGCATGCCCACCAGCAATAGCAGGACGAGGCTGGCGGCCATGGCTTCTGGTGATGCGCTTAATTGGGCAAGCAAGGTGCTAAGGGAGTCCATGGGGCAGGCTGCTCAATCCAGCGTGTAATCGGCGGCGGTAATCAGGTCGGTACCGCATTCCAGGGTTTCAAACCAGTCGAGGAAACGCTTGACCATGTCCTTGCCCTTGAACGAGCCGCCGTGCTGCGGCACGATCCATTCCACATCCAGCTGGCGAATCATGTTCACCCACAGGCGGCAGGCCTTGTTATTGGTCATGTAACGCTTGTGAAAGCCCAGCATGTGCCGGTCGATCAGGTGGGCGTCGAAGTCGGCCACCGGTTTGCCGGCGTCGTGGCCGTCCATCAGCGAGGCACCGATGTCGCCGGAGAACAGGATTTTGCTGATCGGGTCGTACACCTGGAAAAAGCCGACGGTGTGCAGGTAATGCGCCGGAATGATCTTGAGGGTGGACTCCCCCAGTGTGATGTCCATGCCACGTGGCGGGATGGGAATCAGCCGGCCTTCGGTGGCCCCGCGAATGCAGAAGTGCGGCAAGAAGCGCACCCATTCCTGCGCGATGATGATCTGGGCATCGGTAATCAGCAGCCAGCCATTGGCCGAGGCGATGATGTCCGGGTCCTGGTGGGAGGCGAAAATGTAGCGGGTGTGCGAGGGCAGGAAGTAGTCGGCCAGCTCGGCAATCAGGTGCTTGTAAGTCAGGTTGCCGCCCGGGTCCAGCAGCATGCCGTCGCCTTTGTCGATGATGGCAAACTGATTGGACTGGATGCCTTCTCCCTGTACCAGCTCGGTAAATGCAACGCACTTGTGATTACCATCATCATAAAGCACCAGAGCCATGACTGTTCCTTGCGTGAAATTGCCGCCCGGACGTGGTGCGCAGAAGGAATGCAGCCGATTACGGCAAAATCGGCAGCAGTCTGCTTGTCAACGTCATCGGGACTTGTGAGAAGCTGTTTATTATTTTCATTTGGCTCTAAACGGTTTTGATATGAGTCAATAATGGCATAAATGCATGATGAATATGCATATGGAATATAAATTTTACATGGCCGGTGAAATGTGGAAGTAGATTCAAAGACTTCCAGAGGCAGATGGCAAAGCAGATGTGAACCAAGCAGAAGCAGGCCTGTCCGGGCTGCTGCCCGGACCAGCAGACAATCAGGCGATGATGGCTTAGCGTTGTCTGAGTGCGTGCGCGGCTTCGCTGATGGCTTGCAGCAGTTGTGGGTCGCTGGCCGGATTGGCGGCCAGGTATAAGGGGTCGCCCTGTGGCAGGGTGAATACCGCGTCAAATTGCTGCTCGGGCAGCTTCAGTCGTATCAGCTGGCTGCGCAGCTGGTCCGGGTCGGCAATCAGCAGCTGGGCAGCCCCGCTCTGAAGCAAACGCGGGCACTCCTGCTGACTGTTGGTGGTGATGTACTGGCTGTTTTCCTGGAATCCGGCCTTGACCAGGAATTCCTCTTGTACGTCACGATTGCCCACGCACACCTTGCAGCAGTTTTTTACCTGTTCCAGGTTTTGTGGAGCAACGGAGGTTTCGCCGTGCAGCCGGTAGAACACCCGTTGCATGTAGGCAATCTGACTGAGCCAGACAAACTGGTTTTCCCGGATGCTGGTACGGGCAATCGAGTAAATCAGGGTGTTGGGACGGGTGGATGCAATACGATAGGCACGGGCCCAGGGCAGGACCTGAAAATCGGCTTTCAGCCCGGCGCGAGCCAGGATGTCTTTGACCTTGCGCGTACTGGCACCAACCAGGCTGCCCTGGCCATCCACCGTATTCAGCCAGGACTCGTTTTCCGTGACCACCAGCAGCCGCGCTTCCGCCACGGCAGGCTGGGCCAGGCTGTTCAGCAACAATACCGTGCAGACGAGGTTCAGGCATGACAGAAGGCGGCGAATGACTGGCATGGGAGACTCCGGCAAGCACGCGATAATGAATACACTATAAACGACAACAGCCGCAGGGTTGCCCCTACGGCTGTTCTCATCCTGCGGCAATGCTTACAGCTTGCCTTCCAGCCAGGACGGCAGGCTTTCCAGTGCTGCAGCCAGGTTTTCCGGCTGGGTGCCGCCGGCCTGTGCCATGTCCGGGCGGCCACCGCCCTTGCCGCCTACTTGCAGGGCAACCTGATTCACCAGCTCACCGGCCTTGACCTTGCCGGTCAGGTCCTTCGAGACACGGGCAATCAGGCTGACCTTGCCGTCGGCCACGCAGGCCAGCAGTGCCAGGCCGCTTGCCAGCTTGTCCATCACCTTGTCGCTCATGTCGCGCAGGGTGGCAGCGTCGATGTCGTCGATCTTGCTGATCAGGCAGGCCACGCCCTTGATGCTTTGCTGTTTGCCGGCCAGCAGTTGGTCGAGCTGACCCAGTGCCAATTGGCCCTTCAACTGCTGCGCCTGTTTCTGCGCGGCTTTCAGTTCAGCCTGCAGTTTTTCCAGCTTGGACAGCAGTTCGCCCGGTTGGGCCTGGGCGATGGCCGCGGCGGCTTTCAGTTCGCCATCCTGTGCCTGCACCAGTGCCACGGCACCTTCGCCGGTGACGGCTTCGATACGACGTACGCCAGCAGCCACGCCGGTTTCGGCGATGATCTTGAACAGGCCGATGTCGCCGGTGCGCTGAACGTGAGTACCGCCGCACAGTTCGGTGGAGAAGTCGCCCATTTTCAGCACGCGCACGGTGTCGCCGTATTTTTCGCCAAACAGGGCAATGGCACCGGCCTTGATGGCGTCGTCGTAGGACATGTGAGCAACGCTGACTGCCACGTTGTGGATCACCACGCGGTTGACGATACGCTCTACCTCGGCCAATTGCTCGGCAGAAACCGGTTCGTTGTGGGCAAAGTCGAAGCGGGCACGTTCCGGGTTCACCAGCGAACCCTTCTGCGCCACATGTTCACCCAGTACATGACGCAGCGCGGCATGCAACAGGTGCGTGGCAGAGTGGTTGCGTGCGGTGGCGGCACGCTTGTGCAGGTCGATGGTGGCGGTCACGCTGTCGCCCACCTTCAGGCTGCCACGTGCCAGACGGCCCTTGTGACCGAATACCGCAGCCTGCACCTTCTGGGTGTCGGCCACATCGAACAGCGCAGCGACGCCGCCCTGGGCGGAGATTTCACCCACATCGCCCACCTGCCCGCCGCCTTCTGCATAGAAGGCGGTATTGTCCAGCACTACGATGCCTTCGTCGCCGGCTTCCAGCTGCTGTACGGCTTCATTGCCCTTGTACAGCGCCAGAACCTTGGCATCCACGCTGGTGGATTCGTAGCCGTTGAACACGGTGTCGGCACCGCTGTAATCCACATTGCCGGCCATCTTGAAGGACGAAGCGGCACGGGCGCGTTCGCGCTGGGCTTCCATCGCCTTGTCGAAGCCGTCCTGATCCACTTCCACTTCGCGTTCGCGGCAGATGTCGGCGGTCAGGTCCAGCGGGAAACCGAAGGTGTCGTACAGCTTGAAGGCGGTTTCGCCATCCAGCACCTTGCTGTTGGCTGCCAGAGCGGTTTCCAGCAGGGCCATGCCCTTGTCCAGGGTTTCGGCAAAGCGCAGTTCTTCCTGGCGCAGGGTGTCTTCGATTTCGGCCTGCTTCTGGCGCAGTTCCGGATAAGCCTGACCCATTTCCTCGGCCAGATCAGCCACCAGCTTGTGGAAGAACAGGCCTTTCTGACCCAGCTTGTAACCGTGGCGGATGGCGCGACGGATAATGCGACGCAGCACATAGCCACGACCGTCGTTGGACGGAATCACGCCATCGGCAATCAGGAAGGAACAGGCACGGATGTGGTCGGCAATCACTTTCAGCGACGGCACGTCCATGCTGAAGGGCACGCCGGTTTCGCGGGCGGCGGCTTTCAGCAGGTTCTGGAACAGGTCGATCTCGTAGTTGGCGTGTACGTGTTGCAGCACGGCCGAGATGCGTTCCAGGCCCATGCCGGTATCCACCGACGGCTTGGGCAGCGGATGCATGGTACCGGTTTCGTCGCGGTTGAACTGCATGAACACGTTGTTCCAGATTTCGATGAAGCGGTCACCGTCTTCTTCCGGGCTTCCCGGCGGGCCGCCCCAGATATGGTCGCCGTGATCGTAGAAGATTTCGGTACACGGGCCGCAAGGACCAGTGTCGCCCATTTGCCAGAAGTTGTCCGAAGCGTAGGGTGCGCCCTTGTTGTCGCCGATGCGGACAATCTTGTCAGCCGGAACGCCGATTTCCTTGTTCCAGATGTCGAAGGCTTCGTCGTCGGTGGCGTACACCGTCACCATCAGCTTGTCCTTCGGCAGGGCCAGCCATTGTTCGCCGGTGAGGAATTCCCAGGCGAAGTGGATGGCGTCGCGCTTGAAGTAGTCGCCGAAGCTGAAGTTGCCCAGCATTTCGAAGAAGGTATGGTGACGTGCGGTGTAGCCGACGTTTTCCAGGTCGTTGTGCTTGCCACCGGCGCGTACGCATTTCTGGCTGGTGGTGGCACGGGTGTAGGGGCGCTTGTCAAAGCCGAGGAACACGTCCTTGAACTGGTTCATGCCGGCATTGGTAAACAGCAAGGTGGGGTCTTCCCACGGTACCAGCGAACTGGAGGCTACTACCTGGTGGCCTTTGGAGGCGAAGAAATCCAGGAATTTCTGGCGAATTTCGGAGGTTTTCATGTCGTTTTCGTCAAGATTGAATTCGTTGGCATCGGCGTGGGGGCTGATGCTGAGCATGCTGGATTGTGTCAAGCCGCAACAAGGCTGGCAAGGGCTTCGGCTCAGGCTGCGTCTAGTCCGGGTTGTCCGGAGGGAAATCATCATCGCCGCTGCCTGCCATCACCTGCCGGATGACACTCATGCCAAAGCCGCGTGCCGCCAGAAAGCGCATCTGTTTTGCCCTTTCCTGCGGCGTGCTGGCCACGCTGCCAAACTTCTTTTCCCACTGTTGCCGGGCCAGGGCCAAATCGTCACGCTCGGCCAGGACGTCGGCAATGTCTTCCTGGCCGACACCGCGCTGGCGCATTTCCTGCTGCAGCCGCCGGGTGCCGTATTTCTGGCCCTTTATGTCGGCAAACTGGCGGGCAAAGCGGCTGTCGGACTGCCAGTTACGCTCGGCCAGTTCGTCCAGCAGGGTGGCCAGTTGTTCCGGGCTTTCGGCAAACGGCGCGAGCCGCCGCTCCAGTTCCCGCCGGGTGTATTCGCGGCGGGACAGGAGATCGACGGCTCGCGCCTTCAGGCTTTTTTCCATCAGCCAGCCGGGTACTTATACGTCCAGTACGTCGTCAGCCATCTCTTCGGCGTCGTTCTCGGTGATTTCCACCTTGATGCCGACCGCTTCGCGGATCTTGCCTTCGATTTCCTGGGCGATGGCCGGGTTGGACTTCAGCCATTCGCGGGTATTGTCCTTGCCCTGGCCGATTTTCTGGCCGTTGTAGGCATACCAGGCGCCGGATTTCTCAATAAAGCCGTGCTTGACGCCCAGCTCGATGATTTCGCCTTCGCGGCTGATGCCTTCACCGTACAGAATATCGAAATCGGCCTGGCGGAACGGCGGCGATACCTTGTTCTTCACCACTTTGACGCGGGTTTCGTTACCGATTACCTCGTCAGCCTTCTTGATGCCGCCAACGCGACGGATATCCAGACGCACCGAGGCGTAGAACTTCAGCGCGTTACCACCGGTGGTGGTTTCCGGGTTGCCAAACATCACGCCGATCTTCATGCGGATCTGGTTGATGAAGATCACCAGGGTGTTGGTGCGCTTGATGTTGGCGGTCAGCTTGCGCAGTGCCTGGCTCATCAGGCGGGCTTGCAGGCCGACGTGGCTGTCGCCCATTTCGCCTTCGATTTCGGCCTTGGGTACCAGGGCGGCCACCGAGTCGATCACGATTACGTCAACACCGCTGGAGCGCACCAGCATGTCGCAGATTTCCAGCGCCTGTTCGCCGGTGTCCGGCTGGGAAATCAGCAGGTCTTCCACGTTGACACCCAGTTTCTGGGCGTAGATCGGGTCCAGTGCGTTTTCTGCGTCGATGTAGGCGCAGGTGCCACCCAGTTTCTGGGCTTCGGCCACGGCCTGCAGACACAGGGTGGTTTTACCGGAAGATTCCGGGCCGTAGATTTCCACGACACGGCCGCGCGGCAGACCGCCAACACCCAGTGCCAGGTCCAGGCCCAGCGAACCGGTGGATACCACTTGCAGGTTTTCGTTGATCTGGTTGTCGCTCATCCGCATGATCGAACCCTTGCCGAACTGCTTTTCGATCTGGGCAAGGGCTGCCGCCAATGCGCGGCTCTTGTCTTCTGACGCCATGCTGTCTCCAATTGCGTGTAGTGGAATCGATAGATGGGGGATTATCGCACAAAGGCAAGAGCCGACAAATGCGAAACGCGGCTTGAAATGACACCAATACACGCAACATGGTATTGATGGAGAGGCTGGTCGGAATCGCCCGGTCAGGTAAAATGAGAGCATGATGAACGAGCGCGCACAACGTCTGCTGAAAACGCTGATCGAACGCTATATTGCCGATGGTCAGCCGGTCGGGTCGAAAACCCTGTCCATGCTGTCCGGCATGGAGCTGTCATCTGCCTCCATCCGCAACATCCTGGCCGACCTGGAAGGCATGGGGCTGATTGCCTCGCCGCATACCTCGGCCGGACGCGTGCCGACGGCCAAGGGCTATCGCCTGTTTGTCGACCATCTGCTGACCATCCAGCCGCTGGAAGAGCTGGCCATGCGCGAGCTGGAAAGCAGCCTGCAGCCGGACAGCCCGCAGCGCATTGCGCAGGCGGCATCCACCTTGCTGTCCGACCTCACCCACTTTGCCGGGGTGGTGGTGACGCCGCAGCGCTCTGATGTCGCTTTTCGCCAGATCGAATTCCTGCGCCTGTCCGAGCGGCGCATCCTGATGATTCTGGTGACGCTGGATGGCGATGTGCAAAACCACTTGCTCACCACCGAACGCGATTACAGTCCGAGCGAACTGGTGGAGGCCGGCAATTTCATCAACCAGCATTATGCCGGCCAGGGCCTGAGTGCCATCGCCAGCCGCGTGGCAGTGGAGTTGCGCGAACTGCAGGGTAACATCACCGAACTGATGTCGGCCGCGGTGCGCTTTGGTCAGAGTTCGCTGGGCAGCCCCAGTGATGCGGTAGTGATTGCCGGTGGCATGAATCTGCTGAATGTGCGCGACCTGTCGGAAGACCTGTCGCGTCTGCGCGAGCTGTTTGCCACTTTCGAGCGCAAGACCGAACTGCTGAAGCTGCTGAACCAGGGGCAGGAAGCGCAGGGCGTGAATATTTTCATCGGCGAGGAGTCCGGCGTGATGACGCTGGATGAATGCTCGGTGGTGACCGCACCCTACAGCATCAACGGCATGGTGGTGGGCACGCTGGGCGTGGTCGGCCCCACCCGCATGGCCTACGAACGGGTGATCCCCATTGTCGACATTACCGCGCGGCTGGTTTCCAGCGCGCTCTCTTATTAAGCCGCACTGACGGCAACAAACGGAATTTCCGATGAAACGATTTTTGATGGCCGCCGCGCTGGCTGGCAGCATGATGTCTTCCCTGGCGCAGGCTGATGCCGCCTTGCTGGGCAGGGCGGACGTGCAACGCTATATCGACGAGCAGGTGGCCAGTGGCGTGTTCAACCGCCCGGAACTGGAAGCGGTATTTGCCAATGTGGAGCTCAAGCCCAACATCATTGCCATTCTGGACAAGCCGGCGACATCCCGGCCCTGGTATCAGTTTCGCGGTAGTTTTTACAACGAACGCCTGCTGAAAAACGGCGTGGCTTTCTGGCAGCAGCATGCCGCCACCTTGCAGCGTGCCGAGCAGGTGTATGGCGTACCGCCGGAAATGGTGGTGGCCATTCTGGGCATAGAAACCAATTACGGCCGCAACACCGGCAGCTTCCGCCTGGCTGATGCGCTGACCACCATTGCCTTCAACTACCCGCGCCGCGCCGAGTACTTCCGCGGTGAGCTGACCGAATTCCTCAAGCTGTCCAAGGAAGAAGGCATCGACCCATTGACGCTCAAAGGCTCTTACGCCGGGGCGATGGGTCTGCCGCAATTCATGCCGTCCAGCTTCCGCAAATGGGCGGTGGATTTTGACGGCAGCGGCCATCGCGACATCTGGAATAACGTCGACGATGCCATTGGCAGCGTGGCGCATTACTTCCAGCTGCAAGGCTGGCGGCATGGCGACGACGTCGTTATTCCTGCCGCAGTGCAACCGGGCGTCGATTTGAGCAGCCTGGTGGCGGACAAATTCAATCTGCATCTGACGGTGGGTGAACTCAAGGCGCGCGGTGTGCTGCCGCAAGCCCAGGTGGCCGATAATGTGCAGGCGGTACTGGTGCCGCTGGAAACCGCGCCGGGTGTGACGGAATACTGGCTGGGGCTGAACAATTTCTACGTGATTACCCGCTACAACAAGAGCACCCTGTATGCCAAGGTGGCACAAGAGCTGGCGGCCGAGCTGCGCTTGCGCTACCTGAATGCCCAGGCCCAGCAAGCAGCGCAGCCGGTGGCTGATCCCGCGAATCCGGCCCAGTAAGGCCAGCCATACCGGCAGGCGGCCACTGTCAAAAGAAGTCGCCTTGCCGGCCGATTGCCATTAAAATCCGCCCCCATGAGCTATCAAGTCCTTGCCCGCAAGTGGCGCCCCAAACGCTTTGCCGATCTGGTCGGCCAGGAGCACGTGGTGCGCGCCCTCTCCAATGCCCTGAAAGAAGAGCGGCTGCATCACGCCTATCTGCTGACCGGCACCCGCGGGGTGGGCAAGACCACCATCGCACGCATTCTGGCCAAGAGCCTGAACTGCGAAACCGGCACCACAGCCGAGCCTTGCGGTGAGTGTTCCGCCTGTCGCCAGATCGATGCAGGCCGCTTTGTCGACCTGCTGGAAATCGACGCTGCTTCCAATACCGGCATCGACAATATCCGTGAAGTACTGGAAAACGCGCAGTATGCGCCCACTTCCGGCCGCTTCAAGGTGTACATCATCGACGAAGTGCACATGCTGTCCAAGAGTGCCTTCAACGCCATGCTCAAGACGCTTGAAGAGCCGCCGGCCCACGTCAAGTTCATTCTGGCCACGACCGATCCGCAAAAAGTGCCGGTGACGGTATTGTCGCGCTGTCTGCAGTTTTCCCTGCGCAACATGACGCCACAGCAAGTGGCAGGCCATCTGGCCCATGTGCTGCAAGTGGAAAACGTGCCGCACGAAAGCGCTGCGCTCGCCCTGCTGGGCCGTGCCGCTGCCGGTTCCATGCGCGATGCGCTGTCACTGCTGGATCAGGCCATTGCCTATGGCATGGGCGATGTCCGTGAAGACGGTGTGCGCGCCATGCTGGGCGCGGTGGATCGTCGCTACCTGTTTGTATTGCTGGATGCACTGGCCGCTGGTGATGGCGCAAAGCTGATGGCCGAAGCTGAACAGCTGGCACAGCGTGGCATCGGTTTTGACAGCGTGCTGGCCGAAATGGCCGTGCTGTTGCAACAACTGGCCATGGCGCAGACCGTGCCTACGGCCATTGCTGACGACGAACCCGAACGCGACGCATTGTTTGCACTGGCCAGCCTGATTGCGCCGCAAGACGTGCAGCTGTACTACCAGATTGCCATTCATGGCCGTAAGGATCTGGCGCTGGCACCGGACGAACACGCCGGTTTCAATATGACCCTGCTGCGCATGCTGGCCTTCCATCCGGTCAATGCCCAGGCTGAGACTACCACCGCACCGCGCAGCAATGCCGCGCCAGCCAGTCATCGACCGGCACCGGCAGCCGCCAGTGCACCGGTTGCGGTGACTGCCGCCGAGCCGACCACCGATGGTTCGGCTGCCGCCCGCGCCTTGCTGGCCGGCCTGGCCAATCGCAAACCGGCCAGCCGTCCCGCCGAGCAGCAGGCTTCCCCGGCGGCCGACGCCGACCCGGAACCTGCGCCCCGGCCTGAGCCTGTCGCACCGCCACCCGCGCCGGTAGAGGCGGTAGCCACACCGCAAGTTGCGCCTGCTGTGGCAGCGCCGGTTGCTGCATCCGCGCCTGCTGAAGAGACGCCTGAAGCTGAAGACCAGGCCAGCGAGCAAGATAGCGAACTGGAAACCGCGGCGCCGTGGGACGAAGGAGACGAAGGCGATGCCCTGCCAGCCTATGCCATGGCCGAGGAGGCCGAGGAGGCCGAGCTGGCGGAAACCGTGGCCTATCAGTTTGACGGCGACTGGGGCGCGCTGGTGGGCCTGCTGGGTACCCGCCTGGGTGCCGCCCGCATGCTGGCACACAATGCCGTACTGAAAAACTGGAGTCAGTCGCGGCTGGAGCTGGCGGTGCCGGACAGCTTCCGTCACATGGCCACCCGCGACTATCAGGAAAAACTCAAGGCTGCGCTGACCGAGCAATTCGGTCAGCCGGTCGAACTGGTGGTGACAATCGAGGAACTGGGGCTGGAAACTCCGGCCATGCAGGGTGCCCGTCATCGTCAGGAACAACTGGCCCAGGCCCGACAATGCCTGGAAAACGATCCGGTCATCCAGCAACTGGTGCGCGAAATGGGCGCCACGCTGGTGGCGGAAACGATTCAACCTTTGCAGGAGTTGTGACATGTTCGGTAAAAACGGTATCGCTGGTCTGATGAAGCAAGCCCAGCAAATGCAGGAAAACATGAAGAAGGCCCAGGAAGAACTGGCCACCGTGGAAGTGGAAGGCCAGTCCGGTGCCGGCCTGGTGAAAATCGTCATGACTTGTGCCCACGATGTGAAGCGCGTGTCCATCGACGACAGCCTGCTGGATGATGCCAAGGAAGACAAGGAAATGCTGGAAGACCTGATTGCCGCAGCCGTCAACGACGCGGTACGCAAGGTGGAAGCCACTTCCCAGGAAAAAATGTCCGGCTTTACCAACGGCCTGAATCTGCCGGCCGGCATGAAGTTGCCGTTCTAAGACCCGCTCACAAAACCCCCGATTCTGCGTTGCGCCGACTTGCCGTACTCACTGTACTGTCTGCGTCGGCGCGCCTTGACTCGGGTGCTCTACGAGGTTTTGTTAGCGGCTCCAAGCCCCTTGCAACTGGCGGGGCCCGCCAATGATTGACAGCCTGTGGGAGTGGGAGCCGGCATGGAGCAGGTATTGCAGGGACGTTGTCTGTGCGGAGCGGTGCGCTATCAATGCCATGGCCGCCCCTTGAGCGTGACTTACTGCTATTGCAAGACCTGCCAGCTGGCCAGCGGCGCGCCGGTTTATCTGGGAGCGCTGTACCCTGCTGGTGCCGTGCGCTGGCAAGGCAGCACCACCGCCTACCGCTCCTCGGCGCTTGGCCTGCGGCATTTTTGCGGGCAGTGCGGTTCCACCCTGTTTTATGAATGTACCGATGGCAGCGGGCGGGTGGAAATCACCATTCCCACACTGGAAACGCCAGCGGTATTGCGGCCTGACTGTCATGAGTGGACGGCCAGTGCCATTCCCTGGTTTCACCTGGACGACGAGCTGCCGCGTTATCCGCAGGGCGCGCCGGACGACTGATGCCTTGCCTGTTCCTCTTTGCCAAACCCGTATCTCGGATTGCCGATGAAAAACCCACCCGCGCTTGAACAATTGATTGCTGCCCTGAAAGTCCTGCCTGGTGTCGGCCCCAAAACCGCCCAGCGCATGGCCTTCCATTTGCTGCAACGGGACAAGACCGGGGCGGACAAGCTGGCGCGGGCGCTGGATCGGGCGCTGAACCATCTCACCCATTGCGAGCGCTGCAATACCTTCAGCGAAACCCCGCTGTGCAGCATCTGTGCCGACCCGGAGCGCAGGCCGGACCAGCTGTGCGTGGTGGAAATGCCGGCCGACCTGATGACGCTGGAGCAGGCCAAATGCTATCAGGGCCTGTATTTCGTGCTGATGGGGCGTATTTCGCCGCTGGACAATATCGGCCCCAAGGAAGTCAATCTGGACAAGCTGATGGTGCGGGCGCTGGACGATGTGGTGGAGGAGGTGGTGATCGCCACCAATTTTACTGCCGAGGGCGAAGTCACCGCCCACATGATTGCCGAGCTGATCAAGGGCCGTGGTCCCAAGGTGTCGCGCATTGCGCGCGGACTGCCGGTGGGCGGCGAGCTGGAATACGTCGACCTGAGCACGCTGGCACAGGCGGTGTACGAACGCAAATCGCTGACCGCCCAGACCGACCCGTCCAGGCCGCCGGGCTGAGCGTTACGGCAAGCGCTGTCACTCCATGGTTTGCCGCAGCAGTGCGCCTAACAGGGCAATGCCCTCGCGCTGGTGCAGCGGGTCGAAAAAACTGAAGTTCAGCCGCAAGGCATTGGCCGCGACCGGGTGCGGGTAGAACAGCGTGGCCGGTGCGTAATGTATGCCCTGTTCGATGGCCAGCGGCAGCAAGGCAGCACAGTCCAGCCCTTCCGGCAACACCACCCACTGGAAATAGCCGCCCTCGGCGCGCAGCAAGCGGCTGCCCGCCGGGAAACTCTCCATGATTTGCTGCACCATGGCATCGCGCCGCTGCCGCAGGCCGGCACGCAGCCGGGTCAGCATGTCGCCGTGCTGGCCGGTGGCCAGCAGCCGTGCCAGCGCCATCTGGCTGGGCAGGGGGGTGCCCAGCGAGCTGCACAGCTTCAGCCCGCGCACGGTGTCGCTCAAGCGCCCGGCTGCAATCCAGCCTACCCGGTAGCCCGGTGCCAGCGATTTGCTGAACGACGAGCAGTGCAACACCGTGCCGCTACGGTCGTAGGCCTTGAGCGGGCTGGCCCCCTGCTTGCCGAAGTACAGTTCGCGGTAGGTGTCGTCCTCGATGATGCATACCCGGTATTTCTCGGCCAGTGCCACCAGCGCGCGCTTTTGCGCTTCCGGCATCACCAGGCCGGTGGGGTGCTGGAAGTTGGCCATCAGCACGATGCCGGCCGGGCGTTGTGTGCGGAGCGTTTCTTCCAGTGCAGCCAGATCCAGGCTGCCTTGCTCGGACAGGGCCGCCGGCAGCATGGCAATGCCCAGATGACGCAGTTGTTCCAGCGCTGCCGGGAAGGCTGGTGTCACCACCACCATGCTCTGGCTGCCGGAGGCGCTGACCGCCGCGCGCATGGCCAGGGTGAGTGCCTCCATGCCGCCGCAGGTGATCAGCAGTTCGTCCCCCGCCAGCGCAATGCCCTGACTCAGATAATGCAGGCCCAGCTCGCGGCGCAGACCGTCAAAACCTTCCAGCGGTGTGCTGGACAGGGCTGCGCGGTAGTCCTGCAAGGCACGGCCCAGCGCCCGGTTCATCGGTGTGGTGTTGATCAGCGCCGGGTTGATGAAGGGGCAGCCCCAGGGCATGGGCAGGGCGGTGGTCAGGTGTTCCATGCGCAGGGTTTGCGGCGCGGCGGTTTCGGCCGGTGCTGCGCGTGTGGCGGGCGGACACACGCGGAAGCCGGAGCGCGGCAGCGCTTGCAGCAAGCCCTGCCGCTCCAGCTCGGCATAAGCGCGCTGGGCGGTGGTGAGGCTGACGCCATGGTCCTGGCATAGCTGGCGCAAGGAGGGCATGCGGTCACCGGCGCGCAGCTGGCCCTGTTCGATGGCGTGGCGGAACAATTGCGCCAGTTGCTGGGTTTTGCTCATGGGCTGATTACTCGCGGATTGGGCGTTCATTCGCCGATAAAGCTGCTTTTTTCCTGCAGCACATGCGCCGGTTGCGCCAGCGAACGAATGACAAAACGGATGTCATTGGCCCCGCGCGCTGCGTACTGCGGCTCCACCTGCACCCGCACGCCGATCGTCTCGGTGGCGGTGGCGGCCAGGCTGACTGTCGGCGTGGCTGCTACCAGCCGGATGCCGGGCAGGCCTTCCACGCTGATGGCCAGGCGCTGCGCGCTTTCGCTGCTGTTGATCAGCCGCACACTATAGCTGTTTTCCAGCCAGCCATCGTCGGTTTCCCGTACCAGGCTGGCGCGGTCGCGCAGGATGTCGGCCTTGAACGGCAGGCGCTGGCTAAAGCTGAATACCGACAGGCTGATGATGCCCAGCAGCAAGCTGCTGTAAAACAGCACGCGTGGGCGCTGCCATGCCGGTTTGCTGGTGCTGTCGCCTGCCAGTGCGGCCTCGCTGGTGTAGCGGATCAGCCCGCGTGGGGCGTGCAGCTGCTCCATCACCTGATCGCATGCGTCGATGCAGGCCGCACAGCCTATGCACTCGTATTGCAGGCCGTTGCGGATGTCGATGCCAGTGGGGCAAACCTGCACGCAGATGCCGCAGTCGATGCAGCCACCGGCGGATTTGTCGGCCTGCTTGCCGCGTGGTTCGCCACGGCGGGCATCATAGGAAATGATCAGCGTGTCACGGTCGAACATCGCACCCTGAAAGCGGGCATAAGGGCACATGTGGCTGCACACCTTTTCCCGTAACAGCGCCGCCAGCAAATAGGTGAAGGCGGCGTAGAACAATATCCAGAACACTTCCCACGGCCCGGCCTGGCCCTGCCACAGATTGCTGGCCAGTTGGCCTGCCGGGGCAAAGTAGGCCACCAGCGAAAAGCCGGTCCATAGCGAAAACAGCAGCATCAGGCCGTGGGCCAGTGCTTTTCTCAGCAGCTTGGTCGTGCTGTTGGGGGCGGCATCCAGCTTGCGTCTGGCCTTGTGGTCGCCCAGCACCAGCCGTTCAATCCACAGCATGATCTGGGTGTACACCGTTTGCGGACAGGAATAACCGCACCACAGCCGCCCGGCCAGTGTGGTCCACCAGAACAGGCCCAGTGCGCTGACCACCAGCAGGGCGGCCAGATAGACAAAATCCTCTGGCCAGAAGCTGGCACCGAAGACGAAAAACTGGTGGCGCTCCAGGTCAAACAGCACCGCCTGGCGATGATTCCATTGCAGCCACGGCAGGCCGAGGAAAACCAGCTGGGTGAGGATGACCAGTGCCACGCGGATGTTGTTGAAACGGCCACTGGTCAGGCGGGGGTAAATCTTGATGGGGACGGGCTGGCTCATGCTGCGGGCTCCGGAAGGATAACCCGCCCTTTTTAGGCGCTGTCACCATGACAGACAATGCACAGATCTGTCCGTATTTATCGGTACAGATCATAATATTCTTTTTTTAATCAACTACTTGGTTATGATGGCAAGATGCCGCGACCCAGTCTGGTGAGTACAGTTTTGGTACAGCTGTTTGCGCCAGATCAAACCGCTGGCTTAGCGCGTCAGCTGCGGAAACAGCCGGTACAGGCCATCGACGATGATTTCCACCGATACCGCCGCCAGCAGCATGCCCATCACCCGGTTGACGATATTGATGCCGGTCTGGCCCAACAGGCGGCTGATGGGGGAGGCCAGCACCAGCGCGCCATAACAGGTAACGGCCACCAGCAGGCTGCTGATCAGCAGATACACCACCTGCACCCAGGAATGGGCGGTGGAAGCATAAATGATGACGGTGGAAATGGTGCCGGGACCGGTGAGCAGCGGAATGGCCATGGGTACTACTGCGATATTGGTTTTGGCCTCGGCCTCGGACTGCTCTTCCTTGGTGGTTTTGGTGGGGGCCGGCTTGGCATTCATCAGCGCAATGGCAATCAGCATCACCAGCAAGCCGCCGCCTACCTGAAAGGAACCGATGCTGATACCGAGAAAGTGCAGCAGCGTTTCGCCCACCACGGCAAACAGGCACAGCACCACCGCCACGGCCAGCGTGGTGGTCTTGGCAATCCGCTTGCGTTCCAGCTGACTGGACGTGGGGGTCAGGCTGATGAAGATGGGAATGGCTCCCAGCGGATTGACCAGCACCAGTAAGGCGACAAATATCTTGGCGATTTCGAGTTCCATGGTGCATCCATGCTATGGCAAAGCCGTGGGGCTGACATTCAGCGGCGGGACACAAAGCTGCAAGCTTGCGCCAGCGCTGCCATGCGATTCATGCAGCATAGCCGCACCCAGCCGGATTTGCCGCTCAGGCCTTGGGCGTGATGGCGGACAAGGGCTCGTGAAAGCGCAGCAAGCGTCCGGCATTGGCCATCACCAGCAAGGTGCTCAGATTGTGCAGCACCGCCGCCAGCAGCACGCCGGCACTACCCAGTAGGCCAAAGGCCGCCAGCAGGGTGAGTACCACCGCCCAGGCCAGGCCCAACACCACGTTTTGCGCCAATACGCGACGGCTCAGGCGACTGAGCCTGACGGCGGTGGCCAGTCGGCGTAAATCATGGCTGATCAGTACTACATCGGCAGCGGCCACGGCAATGTCAGCGGCGGATGCACCCATGGCCACGCCAACGGCCCCTGCTTTGAGCGCCAGCGAGTCGTTGATGCCATCCCCCACCACCAACGGGCGGTATCCGGCGCTGATTTCTGCCTGTACTGCCTTGAGCTTGCCAGCGGGCAATACCTGCGCCACCACACGGTCCATGGCCAGTGCCTGGCCTACCGGCTCCGCTGCCTGCCGGTGGTCGCCGGTCAGTAGCATTTGCCGTTGCAGGCCCAACTGGCGCAAGGCTTGCATGGCTGCAGCGGCCTCGGCGCGCGGGCTGTCCGCCAGATGGAACCAGGCCAGCAGGCGGCCATCCAGCGCCAGCCCGGTCAGCGCAGCACTGCTGTGGGCTGGCAGTGCATGCAGCACGCCCATTTGCTGCAACAGGGCAGGGCGGCCCAGCAACACCTGCCCCCAGTCGCTGTCGGCCTGCATGCCCATGCCGGGCAGTTCCTGCACATTGCGCAAGGCGGGCGCGGGCTGGTCGGTGGCGAGGGAGGCCAGCGCGCGGCTGACCGGGTGGGTGCTGCAGGCGGCCAGCCCGGCAGCCAGCCAGACTGGTTCCACCGGGCTGTCGCTGACCATGGTTTCCACTGATTGCACCACCAGTTGGCCGCTGGTGAGGGTGCCGGTCTTGTCGATGACCAGCGCGTTGACATCGGCCAGCTCCTCCAGAAAGGCTGCGCCGCGAATCAGCACGCCGTGGCGTGCTGCCACCGCCACCCCGGCCACGGCAGTGGAGGGGGCGGCCAATACCAGCGCGCAGGGGCAGGCGGCCACCAGTACCGCCAGCATGGCCTGGCTGTCGTGGCTGACAAACCAGCACAGTGCGGCAATGGCCAGCACCAGCCCCATATAGGACGCTGCATGACTCTCCACCAGCCGGGTGACTGGCGGTTTGGCTTGTTCGGCCTGTTGCATCAGCGCGCTGATGCGCCCCAGTGCCGATTGTTCGCCCACCTGGCTGACTTCCAGTTGCAGCAGGCCTTGCAGATTCACCGCCCCGGCATACACCAGGCTGCCGGGTACGACATCCTGCGGCAGGGCTTCGCCGGTGACGGCCGAGGTGTCCAGGCTGGATTGTCCGCTCACCACCATGCCGTCGGCCGGAATCCGTTCACCCGGGCGCACTTCCACCCGGTCGCCGGCATGCAGCTGGCTGTTGTCTACTTCTTCCAGGCTGCCGTCGGGACGGTAGCGGCGGCTGCGGCTGCTGGTAAGGCTGGCCAGCGCGCGGATGGCTTCTTGTGAACCCAGCAGGCTGCGTTCTTCCAGCACATGGCCCAGCACCATCAGGATGGGCAGCAGGGCGGCGCTGAGGGTGTCGCCACTGGCCCAGGCTCCCAGCATGGCCAGCGCCACCAGCAGATCGGTCATGCCGTGCAGGTCCGGGTGTTGCAGGCTGTGCCAGGCGGCACGCAGCAGCGGTACCGCCATCAGCAGCGCGGCGGCGCTGGTCAGCCATTGGGCGATGATCTGTCCGTCGGGAATCAGGAAATGCCAGATACCTGCCAGCAGCAACAGGCCGATGGCCAGCAAGGCCAGTTGCAACTGGCGGGCGCTGCGCTGTTGTTCGGCGGCATCCAGCAAGCCGTGATGGGGATGGGAACAGCACTGGCTCACGGGTGGACTCCCGGCACAATCACCCGGCCACTGCTGTCCGGGTCCATGGTGGTAACCTGGCCTGCCTTGGCCAGCACATGCTGGATTTTTTCCTGATACAGCTGGCGTAGCAGGGCCGGTCCGTCCGGCTGCTGCATGCGTGGTGCCAGCGCCAGGATTTCGCTGGTTTCATTGCGGGCCTGGGCCAGCCGTTCGTCGGCGCGGGCATGGGCGGTATTCAGGATGGTGCTGACTGCGGCACTGGCTTGCTGCTGCTGCTGGGCGGCTGCGGTCTGTGCTTGCGCCAGTTGCCGCTCTACAGTCTGGTCGGCGGTCAGTACCGCGTCAAAAGCGGCCTGGGCGGCATGCGGCAGGCTGGAGGTGAGGTCGATACGGGCGACTTGCAGGCCAAGCGGCACACCGGTCTGGCGCAGCTGTTGCAGGCGCTGGTTGACCGCTTGCACCAGTTCGCCACGCAGCCGTTCGCGCAGTTCGGCCTGCTGGCTGGAGGGCTGATTGCTGCGCGTCACCAGAATGCTGTCCAGGTCGCGGCCTGCACTCAGCTGCAAGGCGGCGGCACTCACCAGCCGGTCCAGCGCGGGCAGGGCCTGTTCGCCTTGCTGTGCGTAAGCCGCCGCATCATCAATGCGGTAATACACGGTGGCATTGAGCTGCACCACGCCCACGTCAGCGGTCAGCAGGTATCCCGAGCCAGCCAGTTCGTCGCCCATCTGTTGCAATGATGTCCCGGCGCCATCCAGCGCCAGCGCATGGGCATTGCGGCTGAGGCCCTCTACCTGCCGTTGTTGCAGTCTTTCGGTGGCGGGCAGCCAGATAATGCTGTCGATGGGGCTGGGCCAGGCCAGCAGTAGCCCGGCGCGCTGTACCCGGTCGATGGCGCCAAAATGCAGCACCACCGCCTGGCTGTCGGCCGGTACCGGCCTGACATGGCCAAACAGCCAGCCAAGGCCGGCCAGCAGGGTGATGGCCAACAGCAGGCGGTAACCCAGACGCAGCGACTGCGCCAGCGCGCTGGCGGGTAGTGATGAGTCCGCCATCATTTGCCTTTTGCACTCTTGCCGGCGGCCAGTCCCGGCGGGCCATCCACCAGCGCGCGGAACGGGGCGGCATCGGTGCGCAATATCAGGTGGGTGCCGGAACCCACCACGCCGTTGAGGGTGTCCAGCGAGCGCAGGGTCTTGTACAGCTCGGGTGCCTTCTGCCAGGCATCGGCGTAAATCCGCGCTGCCTGTACGCGTGAACCGGCTTCGATTTCGGCAGCGGCCACACTGGCATCGGCTTGCTGGATACGGGCATCGCGTGCCGCATTGGCACGGATGGTGGCGGCTTGTTCATTGCCACTGGCGGTACGTTCGGCGGCAATGGTGTCGCGTTCGGCCCGCATGCGCGCCACGGTGGCATCCAGTGTGACGGCGGGCAGGGTCAGCCGTTCCAGCCCGACATCCACCACGCGTACGCCATAACTTTCCAGCAGTTGCGGGGCCAGTTGCTGGCGCAGTTGCTGTTCCAGCTGGCTGATGCGCAGCTGGCTGCGGTCGGTATTCACCAGATTGCCCAGCGCAAAGCGGCTGCTGCCGGTTTCCATGGCCGAGCCGGCAAAGGTGGCAATTTGCCGCGCTGCTTCGTCCGGCTGGTTTTGTACTGCGCGCAAAAAACGGGTGATATGGCTGCTGTCGGCCGGCACCTGCCAGGCGACATAGCTTTGCATGATCACCCGCAGCCCGTCGCGGGTGCCTACGTCCTGCAAGCCGCTGGAGGTGGTGCGCAGGCGCAGGTCCACCGGGACCACGGTTTCCAGTGGCGGCGGTAGACGCCAGGCCAGGCCCGGCTGCAGCAATACCCGTACCGGTGCACCAAAGCGGGTGATGACCAGAGCTTCACCCGAATGCACTTGCAACATGCAGGCGGACAGCCCGGCCAGCAGCAATACGCCAAGCGCGGCGGCGGTTTTCCAGTGTCGCCAGCCGCTGCTCGGGCTGGCGCTCGCGTGAGGGTGGTGGTGAAACAGCGCCAAATCAGGCTCCTCAGGGATGCGTCCCCGCGATGGCGGGCGGCGGTTCGGTGGCAATGGGCGCGCCATGCAGGTCGATGGCGGGCAGGCCGGGGTTGTTGGCGGCCGGGCGCAGGTCAATGGTGGGCAGGGCGCTGGCCGGAATGCGATGGTCGATGATGATGGGCTGGGCCTGATGCAGCCCCTGGCCAAGAGCGTGCAGATAGCGTTCCAGCAGGAAGGACTGTCCGCCAACACTGGCGGCTTGTCGGTCAGCCTGAAAGGCAATGGCGTCCACCTTGCTGTGTGCCACCCGCTCGGCGGCACTGGCGCTGGCTTCCCGGGCGGCTTGCACGGCAGCCTGAACGGCCGCGCTATGACTGCGTACCGCCAGACCTCGCTCGGTGGCCACGCGGGCTTGCGCCAGAATGGCCGCAGCCTGCACACCGTGATAGGCATTGGCTGCTGCCGCAGGCGGGTGAATGGCCTGAATCACCACGGCCAGTAGTTCCAGCCCACTACCCGAACGGTTCAGTGCCTGCTGGATTTGCTGTTGCAGCTGGCGCGAGGTATCGGCAAGGGCATCGCCCAGCAAATTATCCAGCTGTTGGCCGGCAAAATAATGCAGCATGGCGCGGTCTGCCACCGCATGCAGCAGGGCGGTGGGGTCGGCCTGCTGGTAGAGCGCCAGGGCGTCGGCATCGCGCAGGCCCTCACGGTAAACCAGCCGCACATCCAGGCCTACTAGCTGGGTGCTCTGGCGCTCGCCTTGCTGGCTGGCAATCAGCTGGGTGGTTTCGGCAGTGTGGTTGCCGTCCCACAAATGATTATTGCTTGTCGTGCTGGTGTTGTCCGGGCTTTGCCAACGGCCCTGGCTGTCTTGTTGCAGGCCACTGGCCAGTTGATGCACCACGCCATATTCCACCCGGCGCACCTTGCCAAACGGCCAAGGCAAACCCAGATGCCAACCGGCCTGCCATACCGCTACCGGCTGGCCGAAGCGTTCGTATATCCCGCGTTGATCCGTATTGATGGTGCTGATGCTGCTCAGCAGCCAGCCGCCCACCAGCAGGGCCAGTGCAAACGGCCGCATGGCGCGGCCCAGGTATTGCAAGGCCCAGCTTTGGCGCAGCTCCAGCCCCAGCCCCTGTTGCAGGCGGCTACGCCAGTTGCGCACACCATCCCGCCCCAGCAAGCTGGCCAGCAGACTGTTGAACGGCAGGGCAGCAGGCTGATGGCGCTGGTAGGGCTGAAAGATTTGCCACAGCGCCCGCAAGCCCAGCTCAAGCGCCAGCAGTGCCGTCAACAGCGCCCCGGCCTGTAACAGGCGCAGCAGCCAGTCCAGCCCCAGCAGCAAGCCAGCAGCGGCCAGTGAAGGCAGCAGCATGGACAATAATACGGCGCGCAAGATGGCTTGCAGTTTCAGGGCTTCCGGCCATTGCGCCGCATCTTGCAAGGCCAGGCTGCGCTCCAGCAGCAGGGTGGCAAAACTCAAAACCAGACCGCACAGCAGGGCAGCTAGCAAGCCATCCGGGTTGAGCGGGCTTTCCGGCGTAGCCTGCATCACCAGCAGGCTGAGGGGCAGGGCCAGCAGGCTGGCGCTGGTTTGTTGCACCACTGCCCAGCCGGTACTGCGGCCAATCAGCCGTCGCAGACGTGGCCATAGCAGCCAGCGGCGCAAGCTGTATTTACCTGCGCTACCGTGGGTGCGCGCTGTATTGTTGGCAGGGCTGGGTTTGCCTGGCAGCAGCCTGGGGAGTAGGGGCAGTGCGGGCAAGGCCTGTCGTTTGCGTCGCCAGCCAGCCAGGTGACTGCTGCTGTATAGCGTACCACTTAGCAGCCACAGGCTGGCGGACAGTGACAGGCACAGCAGGCGCGCTGTCCCGCCGGATAGCAGCAGTCCGGCCAGCAGGCAGGTGATGGCCAGCAGCAGGGTCGGCAGGGCGCAGCGCCGGTACAGCAATTCCTGCCGGGTGGCAGCATCAGCAAGTGTGGAAGGGGATGTCTTCATGGTCCTGAGACGGGGTCTGGCAATGCCCGCGCAGCGTGCCGGCAATGCTACACTGCCTGCATCGCCGGATTGTCACGGGAGCAGGCAAAGCATGGATCATACACCTTACCTTGGCATGACGTGTTGCGGGCTGATGGCAGCCGCACACGGGGCCGTGCCAGCGGCAGAGCCGCCTGCGGTGCCGGCCATGCAGCAGCAGGCTCCCGCCAACAGCAGCTATCAATGCGTGAACCCGGCGCAACAGCTGCATGCCATGCTGGCGCGTTACGCCCTCAAGTGTGGCGATGCGACCTGCCCGCTGTGCAATCCGCCTGCTGCGCCGTGAGGCCTCAGGCCAGCAGCTTTTCCAGGGTGCGCTGGTAAATTTCCGCCAGCGGTTCCAGGTGGGCCACTTCCACACATTCGTTCAGCTTGTGGATGGTGGCGTTGACCGGGCCAAACTCCACCAGCTCGCGCGCAATGCGTTTGATGAAGCGGCCATCGGAAGTGCCACCGGTGGTGGACAGCTCGGCGCTATGGCCGGTGACCTGATAGATGGCCTCGCCCAGTGCATCGGTGAGTGCGCCCGGTGCGGTGATGAAAGGCATGCCGGACAAGGACCAGTGCAATTCATAACCCAGGCCGTGCTTGTCCAGAATGGCGTGCACGCGGTCTTTCAGCGACTCCACCGAGCTTTCCGGGCTGAAGCGGAAGTTAAAGCGGATTTCACACAAGCCGGGAATGATGTTGACCGCACCGGTACCCGCATGGATGTTGGACACCTGCCAGCTGGTGGGCGGGAAGAAATCATTGCCGCGGTCCCATTCGGTGCTGGCCAGCTCGGCCAGTGCCGGGGCCATCAGGTGGACCGGGTTCTTGGCCAGATGCGGGTAGGCAATATGGCCTTGAATGCCGTGAATTACCAGGCGGCCGGACAGCGAACCACGACGGCCGTTCTTGATGGTGTCGCCCAGCTTCTGGTCAGACGTCGGTTCGCCGACAATGCAGTAGTCAATCAGCTCGCCACGCGCTTCCAGCGTATCCACCACCTTGACCGAGCCATCCACCGCCACACCCTCTTCGTCGCTGGTCAGCAGCAAGGCAATGCTGCCGGGGTGATCCGGATGATCTGCCACAAAGGCTTCAATGGCGGTAATGAAGGCCGCCAGCGAGGCTTTCATGTCGGCAGCACCACGGCCGTACAGCAAGCCGTTGCGCTGGCGCGGTTCAAACGGCGGGCTGTCCCATTGCTCTACCGGGCCGCTGGGCACCACGTCGGTGTGGCCGGCAAAGCACAGTAGCGGGCCGCTGTTGCCACGCCGCGCCCACAGATTGTCCACTTCGCCAAAGCGCATCGGTTCAATGACAAAACCCAGTGCGTGCAGGCGTTCGGCCAGCAGTTGCTGGCAGCCGGCATCGTACGGGGTGACGGAATCACGGCGGATCAGCTCGCAGGTCAGGTCCAGGGTCTTGCTCATGCGGCAAACTCCTCGGCCCATTGTGCTTCGTTGAAACCCACGCTGACCTTGCCCGGGCGTTCCAGCACCGGCCGCTTGATGATGGACGGTTGTGCCTGCAGCACGGCAATCGCGCCGTCAGCTGTACTCGCCTGGGCTTTCAGTTCGTCGGACAGGCCGCGCCAGGTGGTGCCTTGGCGGTTGATCAGCTTGTCCAGGCCCACGGCGGCGATCCAGGCTTGCAGCTGGGCTTCGGTCACGCCCTGCTTCTTGAAATCGTGGAAGGCAAAGTCGATGTGATGATCGGTCAGCCACTGGCGGGCTTTCTTGACCGTGTTGCAATTGGGAATGCCGTAGAGGGTAATCATGTTGTGTGCTTGCTTATAAATCCAGGGTGAATCCGTCAAAGCTGGTGGAGGCTTTGTCAGGGTCTTGCTTGTCCAGTTGCGGGGTGGCAACCGGTTTGGCTTCTGCCTGCTTGCTTTGGGCGTGGTTGATCTGCCAGTACAGGTTGGTGGGCGAGTCAGCATTTTTCAAGGCATCGTCCAGCAAAATGCGGTCTTGCTGATACAGGCGGAACAGCGATTGTTCGAAGGTTTGCGCGCCTTCGCTCATGCTGTTTTCGATGGCTTCCTTGATCTGGTCGATCTCGCCATTGCGAATCAGCTCGGCAATATGCGGGGTATTGATCAGGATTTCCAGCGCCGGAATCTGCTTGCCATCCTTGGTGGGCACCAGGCGCTGCGAAATGACGGCGCGCAAGGAAACCGACAAGTCCATCAGCAGTGCGTTGCGGCTATCGGTGGGGAACAGGCTGATCACCCGGTTGAGCATGTGATAACTGTTGTTGGCATGCAGCGTGGACAGGCACAAATGGCCGGACTGGGCGTAGTTGATGGCATGCGTCATGGTTTCGGCATCGCGGATTTCGCCAATCATCAAGACGTCCGGCGCTTCACGCATGGCATTTTTCAGCGCGTTTTCGTATGAAAAGGTATCCACGCCGATTTCGCGCTGGTTGACGATGGATTTCTGGTGGCGATAGACAAACTCGATCGGGTCTTCCACCGTCAGGATATGGCCGGACTGCGTCTGGTTGCGGTACTCCAGTAAGGACGCCACAGTGGAGCTCTTGCCGCTGCCGGTGGCCCCCACCACGATGATCAGCCCGCGCTTTTGTTGCACCAGCGTTTGCAGGGTATCAGGCAGGTTCAGCTCGGTCAGCGACGGAATGCGCGGGCGGATGAAGCGCACCACCATGGCCACCGTGCCGCGCTGCTTGAAAATATTCACCCGGTAATTGCCCAGTCCTTCAACCAGGCGGCCGAAGTTCATTTCCAGCTCGCGTTCGAAGGTGGCGATCTCGACGTCATTCATCAGGCTGTAAGCCAGCTGGCGCACGATGTCAGCCGATAGCGGCTTGTCGTTGATGGGCAGGGTGACGCCATCTATCTTGATCTGCGGCGGCGCTTCTGCGGTAAAGAAGATGTCGCTGGCGTGTTTGTCGGCCATCAGCTTGAAAAATGGCAGCATCAGCATGGTCGGGCTTTCCAATCCGGTATTCAGTATGGCGGCTGCACAAAGTGCATGGTCTTTTTATAGCGCTATTGTGCCTGCTCCAGGCCGCAAGCGACAGCCAATAAGAAAAAAGCCCGCATCAGCGGGCTTCTGTGAGGTGGTTCAGGCCTGTTTGCCGACTTCCTGGTCGCGCAAGGCGCGGCGCAGGATCTTGCCGACATTGGTCTTGGGCAGCTCCTGGCGGAACTCCACACTGCGCGGTACCTTGTAAGCAGTGAGGTTCTCGCGGCAATGCTGGATCACGGCTTTTTCCGTCAGGCTGTCATCCTTGCGCACCACGAACACCTTCACCGCCTCGCCGGACTTGTCATCCGGCACGCCGATGCAGGCGACTTCCAGTACCGCCGGGTGGCTGGCTACCACGTCTTCCACTTCATTGGGATAAACATTGAAGCCGGACACCAGAATCATGTCCTTCTTGCGATCCACCAGCTTGACGTAGCCTTCCGGGGTGACCACCGCCATGTCGCCGGTGGCCAGGAAGCCGCGCGAATCAATCACCTTGGCGGTTTCGTCCGGGCGGTTCCAGTAGCCCTTCATCACCTGCGGGCCCTTGATACACAACTCGCCTTGTTCTCCCTGCGGCACGGCCTGGCCGTCGGCACCACGGATTTCAATATCCGTCGACGGAATCGGCAGGCCGATGGTGCCGTTGTAGGCCTGGATATCCAGCGGGTTGATGCAGGCGGCCGGGCTGGTTTCGGTCAGGCCGTAGGCTTCTGCCAGCGTGACGCCGGTCAGTTGCTTCCATTTGTCGGCCACGGCTTTTTGCACCGCCATGCCGCCACCCAGTACCAGACGCCAGCTGGAAAAGTCCACCGACTGAAAGTCAGGGTGATTGAGCAGGGCATTGAACAGGGTGTTGACCCCGGTCATCGCCGTGACGCGGTATTTCTTGATTTCCTTGATGAAACCCGGAATGTCGCGCGGGTTGGTAATCAGCACGTTCAGTGCGCCCAGCTCGGTAAAGATCATCAGGTTCGCGGTGAGCGAAAAGATATGATAGAGCGGCAGGGCGGTGATGATGATTTCCTCGCCCTCGCGCGCCACCGGTTTCACCCAGGCGCCGGCCTGCAGCATATTGGCAATGATATTGCGGTGAACCAGCATCGCCCCTTTGGAAATGCCGGTAGTGCCGCCGGTATATTGCAGGAAGGCAATGTCCTCGTGGCCGATACTGACCGGGACAAAAGGCTGCGCTGCGCCGGCGGCCAGTGCGTTGTTGAAGCGGGTATGACCGGGCAGGTTCCAGGCCGGCACCATCTTCTTGATGTTGCGCACCACAAAGTTCACCAGCAAACGCTTGGGGAAGCCCAGCATGTCACCGATGGAGGTCACGATGACATTCTTGACCTTGGTGCGCTTGATCACGTCTTCCAGTACGCTGGCAAAGTTTTCCAGGATGACGATGGTTTCCGCGCCCGAATCGTTCAGCTGGTGTTCCAGTTCACGCGGGGTGTACAGCGGATTGACGTTCACCACCGTGCCGCCGGCGCGCAAGGTGCCGAATACCGCCACCGGATATTGCAGCAGATTGGGCATCATCACCGCGACGCGATCGCCCTTTTTCAGCTGCAAGGTGTTTTGCAGATACGATGCAAACTGCTCGGTCAGTGTTTGCAGCTGTCCATAGCTGAGGATCTTGTCCATATTGGCCATGGCAGGGCGGTCACGGAACTTGTGAACGCTGCGATCAAACACTTCGACAATCGACTGGAACTGATTGATGTCGATCTCGTGTGCTACCCCTGGCTGGTAATTCTTTAGCCAAACCTTTTCCATAAGTAGGGTTTCTCCATCGTGCTGATACGAGAGTGCCGCGCCGGCATCGCTGCTGTGGCGAGCATCTTCTATATAATTGTTTCTGAATTTTCGAATGGGTATTGCGCCCATTCCTATGTACCCGAACTTCGTCAGGTTGCAGCTAATTTACAGTATGTGAAAAATGCACGCAAAGCACAGGCCGATGCATGTCGGGGCGGCGGGTAGGGCCTTGACAGGCTTCGGTTTTCTTTTTTGCAGGAATGGGTTACAATCGCGATGTTTAGGGATGGGCGTTTCGCCCATTTTTTATTTGTGGAAAGAAGCAATGGATGTACGTTTGCTGCTGGAAAACACCCTGCCAGGTCTAGGCTACGAGCTGGTCGATTTTGAAATGACCCAGGGTGGTGGTTATCGCGTGTTTATGGACAAGCCCGGTGGTGTCACAGTGGAAGACTGTGTGCTGGTCAGCAACCACCTGACCCGTCTGTTCATGGTTGAAAACGTCAATTACGAACGACTCGAGGTTTCCTCCCCGGGTCTGGATCGTCCTCTGAAGAAAGAGGCGGACTTCGTGCGCTTTGCCGGACAGCTTGCCAAGATCAAGACGCGCATGCCGGTCGAGCAGCAAAAGAAGTTTGCCGGTCGTCTTGTCGGGGTTGAGGATGGCGCGGTCAAGCTGGAAGTGGACGGCGGCCGCATCGTGGCAATTGCCCTGACCAATATCGACAAAGCCAGGCTCGAGCCTGAGTTTTGAGCGCGGATAGGTCCTGTTGCCGCGCATAAGGACAAAAATTCGGAGGAATGCATGAGTCGCGAGATTTTGTTGCTGGTTGATGCCCTGGCAAGCGAGAAGAATGTCAGCAAGGATGTGGTTTTTTCCGCTCTTGAAATGGCACTTGCTTCGGCAACCAAAAAGAAGTTTACCGATGACGAAATGGATGTGCGTGTCGAAATCGACCGTCACACCGGGCAATACCAGACTTTCCGTCGCTGGACGGTGGTGCAGAACGAGCTGATCGAAAACGAGAGCCGCGAAATCACCATTACCGACGCGCGTGATGATGATCCGCGCATCGAAGTGGGTGCAGTGATCGAACAACCGATGGAAGCCGTCGAGTTTGGCCGTATCGGGGCCCAGACTGCCAAGCAGGTCATCCTGCAACGCATCCGCGACGCCGAGCGTGAACAGCTGCTGAACGAATTCCTGCAGCGTCGCGAACACCTGATCACCGGCACCATCAAGCGCATCGAACGTGGCAATGCCATTATCGAATGCGGCAAGCTGGAAGCCGTACTGCCGCGCGATCAGATGATTCCGAAGGAAAACCTGCGCGTGGGCGACCGCGTGAAAGCCTTCCTGCTGCGCATCGACCGCATGGGTCGTGGCCCGCAGCTGGTGCTGTCGCGTACCTCCAGCCAGTTCCTGATCAAGCTGTTCGAGCTGGAAGTGCCGGAAATCGAAGAAGGCCTGCTGGAAATCAAGGAAGCCGTCCGCGATGCCGGTCTGCGCGCCAAGATTGCCGTCAAGGCCAACGATGCCCGTATCGACCCGCAAGGCACCTGCATCGGCATGCGCGGTTCCCGCGTTCAGGCCGTTACCCAGGAGCTGGCCGGCGAGCGCATCGACATCGTGCTGTGGGCACCGGAACCGGCACAGTTCGTGATCAACGCGCTGTCCCCGGCGGAAGTCAACCGCATCATGATCGACGAAGACAACCACAGCATGGATGTGGTGGTCGAGGAAGATCAGCTGGCGCTGGCCATTGGCCGTAGCGGTCAGAACGTGAAGCTGGCAGCAGAATTGACCGGCTGGTACCTGAACATCATGACCGTGACCGAAGCCGAGGAAAAACACCAGGCAGAGGATGCGCAGTTGCGTGACCTGTTTGTCACCCATCTGGGTGTGGACGAAGCCACTGCCACCGTGCTGGTGCAAGAAGGTTTCGCCACGCTGGAAGAAGTAGCGTATGTGCCGATTTCCGAAATGCTGGAAATCGACGGTTTTGACGAGGAGTTGGTGAATGAGCTGCGCAGCCGTGCACGTGACGCCATCCTCACCCAGGCCATTGCGTCCGAAGAGAAAGTCGAAGGTGTATCCGAAGACCTGAAGGATATCGAGGGTCTGGATGCCGAGCTGGTTCGCAAGTTGGCCGAAAACGGCGTGTCCACGCGTGATGATCTGGCCGATCTGGCCGTTGACGATCTGGTGGACATGACCGGCATTGAAGCTGAAGCTGCACGTGCAATCATCATGAAAGCGCGCGAACACTGGTTCAACCAGTAAGGCTTCTTCGGGAAGTATTTACGGAATTTGGGAAGACGCATGGTATTGACGAATGTAAAACAGTTTGCCGGTGAGCTGAACCTCACGCCTGAACGATTGCTGGAGCAGCTTCGTGCAGCGGGTGTGGCTAAGCGCGCGCCGGATGATACGCTCTCCGAGCAGGATAAATCCCAGCTTCTTGACTACCTGAAACGTTCGCATGGCGCGCGTGATGAGTCGCGTATCACGCTGACTCGCAAGTCCACCAGTGAAATCAGGACTGCGGACGGTAGTACGGTAAAAGTTGAAACACGCAAGAAGCGTGTGGTGGTACGTCCGGAAGAAAGCCCGGCCGCTGCCGCTGCTGTTGTTGCACCCGAACCGGCTGCTGCTGCACCGGCCCCGGTTGCCAAGCCTGTTGAAGTGGCTGCTGCCCCTGCTCCGGCGGCAGAAGCCAAGCCGGTTGTTGAAGTGAAACCGGAAATCAAGCCGGAACCGCAAGTAAAGGTTGAACCCAAGGTGGAATCCAAGCCCGCCGCACCGGCTGCCCCGGTTGCGGAAGTCCCGGCCAAGGAAGCTGCACCTGCTGCCAAGCCGGCTCCGGCTGCGGCACGAACCGTAGCCTCCATTCTGTCGCCGGAAGAAGTAGCTGCGCGTGAAGCTGAAGAAAAACGCCAGGCTGCTTTCCGTGCCCGCCAGCAAGAGCTGATGCGCGAGAAGATCGAACGCGAAGAGCGTCGTCAGGCTGCGCGTCTGGCTGCGCAGCAGCCGGCTCCGGCTCCCAAGCCGGTAGAAGCACCGAAACCGGTTGAAGCCCGCAGTGAAGAGCGCCGTGATGACCGTCGTGACGAACGTGGTCCGCGCCCGGCTGGCGACAACCGTGGCCCGCGTCCGGCTGGCGACAACCGTGGCCCGCGCCCGGCTGGCGACAACCGTGGCCCGCGCCCGGCTGGTGACAACCGTGGCCCTCGCCCGGCTGGCGACAACCGTGGCCCGCGTCCGGCTGGTGATAACCGTGGCCCGCGTCCGGCTGCTGCCGCTGCACCGGGAGCCCCGGTGGTACCGGCAACCGTAGCCGGTCGTCCGGATGCCAAGAAGGGCGGCGGCGCCAAGAAAGGCAACGAGCGCTGGGAAGAAGGCAAGAAGGGTGGCCGTGGTCTGAAGACCAAGGGCGGCGATGCCGGTAATGACTGGAAATCCCGCGGCGGCAAGGGCAAGCACAAGCAAAACAATCAGCATGCCTTCCAGGCTCCGACCGAGCCCATCGTGCATGACGTGCTGGTGCCGGAAACCATCTCTGTGGCTGACTTGGCTCACCGCATGGCCGTCAAGGGCGTTGAGGTGATCAAGGTCCTGATGAAGATGGGCATGATGGTGACCATCAACCAGGTACTGGACCAGGAAACCGCCATGATCGTGGTGGAAGAGATGGGCCACAAGCCGCGTGCGGCACAGGCGGATGATCCGGAAGCCTACCTGGAAAAGCCGGAAGGCGAAGAAGTGGAAGTGGCAGTACTGCCGCGTCCGCCGGTCGTGACCGTGATGGGTCACGTCGACCACGGCAAGACCTCGCTGCTGGACTACATCCGTCGCGCCAAAGTGGCCGCGGGCGAAGCCGGTGGCATTACCCAGCACATCGGTGCCTACCACGTGGAAACCCCGCGCGGCATGATCACCTTCCTGGATACCCCGGGTCACGAAGCGTTTACCGCCATGCGTGCCCGTGGTGCCAAGGCGACCGACATCGTGGTGCTGGTGGTGGCTGCCGACGACGGCGTGATGCCGCAAACCATCGAAGCCATTCACCATGCCAAGGCTGCCAAGGTGCCGATGGTGGTGGCGGTCAACAAGATCGACAAGATGGGTGCCAACGCAGAGCGCATCCGCCAGGAACTGGTCTCCCACGAAGTGGTGCCGGAAGACTGGGGTGGCGACACCCAGTTCGTCGAAGTGTCTGCCAAGCAGGGCACCAATATCGACGCGCTGCTGGAAGCCATCCTGCTGCAGGCTGAAGTGCTGGAGCTGACCGCTCCGGTTGACGCTCCGGCCAAGGGCATCATCGTGGAAGCCCGTCTGGACAAGGGTCGTGGCCCGGTTGCCACGCTGCTGGTTCAGTCCGGCACCCTGAAGAAGGGCGATGTGGTACTGGCTGGCACGGCATTCGGTCGCGTTCGCGCCATGATCGACGAAAACGGCAAGGCCATCGAAAGTGCCGGCCCTGCCATCCCGGTGGAAATCCTGGGTCTGTCCGACGTACCGCAAGCCGGTGAAGACGCCATGGTGTTGACCGACGAGCGCAAGGCGCGTGAAATCGCCCTGTTCCGTGCCGGCAAGTTCCGTGACGTACGCCTGGCCAAGCAGCAAGCCGCCAAGCTGGAAAACATGTTCGCCCAGATGGCCGATGGCAGTGGCGAGGTGCAAACCTTGTCCATCATCATCAAGGCCGACGTACAGGGTTCCTACGAAGCTCTGGCTGGCAGTCTGCAGAAGCTGTCCACCGACGAAGTGCGCGTCAGCATCCTGCACTCCGGCGTGGGTGGTATTTCGGAATCGGACATCAACCTGGCGATCGCTTCCAAGGCCATCGTGATCGGCTTCAACACCCGTTCCGATGCCGCAGCGCGCAAGCTGGCCGAAAACGAAGGCGTGGACATCCGTTACTACAGCATCATTTACGATGCCGTGGACGAAGTGAAAGCAGCCTTGTCCGGCATGCTGGCTCCGGAGAAGAAGGAACAGATCCTGGGTACCGTCGAGATCCGTCAGGTGATCCCGGTCTCCAAGGTTGGCAACATTGCGGGTTGTATGGTGACCGACGGTCTGATCAAGCGCACCGCTTCGATCCGCCTGATCCGCAACCACGTGGTGGTGCACACCGGCGAACTGGACTCGCTCAAGCGCTTCAAGGACGACGTGAAGGAAGTGAAGCAGGGCTACGAATGTGGTCTGATGCTGAAGAACTTCAACGACATTCAGGAAGGCGACCAGCTGGAAGTGTTCGAAATCGTGGAAGTGGCCCGCTCGCTGTAAAGCGGCACTTTCCCGGCGAGTGCAGTGCAAGCCATGGCTTGCCGGCGCTCGCCTTTTGCATTCAAGGCGGCTGACTGCTAGTCGGATACATCCGACTATCCGTTGGCCGCTTTCATGACTACAGGATGGAAATCATGGCCAAAGCCAGAAAAGGTTTCTCCCGCGCCGACCGCATTGCTGAACAGATTCAGCGCGAGCTGGCCGAGCTGGTACGTACCGGTCTGAAAGACCCGCGTGCCGGCTGGATCACCATTACCGCCGTGCAAGTGACGCGTGACTATTCCCACGCCAAGGTGTTTTACACCGTGATGGACGAAAAGACCCGCGAAGTCAGCCAGGAAGCGCTGGAGCACTCCGCCGGTTACCTGCGTTCCGAACTGGGCCGCAGCATCAAGATGTTTACCACCCCGCAACTGCACTTTGTCTACGACGAATCGGTTTCCCGCGGCATGCACATGACCAGCCTGATCAACCAGGTAGCCAAGGAAGACGCGGAAAAATTCGGTCAGGCCGACGCTGCTGCTCCGGCCGCAGATGAAGAAGGTAGCGCCGAATGAGCAAGCCGCGCAGCAACCGCCGCCAGATTGATGGCGTGCTGCTGATCGACAAGCCCTACGATATTTCCAGCAATAACGCGCTGCAAAAGGCGCGCTGGTTGCTCAATGCCGCCAAGGCAGGGCATACCGGCGTGCTGGACCCGCTGGCCACCGGCCTGTTGCCGATGTGCCTGGGGGAGGCCACCAAGTTTTCCTCCTATCTGCTGGATGCCGACAAGGGCTATCGCGCCACCGTACGTTTTGGTGCCGCCACCAGTACGGGGGACATCGAAGGTGAAGTGGTGCGCGAGTGTCCGATTGCCTTTGATGAAGCCCGCCTGCTGCAAGTGATGCAGCAGTTCGTCGGTGAAGTCAGCCAGGTGCCGCCGATGTATTCGGCGCTCAAGCACCAGGGCAAGCCCTTGTACGAATATGCGCGTGAAGGCATTGAAATTGCACGTGAGCCGCGCAACATCACTATTCACTCGCTCAAGCTGGTCAGCTTTGATGGCGCGGAGGCAGTCATCGATGTGCTGTGCAGCAAGGGCACGTATATCCGTACCCTGGCGGAAGATATTGCCATTGCACTGGATTGCGCAGCGCACCTGACCGGGCTGCGCCGAACCACGACTGGCGGCTTCCAGTTGTCCGAGGCGTTCACGCTGGTCGATGTGGAAGCGCTGGACATGGCCGGGCGTGAGGCCCTGTTGTTGCCGGTCGACGTATTGGTGCAACACTTTCCGGCACATACGCTGGATGCAGCCAGCGTTGCACGTTTTATTCACGGTCAGGCCGTGCGTTTTGTTGGCGAGTGTGCGAAAATGACGCGCTTTCGTGTTTACAGCAATGTTGATGCGGAATTTCTGGGTCTGGCCGAGTTGCGGGATGATGACATGCTGCATCCGATCAGACTCCTGGCTGTCAAACAGGCAGCCTGCTAGCGAAGTGCGGATGGGTTGGGCAACCGGCTCGCTGCACTTGTCGGATCGCAAGATCCTTACCTGATTTGGAGTTACCCAAAATGGCAATGACCGCCGCCCAAAAAGCAGACATCGTTAAAAGCTTCCAGCACAAGGAAGGCGATACCGGTTCGTCCGAAGTGCAAATCGCACTGCTGACCGCTCGTATCAACGACCTGACCCCGCACTTCAAGGCCAACACCAAAGACCACCACAGCCGTCGTGGTCTGCTGAAGATGGTGAGCCGTCGTCGTCGTCTGCTTGACTACCTCAAGCGCACCGATGCTGACAGCTACCGCGCTCTGATTGCCCGTCTGGGTCTGCGCAAGTAATTGGTTCAGGTTTGAAAAAGTCGCAGCAAGTCTGCGACTTTTTCACGCCGGCCTTCAAGCACGCTGTATTACTGTGACAACGGGGGGAGCCTCTAGAAATTTTGATCGAAACCGGTCCGAATTTTTAGGGGTTCCCGTTGTGTTTTCAGCTTGAAAAAACAATTTTGACTAAGGGATGCCCTGTGTTCAATAAAATTACCAAAACGTTTCAGTATGGTAACCAGACCGTTACCCTGGAAACCGGCGAAGTAGCGCGCCAGGCTTCCGGCTCCGTTATTGTTTCTGTTGATGAAACCGTTGTTCTGGTCGCCGTGGTCGGCGGCAAAAACGTCAAGCCGGGTCAGGATTTCTTCCCGCTGACCGTAGACTACCTGGAGCGTACCTACGCTGCCGGTAAAATCCCGGGTGGCTTCTTCAAGCGCGAAGGCAAGCAGTCCGAGAAGGAAGTGCTGACCAGCCGCCTGATCGACCGTCCGATCCGCCCGCTGTTCCCGGAAGGCTTCTACCACGACGTACAAATC
The DNA here is from genome assembly GCF_013391415.1 of Aquitalea sp. LB_tupeE. Taxonomy (GTDB): domain Bacteria; phylum Pseudomonadota; class Gammaproteobacteria; order Burkholderiales; family Chromobacteriaceae; genus Aquitalea. The sequence continues at coordinate 223,646 of NZ_JACAXB010000026.1, forward strand.
GTGGCTACCGTGCTGTCGCTGAACCCGGAAGTGGATTCCGACATTCCGGCCATGATTGGTGCTTCTGCTGCGCTGGCCATTTCCGGCCTGCCGTTTGCCGGCCCGATCGGTGCTGCCCGTGTGGGTTACGCCAACGGCGAATACATCCTGAACCCGACCAAGACCGAACTGGCTAGCTCCGAAATGGACCTGGTGGTTGCCGGTACCGAGCGCGCCGTGCTGATGGTTGAGTCCGAAGCCAAGGAACTGTCCGAGTCCGTGATGCTGGGCGCCGTGGTATTTGGTCACGACCAGATGCAAGCCGCCATCAAGGCCATCAACGAGCTGGCTGACGAAGTCAACCCGGTGATGTTTGACTGGACCGCTCCGGCCAAGAACGAAGAGCTGATCGCCCAGGTACGTGGCATTGCCGGTGCCAAGCTGGCCGATGCTTTCCGTCTGCGCCAGAAGCAAGCCCGCACCGTTGCCATCAACGAAGCATGGGCCGACGTGAAGGCTGCACTGATCAACGAAGATACCGACACCCTGCTGGCCAACGAAATCAAGGGCATCTTCAAGGGTCTGGAAGCGGAAATCGTACGTGGCCAGATTCTGGCCGGCGAACCGCGTATCGACGGTCGCGACACCCGCACCGTGCGCCCGATCAGCATCCGCAGCAACGTGTTGCCGCGCACCCACGGTTCCGCCCTGTTTACCCGTGGCGAAACCCAGGGTCTGGTGGTGACCACGCTGGGCACCAAGCAAGACGAGCAGATCATCGACGCGCTGGCCGGTGAGTACACCGAACGCTTCATGCTGCATTACAACTTCCCGCCGTACTCCACCGGTGAAGCCGGCCGCATGGGCCCGCCGAAGCGTCGTGAAATCGGCCACGGCCGTCTGGCCAAGCGTGCCCTGGTTGCCGTATTGCCGCCGGAATCCGAATTCGGTTACTCCATGCGCGTGGTATCGGAAATCACCGAATCCAACGGTTCTTCCTCCATGGCTTCGGTTTGCGGTGGCTGCCTGTCGCTGCTGTCCGCCGGTGTGCCGCTGAAGGCGCACGTGGCTGGTATCGCCATGGGTCTGATCCTGGAAGGCAACCGCTTTGCCGTGCTGACCGACATTCTGGGTGATGAAGATCACCTGGGCGACATGGACTTCAAGGTGGCCGGTACTGCCGAAGGCATTACCGCCCTGCAGATGGACATCAAGATCCAGGGCATCACCAAGGAAATCATGCAGGTTGCCCTGGCACAAGCCAAGGAAGGCCGTCAGCATATCCTGGGCCTGATGAAGGAAGCCGTGGAAGGCCCGCAAGAGCTGTCCGCCCACGCTCCGCGCCTGTACGTGATGAAGATCAATCCGGAGAAAATCCGTGACGTGATCGGCAAGGGTGGCGAAACCATTCGCTCCATCACCAAGGACACCGGCACCGAGATCAATATCGAGGAAGATGGCACCATCACCATCGCCTCCATCTCCGGTGAAGGCGCCGAGGCTGCCAAGAAGCGTATCGAAGAAATCACCGTTGAAGTTGAAGTGGGCAAGATCTACGAAGGTACCGTAGTGAAGATCCTCGACAACAACGTCGGTGCCATCGTTTCCATCCTGCCGGGCAAGGATGGTCTGGTACACATTTCTCAGATCGCCAATGAGCGCATCAAGAATGTGTCCGACTACCTGAAAGAAGGCCAGGTTGTGAAGGTCAAGGCCATCGAAATGGATGATCGCGGTCGCATCCGCCTGTCCATCAAGGCGCTGCTGGAAGACGAATCCAAGGTTGCGCGCGAAACCGCCGACTCCTTCGGTCTGAAGACTCAGCAGTAATTCCTGGTAATGTGCCAAGCAAAAGCCCGCAGCAATGCGGGCTTTTTTGCGTCTGGCGGCAGGGGAGGGATGCCGGTGTGGATGTCGCGATTACGGCAGGCGCGACGCGCGCTGCGCGGCATTTTGACCGCCAGATGGCGCTTGTTGTGGCGATTTGTTTTGCAAGATACTGAAAATGAAGGTGAAAATGGCGGTTTGACGGGTTTGAGATAGGTCAAGTAATTTTATAAGCTGATGTCGCAAACCGGATATGGGTTGGCCGGAAGATTCGATTAGAATCATTTCAAGCGTATTAAATCATAACAATGCCGTTTACTGCCCCGGACAGCAGGCAGGAACGGAGGACCAAGCAGGAAGGGAACTATAAAGATGAGCAATTCGATCACCCGCGCTGATTTCGACCAGGTCATGGTCCCCAACTACGGCCCGGCCGCATTCATTCCGGTCAAGGGTCTGGGTTCGCGTGTCTGGGATCAGGATGGTCGTGAATTCATTGATCTGGCAGGCGGTATCGCCGTGAATTCCCTGGGCCATTGCCACCCGCAACTGGTGGCTGCGCTGACCGAACAGGCTGGCAAGCTGTGGCATGTGTCCAATGTGTTCACCAACGAGCCGGTGCTGAAACTGGCTCACGCGCTGACTTCCGCCACCTTTGCCGACCGCGCCTTCTTCTGCAACTCCGGTGCCGAGGCCAATGAAGCCTGCTTCAAGCTGGCACGCAAATATGCCGCCGATCATTTCGGTCCGGAAAAGAACGAAATCATTTCCTGCAAGAATTCCTTCCACGGTCGCACCCTGTTTACTGTGAGCGTGGGTGGCCAGCCCAAGTACACCGAAGGCTTTGCCCCGGTACCGGCCGGCATCCACCATTTCGAGTTCAACAATATCGACTCGCTCAAGGCGGCCATCAACGACAAGACCTGCGCCGTGGTCATTGAACCGGTGCAAGGCGAGGGCGGCGTGCTGCCGGCCGACAAGGCTTTCTTGCAAGCTGCGCGTGAACTGTGCGACCAGCACAATGCGCTGCTGATTTTCGATGAAGTACAAACCGGCGTGGGCCGTACCGGCTCGCTGTACGCTTATCAGGAATATGGCGTGACGCCGGACATCCTCTCCAGCGCCAAGTCGCTGGGTGGCGGTTTCCCGATAGGTGCCATGCTCACCACCGACAAGATTGCCCAAAGCTTCTCGGTCGGCACCCACGGAACCACTTATGGCGGCAACCCGCTGGCCGCCTCGGTTGCCCTCAAGGTGATCGAAATCGTCAACACCCCCGAAGTGCTGGCCGGTGTACGTGCCAAGAGCCAGCGCCTGCGCGATGGCCTGAATGCCATCAACGACAAGTACAAGGTATTCAAGGAAGTGCGCGGCATGGGCTTGCTGCTGGGTTGTGTACTGACCGATGCCTTTGCCGGTCGCGCCAAGGATTTCGTTAACGCTGCCAGCAAGCATCAGCTGCTGTTGCTGGTTGCCGGCGTCAATGTTGTGCGCATGGCTCCGTCGCTGGTAGTGGAAGACCGTGACATCGACGAAGCGCTGCAGCGTTTTGATGCTGCCGTGGCCGAACTCGTCGCCGCCAAGTAAGCCCCGTTTTTTCCCGCAAGAGACACCACAGCCAGGCTTTGCCGTGGCTGTGGGTACGGCTGCGCCCGCGAAACGGCGCAGCGGCTTACCCCCCAGAGGGAGGTTTCCATGTTTATCGTGCGCCCAGTCCGCACTGCCGACTTGCCCGCCATCGAAAGAATGGCCGTAGCCAGCGGCATTGGTGTGACCAGCCTGCCCAACAATCGGGACAAGCTGTTCGAACGGATCCAGCAGTCCTCATCCTCGTTCGAGTTTGAAGCCACCGCTGAAACCGGCAGCGAATACTATATGTTTGTGCTGGAGTCCGCCGGCGAGGTGGTGGGTACTGCCTCCATCAGCGCCTGTGCCGGTTTCGACGAGCCGTTTTACAGCTACCGCAGCGAAACCTTTGTGCATGCCTCGCGCACGCTCAAGGTGAACAACCGGGTGCATGTGCTGAATATCTGTCACGACCTCACCGGCATGGTGCAGCTGTGCGGCTTCTATGCCGATACCGTGCTGGAACCGCTGGCCGCCGAACTGCTGTCGCGCGCGCGCCTGCTGTTCATCGCCACGGCACGGCAGCGTTTTGGCCGTCGCATCATTGCCGAAATGCAGGGCATTCATGACGATGCCGGGCAGTCGCCGTTCTGGAATGCCATTGGCCGCCGCTTCTTCAATATGGATTTCCTGCAGGTGGAGCAGGCTTTTGTCGGCCACAGCAAAACCTTTATTGCCGAGCTGATGCCCAGCTACCCCATCTATGTGCCCTTGCTGCCGGATGATGCACAAAACGCCATTGGCCAGATCCATGCCAATTTCGAACGCCCCTGTCAGCTGCTCACCACCGAAGGCTTCGAGGCGGACAACTACATCGATATCTTTGATGGCGGCGCGGTGCTGACTGCCGAGCTGGACCGATTGCAAACGCTGGAGCGCAACCGCTGCCATGCCGTGGAAGTGGCTGCCAGCCTGCCAGCCCAGGCCAGCATGCATCTGGTGTGCAACCAGCAGGTAGGTGACTTCGTGGCGGCAGCCATCCGTGTGGCCATTGTCGATGGTGTGGCCTTCATCAATCCGGATGCCGCTCAGGCGCTGGGTGTAAGCAGCGGCGACACCGTGCGTGTGGTCGGCTTACAGCAAGGCTGAGGAGAGACAGCATGATGATTATCCGCCCGATCGCGCATAGCGATCTGCCCGGCCTGATGAATCTGGCACGAAGTGCCGGTGTCGGCCTTACCTCCTTGCCGGTGAACGAAGAACGGCTGTCGCGTCGCATCAGCCGTTCGGTTTTGTCCTTTGCCGGAGAGCTGGACCGCGCCGACCAGGGCTATGTGTTTGTGCTGGAAGACAGCGAAACCGGCCAGGTTGGCGGTATCTGCGCGCTGGAGGCCGCTGTTGGCCTGAAAGAGCCCTGGTACAACTACCGCGTTGGCACCATTGTTCATGCCTCGGACGAGCTGGGTGTGTACTCGCGTCACGAAACCCTGTTCCTGTCCAACGACCATACCGGTTATTCCGAGCTGTGCACCTTGTTCCTGCATCCGGATTTCCGCGCCAACCGCAATGGCGGCCTGCTGTCCAAAAGCCGCTTCCTGTTTCTGGCGCAATTCCCGCAGCTATTCGGCAAAACCGTGGTGGCGGAAATGCGCGGCGTATCCGATGCCGATGGTCGCTCTCCCTTCTGGGAAGGCCTGGGACGTCACTTCTTCTCCATCGATTTTGCCCAGGCGGATTACCTCACCGGTGTTGGCCAAAAGGCTTTCGTGGCCGAGCTGATGCCCAAACACCCGGTATATGTCGACTTTTTGCCGGCGGATGCCCAGGCGGTGATTGGTAAGACCCACGACAACACCCGCCCGGCCGTGGCCATGCTGGAATCGGAAGGCTTCCGCTACGAAGGCTATGTCGACATCTTTGATGCCGGTCCTACCGTGCAGGCCTATACCAGCGAGATTCGTGCGGTAAAGGAAAGCCGCACCGTAACTGCCCGCGTGCTGGACCCGCTGCCCGAAGAGGAGCGTTGCCATTATCTGGTCTCCAATCAGTCGCTGACCGGTTTCCGGGTAATTCTGGCTGAAGCGCCAGCCCCCACCCACGAATTCTGCCTGACGCCGGAACAGGCGCAGGCCCTGAACGTGCAGGAAGGCGAGCATGTGCGCGTGGTTGCGCTATCGCCCAAGGAGAAAGCATGACTACCCTGTTTATCAATGGACAATGGCTGGCCGGTGCCGGTGCAGACTTGAGCAAGACTAACCCGGCGACTGCCGAAACCATCTGGCAAGGGCAGGGAGCCGATGCCGCGCAGGTTGATCAGGCTGTGCTGGTGGCGCGTCAGGCCTTCAAGGCCTGGGCCCGCACTGCACTGGACGAGCGCATTGCCATTGCCCGCCGTTTTGGCGAACTGCTGACGGCCGACAAGGATGCCTTGGCCACCATCATCGCCAAGGAAACCGGCAAGCCGATGTGGGAAGCGCTGACCGAAGTCACCACCATGGTCAACAAAGTGGATATTTCGGTGAAGTCCTATAACGAGCGTACCGGCGAGCGTGCCGCGACCATGGGCGATGCCCAGGCGGTGCTACGCCACAAGCCACATGGCGTGGTGGCGGTGTTCGGCCCGTACAACTTCCCCGGTCATCTGCCCAATGGTCATATCGTCCCTGCGCTGCTGGCTGGCAACTGCGTGTTGTTCAAGCCGTCCGAGCTGACACCGTGGACCGCGCAGGAAACGGTGCGGCTGTGGGCTGAAGCGGGTTTGCCAGCCGGGGTGATTGCCCTGCTGCAAGGTGCACGTGAAACCGGTATTGCGCTGGCCGGCCACAAGGGTATAGACGGCCTGTTCTTTACCGGCAGCTCCGCCACTGGCGAACTGCTGCACCGCAATTTCGGCGGGCAGCCGGACAAGATCGTGGCGCTGGAAATGGGTGGCAACAATCCGCTGATCGTGGAAGACGTGGCCGATGTCGATGCCGCCGTGCATCACATCATCCAGTCCGCCTTTGTCTCGGCCGGACAGCGCTGCACTTGCGCGCGTCGCCTGCTGGTGCCGCAAGGTGCGTGGGGTGATGCCTTGCTGGCGCGGCTGGTAGAGGTCACGGCCAAGCTGAAAGTGGGGCAGTACGACGAACAACCGGCACCGTTCATGGGCGCGGTGATCTCCAACGCTGCAGCCGAGGCCTTGCTCAAGGCTCAGGCCTGGCTGCTGGAAAACGGCGGCAAGAGCCTGTTGGAAATGCGTCGCCTGACACCGGATGCCGCCATTCTGTCGCCAGGCATCATCGACAGCACCGCGGTGGAGCGCCCGGACGAAGAATTCTTCGGCCCGCTGCTGCAAGTCATCCGCTATGCCGATTTTGATGAAGCCATCGCCATTGCCAACGACACCCGCTTTGGTCTGGCCGGTGGCGTGCTGTCCGACAGCCGCGAACTGTACGAACGCTATCTGCTGGAAAGCCGCGCTGGCGTGGTCAACTGGAACAAGCCCTTGACCGGTGCTTCCAGTGCCGCACCGTTTGGTGGCATCGGCGCATCGGGCAACCATCGCCCCAGTGCCTATTACGCCGCTGATTATTGCGCTTACCCGGTGGCCTCGCTGGAATGCGACAACCTGACCGTACCCGCCCAACTTTCTCCGGGGATTACACTGTGAACGCCTACGAAGTGAATTTTGACGGCCTGGTCGGGCCGACGCACAACTACAGCGGCCTGTCTTTTGGCAATGTGGCCTCCACCAGCAACACCAAGGCAGTGTCCAATCCCAGGCAGGCGGCCCAGCAAGGCCTGGCCAAGATGAAGGCACTGCACGACCTGGGTTTCAAACAGGGCGTCCTGGCCCCGCACGAGCGCCCGGACGTGGCTAGTCTGCGCCGCCTGGGTTTTTCAGGCACCGATGGCGAAGTAGTGGCACGTGCTGCCAAGGAAGCCCCGGCCATTCTGGCGGCAGCTTCCTCGGCCTCCTGCATGTGGACGGCCAATGCCGCCACGGTCAGCCCGTCCGGAGATACGGCGGACCAGCGGGTGCACTTTACCCCGGCCAATCTGAACAACAAGTTTCACCGTTCCATCGAACATCCCACCACGCGTCGCCTGTTGCAGGCCATGTTTGCCGATGAGCAGCATTTCATGGTGCATGAGGCGCTACCGGCACAAATGCACTTTGGCGATGAAGGCGCGGCCAACCATACCCGCTTCTGTGCCGAATATGATGCTGCCGGGGTGGAGTTCTTCGTGTTTGGCGCAGCAGCGTTTGATAGCCGTTATCCGGCCCCGCAGCGCTTCCCGGCGCGGCAGACGCTGGAAGCCTGCCAGGCGGTGGCGCGCCTGCATGGTTTGTCGGAGTCCGGCGTGGTGTATGCCCAGCAGGACCCGGCCACCATCGATGCCGGTGTATTCCACAATGACGTGATTTCTGTGGGCAACCGCAATGTACTGTTCCATCACCAGAAATCTTTCCTGGAACAGGGCAGGGTACTGGAAGAACTGTCACGCAAGCTGGCAGCCGTGGGTGGGCAGTTTGTCCCGGTGGAAGTGCCGGATGCCGAAGTGAGCGTGGCCGAGGCCGTAAAGAGCTATCTGTTCAACAGCCAGCTGCTGTCCAAGCCGGATGGCAGCATGATCATCGTGGTGCCGGAAGAGTGCCGCAATGTCGAGCGCGTGTGGAGCTATCTGCAAAAGATGACGTCCAGCGGCGGCCCGATCAATGAAATCCGCGTGTTCGACCTCAAGCAGTCCATGCAGAATGGCGGCGGCCCGGCTTGCCTGCGTTTGCGGGTGGCGATGTCGGCCAGCGAAATTGCCGCAGTCAACAAGGGGGTACTGATGAGCGATGCGCTGTTCGCGACGCTGAACGCCTGGGTGGAGCGGCATTACCGCGATCGTCTGAGTGCGGACGACCTGGCCGACCCCTTGCTGCTGGATGAATGCCGTACGGCGCTGGACGAGCTGACGCGCATCATGCAGCTGGGTTCGGTTTATCCCTTCCAGCTGGCCTGAGCCAGGCAATGGAGCGGGGCGATGTTTCCATTTGGGTCAGTTGCCCTGTTTCTGTCTATATATAAAGCCACCTGGGGGTGGCTTTTGTGCTGTTATGGGGCGCTGCTGCATTTTTTGCCACAATGTGGGGCGTATTTCCCGTTTTGGCTGGCAAAAAACTGGCCCGACTCTTGCTATAGAGGCCGCAACAAGCAGTTTTGTCTGCGCCGCTTGCTTACTGATGTAGTGCGCCGACAAAAATTTTGCAGGTATGGGGTGTGCTCAGGCTGACGGACGATTGTATTCCGAAGATTGTATACATTCGAATGAGTGCGAAAATTCTGTGTTCGCATTGGAATGCGAATGAACATTTCTTTTCGATTGCGAATATTTTTAAGGGGAAACATGTCAAAAATGTGAAAATGCAGTCTTTCGCAGGTGTGTTCGCATGCAGTGAAGATATCTCATTTTATCTTGCTGCAGCGCAGTAATAACGCCTTAAAAAACCCAATAAAATCAATAACTTGCGATAATTTTAAATGATTTGCCTTTTTGCTGTTTTTCACCGGTTTTTCAGATTGACAGTCGATTGAATCCACACGCATAATCCGTGCGGCTGTCAGACAGAAACCAGGAAAATGGTTCGATACGACAGGCAACAACTACAGGTGGCATAAGAAGAGGGGAAGCCCTACAAGCTGCTGGGTCGTTTAAATCAAAGGAGATCTCCCACGTGGACATTTTTTTCCAACAGATCCTCAATGGTCTGGTACTTGGTAGCATCTATGCGCTGATCGCGCTGGGTTACACCATGGTGTACGGGATCATGGGGCTCATCAACTTCGCCCATGGCGAAGTCGTGATGATTGGTGCAATGGTATGTATTACCGTTGTTTCTACCCTGATGCACTCGGGTGTGGACCTTCCAGGCTGGGCTATCGTGCTGATCGGCACGCTGGTTGCCATTCCGGTTTGCGCCTTGCTTGGCTTTGTCATTGAACGGGTGGCTTACCGTCCGTTGCGTGGCGCTCAGCGTCTGGCTCCGCTGATTACCGCGATTGGCTTGTCCATTTCGCTGCAGCAGATTGCCATCCTGATCTGGGGCCGCAACTACATCCCCTTCCCTGACCTGCTGAACGCTGACACTGTCAGCATCATGGGTGCCAGCATTACCAAGCTGCAAATCATGATTGTGGTGCTGTGCCTGGTGCTGATGATCGGCCTTCTGGTTGTGGTTGAGAAAACCAAGCTCGGTCGCGCCATGCGTGCCACCAGTCAGAACCCGGCTGTGGCCGGTCTGATGGGTGTCAACGTCAACACCATCATTTCCGCCACCTTCATGCTGGGCTCCGCCCTGGGTGCGATTGCCGGTGTAATGGTTGCCACCAACTACTCCCAGGCCCACTACTACATGGGCTTCATGATCGGCCTGAAGGCGTTCACCGCTGCAGTGCTGGGTGGTATCGGCAATCTGGGTGGTGCAGTGGCCGGCGGTATCCTGCTGGGCATCATCGAAAGCCTGGGTGCAGGTTATATCGGTCAGCTGACCGGTGGCTTCCTGGGTTCCAACTATCAGGACATCTTTGCCTTCATGGTGCTGATCCTGGTGCTGATTTTCCGTCCGTCCGGCCTGCTGGGCGAAAAGATGGCTGACCGCGCCTGATCCGGGGGAGAAATAACATGAGCAAGGCATTTGATTCCAAACAAATCGGGCTGTTCATCGCCAGCGGCATTGCCCTGTGCGTACTGCCCTTCGTGGTAGGTGGCGCGCTGGGTAATTCCTGGGTGCGTATCGTCGACTTCGCGCTGTTGTACGTGATGCTGGCACTGGGCCTTAACATCGTGGTGGGCTTTGCCGGCCTGCTCGACCTGGGCTTCATCGCCTTCTATGCCGTGGGTGCCTACACCTACGCATTGCTGGGTTCGCCGCACTTCGGCATTCACTGGCCCTTCTATGTCACCATTCCGCTGGGTGCGCTGTTTGCCGCCTTCTTCGGTATTCTGCTCGGTACCCCGGTACTGCGCCTGAAGGGTGACTATCTGGCCATCGTGACGCTGGGTTTCGGAGAAATCATCCGTATCTTCATGAACAACCTGAACGCGCCGGTCAACATCACCAACGGCCCGCAAGGTATCAACCTGATCGACCCGATCCGCGTTGGCGCTGCCGACCTGGGTTCGCCGATCAACCTGTTCGGCCTGTCCCTGCCGCCGGTCTATCTGTACTACTACCTGTTCCTGGTATTGACCGTCATCGTGGTGATCATGGCTTCCCGCCTGCAGCACTCCCGTATCGGCCGTGCCTGGGTTGCGCTGCGTGAAGACCAGATTGCCGCTTCGGCCATGGGCATCAACATCCGTAACATCAAGCTGCTGGCCTTTGCTCTGGGTGCGCTGTCCGGTGGTGTGGCTGGTGGCCTGTTCTCTGCCTTCCAGGGTTTTGTCTCGCCGGAATCCTTCAGCCTGCTGGAATCCATCATGATCCTGGCCATGATCGTTCTGGGTGGCATGGGTAATATCGCCGGTGTGATCCTGGGTGCTGTCGTGCTGACCATCGCACCGGAAATCCTGCGTGACGTGATTGGCCCGCTGCAGATGAAGACCATGGGTCGCATGCTGATCGACCCGGAAAACGCCCGCATGCTGCTGTTCGGCATTGCCATGGTGGTGATGATGCTGGTTCGTCCGGAAGGCATGCTGCCGTCCAAGCGCCGCAAGGCTGAATTCAAGGACGCCAAAGAAGCGGCTGCGCAGAAAGGTTAAGTCATGGCTGAAGTACTGCTGAAAATCGAAGGCATCAACAAGCGTTTTGGTGGTCTGCACGCACTGAGCGATGTCGGCCTGACCATCAACAAGGGTGAAATCTACGGTCTGATCGGCCCGAACGGCGCGGGCAAGACCACGCTGTTCAACGTGCTGACCGGCCTGTACGTGCCGGACGAAGGCTCCTTCACTTTCGACGGCCACAACCTGTTCCAGGCCAAGCCGCACGTGGTGGTGAACGCCGGTATCGCCCGTACTTTCCAGAACATCCGCTTGTTTGCGGAAATGACTGCGCTGGAAAACGTGATGGTGGGTCGCCACATCCGTTCCAAGGCCGGTGCGCTGGGCGCGGTACTGCGTGACCGCCGTACCCGCGAGGAAGAAAAAGCGATTACCGCCAAGGCCTGGGAACTGCTGGAATACGTCGGCATTGCCGACGTGGCCGACGAACGTGCCCGTAATCTGTCCTACGGCCACCAGCGTCGTCTGGAAATCGCCCGCGCGCTGGCCACCGAGCCCAAGCTGCTGGCACTGGACGAACCGGCTGCCGGTATGAACCCGCGTGAAACCGAAGAGCTCAAGGAGCTGATGAGCAAGATCGCCAAGAGCGGTACTACGGTTTTGCTGATTGAACACGACGTCAAACTCATGATGGGTCTGTGTGACCGTATTGCGGTGCTGGATTACGGCAAGAAAATTGCCGAAGGCATTCCGGAAGAAGTACGCAAGAACCCGAGAGTGATTGAAGCTTACCTGGGAGCGGCACACGCATGAGCCTTCTGGAAGTTAAAAACCTGCAAGTGGCTTACGGCGGCATTCAGGCTGTACGTGGCGTGGATTTCCACATTGACCAAGGCGAACTGGTCACCCTGATCGGTGCCAACGGTGCCGGCAAGACCACCACCCTGAAAACCCTGATCGGCATGGTGAAGCCGTCCGGTGGCAGCATCACTTACGATGGCAAGCTGAACGGCACCATTCCGTCCCACGACTATGTGCGTCATGGTCTGGTGATGGTGCCGGAAGGCCGGGGCATCTTCAGCAAGCTGACGGTGGAAGAAAACCTGCAAATGGGTGCCTACTACCGCAATGACAAGGCGGCTATCCAGAGCGAAATCGAGCGCGTGTACGAACTGTTCCCGCGCCTGAAAGAGCGTTACAAGCAGCTGGCCGGCACCCTGTCCGGCGGCGAGCAGCAAATGGTGGCCATGGGCCGTGCCATGCTGTCCAAGCCCAAGCTGCTGTTGCTGGATGAACCGTCCATGGGTCTGGCCCCTATCATCGTGGAAAAGATTTTCGAAATCATCCAGATGATTGCCAAGGAAGGCGTGACCATGCTGCTGGTGGAGCAGAACGCCAAACTGGCCCTGGAAGTGTCCCAGCGCGGTTATGTGATGGAAAGCGGCCGTATCACCATGGGTGGCCCGGCGCGCGAATTGCTCGACGACGAACGCGTGCGTAACGCCTACCTCGGCGAGTAAGCAAAAGAGTCTTCAATGACAGCAACGATTAGCCCCGAAGTACTGGTCCACCAGCTCTTCGGGGCCTTTTTATTGCCCCCGCTGCTTTTCATTCTCCCCATCGCCCTGGGGCTGTTGCTGCGCCGCCGTGCTCCGGTGATGGGCACCAGCCTACTATGTGTCGGCCTGCTGCTGGCCTATCTGTTGTCCATTCCCCGTACTGCCATGTGGCTGAATGCCGGTCTGGAGCGCTATCCGGTGGCAAACACCACCCAGCTGCAACAGCAACAGGCCATCGTGGTGTTGGGGGGCGGCAAGAAACCGGCTCCGGAATACGACCGTAATGAACCCAGTGCCGATACCCAGACCCGGCTGCGCTACGCGGCATTTCTGGCACGGCGTACCCATCTGCCGTTGCTGGTGACTGGTGGTTCGCCCTATGGCGGCGAACCGGAAGGCGAGGTGATGGCACGTACCCTGCAACAGGACTACGGCCTGTCAGTACGCTGGGTGGAAATGCAGTCCAATACCACGCTGGAGAACGCCCGTTACAGTGCGCTCATGCTGAAAAAGGCCGGTATCAGTCGCATCGTGCTGGTCAGCCAGGGCTGGCATCTGCGCCGCGCGCTGCCGTTTTTTCAGGCCCAGGGCCTGAATGTGCTGCCTGCACCCACCGGTTTTGTCCGTTATGATGGCGCAGGGCTGGCCTGGTATCTGCCCACCGGGCGGGCCATGCAGGAATGTCATTCCGCCTTGCGCGAATGGCTGGGCATTTTCTTTTACTCGGTACAAGGCTGGTTGCACGGCAGGGCCACGCAGCCGGACTGATGCCGGGTCAACTCCGAGCAAGAGGTGTGAAGCGTGAACGTTGCAGCCATCATCATCGGCGATGAATTGTTGTCCGGCAAACGGCAGGACAAGCATTTGCAATCCCTGATCCGCATTCTGGCGGTGCGCGGTCTGAATCTGGCCGCTGCTGAATATGTGGGCGACGACCCGGCACGCATCACCGCCGCCTTGCAGCGTGCATTCGCCAGCGGTGAACTGGTGTTCAGTTTTGGCGGCATCGGAGCCACCCCGGACGACCACACCCGCGCCTGCGCGGCACAAGCCCTGGGCGTGCAACTGGAAGTTCACCCGGAAGCCGGGGCGCTGATCGAGGCGCGCTTTGGTGAGGATGCCTATCCGCACCGCATCAATATGGCGATGTTTCCGCCGGGCAGCCGCATCATCCCCAATCCGGTCAACCAGATTGCCGGTTTCTCGCATGGCGACGTGCATTTCGTGCCGGGCTTCCCGGCCATGGCCTGGCCGATGATCGAATGGGTGCTGGACAGCCAGTACCGCCATCTGTTCAATGACAGCCCGGATGTGGAGCAAGGCGTGATTGCACTGGATGCTCGCGAGGGGGATCTGATCACCCTGATGCAGGATTTCAGCCAGCGCTATCCTGCCCTCAAGCTGTCCAGCCTGCCCAGCTTTGGCAACGAAACCATTCCGCAGATGCATATCGACTTCGGCTTTACCGGCCAGCGCCAGCTGGTGGAGATTGCCATGGCCGAATGGCGCAAGGCGCTGATAGCGGCGGGGTATGTATTGCGCGAGCGCGCTTGAACTCGGGTGTGGCAAAACAGAAAAAGGGGCGTTGAGCCCCTTTTTTCATGTGCAGACCCGATACTCAGCGCCCGGTTTTCAGCTGCGTCCACAGCCGGTTTTGCAGGCGCATGATATCAGCCGGTACCGGCTCCAGCAGGAACAGCTTGTTGATGAGGGCCGGTGGCGGGTAGATGGCCGGGTCGTTGGCAATTTCCGGCTTCACGAACTTGCGCGCTGCCGCATTGGCGGTGGGGTAGAACACCGTATTGGTGATACCGGCGTTTACTTGCGGGGTCTGCATGTAGTTGATCCACTGCAGGGCAGAATCGGCATTCTTGGCCCCCTTGGGAATCACCATCACGTCAAACCACAGCGGCGCACCGGTTTTGGGAATGAAATACGCCAGCTGGTAGGGGCGTTTGGTTTCGGCCGCACGTGCCTTGGCAATTACTACATCACCCGAGTAGCCCAGTACCATGCAGATATCGCCATTGGCCAGCTCGTTAATATAGCCGGAGGAGCTGAAGCGCTTGATATAGGGGCGGATTTTTTGCAGGGTCTGGAAGGCGGCCTGATAGTCAGCCGGGTTGCGGCTGTTGGGTTGCTTGCCCAGATAGTGCAGGGTGGTGGCGAACACGGCCTTGGCATCGTCCAGTACCGAGATGCCGCAGCCTTTCAGTTTTGCCGCTTTTTGCGGGTTGAACAGGTTGTCCCAGTCGTCCAGCGGTGCGTCCTTGCCCAGTAAGGGCTGCACCTTGGTCAGGTTGTAGCCCAACCCATCAGTGCCATAGGCCCAGGGTACACCGTACAGGTTGCCGGGGTCGGCACCGGCAATCTTGGCCATCAGCGCCGGGTCCAGATTACGCAGATTGGGCAGCTTGCTCTTGTCCAGCTTCTGGAAGGCCCCGGCCTGTATCTGCTTGGCCATGAAGTCCGAGGTGGGGGTAACGATGTCGTAACCCGAGCTGCCGGTCAGCAGTTTGGATTGCAGGGTTTCATTGCTGTCGTAGTTGTCGTAGCGCACCTTGATGCCGGTCTGTTTTTCAAAGCCGGGAATGGTGTCCTTGGCAATGTAATCCGACCAGTTATATACATTCAGCACCCCGGCGGCGCTGGACGCCTGGCTGGCAGCGGCCAGCAACAGGGTGGTGGCAAGCAGTGTTCTGGTTTTCATGGCTGGTTTCCTGAGCGGTTGTATACGTCGTCATGAAGGGCGTTGGACCTCATCCGGATGACATGGTTTCGCTGGGTGCAGGACAACCGGCCAAACTGCCCTGTGTGAATACGCCGGATGCCAAAGAACCCGACATAAAGCCGGGCGCAAAACCCCCTCTCGCTTTCTGAAATGAAAGCGAGGCTCCCTTTCAGGGAAAGGGCGGGGGGATTGGGATTAGGTGGAAAGGCTGCGGAATCAAGTGCTTAGTTGGAAGGCCCGGCTTTGCCGGGTCCAGTACCATCGCATCAAATTACTTTGTCAGCAGCCTGTGCCCGGCACCAGGCCGGGCAGGGACAGACAAGAAACCGGATTCAGTCTTGCGGATGGAAATACTGCAGGATGCTGGAAAAATCCAGCTGGCCGTGGCCGGCTGCTGCATGGCTTTCGTACAGATTGCGGGCGAGTGAACCCAGCGGTGTGGCGGCATGGCTGTCCAGTGCGGTGGTTTCGGCCAGGCCCAGGTCTTTCAACATCAGCGCAGTCATGAAGCCGCCGCTGTAGCCACGGCTGGCTGGGGCGGTTTCCATCACGCCCGGCCAGGGGTTGTACAGCTCCAGCGCCCAGTTGCGGCCGGAACTCTTGCTCATGATGTCCGACAGTACTTTCGGGTCCAGCCCGTTCTTCACCCCCAGTGCCAGCGCCTCGGCGGTGCCTGCCATCAGGATGCCCAGCAGCATGTTGTTGCAGATCTTGGCGGTCTGGCCCGCGCCGTTGCCACCAGCGTGGAAAATGTTCTTGCCCATGGCCTCCAGCAACGGGCGAGCTTCGGCCAGATCGGCCTCGTCACCGCCGACAATAAAGGTGAGGGTACCGGCAGCGGCCCCGGCGGTGCCGCCGGAAACCGGCGCGTCCAGCATGCGCAGGCCAGCTGCAGTGGCAGCATCGGCCACCTTGCGAGCATCGCTGGCGGCAATGGTGCTGCAGTCAATGACCAGCGTACCCTTGGGCAGGCTGGCAAACAGCCCTTGCTCGCCCAGATACAGCGCCTGCACATGCTTGCCGGCCGGCAGCATGGAAATCACCACGCTGGCGCCTTGCACGGCGTCCAGTGCGCTGCTGGCGGCACGGGCACCGGCTGCTTGCAGCCTGGCCAGTGCGTCGGGTGACAGATCGAAAGCGGCGACGCTAAAACCCTTGGCCACCAGATTGAGCGCCATCGGCCCGCCCATATTGCCCAGGCCGATGAAGGCGATGTGTGTCATTGCGTCTCTCCTGTTGTTGTGCAGTCCCAACTTACTGCAAGCTGGCCAGCGGGTGCTGATCTGCCGGCCAAGGGGAAGCAAAATGGCTGTCCACCCAGTCCTGCGGGATGTCGGCCAGCTGGCGGTAATGCCATTGCGGCTGTCTGTCCTTGTCCACCAGCAGCGCGCGCACGCCTTCGCGGAAATCCGGCTTGTGGCAGAAGTTGAGCGACAAGATCAGCTCCATGCGCAGAGCCTCGGCCAGTGACAGGTGGCGGGCACGCTGGAAAATTTCCCAGGTCACGGCTGCAGATACCGGGCAGCCGTGGTGGAAGTTGCGGGCCGCGCTGGCCAGCCACTCGTCATCAAATGGTTGCGTGCCCAAGGCATTGGCCACGCTGGCCAGATCGCCCATGCTCATCAGTTGATGAATGGTCAGCAGATTGGGCGCGACATTGGAGGCTGGCAGACTGGAGCGTGCGGCTTGTTCCAGC
Organism: Aquitalea sp. LB_tupeE; assembly: GCF_013391415.1. Lineage (GTDB taxonomy): Bacteria > Pseudomonadota > Gammaproteobacteria > Burkholderiales > Chromobacteriaceae > Aquitalea. The sequence goes on from NZ_JACAXB010000026.1 coordinate 240,702, forward strand.
TGGCTGAGCAGGGCGGAAACCTGGGCGTGGCGGGTGGCGCTGTCAGCATCCCAGTATTGCTGTTGCAACTGCAGCAGCAGCTGCGGCCAGGCATCGCTGGCCAGCACGTGGTCGGCCAGATTGCAGATCAGCGCATCGTGTGCGTTCAGCGGCGCGCCGGTCAGGCCGAGGAACAAGCCGACGCGGGCTGGCATGCGTTGCAGAAACCAGCTACCTGCCACGTCGGGATACAGGCCTATGGTGATTTCTGGCATGGCAATGCGGGTGGCGCTGCTGGCTACACGGTGGCTGGCCCCGGCCATCAGCCCCAGCCCGCCACCCATCACGATGCCGTGACCCCATACGATGAGCGGCTTGGCATAGCAGTGGATGTGGTAGTCCAGCGTGTATTCTTCGCGGAAAAAGTCCAACACCTGTGGCTGCGGGTGGCTGTCGTCAGTCAGCAGCGCTTCGCGCAGGGCGCGCACATCGCCACCGGCACAGAAGGCTTTTTCGCCAGCACCGCGCAGCAGCACGGCGGCGATGTCGGCGTCGGCCTCCCAGCTGGCAAGCTGGGCTTGCAGCAGGCGTATCATCTCCAGCGTCAGCGCGTTTAGCGATTTTTCGCTGTTGAGAGTGGCAATGCCGAGGCGTTTGCCATCGGCACAGCGGCGTTCTTCAAACAAGACTACATCGGGCATGACGGCTCCTGTCAGCGGTTGTGCCATTGCGGGCTGCGCTTGGCCAGAAAAGCCTGCACGCCTTCTTGCTGGTCAGCGGTATCGAACAGCTTGATGAACTGCTCGCGCTCGTGAATCAGGTTATAGCCGGGCGGCTCGATGCGTGCGCGCTGTACCAGCTGCTTGCACACCTTGACCGAGGAGGGCGACTGGCGTGCTACTTTTTCCGCCAGCTTGAGCGCGGCTTCCAGTGCCTGGCCCTGGCCGACCACCTCTTCCACCAGACCGATGCGCTCGGCGGTGTCGGCATCCACCCGCTCGCCGCACAGAATCATGCGCTTGGCCCAGCCTTCACCCACCAGCCAAGGCAGCTGCTGGGTGCCGCCAGCGCAGGGCAGCAGGCCGACTGCAGCTTCCGGCAGCGCCATTTGTGCCTGCACTTCGGCAATGCGGATGTCGCAGGCCAGCGCGCATTCCAGCCCGCCGCCCATGGCATAGCCGTTGATGGCGGCAATGCTGACACCACGGAAGGCGGCCAGTGCCTCGAAGGCCTCGCCGAACAGCATGGTCATTTCGGTGGCCACCAGCTTGTTGCCGTCGGCAAACAGGTTCAGGTCGGCCCCGGCGGAGAAGAACTTGCTGCCGCTGCCGGTAATCACCAGCGCGTAGATGTTGTCGTCCGCGTTCAGGTCTGCCACCAGTTGCTTGAGCGCATTCAGGCTGGCGCGGTTCCAGGTGTTGGCTGGCGGGTTGTCGATGGTGACCTGGGCGGTGTGGCCGATGAGGTTCACGTCCAGATGAGCGTAAGTATTCATGTGGCTGCCTTTGAATGTGGTTCAGTCTGTATTTGCTAATCGCGACCTCTACTCAGCGCGGTTAACAAAATAGCGTAGCGTGCCGGGTCTTAGCGCAGGTTTTCCAGCGCGCCGTCTTTCAGTAGCTGCCGGGCGACGATCATGCGCATTACTTCGTTGGTGCCTTCCAGAATCTGGTGCACCCGGGCGTCGCGTACATGGCGTTCCAGCGGGAAGTCCTTCAGGTAGCCATAGCCGCCAAACAGCTGCAAGGCATTATTGGCGACATTGAATGACAAATCGGTGGCAAAGCGTTTTGCCATGGCGCAGTAGGCGCTGGCGTCGGTGCTGCCGCTGTCCAGCTTGAATGCTGCCAGGCGTACCATCTGGCGTGCGGCCACCAGCTCGGTCAGCATGTCGGCCAGGCGAAACTGCACGGTCTGGAAGTCGGCCAGCGGCTGGCCAAACTGTTGCCGCTCCTGCACATAGCGTTGGGCGGCATTCAGCGCGGCCTGGGCGGTGCCCACGGCGCAGGTGGCGATATTGATGCGGCCGCCATCCAGTCCCTTCATGGCATAGGCAAAGCCCATGCCTTCTTCGCCCAGCAGGTTGCCCACCGGAATTTCCACATTGTCGAAGGTGATGGCGCGGGTGGGCTGGCTGTTCCAGCCCATTTTCTTTTCCTTCTTGCCATACTGCACGCCGGGTGCATTGGCAGGCACCACAAAGGCCGACACGCCTTTGGGGCCGGGGCCGCCGGTGCGGGCCATCACCACCAGCACATCGGTGCTGCCCGCGCCGGAGATGAACATCTTGCTGCCGTTCAGCACATAGACTTCGCCCTGTTTGTCGGCGCGGGTCTTGAGCGAGGCGGCATCGGAACCGGCACCCGGCTCGGTCAGGCAATAGCTGCCCAGCACCTCGCCGCTGACCATGCGCGGCACCCATTCCCCGGCCAGGGTGGCGCTGCCGAAGCTGGCAATCATCCAGCTCACCATATTGTGGATGGTGAGATAGGCGGCGGTGGAGGTGCAGCCTGCTGCCAGTTCTTCAAACACGATGGCCGAATCCAGCCGCGACAGGCCCAGCCCGCCGTAACTTTCCGGGGTGTACAGGCCAAGAAAGCCCATGTCGCCGGCTTCGCGGATGGTAGAGAGCGGAAAGGTTTCTTCCAGGTCCCATTCAGCAGCGAACGGCGCCAGGCGGCTGCTGGCAAAGTCACGCGCGCTGTCCTGGAAGGCCAGCTGTTGTTCGTTGAGTGCAAAGTCCATGTCGGTTTCTCCTCTTGCAGCAGCCGGGCCGGTGGGGGAGAGCGGCCAGCTGCTGTCTTGTTTTATCTGACGTGAATCGGTCTGCCTTGATCAGTGCAACTCAGCGCAGCGAAATGGTGGTGTGCACCTTGCCGCTGCTGGCCTCGTCGTCGAACCAGCGGCTGGTGACGGTTTTGGTCTGGGTATAAAACAGGATGACCTGCTTGCCGTAAGGGCCGAGGTCGCCCAGTTTGGAGCCGCGCGAGCCGGTAAAGCTGAACAGCGGCACCGGCACCGGAATCGGCACATTGATGCCGACCTGACCGACGTCGATGTCTTCCTGAAAGCGCCGTGCCGCCGCGCCGCTCTGGGTGAAGATGGCAGTGCCGTTGCCATTGGGGTTGGCATTGATGATGGCAATGGCCTCATCCAGCGTGTCCACGCTCAGCAGGCAGAGCACTGGGCCGAAGATTTCCTGCCGGTAAATGGCCATGTCGGTGGTGACGCCAGAAAAAATGGTGGGGCCGACAAAGTTGCCCTCCGGATAGCCATCCACTTGCACTTCCCGGCCATCCAGCGCCAGCACCGCGCCTTCGGCCACGCCCTGATTGATCAGGCTGCTTACCCGTTCGCGGGCCGCGCAGGAAATCAGCGGGCCCAGGTCCGGGTTGTCCTTGCCTGCACCTACGCGCAGGGACTTGGCCTTGGCCACCAGGTCGGGAATCCAGCTGCGCGCTTCACCCACCAGCACCGCTACGCTCAAGGCCATACAGCGCTGGCCTGCTGCGCCAAAGGCTGCGCCGGTCAACTGGTTCAGCGCCTGTTCCTTGTTGGCATCCGGCAGCACGATGGCGTGGTTCTTCGCTCCCATCATGCATTGCACCCGTTTGCCAGCCAGGCTGGCGCGGTTGTAAACATGGGTGCCGACGCGGCTGGAGCCGACAAAGGAAATGGCCTTGATGTCCGGGTGGTCGCACATGGCATTCACCACCGCTTCGCCGCCATGCACCACATTCAGCACGCCCGCCGGGATGCCAGCCTGCAAGGCCAGCTCCACCAGCCGCATGGTCACCATCGGGTCCTGCTCGGACGGTTTCAGCACAAAGGTATTGCCGGTGGCAATGGCCATCGGGAACATCCACAGCGGAATCATGGCCGGGAAGTTGAAGGGGGTGATGCCGGCACACACGCCCAGCGGCTGTTGTACGGTGTAGGTGTCCACGCCACCAGCCACGTTTTCGGCGTATTCGCCCAGTTGCAGATTGCCAATGCTGGCCGCGTGTTCCACCACTTCCAGGCCACGGAAGATATCGCCTTCGGCATCGGCCAGGGTTTTGCCCTGTTCTGCCGTCAGCAGAGCGGCCAGTTCCTTCATGTGCTCGCGGATCAGCTGCTGGTACTTGAGGAAAATGCGGGCGCGGGTGCCGATGGGGGTTTTCTTCCAGCTGGCGAAGGCGGTTTTGGCGCTGGATACCGCAGCCTGTACTTCTTCGGCGGTGGCCATGGGGACCCGTGCCAGCACTTCTTGTGTGGCCGGGTTGATGATGTCGCGCCAATCCTGGCTGTGCGATTCGACAAATTCACCGTTGATCAGCAGCTTGACGCTGGGAACAGCCTGTTTCATCTGCAACTCTCCTGTGCTTGGCGGCTTGTGTGCCGTCTTGGTCTATCAGTCGTAGTGATAAAAGCCCTTGCCGCTCTTGCGGCCCAGATGCCCGGCGGCCACCAGTTGTGCCAGCAGCGGACAGGCGCGGTATTTGCTGTCACGGAATTCGGTATAAAGGATGTCCATGATGGACAGGCAGGTGTCCAGGCCAATCAGGTCGGCCAGCGCCAGCGGGCCGATGGGGTGGTTCATGCCCAGCTTCATCACGGTGTCGATGTCCTCGGCGGTGGCCAGGTTTTCGAACAGGGCAAAGGCGGCTTCGTTGATCATCGGCATCAGGATGCGGTTGGAAACAAAGCCCGGGCCGTCTTTCACCGTCACCGGGGTCTTGCCCAGCGCTACCGCCAGTTCGAATACCTGCTGGTAAGTGTGGTCGGCGGTCTGGATGGCGCGGATGATTTCCACCAGCTGCATCAAGGGCACCGGGTTCATGAAGTGCATGCCCACCACCCGTTCCGGTTGCGCTACCCAGGCGGCAATGCGGGTGAGCGAGATGGACGAGGTGTTGGAAGCCAGAATGGCATCCGCCCGCACCACGCTGCCCAGTTCGCGGAAAATGCTTTCCTTGATGGTCGGGTTTTCGGTGGCGGCTTCCACCACCAGATCGCGATCGGCCAGATCGGCCAGCCGGGTGGTGGGGTGGATATGCGACAGCACCGTGGCGATGTCGGCTTCGGCAATGCTGCCTTTTTTGGCCATGCGCGCCAGGCTGTTGCCGATGGCGGCCAGGCCCTTGTGCAGGGCGGCCTCGCTGACGTCGGCCAGTTTCACGTCAAAGCCATGCATGGCAAACACCTGGGCAATGCCGTTGCCCATGGTGCCTGCGCCAACCACGCCGATTTTTTGTGTTGTCATGTGCTGTTCTCCTGCGTTGTTTTTATCACAATAACTTGACGTTTACGTCAACGTCAATCAACAATCCGGCATCGGGGATCAAAACACGGCTAGCGGCTGCCAGCAGGCACAGGGCAGGGCCAAAACAACAACAGGGGAACAGGCATGCAAGGCGTAACCTTCAGCATCAGCCAGTTGGCGCAGGAATTTGATGTCACCACGCGCACCATCCGCTTTTACGAAGACCAGGGGCTGCTGGAGCCGCAACGCGATGGCCAGCGCCGCATTTATACCCGCCGCGACCGGGTGCGGCTGATGCTGATTCTGCGTGGCAAGCGCATTGGCCTGTCCTTGCTGGAAATCCGCGAGCTGTTCGATTTGTACGATGCCGCCAGCAACGACGAACCGCAGCTGCGCGAATTCATCCGCATCCTCAGCCGCAAGGAACAGCAATTGCAGGAACAGCTGGACGACATCCGTGTGGTGATGGGGGAAATCAGCCAGATTCGCAGCCAGTGCGAGAAAGCCTTGGACAAGCAGGCAGGCAGCAAGCCCTAAGCGGGCAAACAACCCTTTCAGGAAGGAACAAACAGATGCAACAGCAAGAATCGATTGTCATCGTGGGCATGGCCCGTACTGCCATGGGTGGTTTTCAGGGCATGTTTGCCCGCCAGACGGCCAGCCAGCTGGGTGCAGCCGCCATCCGCGCTGCGGTGGAGCGCGCCGGGGTGCCCGCGGCCGACGTGGACGAGGTGATCATGGGCTGCGTGCTGCCCGCCGGCCAAGGCCAGGCTCCGGCCCGCCAGGCTGCGCTGGGTGCCGGGCTGCCGCTGGCGGCTGGCTGCACCACCATCAACAAGATGTGCGGCTCCGGCATGAAAGCCGCCATGCTGGCGCACGACCTGCTCTTGGCTGGTTCGTCCAGTGTAATGGTGGCTGGTGGCATGGAAAGCATGAGCAATTCGCCCTATCTGATTCCCAAGGCGCGCGGCGGCCTGCGGCTGGGACATGGTGAAATCAAGGACCACATGTTTCTGGATGGTCTGGAAGATGCCTACGACAAGGGCAAGCTGATGGGCGTCTTTGCCGAAAACTGTGCTGGCGAGTATGGCTTCAGTCGCGAAGCACAGGACGCCTTTGCCATCGCCTCGCTCACCCGCGCGCAGAACGCCATTGCCGAAGGTCGCTTCCGCGAGGAAATCACCCCGGTGGTGGTGGAGGGCAAATCCGGTGCACAGTCCATGGAAATTGACGAGCAGCCGCTCAAGGCAAAACTGGACAAGATTGCCAGCCTCAAGCCTGCCTTCCGCAAGGACGGCACGGTGACGGCGGCCAATTCCAGCTCCATTTCCGATGGTGCCGCCGCGCTGGTATTGATGACCGCCAGCGAAGCCGCCCGTCGTGGCCTCAAGCCGCTGGCCCGGCTGGTGGCGCACGCCACCCATGCGCAGGAGCCTGGCCTGTTCACCACCGCGCCGGTGGGGGCCATGCGCAAGCTGCTGACCAAGACCGGCTGGACAGTGGCGGATGTCGACCTGTTTGAAATCAACGAAGCCTTTGCCGTGGTCACCATGGCGGCAATGCAGGAGCTGGGCCTGCCGCACGACAAAGTAAACGTGCATGGCGGGGCCTGCGCACTGGGCCACCCGATTGGTGCTTCGGGTGCGCGGGTGATGGTGACGCTGCTATCCGCCCTGCGTCAGCATGGCGGCAAGCGTGGCGTGGCCAGCCTGTGCATTGGTGGTGGCGAGGCCACGGCGGTGGCGCTAGAGCTGTTGTAATACAGCTTGTGCAACAAAAAAGCGCCCTGCAGGGCGCTTTTTTCATGGGACAAATCCCTTAGCCAACGTGGTTTACTGGCGGTTCTCCAGCGGATCACACGGCGATTCGGGCTCCTCGGCAGGCTCCGGATAATCCTCCGGCCGCAGCCAGTGGCGGAACAGGGTAAAGCCCACGGCCAGCAGGGTAGGGCCGATAAACAAGCCCAGCAGGCCCCAGGCCAGCAGGCCGCCAATCACCCCCATGAAAATGATGGACAAGGGCATTTGCGCGCCCTGGCTGATCAGTAGCGGTTTGAGCACATTGTCGATGGTATTCACCAGCAAGAAACCCCACGCCACCAGGAAAATGCCCAGGCCGGTTTCGCCGGAGTAAAACACCCAGCCGGCAGCCGGCAGCCAGATGATCAGCGTGGGCAGTTGAGCCACTGCAACGATAAAGCACAGAAAGCCCAGCACCAGTGCGCCCGGTACGCCGGCAATCAACAGGCCGACCACGCACAGCACGGTTTGCGCCAGCGCGGTGCCCACCACTCCGGTGGTAACGCTGCGAATGGTACGGGCAATCACCTCCGGCAATTCGTCTGCCGTGGCGCCGCCCAGCTTGCTGATGGCCAGTTCGGCGGCATCCCACAGCTTGTCACCATTGATCAGCAACAGGCCGGCAATCACGATGGCCAGCACGATTTCCAGCATGCTCAGGCTGGCTGAAGCCCCGCTTTCCAGCGCCCACAAGGCGGCCTTGTTGATGGCCGGGCGGATTTTGTCGATAAAGCCCGGCAGGTCCAGTTGCACGCTTACCCAGAACTTGTGCAGCGACTCACCCACCAGTGGCAGGGTGTTGACCCAGGCCGGAGCATTGGGCAGGTGAATGCTGGTGAGGTCGCGCGACATGGACGCCAGCTGCGGGATGGTATCGGCCAGCGTCAGCGCCATCAGGCCAATGGGAATGGCCAGCGTCAGTGACAGTGCTCCCACAATGATGATGGCAGCCAGCTTGGCACGGCCATTGAGCCGCAGCCGCAGCCGGGTAAACAGCGGCCAGGCCGAAATGGCAATGATGGCGGCCCAGGTGAGCGCACCCAGAAACGGCTGCATGACCTTTAGGCAGGACAGGATGAGCAGGCCCATCACGGCGACGCGCAACACGGCCATCACACTGATACTGGGAAAGGGTTTGGGCGTCATGAAGAAAATCCGGAGTCTGAGTGAAAAAGGCAGGCATAAGGCCTGCCCGATGGTGTGACACGTTAATGGATCGACCCGCGGACTTCAAGCCAGCGCAACGAGGGAAACCTTGTTCCCTGGGTTATCTGGCCCGTTTATCTCACCTTGACCATGATGCGCAGTACGCCCCACTGCCTGCCTTGTACAAAAATGGGTGCCGAATAGTTCTTCATCAGGTCAAAACGGCCACCACCCATATTGCGGCGGTAGGTTTGTACCAGGAAGGGCTTCTTGGTTTTCATCTGGTTGAGCGAGGTGCGGTCCAGCTGACGCGTTCTGGCGCGTGAGTTGGCCGCATTCCATACCGGGTCAGCGGTGGGCGGTTTGGCAAATTCCCGGTTGATGATCGGGTAGTAATTGTTCATGTCGCCCGGTGTGCAGGCGATGATGTCGGGCGAGGAGTCGACAATTTCATTGCACAGCGGCCCCAGTTGGCGGGCGCAGAATTCGGTGTGGCGTGTCAGGTAGTGCGGCGGCGTGATATCCGGTACTTGCTGGTACTGGGTATCGAACAGGTCGTTGATGGAAATTTCGCCGCGTTGTACCGCATCTTCAAACAGCCTGGAAACCTGATTGGCCGACGCCACGATTTTCTCGATAAACGGTGTGTCCACCGTCTTGATTCCGGCTTCGGAAGTCAGCGACACCAGATCCTCGCTCATATTCAGCAGTGAGGCGGTATGGCCCTTGATGACTTCGATATCCTTCAGTGATTCCCGGGTGGTTTCCGCCACTACCCGGATTTCATCTTCAATATGACGGCAGTGTTCGCGGTTGCCGACCGCTTCTTCCACAATCCCGGCTACCGAATGTTTGACCTGGGCCAGATCCTTGCTGATCTGATCAATGCGGGTGACCGCAGAACCAATTTCGCCTGTGCCGGAGCGTGCTGCCTGGGCAACCTGCGAGGCGGCGCGACTGTTGGCAATCAGCGCATCCACCTGGCTGCTGAGCGCGCTGAGGGTGGCCTGAATCATTTGCACCGCGCCCTCGGTCTGGGCGGAAAGGTTTTTGACGTTATCTGCCACCACGGCAAAACCGCGACCGGCTTCTCCGGCGCGTGCCGCTTCGATGGACGCATTCAGCGCCAGCAGATTGGTCTGTTTGGCGACATCATTGACGGTTTTGGAAACCTGGGAGACATGTTCCAGCGAGGTGAGGATTTCCGGCAGCTTGGCTTCGATCTGGCCAACACCGTCCACCAGCTCAAGAATGGCATCCAGCGCCACTTTGACGGTGGCACGGGTTTCTTCCATGCAGGTCGCCGCTTCGGTGGCATTTTTGTGGGTGGATTCAGCCGCATCGCCGATGCGGGTGTTGGCACTGGAGAGGGAGTGAATCGCCTCGACCATCGAAGCCATTTTCTCCGTGCGGCTGGTGGCCCGTGCATGTACCGTGTCCACCCGGCCATCAATTTCCACTGATTCAATGCCCAGCCGGCCAACGCGCTCGGCCAGTGCTGTGACAGTGCGACGCAAGGTATCTTCCGACACGGCATCTTGTGGCCCGGTTGCTGCCGCCGGATCATTCTTCACCCAAAACATGAGACCCATCATTCCCCCAACATTCATCTGCGGTTTCATTAGCGGCACGCAAGTTGCTGGCATGGCCTGTCAGTACGACCCGATATGTGCACTGCACAATGCTATCAGAATAGCACGCAAAACAGGATCAGCACGGACACGGTCCGGGTCGTGGCGGTACTGATCCTCGATAATAACTACAAATATGACAAATGTTAATGACGTTTGAATTACTGCAATAGGGTTTGCAGTTGGCGGGAAAAGTCGGCAGCCGGGGTAAAGCCGATTACCCGGCCTTGTTCCTGACCAGCAGGGTCAAACAGGATGATGCCTGGCGGGCCAAACAGACCAAAGCGCTTGAGCAGGGCCTGATGTTGCGGCAGGTTGGCGGTGACATCTGCCCGTAGCAGCACGAAGCGCTGCATGAGCGGAGTGACGGCGGCGTCGGGAAAGGTTTCGCTTTCCATTTCCTTGCATGACACGCACCAGTCGGCATAGAAATCCAGCAGTAGGGGTTTGCCGCTGGCACGGGCTGCGGCCAGTTTGCTGTCCAGCTCTGTCGTGCTGCTGACGGGGGCAAACACCGGCTGCTGACTGACGCTGGCCTGTGCCTTGTTGCCCGCCAGCCATTTCAGCGGATAGCGCGGGTCGGTTTCCCCGGCCAGCGCGCCAGCCAGCTGTGCCGCACCCACCAGAAACAGCAGCAGGCCCAGACCCTTGCCCAGCTTGTGGCTGATGTGGGCATTGCCCGGCAGGGTTTCAAATGCCTTGAGGAACACCGCGCAGCCCACGCACAACGCAGCCCACAGCAGCAGTACCAGCATGGCAGGCAGGAAGGGGGTGGCCATCCAGATAGCCAGCGCCAGCATCAAGACGCCAAAGGCCGCCTTCACCGCCTTCATCCAGCCACCGGCACGCGGCAGCACGTGGCCGCCAAAAGTGCCGATCAGGATCAGCGGCAGACCCAGACCCAAGGCCATGGCATACAGCGCCGCGCCGCCCAGCACCGCATCGCCGGTGCTGCCGATATAGCCTAGCGCCAACGCCAGCGGCGGGGCCACGCACGGGCCGATGATCAGCGCCGACAGCGCGCCCATGGCAAATACCGTGGCCAGCTTGCCGCCGGACAGGCGATTGGAAGCATTGGCCAGGCGCGATTGCAACGCTGATGGCAGCTGGATGGTGTAGAGGTCGAACATGGACAGGGCAAACACCACCATCAGCACGCTGGCACTGAGGATGACCGCAGGCTGCTGCAGCCAGACAGTCAACAGCGAACCGGTGAGCCCGGCGATGATGCCGATCACGGTGTAGGTGAGTGCCAGCCCCTGCACATAAGTCAGCGACAGCCAGAAGCCGCGCTGGCGGGTGATATGCTGGCCTTCGCCGGCAATCAGTGAGGAAACAATGGGTAGCAGCGGATACATGCAGGCAGTAAAGGCCATGCCGATACCGGCCAAGAGGAAGCTGCCCAGCGTGGCCAGCCAGCCCTTGGCCGCCAGATTGCCGCCACTACCCGCCGGCTTTCCCGGCGTGGCATCCGCCAGCCAGTTGCTGCTGCCATTGCTGGCGCTGCCGTAACTGTTGATGTCCAGATGATGGGTGTAAGGCGGGTAGCACACGCCGGCGGTGGAGCAGCCTTGCAGCTTCACGTTCAGCTTGAACTGCGCAGGTGCGCCGGCATGTAGCGGCAGCTTGATCAGCTGCTGGCCATGATAAATCACCTGCTGGCCAAAAAAGGCGTCTTGCTTGGTCTGGCCGGGCGGCAAGGCCGGGCTGCCCAGCAAGCCAGCTGGTTCGGTGCTGAAACTCAGGCGGTCACGGTAGACGTAATAGTTGTCCGCCACCTTCAGTTGCAGCAGCAGGTGGTCCGGCTGGCGTTCCACGCTGACGGCAAAGGCTTTTTCCGGAGGCAGCAGGTCGGCCTGGTTCACCGCCAGTGCGGCAGTGCTCAGACCCAGCAGACTTAGCAGCGCAAGCAGGCGCCACAAGGGGGATAACAGGCGAAACAGTGAGTGCGGCATGATGATGGTTATCTGGAAGATGCAAGGGTTGACCAGCAAGGGGCCTGCCGGTTCCGTGCAGGCGGGAGGCGGGTAGCGCTGTGCCCGCTTGCTGCGGCTGGCAAAGTGCCATTTTACGGTAGTATCGACGCATAACAAATCAAAACGGGCGCAACACCACATCATGCAGGACATCATTCATTTTGCCCACGCCAACAGCTTTCCCGCGCCGGTATACGGCAAGCTGCTGCGCACACTGGGCCAGCACTACCAGATGGGCTGGCTGGATTGCATCGGCCATGACCCGCGTTATCCGGTGACGGACTGCTGGCCGCATCTGGTGGACGAAACCATTGCCGTGCTCAGCCGTTACCGCCAGCCGGTGATTGGCGTCGGCCATTCACTGGGCGGCTATCTGCTGTTTTATGCCGCTATCCGCGCGCCAGAGCTGTTCAAGGCGCTGGTGATTCTGGATTCACCCTTGCTGGGGCCGCGCCGGGCGGCGCTGATCTGGCTGGCCAAGACGCTGGGCCTGATCGCCCGCATCACCCCCGGCGGCAATACCCTGGGGCGGCGCGATAGCTGGGCCAGCGTGGAAATGATGCACGACTACTTTGCCCGCAAACCGGCGTTTGCCCGCTTCGACCCGGACTGTCTGGCCGACTATGCCTTGCACGGCAGCGAGGACGACGGCCATGGCGGGCGGCGATTGCGTTTCCGGCCCCAAATCGAACACCAGATTTACTGTGCGCTGCCGCATGATTTCCCGCGTTATCGCGGGCAACTGACGGTACCCACCGCCTTTGTTGCCGCCAGCCGTCATGATGTGGTGCGGCCATCCGACCTGCGCTACGCACAGCGCCACTTCGGCATGCAGCTGCATGAGGTGAGTGGCAGCCATCTGTTTCCACTGGAGCAGCCGCTGCTTACTGCACAGACCATCTTGCAACTGCTACCCGGCCTGCTGGCTCGCGCTCAGTGACTGCCCGATAGCACCAGCAAGCCCACAAGCATGCCGCTGCTGGCCGCCAGCAGGGTAGGCAGGCAGCGGCGCGCCAGCGCACTGCCACCCAGGCTGGCGATCAGGCTGAACTTGAACACATTATTGGCAGTAATCGCCAGCGCCAGCGTGGTGGCCACTTGCTGGCCGTCCAGCCGGTTTTCGCCAAACAGGTTGAAAGCTGTCAGCGAGATGGCGTCCACATCGTTCAGGCCGGAAATCAGCGCTACCACATACACGCCCTTGCTGCCGAACTCCGCATTCAGCCAGGCGGCGCAAAACATCACCAGTGCAAACATGGCGCCAAAGCCCAGGGCCAGCTTCATTTCCGAGGGGTTGCTCAGTTGCAGCTCCGGCTGCGGCTGGCCGTTATTATGCTGGCGCAACTGCCACAGCGCGGCACTCAGCCCGCACAGCAGGCCGGGCAACAGCACCCAGGCCGCCGCTGGCAGCACACTGCTTTGCACCACGGCAGCCAGCACCATCAGGCGCACGAACAGCACCAGATTGGCCAGCAGAATCACCGCCGTACCCAGGTGCAGCGACAGCGGGTTAGCGCGTGCCTCACGGGCGTAGATCAGGCTGGTGGCAGTGGAGGAAACCAGCCCGCCCAGAATGCCGAGCAAGGGGCCACCCACGCGCTGGCCCAGTAGCTTGACCGCCAGGTAGCCAGACAGGCTGATGCCCACGATCAGCGTTACCATCAGCCAAACCTGATGCGGGTTGACGGCTTGGTAGGGGCCGAAGGTGCGGTTAGGCAACAGCGGCAATACGATGAAGGACAGCGCGGCAAACTGCAGCAGTGATAGCAGGTCGCGCCGGTCCAGCTTGTGAGTGAGGCCGGACAGTTCCGGCTTGAGGTAGAGCAGGGCGGTGGCGACAATGCCCACCGCCACGGCAACGCCGCCAAAACCGTGCCATACCAGCGCGCCCAGACAGTAGACGACCAGCAAGGATGCCACGGTGGTGGTGCGCGGCTCGGTCTTGTCGCTGTCGGCATTGCGTTCCGGCAGAAAACCGAAGGAAGTCACCGCCAGCAGGCCGACGGTTTGCAGCAATACGCCATGTGATGGTGCATCCAGCATGGCGGCCAGCGTGCCGAAAATGGCAGTGAGCGGAAAGGTGCGGATACCTGCCAGGGTGTGGTGCTTGCGTTCGCGCTCCACCCCCATCAACAGGCCGATGGCCAGGCTGGTGACAAACAGCGGCAGCGCCTCGAAAGGGCTGCCCTTGAGATTCAGCCATGCTGCCAGATCAATACCGCCCATGACTGCCTCTCTTTACGCTGTTGTTATTGTTGCGGCAGCCAGCGGCGAATACTGGCCTCGATGCCGGCGGCGTTCAGGCCGCAATCGGCCAGCAATACCGTGGGGTCGCCATGTTCAACATAGTCGTCCGGCAGGCCCAGCAGCAAGGCAGGCTTGACGATGCCCATGGCCTGCATGGCTTCCAGACAGCCGGAACCGGCACCGCCCATCACCACGTTTTCTTCCACGGTGACGATGTAGTCATGCTGTTCGGCCAACTGGCGGATCAGCCCGGTATCCAGCGGTTTGACAAAACGCATGTCGGCCACCGATGCATCCAGCGCCTCGGCCGCGGCCAGGGCAGGGGCCACCATGCTGCCAAAAGCCAGAATCGCCACCTTGCCTTTGCCGCTGCGGCGCAGCACACCCTTGCCCACCGGCAGGGCGGTCATGTCCTGCTGGATGTCCACACCGGGGCCTACGCCACGCGGGTAGCGCACGGCGGTGGGGCTGTCCATGCAAAACGCCGTATACAGCAGCTGGCGGCATTCGTTTTCGTCAGACGGAGCCAGCACCGTCATGTTGGGAATGCAACGCAGGAAGGAAATATCAAAGGCACCCGCATGGGTGGGACCGTCGGCACCCACCAGACCGGCGCGATCGATGGCAAACAGCACCGGCAGGTTTTGCAGCGCCACGTCGTGAATCAGCTGGTCGTAGCCGCGCTGCAGGAAGGTGGAGTAAATCGCCACCACCGGCTTGGCGCCATCACAGGCCAGGCCAGCGGCAAAGGTAATGGCGTGTTGTTCGGCAATGGCCACGTCGAAGTAGCGGTCCGGGTGTTCCTTCTCGAAGCGCACCAGGCCGGAGCCCTCGCGCATGGCCGGGGTGATGCCCACCAGACGCGCATCCAGCTTGGCCATATCGCAAATCCAGTCACCGAATACCTGGGTGTATTGCGGCTTGCCGCCACTCTTGCCACCGGCCAGCCCGTTGGCCGGGTCGAACTTGGTGACGCCGTGGTATTTCACCGGGTCGTTCTCGGCCAGTTTGTAGCCATGACCCTTCTTGGTGACGATATGCAGGAACTGCGGCCCTTTCAGGCTGCGGATGTTCTTCAGCGTATCCACCAGCACGTCCAGATCGTGCCCGTCGATCGGGCCGATGTAGTTGAAACCGAACTCCTCGAACAGCGTACCCGGCGTAAAGAAGCCCTTGACGTGCTCCTCCACTTTGCTGGCAATTTCCTTCAAGGGCGGGGCCATGCCCAGCACCTTGCTGGAACCCTCGCGCATGGCGGCGTAGAAGCGGCCGGACATCAGCTTGGCCAGATAGTTATTGAGCGCACCGACATTGGGCGAAATCGACATGTCGTTGTCGTTGAGGATCACCAGCAAATCGGTATCCATCGCTCCGGCATTGTTCAGTGCCTCGAAAGCCTGCCCGGCAGTCATTGCGCCATCGCCGATGATGGCCACGCACTTGCGGTCCAGCCCTTGCAGCTTGGCGGCAGCCGCCATGCCCAGCGCCGCACCGATGGAGGTGGACGAATGGCCGACGCCAAAGGTGTCGTAGGGCGATTCCTCACGCTTGGGAAAACCTGCCAGGCCACCTTTCTGGCGCATGCTGCCCATGCGTTCGCGGCGTCCGGTCAGGATTTTGTGCGGGTAAGTCTGGTGGCCCACGTCCCACACCAGCCGGTCGTCCGGGGTGTTGAACACATAGTGCAGGGCGATGGTCAGCTCGATGCTGCCCAGGTTGGAGGCAAAGTGGCCACCGGTCTTGCTGACCGTATCGACCAGGAATTCGCGCAGTTCCGTCGCCAGTTGCGGCAGTTGCTGGCGGCCCAGCGCACGCAGGTCGGAAGGCTGATGAATGGTGTCGAGCAGCGGAGTCATTGTTGTTCTTCTGCGGTTAAAACGAGCGGGCCACGATGTAGTCGGCCAGTTCTTTCAGTCGGTCGGCAGCCGGGCCAAAGCCTTCCAGCGCGGCAAAAGCCTGTTCGCGCAGTTCGCGGGCAAACTGCTTGGCTTCGGCCAGACCCATCAGGCTGACATAAGTGGGCTTGTCATTGGCGGCATCCTTGCCGGCAGTCTTGCCCAGCGTGGCGGTGTCGGCTTCACAATCCAGCACGTCATCCACCACCTGAAACGCCAGACCAATGCGCTTGGCAAAAATGTCCAGCTGTTCGGTCTGCTGCGCACTCAAGGGCTGGCCTGCCATGGCACCCAGCAGCACGGCGGCGCGAATCAGCGCACCGGTTTTCAGCATGTGCATGAATTCCAGCTCGGGCAGGTTCAGTGTCTGGCCCACGCTGGCCAGGTCAATGGCCTGGCCACCGGCCATGCCGCCGTGGCCGGAAGCACGCGCCAGCAACTGGCACATGGCCAGCTGGCTGGCAGGGCTCACGCCTTCCATCGGGGTGGCAATCAGCTCGAATGCCAGGGTTTGCAGCGCATCGCCCACCAGCAGGGCGGTGGCTTCGTCGAACTCCACATGACAGGTGGGCTTGCCACGGCGCAACACATCGTCGTCCATGCAGGGCAGGTCGTCGTGCACCAGCGAATAGGCGTGGATCATCTCCACCGCCGCCGCCACGCGAGCCAGGTTTTCCGCACTGGCACCGCTCAGTTCACCTGCGGCAAAGGCCAGCAGCGGGCGCACGCGCTTGCCGCCTTGCAGCGTGGCATAGCGCATGGCCTGATGCAGGCGCTGCGGCAGGGTGTCCGCCGAAGGCAGAAAGCGGGCGAGGGCGGTTTCCATGGTTTGCTGGATCTGCGTCATCCAGCCGATGAAGGATTCATTGGCCATTACTGAGGTCCAGCGGTTTGAGTTCGTCGTTTTCCAGAATTTTCAATTGCTGCTCGGCGTCGGACAGTTTGCCCTGGCAGAACTTAATCAGCTCCACGCCTTGCTTGTAGGACGCAAGTGCAGTCTCCAGCGGCACATCGCCGCCTTCCATCGCCTGGATGATGTCCTCCAGCTGGGCCAGCGCGGTTTCAAAGCTGGCCGGGGCTTTGGCGGATTTCGCCATGGCGTTTTCCTTGTCGCAAAATCGGTAGTCGGCCATTTTATTCCATTTCCACTGCAACACGATATTTTTGTCTGCGTGGCAAGGGACAGGAAACTGCTTCAACAATGCACGCCGTATGGTGTAGGGTTGCGCCTGTTTGCCTGATTTTGACGAGGTTGTGACGTGTCCCACCCCCCTTGCATTCTGATTACCGGCTGCTCCAGCGGCATTGGTTACCATACTGCCAAACTGTTCGCCCAGCGCGGTTGGCGCGTGTTTGCCAGCTGCCGTCGTATGGAGGATGTGGCTCGGCTGCAAGCCGAAGGGCTGGAAAGCCTGCAACTGGATGTCACCGATACGGCCTCTATCCACACCGCCTTGCAGCAGGTACTGCGCCAGACTGGCGGACGGCTGGATGCCCTGTTCAACAACGCCGGTTTCGGCCAGCCCGGTGCGGTGGAAGACATCCACCGCCAGGCCATGCGCGAGCAGTTTGAAACCAATCTGTTCGGCCCGTGGGAACTCACCAATGCCGTGCTGCCCGTCATGCGTGCGCAGGGCCACGGTCGAATCATCTATAACAGCTCCATCCTGGGTTTTGCCGCCATGCGCTGGCGCGGCGCTTACAACGCCAGCAAGTTCGCCATGGAAGGCATGTGCGACACCCTGCGGCAAGAACTGCACGGCACGGGTATTTTTGTGTCGCTGGTAGAACCGGGGCCGATTGAAAGCCGCTTCCGCCCCAATGCCCTGCAACGCTTCTTGCAGAATGTGGATGTGACCGGCAGCGTGCATCGCGAGGAATACGAAGCCCAGCTGGTGCGGCTGAAAAAAGAAGGCCACGCCGCACCCTTCACCCTGCCCGCCACCGCCGTGGGCGAGGTCGCTTGGCAAGCAGTTACCGCCCGCCGCCCCAAAGCGCGTTACCGCATTACCAAGCCCACCAAGGTCTTCTGGCTACTGCGTCGGCTGCTGCCCACCCGCGCCTTTGACTGGGCGCTGCGCAAGGCGGTGTAAGCTAGCTGAATGGTCCCTGATAGGCTTTACCTTTTTAGCGCGTCGTACGTCATGTCATTAGGCTGAATCATTTAATGTAATAATGCTATTTGAATAAAATTTCTGTCTGACTTTATTCGACCAAAGTTGTATTGCATTGTCTGTAATGACTCAAATAAAGCAGCAATCAAAAGCAGATAAAGATTTATCTTTAGCAGCTAACCCGCCCCTGAAAACGCTTTACTGTCATCAAAGCATGGTTATACTCATACCCATGCTTGCGCTATTGCTTTAACGACTGACTAATAAAAGCAGCCATCGGGGGTAGTGAATGTTTAATAAGAAACTTCATGCAAAAATTGACCAGCAAGCAGCCACGCTGGATCAACAAAAAGCAATACTGGATGCCATCCATGCATCCACCGCCAGTGTCACATTCGATTTGAATGCCAATGTGGTGGAGTCCAACGCCCTGTTCCAGCAGGTAATGGGTTATAGCGCATCCAGCTTGCTGGGTATGAACCATCGCGCCTTCTGCGAATCCGGCTTTGCCGGGTCGCCAGCCTATCAGGCATTCTGGCAATCGCTGCGCGAAGGCAAGCCCTTCATCGGCCGGGTCAAGCGCCTGCGCAGCAATGGCGACGAAGTGTGGCTTGAAGCCACCTATAACCCGATCAAGGACGCCAGTGGCAAAATCACCGGCTTTATCAAATTCGCAACTGACATCACCCAACGGATGCAAGAAGCTGCACGTAATAAGGCAGTACTGGAATCCGTCAACCGCGTGATGGCCACTATCGAATTTACCCTGGATGGCACCATCACCAAGGTCAATCAGAACTTCTTGCGAGTCATGGGCTATCAGGAGTCGGAATTGATTGGCCAGCCCCATCGCCGACTGTGTACGCCAGAGTTTGCCAATAGCCGGGAATACGCCCAGCTGTGGGATCAACTGCGCAGCGGCCAGTTTTTCTCCGGCCAGATCAAACGCATTGCCAAGGATGGCAGCGAACGCTGGCTGGAAGCCAGCTACAACCCGGTATTTGATGAAGCCGGTAAGGTAGTGTCCGTCATCAAGTTTGCCACCGACATCACCACCAATGTGCAGACCCAGAAGCAGGAACGGGACAGCGCGCTGTTTGCCTTCAATACCTCGCAGCAAACCCGCCACTGGGCAGAAGAAGGCGTCAACAACATCAGCGACAGCGTCAGCAATATCGAAAACATGGCCAACGAAATTGCCACTGCCGCCCAAAGCGTGCAGTCGCTGGGCAAACACTCCCAGCAAATCGGCACCATCGTGCAAACCATCAAGGACATTGCCGACCAAACCAATCTGCTGGCCCTGAATGCCGCCATCGAAGCCGCCCGCGCTGGCGAAACCGGCCGTGGCTTTGCCGTGGTGGCGGACGAAGTGCGCAAGCTGGCCGAGCGCACCTCGCTGTCTACCGCAGAGATCTCCGGCATGGTGACTGCCATCCAGAACCAGACCGGTACTGCGGTGAACAATATGGACCAGATCAAGGCACTGGTGGAAGGCAGTGTCGATCAGGTCAACAAGGTGGGCGATGTCATCAACCAGATCCGCCAGGGGGCGGATTCGGTGGTCACCGCCATTCAACAGATGGCGCTGGACAAGGGCGTGCAGGCTGGCTGATCCCGCCTCTTTCATTACCTGTAACACGCCGCAGTCACCATCACCGCGCTGATGGGCTGCGGCGTTTCAGTTTGCCTCTGCTGCGCGTGCCATCTCCCGCCACGCCTGCTTGTTCATGCGCTGCGCCAGTTGCGCATGGCAGGCCGCCACCAGTTTCAGCAAATCCCCGTTCTGCATGCCCAGGCCCTTGGGCTGTGCAATTTCATCTGCCAACGCTTGCAAGGGTGTGACGCTGCACTCCAGCGCGCTGAGTCGGCCATGGCTATGGCGGCGCGGGTGGTCCGGGGTGTAGTCCAGTGTCAGCAGCCAGTGGGTGTGCTGCCAGTTTTCTTCCTGTTGCAGCACGGTTTGCAGTACGGCGTGGCTGATTTGCTGGCCGGCTTCAGCGGCCAGGCTGAGTGCTTGTTCCCAGCGTGGTGCAGCGGGTGGTAGCTGGTGCAGGGCGGGGAGCAGTTCGCGGCTTAGCCAGCGGCGTAGTTGGCGGGCGGCGGGTTTGCGGCTGCGGCGCAGGGCTTGCAGCAGGGCGGGCAGTGGCCAGCTGGGTGGGGTGTGGTCGTCGGGCTGGTGTGCGTGTGTTTGCAGTTGCTGGCGGAGTTGTTCGGTGCAGCGTGGGCCGATGGCGGCGGCGAGGTCGGCGATGGCGAGCAGGGGTGGGGTGTGGTGGAGGGTGAGGCGGATGGGTTTGCCGAGGTAGTGGAGGGTGAGGGGTGGTGGGGGCAGGGTGGTTTTGGGGTTAGCGGACATGGCGATGGCTCCATCAATATGGTGGTAGAGGATTTCCTGTCCGGATAATCAGGTCGCCAAACCTGGTTGCGCTGTTTAAGTGCAACTCGCAAAGGCTAAACAGCAAGCGGGCTAGTCGCAAGAGTCAAGAGTGTGGAGAAGGCTGGTAAGTGGTACAGGTGGTGTGCTTGCATCCGCTGACGCGGATGATGTTTTGCATTGCCGCTTCCGCGCGGCAAACGGGAAAGAGGGCTTGCCTGGACAAGCCCTCCTTCACCTCCAAGGCCACCCCGCAAGCATGGCCTGCGGCTGCCCGACAGGTCCCGCCCGGAGCGAGGCGCGCCTGAACTCGCGATTTGCTAACGTCAAATCGCTCAAACAGGGCAGGCGCTTAACACCTCGCCCCGGCCACCTGTCGGCATGCTTGACGGGGCCCATGGCCGCGTTGGTGCGGTGGTTTTTTTGATATGACTCCTCGCCGAAGCATCACGACTTGTAGGGCGGAAGCCCCCGGTTGTATCGGGGGCGTTCCGCCGCGGCTAAAAGGCCCCTTTCCACCCCCTTAGGTCCTGAGGCAG
>NZ_JACAXB010000027.1 GCF_013391415.1 Aquitalea sp. LB_tupeE
CTAAAGGAATGGCGCGGAAAGTGTCAGCCATGTACTCGTACACTTGAACATGCCGCACACAAAAAGCCCACCATCCGGTGGGCTTTTACCACTTGTCCGTGACAAGCCTGGCGTGGCTTGCCATTGCGTAAACCCGCTACACCGAAAACTTCCCGGCCAGTTGCGTCAATTGCGATGACAGGGTTTTCAAGCGGTGGACGGTTTCGCTGGAGCTTTGCACCACCCGGCTGTTTTCTTCCGACATGCGTGCCACTTGCTCCACATTCCGCGCGATGTCCTGGCTGGTCTGGCTTTGTTCGCTCAGGCGGGCGCGGATATCGGCCACGGCCACGCAGGCCTGGTCAATCTGGGTGCGGATGGCATCCATGACTTCATGCGCTTCCACGGCTTTGTTTTGTCCGCTTTCCACCGAACCACGGCTATGGCTCATATGCCCAGCCACATGCAGGGTTGTGCCCTGGATTTCCTGCACGATGCTGGTGATTTCGGTGGTGGAGTGGGCGGTGCGTTCCGCCAGTTTGCGAACCTCGTCCGCCACCACGGCAAAGCCACGCCCGGCCTCGCCAGCGCGGGCGGCTTCAATGGCGGCGTTCAGGGCCAGCAGATTGGTTTGGTCGGCCACTTCGTGAATCACATCCACAATGGTCACAATGGATTCGGACTGACGGGTGAGCTTGTCGATGGTGCCGGCCACTTCATTGATGGAGGAAACAATGCTGCTCATGCTGTGGCCGGCATCGCCTATCACTTCCACCCCGGTGAAGGACTGGCTGACTGCATTGCGGGTGAGCAGGTCTGCCTGTGCCGAGCGTTCGGCGCTCACCGACAGGCTGGTGCTCAGTTGTTCTACCGCCGCGGCCATGTCCGAGGCTGCGTCGTGCTGTTTTTCACTTCCCACTGACAAATTGCGCGCACTGCTGGCCACTTCGCTGGCTGTTTCATCCAGCTGGTGCGAGGTGGCAATCAGGCTGCTGACTGTTTCGTGCAGTTTGTTGCGCATGGTGCGTATCTCGGCCAGCAGGCTGTCTGCTGCTTCATCACGCAAGTGGATGTCGGTATCCAGCCTGCCGCTGGCAATTTGTTGCACCACTTTTTGTACGTAGAACGGGTCGCCGCCCAATTGCATGGTGATGGACATGTACAGGGTGACAAACAGGTAGGCGGACAGCAGCAGGGTGAACAAGGCGCAGGCCATGTAGATGTTGCGCTGGAGCAAAATGTGCCCCAGCCGCACATGCAGCAAGGATTCCAGCTGATCCAGCGCGACCTGCTGCAGCGCCTGTACGTGCTGTATGGTGCCGTCTTGCAGGCCGCCGGTTTGTACGGTGGCACCGCTCAGGGCTTTGTCCAGTTGCACGCCATTGGCTTTGGCCTGGGTAAGCAGTTGTTCCTGCCCGCTGGCCAGTACGGTTTTCAGGCCGGGGTTGTAGGCGATGGCTTTGGCTAGGTCGTCTTGCATGCCGGAGAGTGCGTCATCCAGCAGGATGCGCAGTTCCACGGCAACATCGTGGTCCTTGGCGCCAAGCGGCTGGCTGCCGGCCCGTTCCAGCAGGGCATTGCCACGGGTGGCGCGAATCAGCCAGTTGGGCCATTTGACGGTGAGCGTGTCCATCAGATAGTAAGTGTCGATATCCGGGTCCAGCGTCAGGTTGGATTGATCGCTCACCCGGCCGATATGTTGATTCAGGCTGTCACTCAGCTTGTCCAGGTTGTCGGTGCTGGGGCTGGTTTTGACGGCCTGCCAGGCGGCATTCAAACCATTCCAGCTGCTGTCCACTGCCAGTTGCGCGCCAATGCCGGTTTGCACGGCATGCACCGCTGCCCAGGCCTGCTCCAGATTCGCCGCGCGTGCTTGCCCCTTCTCTGCCAATACCCGTTGCTGCTGGATTTGCGTCAGCAAGGCCATGGTGGGTTTCAGGTATTGCGTGCCTATCAGTTCCTTGCTGGAGAAGTCGGCATTGTCCTGATTGCTGCGGTACAGCCCGTAAGTCAGGTAAATCAGCGCAATGGCAAATACGGCACCAATGATGGCAAAGCGGCTGGGGTAACGCATGCGCCGCATGGCTTTGGCAACGATCTGGAACATGGCTCTCTCGCTAAAGTCCGGGGTGGTGATGCTTGATTCGGGTTGTGCAATGCCTTTATCGGGCTGAATGCGCGCTGTTCATGCCAATCATTTTTTTATCAGGGCGGCTTAGTGAAGACGTGATGATGTGTAGTTTTGTTAGGAGCCCCTGGCTAAATAAAACAGTGCAATGCTGCATTGGCTGATTTGATTTTTTGTATTGCAGCATTTTTCCAGCATAGGAAAGATTGCAAAAGAATGCCCGGATTGCGCAGTTTTTCTGTTATTTGTTTAAATGGGTAAATACAGTTTGTAGCTTGATTGACAAGTGGGCCGCGCTGGCGGATGCGCCATTTCATTGTCCTTGCTGCGGTAGCGTGGCATAAAAAAAGCCCACCAGATGGTGGGCTTTTGTGTGGGTGAGAGGTAATCAGGCCAGCTTGGCCAGCTGCACTTTCACCTTGTCCATCTTGTCGTTCAGCTCGGCCAGTTGCGCCTTGTCGCGCTCCACCAGATGCGCCGGGGCCTTGTCTACATAGCCCGGCTTTTCCAGCTTGGCGGTCAGCTTGGCCAGTTCGGCGTCCAGCTTGCCCAGTTCCTTGGTGAGGCGGGCGGTTTCGGCGGCCTTGTCCACTTCCACCTTCAGCATCAGGCGGGCGTTGCCGGACATGGCCACCGGCGCGTCGTCAGCCGGCAGGGTGGCGACGATACTGCCTTCGGTCAAACGAGCCAGCAACTTCAGATAGGGAATGAAATCCGCTACCGAAGCATCGCTGGTTTCAATGAACAGCGGGGCTTTCACCGCCGGGCCGATGCCCATTTCACCACGCAGGTTGCGCACCGCGTTCACCATGTCCTTAAAGGCATCCATGCGGGCATTGGCCTCGGCATTGATCTTCTCCGGCACGGCTACCGGCCATTGCGCCAGCATGATGGAGTCGGTCTTCTTGGCATTGGCCAGCGGGGCGACCGTCTGCCACAGCTCTTCGGTGATGAAGGGCATCAGCGGGTGGGTCAGGCGCAGGGCGACTTCTAGCACGCGCACGATGGTGCGGCGGGTGGCGCGTTGCTGGGCTTCATTGCCGTTTTGCAGCTGTACCTTGGCCAGTTCCACATACCAGTCGCAGTACTCGTTCCAGATGAACTCGTAAATCACCTGGGCGGCCAGGTCGAAGCGGTAGGTTTCCAGCGCATTGGTGACGTCGGCTTCGGCCTGTTGCAGGCGGCCGATGATCCACTGGTCGACAAAGCTGAATTCCAGCGGCAGGCTTTCATCCTGACCGCAGTCCTTGCCTTCCACGTTCATCATCACGAAGCGGGTGGCGTTCCACAGCTTGTTGCAGAAGTTGCGGTAGCCTTCGGCGCGCTTGAAGTCGAAGTTGACGCTGCGGCCCAGGGTGGCGTAGCTGGCCATGGTGAAACGCAGGGCGTCGGTACCATAGGCCGGAATGCCTTCCGGGAACAGCTTTTCGGTGGCCTTGGCAATGGCCGGCGCCTTTTCCGGGCGACGCAGGCCGGTGGTGCGTTTTTCCACCAGCGGTTCCAGCGCGATGCCGTCGATCAGGTCCACCGGGTCAATCACATTGCCCTCGGACTTGGACATCTTTTTGCCTTCGTGGTCGCGCACCATGCCGTGGATGTACACGTCGCGGAACGGCACCTTGCCGGTGAAGTGCTTGGTCATCATGATCATCCGGGCAACCCAGAAGAAGATGATTTCATAACCGGTCACCAGCACATTGGAGGTGACAAAGGCGTTCAGTTCCGGCGTTTCTTCCGGCCAGCCCAGGGTGGAGAAGGGCACCAGGGCGGAGGAGAACCAGGTGTCCAGCACGTCCTGTTCACGGCGCAGCGTCTTGCCCGGGGCCTTGGCCTGGGCTTCGGCTTCGCTGCGGGCAACCACGATGTTGCCGTCTTCGTCGTACCAGGCCGGAATCTGGTGGCCCCACCACAGCTGGCGGCTGATACACCAGTCCTGGATGTTCTTCATCCACTGGTTGTAGGTGTTGACCCAGTTTTCCGGGATGAAGCGCACTTCGCCGGATTCCACGGCTTCGATGGCTTTCTGGGCGATGGACTGGCCGGTAGCGTCGCCTTCGCCCACCTTGCTCATGGCCACGAACCACTGGTCGGTCAGCAAGGGTTCGATGACGGTGCCGGTACGGTCGCCGCGCGGCACCATCAGCTTGTGCGGTTTGGTGTCCAGCAGCAGGCCCTGGGTTTGCAGGTCGGCCAGCATGGCCTTGCGGGCGTCTTGGGTGCTCAGGCCGGCGTAGGCGGCTGGCAGTTCGATGCTGCCCTGGGCGCTGCCGTCAAAGCCGAAGATTTGCGCCTTGGCCAGAATGGTGGCGTCCAGGCTCATCACATTGATGAGCTGGGTGTTGTGGCGCTTGCCCACTTCGTAGTCGTTGAAGTCGTGCGCCGGGGTGATCTTGACGAAGCCGGTGCCGAATTCCTTGTCCACATAGCTGTCGGCAATCACCGGAATGGTGCGGCCGGTCAGCGGCAGTTCCAGCTGTTTGCCCAGCAGGTGCTGGTAGCGTTCGTCTTCCGGGTTGATGGCCACGGCCACGTCGCCCAGCAGGGTTTCCGGGCGGGTGGTGGCAACGGTGACAAACTCGTCGCTCCCCACCACCGGGTATTTGATATGCCACATGTGGCCGTCTTCTTCCTCGGAAATGACTTCGAGGTCGGAGATGGCGGTGCCCAGTTTGGCGTCCCAGTTGGACAGACGCTTGCCACGGTAGATCAGGCCTTGTTCGAACAGGCGCACGAACACTTCGGTCACCACCTCGGCGCGCACGTCGTCCATGGTGAAGTATTCACGGCTCCAGTCCACCGAGCAGCCCACACGGCGCATCTGGCTGGTGATGGTGCCGCCGGATTTTTCTTTCCATTCCCACACTTTGGCGGTAAAGGCTTCGCGGCCCATGTCGTGGCGGTTGATGCCTTGCTCGGCCAGTTGGCGTTCCACCACGATCTGGGTGGCGATACCGGCGTGGTCGGTGCCGGGAATCCATACCGTGTTGTCGCCCTTCATGCGGTAGTAGCGCGTCAGGCCATCCATGATGGTCTGGTTGAAGGCGTGGCCCATGTGCAGGGTGCCGGTGACGTTAGGCGGCGGCAGCTGGATGGCGAAGGACGGCTTGGTGGTGTCCATGCTCGGCTTGAAGTAGCCGGCTTGTTCCCATTGTTGGTACCAGCGGCGTTCGATATCGCCCGGTTCAAAGCTCTTGGCAAGTTCCATGGTGGTGAATGGTGCGTCTTATGCTGAAAAAATGGGTCGATTATACCCTTTTTTGCGGTGTTCTCCGAGGCACTCCTCGCTGACGCCTGCTTGTCGGTTTAATCCAAGCGTTACTGACATAAAGGCTGGCTTCGTCAATAATGCAGACAACTTTCTTGATAGACAGTAATTCATTATGAGTAGCGTTGCGCCCCGGATTCTTGTGATTGAAGACAGCCTGATGCTGATCCGCCCACTGTGCCGTCTGGTCAACAAGCAGGGCTTTACCGCCGTGCCGGTCACCAGCCTGGCCGAAGTGCGCCAGGCGCTGGCTGAGGATTCACGTTTCATGGCTGCGGTGGCGGATTACTGCTTGCCGGATGCCCCCAATGGCGAGGTATTGCCCTTGTTGCTGGAAAACCGCATTCCCACTGTGGTGCTGACCGCCAACAGCGATACCCAAACACGTGAGCGTGTACTGTGCATGCCGGTGGTGGACTACATTCCCAAGGAAAGTCCTTCTGCTTTTGAATACGTGATGAAGATGCTGCGGCGCATTCGTCTGAATCCCGGCATCAAGGTACTGGTGGTGGACGATTCGCAGGCGGTGCGGCAGTTCTTGCGCATGCAGCTGGAGCGTCATCTGTATCAGGTGCTGGAAGCGGTGGACGCGGAACAGGCACTGGCGCTGTTGCGCCGGGAAAGTGATATCCGGCTGATTCTGACCGACCACGACATGCCGGGCATGGACGGGGTGCGCATGACCAGCACGGTGCGGCGCTTTATGGACCATACCCGCTTGGCCATCATCGGTATTTCCGGCAGCCAGGACCCCACCATGACCGCCCGCTTCATCAAGGCCGGGGCCGATGACTATCTGCAAAAGCCCTTCAATTACGAAGAATTCTTCTGCCGCGTCACGCGCAATGTGGAATTCGTGGAAAACCTGCAAGCGCTGCAGGAGTCCGCCAACAAGGATCACCTGTCCGGTCTGTCCAACCGGCGACACTTTTTTGAACAGGCCAACAGCCTGCGTCAGCACATTGGCGTGGCGGTACTGGACATCGACTTGTTCAAGCGTATCAACGACAGCTATGGCCATGATGTGGGCGACCGGGTGATCTGCCAGACGGCGCGCTTGCTGGAGTCGTTTTTTCCGGACGACATCATTGCCCGTTTCGGGGGCGAAGAATTTGTCATTCTCTGTCAGCAAGTCAATGTGCCGGTCATGCTGGCACAGCTGGACAAATTGCGCCGGGCGCTGGGCAATCTGGCCGTTACCACCCCGCAAGGTGATTTGCGCTTTACCGTCAGTATCGGCATGGCGGCCATGGAGGAGGGCGATCTGAACACCTTGCTCAAACAAGCGGACAACTTCCTGTATCAGGCCAAGCATGGCGGGCGTAATCAGCTGTGTGGCGGCATGGTGGGCATGGCGCAGGGGCCGTCGCCAGGCTCGCCGATCTGAGCAGATGGGCTGCCTGTCGCAGCCCGGTGCGTATCCATACACAACGCGCTCAGCAAAACAGCATCGCGCTGCATCTGTTTTTCTTAATCGTGCTTAATGGACGGCCGAGCGGGAAAATAGGTTCAGCACCAGCACCCCGCCAATAATCATGGCCATACCGATGATGGCAGGCAGGTCCAGCTTCTGGCCGTACAGCTGCCAGGCCACGACAGATACCAGTACGATGCCCGCGCCAGACCAGATGGCATACACCACCCCCACCGGCACGTGACGCAAGGTCAGCGACAGCATGTACAGCGACAGCATGTAACCGGCGGCGGTCAGCAGCGACGGGCCAAGGCGGGTAAAGCCTTCGGTCAGTTTCATGGATGAGGTGGCCACCACTTCAGCCACAATGGCAATGCTCAGGAAAATCCAGGCGTTGTTCATCTCGGTCTCCCTTGGTTTATTTGCTTTGTGTGGCGACAGTTTGCCTGCCCTGCCTGACACGCTGACGTAGCCGGTCATAGGCCAGGTTGAAGACATAGGTGTAAGGCAGGAAGAAAGCGAAAAAGCCCAGGTCCAGCAACAGGGCCTGCCATAGCGACACCTGCAGCCACCATGCGGCCAGTGGCACCAGCATCACCACCAGCCCGCCTTCAAACAGCACGGCATGTGCGCTACGTACCCACACTGTGCGCTTGAGGCCCCAGTGTCGTTCCGCGCGCTCGAACAGCGCGTTGAACAGCATGTTGAACAGCA
The DNA here is from genome assembly GCF_013391415.1 of Aquitalea sp. LB_tupeE. GTDB lineage: Bacteria > Pseudomonadota > Gammaproteobacteria > Burkholderiales > Chromobacteriaceae > Aquitalea. The sequence goes on from NZ_JACAXB010000027.1 coordinate 7,501, forward strand.
TGGCCACGCAGGACATCATCAGCGCCAGCACACCCATCTGCCCCATACCGCTGCCGGTCAGCAGGGCGGCCAGCGGCACCAGCATCACCATGGCGCAGACTTCGTACAACACGGCATGCAAGATGCGTTCGCTCAGGTGTTTGTTGTGGCTGGCAGACATGGTGCTGTCCTTTTCGGTGGTGGTATCGGGTGATTCGGGTGACATTGTGATTGGTTTGTCGGATAGTTAAAAAATAAAATCCATCGGAGAATCCGATATGTCCTGGTCGCTAGATGCCATCGCTGCTTTCAGTGCTGCGGCAGAGCTGGGTTCGTTTTCTGCTGCCGCACGCCGCCTGGGCAAGAGCCAGTCCACCATCAGCGAGGCCATTGCCAACCTGGAAATCGACCTGGGCGTCAGCCTGTTCGAGCGCAGCGGGCGGCAGCCGGTACTCACCGCAGCCGGGCAGCAATTGCTCAGCCATGCTCGCCAGTTGCTGGAAGCAGGCGATGCCCTGAGCCGGGTGGCCGGGCTATTGGCGGGCGGGCTGGAGCCGCGGCTCACCATTGTGTTGTCCGACACCTTTCAGTCCGAATCACTGGAGCAGATGCTGCGTTTGTTCGAGCAGCAATTCCCGGCGCTGGAGCTGGAAACGCTGGTCGCCGAAAAAGAGGACGTGATCGACCTGGTGGAAAGCGGCCGTGCCCAGCTGGGCTTTGTTTCCGGGTTGGCGCGCTATCCGGCAGATATCGGTTATTACCCGATGCCGGATGCCAGCCAGAGCAGCTTGTATGTCAGCAGTCATCATCCATTGGCGGGTCTGCCCAGTGTGAGTCGCGAGCAACTGGCTGCCGAGCGCGAGCTGCGGCTCAATACCTATTACGGCCCGCCCAGCGCCACGCTCAGTGCGCGTTGCTGGTCTGCCCCCAGTTATTTGTTGTTACTGGAAATGACGCGGCTGGGCTTTGGCTGGTCCGAGCTGCCCAGCTGGCTTGCCGTCAACTTTGGCGGGGATGAGCTGGCCGAACTGAAAGTGGCCGGTTGGCCCAAGGCGGTGCAGGTGGATCTGGTATGGTCGCAAGCACGCCAGCCGGGACGGGCGGCGGCCTGGGTGCTGGCGCAGTTGATGGGCGTTTGATCAGCCAGCAAAACACTGCGTTCTGCCGATTGTTCTTGAGCTGCTCCATTTTGCCCATACCATGCAAGAAGGTATGTTTCCCTTTGCAGCTGTCCGGTTAGCCCGGCTGGCTTTTACCAAGGCACACTCATGACTGATTTGTCCTCTTTCGCCATCACCGGCAAGTGGCCGGCCCATCATCCGGACCGTCTGCAACTGTATTCGCTGCCCACGCCCAATGGGGTGAAGGTGTCCATCATGCTGGAGGAGTGCGGCCTGCCGTATGAGGCGCATCTTGTGAGTTTCGACAGCAACGACCAGTTCAGTCCGGAATTCCTGTCACTTAATCCGAATAACAAGATTCCGGCCATCCTCGACCCCAACGGGCCGGGTGACAAACCGCTGGCCTTGTTCGAATCCGGTGCCATCTTGCTGTATCTGGCGGAAAAAACCGGTCGCTTCCTGCCCGCTGACGCGGGACTGCGCTATGAAACCATCCAGTGGCTGATGTTCCAGATGGGTGGGATTGGCCCGATGTTTGGCCAGCTGGGTTTCTTCCACAAGTTTGCCGGCAAGGATATCGAGGACAAGCGCCCGCGCGATCGCTATGTGGCGGAGTCGCGCCGCCTGCTTGGCGTGCTGGATGCCCGCCTGAAAGGGCGTAACTGGATCATGGGTGATGACTACACCATTGCCGACATGGCCATCCTGCCGTGGGTGCGTAATCTGGTGCAGTTTTATGGCGCGGGCGAGCTGGTAGGCTATGCCGATTTTGTCGAAGTGCAGCGCGTGCTGGAAGCCTTCCTGGCGCGTCCGGCGGTGCAAGCCGGGCTGAACCAGCCACCGCGTGGCTGATGCTGTTTGGCGGGCCGGCAGTCGGCTGGCCCGCTGATGGCTTTATATTCGCTTGATCAGGCGTACCACCAGCAAAAGTACGCTGGCTCCGGCAGTGGCCATGATGATGTGGCCCAGCATGCCGTGGACGCTCAGTCCCAGCACACCAAACAGATAGCCGCCGATGTAGGCGCCGATGATGCCGATCAGCATGTCGCCCAGCAGTCCGAAGCCTTCTCCCTTGATCAGCAAGCCTGCCAGCCATCCGGCCACAATGCCGACAATCAAAAACCAGAACATGTGCATGGGTGTGTCCTTTTGTTGCCGAAGCGGTGTTAGTGCTACGGGTTTTGTTTGAAACAGTTATCTGTTTTTGTTTAATTATCGGGTAATACAAAGCCGGGCAAGCCCGGCTTTGTCTGCATGCAGCTAGCTGTGAGGCGGCTGCCTTACAGTGCCGGCATGCTGTAGCCTTCGATCTTGGCCTCTTGTACCAGGCCAGCCAGGTATTCGTGCATGGCCTTGTTGCCGGCCATCTGGGTCAGGTATTGCTGCAGACGCTGTTTGATGTCGTCAAAGCTGATCTGACCTCCTTGGGTACGCTCGTTTACCTGGATGATGTGGTAGCCGAACTGGGTTTGCACCAGGTTCGGGGTGATCTGGCCGGCGTCGGTGCTGAATACCGCTTGTTCGAATTCCGGCACCATCTGGCCGCGACCGAATTGGCCCAGGCTGCCGCCTTGCTGGCCGGACGGGCAGGTGGAGTGCTCACGGGCCAGGTCGGCAAAGCGGGAAGGGTTGGCTTGTACTTCGGCCAGCACGCCTTCGGCCTTGGATTTGGCCAGCATATTGCCCAGTTCGTCGCCGCCACCCAGCGGGAACAGGATGTGGCTGGCTACAGCGGATTCGCCGCTGGCGAAACGTTCCGGGTATTCGTCGTAGAAGGCGCGGCAGGTAGCTTCGTCCACCGGTTCTACCTGGATTTCCTTTTCCAGCAGGGCACCAATGGCTGCATTCGGGTTGGCAGCGTCCAAGCCTTCGGCCTTGGCTTTTTGCAGCAGCAGTTCACGCAGTACCAGTTCCTGGATGGTGGCATCGCGCGGGTTGGGCGCATCTGCGTGGTTTTCCTGTTCTGCTTGCACCATGGCTTCAGTGATTTCGACGCCGTTTACGGTAATGGCCATGAGATTTTCCTGTTCGGGGAGGGTAAGTGAGACGCTGCAAAGTATACGGCGCGCTAAAGGTGGGAATTAAATGGGGCTGCCGGGGTGGATGTCAATAGCGTTGCATGGGTCGGTGCTGGTTTTATGCTGATTTGTGAATATTTGTTAAGGCAATCGGGCAGATTATCAATCAGCAACATTTCAGCAGGCAGGCGACAACTCTGTGCAAAGCCGGCTTAGTTAAATGTCCTGAATCTTATTTTCGGGGCGATATCGTGAAATCATTCCGCTGGACAAGCTACCTGCTGGCTGCGGCCATGTTGCTGACCGCACTGGCCTTTGTGCTGTGTCACGCGCTGTATATTCCCTGGCCGGACAATTATTTTGCCTGGCGCCATGAGCTGATGCTGCTGAGCGGCGTGGAGCTGATCATGCTGATGTCGCTGGGTATGCTATTGGGTATTCGACCGCTGTGGCTGGAAAAGCTGTGGGGTGGGCTGGACAAGATGTACCGCCTGCACCGTCGGCTGGGCATTGCGGCTGGCCTGATGCTGGCGGGCCACTGGTTGCTGGATTTGTCACCGCGCTGGTTGATGCAACTGGGCTGGCTTGCTCCGCGCCACAAGCCGTTTCATCCGCATGTGTTTTCCTGGACCGGTCTGGCCAAGCAGGTGGGGGAATGGGCAGCCTGGGTGATTCTGGGCCTGGTGATCATTGCCTTGCTGCGCATGGTGCCCTACGGCTTCTGGCGCAAATTGCACCGTCTGTTTGCCCCGGTCTACCTGATGGGGGTGTTCCACAGTGTCATCCTTACTCCGCAGGCCTTCTGGTGGACACCGCTGGGCTGGGGGCTGGCCATCGCCATGCTGGCTGGCGTGTTTGCCGCGCTGGCCTCACTGCAAGGTAAAACCGGCAGTCTGCAGCGTTATGGTGGCAGCATTACCGGCCTGCGTTCATTGCCGGGCAATATGCTGGAAGTGAGTTGTCTGCTGCCGCGCTGGCCTGGGCATCAGGCCGGGCAGTTTGCCTTGCTGCGCCTCGATGCAAAAGAAGGGGCGCACCCGTTCACCATTGCTTCGGCCTGGCCGGGGCATGGCGAGCTGCGCTTTGTCATCAAGGCGCTGGGCGACTATACCGCCAGCCTGGCTGGCCGCCTGCAAGTGGGGATGACTGTCGAGGTGGAGGGGCCGTATGGTGGCTTTACCGGTGCCGTGGATGGACAGCCGCTGGAGGGCCCGCAAGTGTGGGTGGCCGGTGGCGTGGGGGTGACGCCGTTTCTGGCCTGGTTGCAGGCAGCATGGCGGCCGCTGACAGTGCCAGTGGATTTTTATTACTGTGTGCGTCATGCGGCGGAAGCTGCCGCGCTGGATGAAATTCGCGCAGCATGCCGCCAGCTGGGTATTCGTTTGCATGTGCTGGAGAGTGACAAGGGGCAGCGCCTGAATGCCGCTGCCTTGCCTGCGGCCAGTGATGTCTGGTTTTGTGGTCCGGAAGGCTTGGGCCGCAGCTTGCAGCAGCAACTGGCCGGGCGGGCTGTTCCGCCACGCTTTCACCACGAGGCATTCTCGCTGCGTTAATGCCGCCAGCCCTTCAGAACAGGTCGATGTCGCCACTGGCGACTTCGGCCTCGCTCACCATTCCCTGTTGTTGCAGGGCTTCAAACTGGTTTACCTGATTGCGGCCATTGGTTTTGGAGTAGTACAGCGCCTTGTCGGCACGTTCTATCACCTGGGCTGGCACCATGCAGCTTCCCAGTCTGGCAAAGCCGATACTGACTGTGACCTGGCCCACTTGCGGGAAGGGCTGGGTGGCAATGCGGGTGCAGAAACCTTCCAGAATGGCCTGGGCTTTTTCGTCACTGACAGCGCAAAACAGAATGGCGAATTCCTCGCCACCATAGCGGTACAGACCGTCATCTTCGCCAAAGAATTGCTGCATGCGTTGTGCCAGCATCAGCAGTACTTCGTCACCGATGATGTGGCCATAGCCATCATTCACTTGCTTGAAGTGGTCGATGTCCAGCAAGGCCAGATAGGGTAGTCGTGGGGTACTGGCTTGCTGCTGGGCCACCTGGTCAAACAGCTGGTTGTCAAACTTGCGACGGTTGAACAGGCCGGTGAGGGTGTCACTGTCCGAAGCGTGCAGCAGGTTGAGGAAGTTTTCATGGATACGGGCCAGCGCCAGCAGCAAGGTGTGATCCACCCGGGCCCCGGCATGCGGTGTAATCATCAGCACCGCCACCACCTGATTGGCCTGGTACAGCGGCAGGCACAGGCCAGTGTCGGTGGAATAGACGTCCTGCCGTTCATCCTGTTGCAGCAGGATGCGCAGCATTTTGGCGCCGGGCAGGGTCCATGGCTGGGCTTGCTGCGGTAGCTCGTCCAGGCTATCCAGCTGGATGCGCCACCAGGGGTGGCCGTCTATCCAGCGGCAGTTGTATAAGGCGACCGTGCAATCCTTCAGCAGCTCGCGCAAGGTGGTGAGCAGGCTGATTTCCAGCGTGCGGCGCTCGCGCTGTGCGGTTAGCGCCACCAGGCTGTCGAGGATATCCGGCAAGGGTGGGGCGGATGTCATGTTCGGTGTGGTGGAGCTGCGCATATCCTGTGAGGCAACATTTGCTGCATTTGGGTTCATTCATGACAAATGTTGACCCAGTATAGATATCCATGGCCGTTTATGCCATGAAGAGGGCCGTTCAGAAACTGACCGGCCCTCTGTCAATCAACTGCGACCGGTACTGCCAAAGCCGCCTTCACCGCGTTCGGACTGGTCGAAGTCATCTACCAGATTGAACTGCACCTGCACCACCGGCACGATGATCATCTGGGCAATGCGTTCCAGAGGGGTCAGGTGAAAGGGGGTGTGCCCCCGGTTCCATACCGAAACGAAGAGCTGGCCCTGATAGTCGGAGTCGATCAGCCCCACCAGATTACCCAGCACGATGCCGTGCTTGTGGCCCAGGCCGGAGCGCGGCAGGATCATGGCCGCCAGTTTGGGGTCGGCAATGTGAATGGCCATGCCGGTGGGCACCAGTTGGGTTTCACCCGGTGCAATCAGCAAGTCCTTGTCAATGGCAGCCCTGAGGTCCAGGCCGGCAGAGCCGGGCGTGGCGTAATCGGGCAGGTTGTCGTGCAGGCGCGGGTCCAGCACTTTGACGTCTACAACAGGTTTCATGATGGTATTCCTGCGAATGAAATGGGCAGGCAGGCCGTAGCGGCCTGCCTTGGGGCAAGGTCGGATTGTGATTGCGACTTAACGAGGCAGCAGACGGGTCAGATGCTCGACAATGGCCCGGGCCACGGCAGGCTTGGGCATGTCCGGCAGCGCATGCTCACCGGCATCGTCCAGCAGCACAACCTGGTTGCTGTCCGCACCCATGGCGTGTTGCGCCAGATTGGCCACCAGCAGCGGTAGCCGCTTTTTCTTGCGTTTGCTCTCGGCAAATTCCAGCAGGTTCTGGCTTTCAGCAGCAAAGCCGACACAGAACGGGGCTGCCGGCAGGCTGGCTACCGTGGCCAGAATGTCCGGGTTTTCTTCCAGTTCGATCACCGGCAGACCTGCGTTTTTCTTGATCTTGTGTTCCGAGCGGTTTTTCACCCGGTAGTCAGCCACGGCGGCCACGCTGATGAAAATATCTGCGCTGCCGACGGTCTGCATCACGCTATCGTGCATTTCCCGTGCACTGTCGACATTGATGCGGGTCAGCCCCAACGGCGCGGACATGCCGGTGGGGCCGGAAATCAGCGTCACCTCCGCGCCGGCATCGCGGCAGGCGCGTGCCAGCGCATAGCCCATTTTCCCGGAGCTGATATTGGTGATGCCGCGCACGGTATCGATGGCTTCATAGGTGGGGCCTGCGGTCAGCACCACTTTCTTGCCAGTCAGGGTTTTGGCGACAAAAAAGCCTTCCAGCATTTCGGCAAGGGCTTCCGGCTCCAGCATGCGGCCTTCGCCCACTTCACCGCAGGCTTGTTCACCGCTGTCCGGTCCCCAAACCGCCACCCCGTCCGCCTTAAGCTGAGCGACATTGCGCTGGGTGGGCGGGTTTTGCCACATCTGGCGATTCATCGCCGGGGCGACGATCAGCGGACAGGTCCGGGCGGCGGCCAGGGTGGAAATCAGGTCATCGCTCACCCCGTGGGCCAGCTTGTACAACAGGTTGGTGCTGGCCGGGGCAATCAGGAAGGCATCGGCCCGGCGTGACAGTTCGATATGCGCCATCGCATTGTCCGGTCGCGGGTCCCACAGGCTGGTGTAAACCGCGTGGCCTGACAATGCCTGAAAAGTAACCGGCGTGACAAAACGGGTGGCGGACTCGGTCATCACCACCTCCACCGTATGACCGGCCTTGACCAGCAGGCGGGTGAGTTCGGCTGCTTTGTAGGCGGCAATACCGCCGCTCACACCTAGCAGGATGCGTCGGGCTGTCATGGCTGTCTTGAAGGAATGTGCAATAAAGAGCGCATTTTAGCGGAAATCGGCCAAGGTCGCGCAGCGCTTTGCAACTGGCCCTTGGCCAGCGCTGAGAAGTACCCGGACATGGATATGATGTTTGCTCACTGCCTGCAAACAGGCTATAGCCAAAGTAAGGAAGATGATTGATGTCAATTAATGATTGGCCCTTGGCAGAACGACCGCGCGAAAAACTGCTGGCCCGTGGCGCGGCTGCGCTATCCGACGCCGAGTTGCTGGCCATCTTCCTGCGCACCGGCATCAAGGGTAGGACGGCGGTGGATATGGCCAGGCAGTTGCTGGCCGAGTTTGGCTCGCTGGCCGCCTTGCTGAATTGTGATTTGGCCGCGTTTGAGCGCTGTCCGGGGCTTGGGGCAGCTAAATACGCCCAGTTGATGGCCAGCAAGGAACTGGCACGCCGCGCGCTGGCCGAAGAAATGAACCTGAGTGATGCGCTGAGCAGCCCGGATGCAGTGAAAGACTATCTGCGCTGGGTGATAGGCCGGCGTGACATTGAAGTGTTTGTGGTGTTGTTTCTCACTGCACAGCACCGCGTGATTACCGTAGAGGAGGTGGCAAGCGGCACCTTGACCGAAACCAGGGTCTACCCGCGCGAAGTGGCGCGTCGCTGCCTGCAGCACAATGCGGCTGCGGTGATCGTGGCGCACAACCACCCCTCCGGGGTGGCGGAACCTTCGGCGGCAGACCGGGCGCTGACCGGCAGTCTGACGCAAACCCTTGCTTTGGTGGACTGCTGTTTGCTGGATCATTTTGTGGTAACGGGCAGCCAGGCGGTGTCGTTCGCCGAGCGTGGCTGGCTGTGATGAAGGATGCGTACTGATGCTGCATCAGCCTGACAGTGCTGTGGCGGCAAACGGTTGCATCTTGCAGGTGACTGTCGGCTGTGACCTTGTCTCTCAACTGCATCACACGGAGGTTGCCATGAACATCCTGCGCTTGCTCAATGAGTCTGATTACATTCAGGTCAACAACCAGTTCATCAAACCCGATCAACACGGCGCTTCGGAAGAATTTGCCGACGAAGACGACATCGTGCTGGAAGCGCATGTCGATGGCCAGAACCTGGTCCTGACGCTGGGCGAGCTGGAAGACGCTACGCCGCTGGCGGATGGTGGATTCTGGCTGGAGGGTGTGGGCTATCTGCGCTTTCTGTCACGACAGAGCCTGCATTAAGTCTGCTGGCTGCGGGCATGGCCGGTGGGGGTGGCAAGGGTTTTTCTGCTGGTCTGCTTGCTGTTTGATTTGTCTCAAATCCGGGTTCGAGGTCAGCTGCTAGAGTATGCGCTCTTATTCTAAGGGCATATTTTAGCTGCCTGGCTTCGAGGGTGAAATGGAAAAATACCGAATCGGCATGATTGGTGCCGGTGTCACTGGCACGCCTTTGTTGCGGCAGTTGCTGGATGCGCCGTTTGTTGAGATGGTGGGTGTGGCTGATCTGGATCTGCGTCTGCCTGGTATCACGCTGGCGCGCGAGCGCGGTGTTCCCGTAACCAGCAATTTCATCGAGATTGCCGAGCAGGGCGATCAGGTGGACATCATCATCGATGTCACCGGTTCGCGTAAGGTGCGGGAAGATTTGCGTCGTTTCATGCAGTTTTCCGGTAATACACATACCGTGATCGTGCATGAGCGCATTGCCTTGCTGATGATGTCGCTGGGCGCAGGCAAGCAAGTAGAAACCCAGCACGAGGAAATGGGCTACTGAGCCTGCGTTTACAGCAGGCGCGCAAGACAAAACCCGGCTTCGGCCGGGTTTTTTGCATTTTTATCGCGCATGATTGCCTATCAAGCAAAACCACGCTGCTGCAAGGCCAGATACAACATGCCGGCGGTAATGGCGTCGTTCAGGGCATCGTGACGTGGCAAGGCCGGCACTTGCAGGTCGGCAATCAGCTCGGCCAGGCGCAGGTCGATATAGGCTCCGGGGTTTTGCTTGAACTTGTAGTCGTAATAGCGGCTGGAGACTTCGATTTGCCGATTTGGCAGGCTGATGCCGGTAATACCGCGCACGTATTTGTTGAGCACCGCCACATCGTATTCCAGGTAATAGCCCACCAGCGGGCGGCCACCAATGAAGTCCAGCAATTGTCGTACCGCGTCGTCGGCGTCCAGCCCTTCCGACACATCCATAGGCCGCAGCCCGTGAATGCTGATATTGCGGCTTTCCAGTTTGCGCGTGGGTTTGACCAGCACATAAAAAGACTGGCTGGACAGGATGCGGTTGCCGCGCAGTTTTACCGCGCCAATCGACAACAGCTCGGCTTCCTGCACTTTCAGGCTGGTGGTTTCGCAGTCCACGCTCACTACTTCCTGCGTGTTGTCGACAAACAGGCTGGCATAGCGCGGGTCTTTCAGCATGCGGCGCTGCCACTGGCGCTTGAGATTGCCCAGCATCAGAAGCTCCCCAGGCGGAAGTGATGACGCAATTGGGTGCGGAATTTCTTCACCACAGCCAGGGCGTCTTTCAGCAGATCGCGTTCCAGTGTGGATAGCTGATCCGGTTCAATCTGGTTGCCCGGCAGTTTGCCCAGCGACAGCTGCTGCAAACCCTGGCTCAGCTTGAGGGTGAGCAGGAAGGATAGCGATTCGGCAATTTCAATGGCCAGTTCCTTGTCCAGATGTCCGGCTTCGGCCAGGGCGTGCAGCCGGTCGAAGGTGTTGCACTGGCTGATTCCATGTTCCAGCGAAAGCGAGCGCACACCATGCACCAGCGGGAAGATGCCGCCTTTTTTCAGGTCCAGCATGGCCTTGCCGTTACGCTCTTTGGTCAGCAAATGGGAAAACAGGCCCAGCGGGGTGTCGAATTGCTCGATGGCGCGGGCAAAACGCGAGAAAAAGCTGGCATCGTCGCGTAGCTGTTGCAGCAAATAGGCATGGCTGCGTTCCAGCAGGCTGGCATCGCCGGCGACGGCTTCGGCGTCCACATAAATGGCCAGGTTCATGAGTGCAGCACCATCCGGCTGGTACACCCATTGGTGAATCTGTTGTTGCAGCTGGCTTTCGGTCAGTCGCCAGGCCGCATTGTTGACCATGATCTGGCCCTGGCAGGGCGGGTAGCCGAAGCGGGCCAGTGCGGCGGAAAAGGCTGCGCAGATGGCGGGCAGTTCCGGGTGGTTGAAGCCGTTGCGCAGGATCAGCGCATTGTCCTGATCGGTCTTGAGGATTTGCTCGCCTCGGCCTTCCGAACCCATTACCAGCAGGCAGCTGTTGTCTTGCACGTCCACCGGGGCCAATAACTGCCAGGTGCGGGAGAACAGCCGCGCATTGAGGGTTTGTACCAGCCGCCCCAGTTGCGGTGCTTTTACGCCATGGCTGAACAGGATTTGCACCAGACGGGTGATCTGTCCGGCGATTTCCGCCAGTTCGTCCAGCGTGTCGGCACGTTCCAGCCGCTGCGCAATCAGGTGCGAGTGGTTGGAGAAGTAGGACAGGATGTCCACCTGCGACAAGATGCCGATGGCGTCACCATTGTCGGTGACCACCAGGCGGCGGATATTGCGCCGGGTCATGATCAGCAGGGCGTTGAACAGGAAGTCGCCCACGTCCACGGTCAGCAGTTCGAAGCGGCACAGCGTGGTCAGAGGCGTGCTGCCGGGAACTTCGTTCAGCACGATGTCGCGAAAATCGGTGGTGGTGAAAATGCCCAGCTTGCCTTCATGGCGTACCAGTACCGATTTGACCTTCTTGTCCTTCATCACCCGCGCGGCTTCGCGCACGCTGGTGCTGCCATCCACGAAAACCGGGGTGCGGCTGCCCACATCGCGCACGGTGGCGGTGAGCAGGGTTTGCAGTTCGCGGTTGCCGGCACGCTGCGCCATGCTGCCGAATTTCTCCGACACACTGGCATAAAAGTAGGCGCCAAAACGCGGGTTCTGCTCGGTCAGTGCCATTACCACATCGCGCGGCAGGGTGTAGAGCAGGGCTTCTTCATGTACCACAAAGCGGTGTGGGGTTTGCCCGGCTACCATGGCACGGGCATCGAAGGTGTCGCGTTCGCGGTAGAGGGTGATGACTTCGTCGCCTGCCATTTCGCGCACGCTGCCCTTGAGTACCACATACAGGGCATCCACCTTGTCGCTGGGGCCGAGCAGGCATTCTTCCTCGGCAAAAAACTGGATGTCGGCATGTTTTTCCAGCGTTTGCTGTTCGCTGGGCGTCAGCGTGTCGAAGGGTGGATGGCTGAAGTCAAAACGGCTCATGATGTCTCTCCGGTGGCGCTATTTTTATCCATCTTGCAGAAGTGGCCTTTCAAACAGCATAACGCGGAAGTGACGGGCCGCAAACGAAAAAGCCGTTTCCACTGGAAACGGCCGAGCGTTGGGGCAAGCCTCTTATCTTCAAGTAGCGCTGGTGAGCAGCGGTGCGCCGTCACGAAACAACAACAGCTGGCCGGGCTGTAGCTGGGTCCAGCTTTCGTTGTCGGTCAGCGGCTGGGTAGCCACCACGGCCACGCGGTCGTACGGCGTGGTGAGGGTAGAAAAATCCACGGTGACATCGTCGTCCACCAGGTGGGCCTTGTTGAATGGGGCCTGGCGGATGATGTAGTGCAGATTGGTGGCGCAGTGGGCAAACAGCACTTCGCCATTGCTCAGCATGAAGTTGAGCACGCCATGCTGGCGGATTTCACCAGCCAGCCGGTCGATTTCGGCAAACAGCTCATCCAGCTGCGGTGCACTGCACCACTTGCTGCGCAGCTGCTCCATAAGGTAGCAAAACGCGCGTTCCGAATCGGTGGTGCCAACCGGGTTGAAGTGGCAGCCGGCTTCGGGCTGGAAGGTTTTCAGGTCGCCATTGTGGGCGAAAATCCAGTATTGCCCCCACATCTCGCGCATGAAGGGGTGGGTATTGGCCAGGTTGACCTCGCCCTGGGTGGCCTTGCGGATGTGGGCGATGACGTTTTGCGACTTGATCGGGTAATTGCGTACCAGATGGGCGACGGCGGATTCCACCGACGGTTTGTCATCCAGAAAGATGCGGCAGCCTTTGCCTTCAAAAAAAGCAATGCCCCAGCCATCGGCATGGTGGTCGGTAAGACCGCCACGGCGGTGGAAGCCTTCAAAGGAAAACAGGATGTCTGTAGGGGTGTTGCAATTCATGCCTAATAGCTGGCACATGGGGTCATCACTCGCTGCTATGGGGTGTTTCGGGGGTGTCAACCGGGCTGCCATGGCGTCCGGAGTGTTCCGAGCATAGTCGATTCATCCCGCAGCGACAATTGTCCGACACCGGGACGGGCAGCTTAGCCACGCTGCTGGCAACAGGCTCTGATCAGGATCAGACTTGCTGAGGGGTCAGTCCCTCAGTGTCACCAAGCCGTTTTCTCCCAGGTTGGCCCCCATGTCGGAGGCCAGTTCGCCGACCCGTACCAGGGCCCGTTCATAGGCTTCGTTCCAGGGGTAGCAACAGGACAGGCGCAGGCAGTTGCGGTAGCGGCCCCGCGCCGAATACATCACCCCTGGCACCACGGTAATGCGCTCGGCCAGTGCAGCGTGAAACAGCTCCAGCGTATCGACGCCTGCGGGTAGTTCCACCCACAGCAGGCAGCCGCCGGAGGGCAGGGTGGCGCGGGTGCCCTGGGGAAAGTGGCTGGCCACCGTGCCGCGCAGCCTTTCCATCTGGCTCATGAAGTGGCGGCGGATCAGCCGCAAATGGTGGTCGTAACCGCCACTTTCCAGATATTCGGCCAGGGTTTCTTCCAGCAGCCGTGGCTGCCCCAGCGAGCTGGCACATTTCAGTTGCAACACTTCGCGGGCAAAGCGCCCAGCAGCAATCCAGCCTATGCGAAAGCCCGGTGCCAGGGTCTTGCTGTAGCTGGAGCACAGCAGCACCCAGCCATCGCGATCGAAGGCCTTGACCGCGTCCGGCGTCTGGCTGCCGTAGTGCAGGTCGGCATGCGGGGCGTCTTCAATCAGCGGAACGCGGTAGTCGTTCACCAGCCGGGCCAGCCTTTGCTTGGCTTCCGGCGGCATGGTGCTGCCCAGCGGATTATGCACGGTGGGCATGGCCACGATGGCTTGCAGCCGATGTTCGGACAGCAGCAGTTCCAGTGCATCCAGCGACAGCCCGCTATTGGGGTGGGTGGGGATTTCGATCACCGACAGGCCCAGGCTTTTGAGCAAGGGCAGCAGGTAAAAATAGGTGGGCGATTCCAGCCCCACCGTATCGCCTGGCTTGCATACGGCGCGCAGGGCCAGTTGCAATGCTTCGGAACAGCCATTGGTGATGACGATATCGTCCGGTGCCAGCACGCAGCCCCAACTGACGGCGCGCTGGGCAATCTGGCGGCGCAAGCGGGCCGAACCAGGCGGGAAGGGGTAGTCGGTGGTCAGTTCCGGTTGCTGGCGCAAGAGCCGCCCCATGATGTGCTTGAAGCGGGTGGTGGGGTAGAAGTCGCTGCCGCGCGGGCTGGCCAGGGACAGGTCGATGAAGTCGGCTGAGGTTTGTACCCGCATCACCGCTTCGATATGGTCCACCACCTCGCCGGTAGGCGCAGCCTCGCTCTGGCGGCGCATGCGTGGCAGCGGCAGGCTGGCGGCGGCTTTGACATAAAAGCCGGACTGCGGCCTGGCTTCGATGAAGCCGCGGTCTTCCAGTGTGCGGTAGGCCAGCAGGATGGTGGAGGGGCTGACCTTGTGGATATCACAGGCCTTGCGCACAGAAGGCAGCCGTTCGCCAGCCTGCATCACGCCGTTCTGGATCAGCGTGATCCATTCATTGACCAGCTGCTGGTAGAGCGGCTCCTGATTCATGGTTGTTTCCTTGGGCGGCGGACGGCTGTCCGGCACAGTTTTAGGCAAAGTGGACCATAACAGTTTTGAGATTGCATAACTGTTATGGTCTCAATTGTATTTTTCTGAATCTGTTATTGTCCAGTCACTTTACGTACCATGACCGCATCAAAAACATGGTGCGGTGGCAGGATTTGCCTGTCGGGCCACAAGCCGGAATACGGCAAGCCTGTCCACCGCCAGTACTGCTCTGGAGTTGTCATGAATCTTGTCGCCCTGGTCACCTATCTGTTGGTGATGTCCATTACCCCCGGCCCCAACAACCTGGTGTTGGCCTCGTCCGGCGTCAATTATGGCTTTAGCCGCACGCTGCCGGCCTTGCTGGGCATGGCGCTGGGACTGGCTGTGCAAATCGGCCTGATGACGGTATTCCTGGGACAGGTGGCAGGGCTGATCACTAGCGTGCAGCTGTATCTGGCACTGGCCGGTTGCAGTTACCTGTTGTGGCTGTCCTGGGGCATGGCGCGGGCTGGCGCAGTGGACAAGGCGGATGGCGCGGCGGCGCCGATGGGTTTTAGTGGCGGCTTGCTGTTCAACTGGCTCAACCCCAAGGTGTGGCTGATGGGTTTCAATATTGCGGTGGTGTTCTTGCCCAAGCACATGGACCCGCTGGCTGCCGGCCTGTTGTTTGCCCTCATCACCTTTGCCGTGGGCCTGCCTTGCATTGCGCTGTGGGCGGGGAGTGGCGTGGCTATCCGCCGCTGGCTGGCCTCGCCACGGCGCTTGCGTGCCTTCAACTGCGGCATGGCCGCCATGCTGGCCGGTACGGCGTTCTGGCTGATGGCGCAGATGCTGCCTGCCTATGTGTTGCCGGTGGTCAGCGCGCTGATCTGATTTGTTTCCCGGCCCCTCTCTGATCTGGTAAGCGAGAGGGTCTGGTCAATAATCTGAGCCCGCATTTGCGGGCTGTTTTGTTGACGGCGTACAATAGCGCCTTTCTTCATCCGGCTGGACCTCATTCCATCATGATCCGTACCCGCTTTGCCCCCAGCCCCACCGGCTATCTGCATATTGGTGGCGTGCGTACC
This sequence comes from Aquitalea sp. LB_tupeE, assembly GCF_013391415.1. Taxonomy (GTDB): domain Bacteria; phylum Pseudomonadota; class Gammaproteobacteria; order Burkholderiales; family Chromobacteriaceae; genus Aquitalea. The sequence continues at coordinate 22,884 of NZ_JACAXB010000027.1, forward strand.
GCACTCTTTTCCTGGGCTTATGCCCGCAAGAACAACGGCGTTTTCGTGCTGCGCATCGAGGACACCGACCTTGAACGCTCCACGCCGGAGTCGGTCAAGGCCATCATGGACGGCATGCACTGGGTAGGCCTGGATTATGACGAAGGTCCGTTCTACCAGACCCAGCGTTTCGACCGCTACAAGGAAGTCATCCAGCAACTGCTGGAATCCGGCCATGCTTACCGCTGCTATTGCAGCAAGGACGAGCTGGAAGCCATGCGCGCCGAGCAGGAAGCCAACGGTGAAAAGCCGCGTTACGACCGCCGCTGGCGTCCGGAAGAGGGCAAGACCCTGCCGGCCATTCCGGCCGACGTGCAGCCGGTCATCCGCTTCCGCACCCCGCTGGACGGCACCGTCGCCTGGGACGACGCGGTGAAGGGCCGTATCGAGTTCTCCAATACCGAGCTGGACGATCTGATCATCGCCCGCCCGGATGGCAGCCCGACCTATAACTTCTGCGTGGTGGTGGACGACTGGGACATGCAGATCACCCATGTGATTCGCGGTGACGACCACGTCAACAACACCCCGCGCCAGATCAACATCCTGAAGGCGCTGAATGCGCCGCTGCCGGTGTATGGCCATCTGCCGATGATCCTGAATGAGGACGGCCAGAAGATGTCCAAGCGCCGCGACGCGGTGAGCGTGGTGGACTACGCTGACAAGGGCATCCTGCCGGAAGCGCTGCTCAACTACCTGGCCCGTCTGGGCTGGGGCCATGGCGATGACGAATTCTTCGACATGCAGCAGTTTGTCGAGTGGTTCAGCCTGGAAGCGGTCAGCGCCTCGGCCAGCCGTTTCAATCAGGAAAAATTCCTGTGGCTGAATGCCCAGCACATCAAGGCTGCTGACAACAGCCGTCTGGCTGCGCTGATTGCGCCGCGTCTGGCTGCCGCCGGTGTGGATACCAGCAGCGGTCCGGCCATCGAAGACGTGATCGCACTGGTAAAAGAACGTGTGCAAGACCTGAACGCGCTGGCAGTGGAAGTGGATTACTTCTACAAGAAGCGTGAAGCCGCTGCGGCCGATGTTGAAAAGCACCTGGCTGGCGATGCCGTGGCTCGCATGGGCCGCTTTGCCGACAAGCTGGCAGCGCTGGATAGCTGGACGGCAGAAAGCATCCATGAGCTGTTCAAGCCCTTCTGCGCTGAAGAAGGCATCAAGATGGGCCAGCTGGGCATGCCGCTGCGCGTGCTGGTGTGTGGCACCACCCAGACCCCGTCGGTGGATGCGGTACTGGCGGTGATCGGCAAGGAAGAAGTGCTGCGCCGCCTGCGTGCCTGAGCGGTTTTACTGACGCTCAAGTCAAAAAAGCCACCCTGCTGGGTGGCTTTTTGCATGCTGGCGCTGGTTTATGATCGTGGCGGCCGCACAAAGCGGTACAGCACAAGCAGCAGCAACAGGAAGGGCAGGCCGAAGGCCAGCGTCAGGCGGAAGACATCGGTCAGCGCCGTGGTCAGCAGAATGGCCAGCATCAGCCCCAGGCCCAGCAGGGTGGAAACCGGAAAGCCGGGCAGGCGGAAAGCCAGCGGTTTGGCGCCGTGGCGCTGGTGATGACGGCGGAAATACCAGTGGGTGAGGAAGATCATCATCCAGGTAAACAGTGCGCCAAACATCGACAGCGACATCATCAGGGTGAATGCCTGGCCGGGGAACAGCACGAACAGCAAGGTAGCCAGGGCAATGCCGCTGGTGGACAGCAGCAGGGCATTGAGCGGAATGCCGTTGTGATTGAGCTTGCCCAGGCTGGCGGGGGCATCGCCTGCGCGTGACAGGCTGAACATCATGCGGGTGGTGATATAGAGCTGGCTGTTCATGGCCGACAGTGCCGCCACAATGACGACGAAGTTGAGGATGCCCGCCGCATAGGGAATGTCCAGCACCTGCATCACGGTGACGAGGGGGCTGCTGCCCTTGCCCAGGCCATCCCAGGGCACGATGGCCAGAATCAGCGTCAGCGACAAGACGTAAAACACCAGCAGGCGCACGATGGTGGCGCGAAAGGCGTGGCGCACCGCCTGTTCCGGGTGTTCGGCTTCACCCGCTGCCACCGCGATCATTTTCACGCTCAGATAGCTGAAGATGGAGATCACCACCGCCACCCACATTCCCCACCAGCCGTGCGGGAAAAAACCGCCATGACTGGTGAAGTTCTGCGTGCCATAAGCCGGGTTGCCGCTGCCCCACACCACGTAGCTACCCAGCAGGATGAAGCCGACGATGGCAAAGATCTTGATGGCGGAAAACCAGTATTCGACCGTGCCAAAGGCTTTGACGCTCATGGCATTGACACCGATCAGCACACCGGAGAACAACACGATCCAGATCCACGATGGTGTGTTGGGGAA
>NZ_JACAXB010000028.1 GCF_013391415.1 Aquitalea sp. LB_tupeE
TTGGGGAACCAGTACTGCATGTATTCGGCCACCGCGGTGACTTCGGTTCCCACCGCCATGACGATGCAGGTCCAGTAACTGTAGCGCACCAGGAAACCGGCCAGCGGGCTGATGTAATGCTCGGCAAATGCACCAAACGAACCGGATGTGGCATGGGCGATGGTCATTTCCGCCAGGCAGCCCATCAGTAGCAGGGTAATCAGCCCGCCGATGGCGTAGCTGAGCAAGACGCTGGGGCTGGCAAAGCCGATGGCAAACTTGCTGCCCAGAAACAGGCCGGTGCCAATGGCACCACCGATGGCGATCATGCTCATCTGCCGGCCGCTCAGCCGGCGTTGCAGTCCGCTTTCGCGCTGCTGGATGTGGTCAAAACTCATGGTTTCTCCTTACCTTCCCTTGGTGGAGCGGCGCATTTCTCTTGGACGTGGCGCGGCCTGGATGCGCTCGGCTCCGCTGATGGTGTGTTGCAGGGTGAGAACCGCCAGCCGGGCGGCTGGCGGGGTGTGGCTCAGGTCACGGCGTGACGCTGCTTGAAGCGCGGCTGGTCCCAGCTGGCGCTGTCCAGGATGTCGCGCAGGATTTCCACGGCATCCCAGATATCGGTATGGCTCAGATAGAGCGGCGTGATGCCAAAGCGCAGCACTTCCGGCTCGCGGTAGTCACCGATCACCCCGCGGTCGATCAGTGCCTGCATCACGGCATAGCCCTCGGGGTGGCGATAGCTGACATGGCTGCCACGGCTGGCATGTTCGCGCGGGGTGATCAGCGTCAGCGGATGGTGGGCGCAGCGCTGTTCCACCAGCTGGATGAACAGGTCGGTCAAGGCCAGCGATTTCTCGCGCAGTGCCGCCATGCTGGTTTGCAGCGTGGCGTCCAGCCCGCATTCCACCAGCGACATCGACAGGATGGGCTGGGTGCCGCACAGAAAACGGCGGATGCCCTGGGCCGGCTGGTAATCGACTGCCATGTCAAACGGGCGCGAGTGGCCCCACCAGCCGGACAAGGGTTGCCAGAAGCCATCCTGATGGCGGGCCGCTACCCAGATGAAAGCGGGGGAGCCGGGGCCGCCATTGAGATATTTGTAGGTGCAGCCGACCGCGAAGTCTGCCTGGGCGGCGTTCAAGTCTACCGGTACCGCGCCTGCCGCATGGGCCAGGTCCCAGATGGTGAGCACGCCATGCTGATGGGCCTGGGCGGTGACGGCAGCCATGTCATACATGGCACCGGTACGGTAATTGACGTGGGACAGCAGCAATACCGCCACGTCTTCGTCCACTGCCTGTTCCAGCGACAGGTTGTCGTCGATCAGCCGCATTTCGTAGCCTTGCTGCAGCAGGTCTATCATGCCCTGGATCATGTACAGGTCGGTGGGGAAGTTGTCGCGCTCGGACACGATGACCTTGCGCTGCGGGGCTGCTTGCTGCTGGATGCGGATGGCGGCGGCCAGTGCCTTGAAGATATTGAGCGAGGTGGTGTCGGTAATCACCACTTCATCCTTGCTGGCACCAATCAGCCCGGCCAGCTTGTTGCCCAACCGGCGCGGCAGTTCGAACCAGCCTGCAGTATTCCAGCTGCGGATCAGGCCCACCCCCCATTCCTGGCGCAATACTTCCAGGCTGCGTCCCTCGGCACTATTGGGCAGCACGCCCAGCGAGTTGCCATCCAGATAGATGACATGGTCCGGCAAGCTGAATTGCTGGCGCAGGGCGGCCAGTTGATCCTGGCGGTCGGCGGCCAGGCAGTGCTCACGGGTCAGCATCGGTCTCTCCTTTGTGGTGCTGTGTTTGTTATCGGGGCAGGATTGTGCGCAGTACGGCGCGCACCGGACTGGCATCCAGGTTGATCAATTTCAGTGGCAGGGCGATCAGCTCGTAGTCGCCGGGTGGGGTCTCGTCCAGCCACAGGTTTTCCAGAATCGCCATGCCGTGGTGGGCAACGGCGTGATGGGCGTCCAGCGTCTTGCTGTCTGCCGCATCCAGCGAGGCGGTATCCACGCCGATCAGCCGCACGCCTTGCTGGCCCAGCCAGTGGATGAGTGCCGGGTTCATGGCACAGAACCCGGCATCCCATTGCTGCGGAAACTGCCGGTAACAGCGGATCAGCAGCCGTGGAGGCAGCGGGCCTGGCTGGTCTGCCAGTGCCTGCTGCAGCCGGAGCAGGGTGAGCAAGGGCGCGGCATCCAGGCAGTGCACCACGCGGCAGGGGCCAAGGTAGGCATCCAGATCAACCCGGCCAATGGGCAGACCGTCCGCCTGGTAGTGCAGCGGGGCATCGGCATGTGCACCACTGTGTGGCGACAAGGTCAGCCGGGCGACATTGACCGGGCAGTGTGCATCCAGCTGCCAGGCCGGGCTTTCCTGTAGCGGGGTGTCTCCTGGCCACACTGGCATGCCGGCATACAGCGGTGGGCTGATGTCATACAGCATGGTGCTCTCCATGGGTTAGGCAATTCATGTTAGCACCATGATTCTTTTGAAAAATTGCAATTTCAACTTGTGGTTCTGTAATATTTCGCAGAATATTCAACTAATTTGTTTACATAAGAAAGGAAATTGCAAATGCAGCTGGATGCCATTGATGTGCGGATTCTTTCTGCATTGCAGCACAACGGCCGGCTCAGCAATCAGGACCTGGCCGACCAGGTGGCGCTGTCACCATCGGCCTGTCTGCGCCGGGTGCGTGCGCTGGAGGAGGGCGGCTTGATACGCGGCTATCATGCCGAACTGAACGCGCTGGCCCTGGGCTTCGAGCTGGAAGCCATCGTGCAGGTGACGCTGGATCGTAGCCGCGATGACTGGCATGACGAGTTCTTGCAGCAGATCGAAGCGTTCGAGGAGGTGACTGCCGCCTTTGTGGTGACTGGCCCGTGCAATTACATCCTGCAGGTGCGCTGTCGCAGTTTGCCGGCGTTTTCCGAATTTATTGTCGAGAAGCTGAACAAAGTGCCTGGCATGCGTGATTTCAGTTCTTTTATCGTGCTGAAAATCGTCAAGGACACGCGCGACCGCTTGCCGTTGCGGCCCATCTGAACCGGATGGCAGTGGCCGTAACAATGTGGGCCTATGCTGTCTGATAAGCGACTGTCTGTCGTATCGGCTGTAACTTACCTGTGGTGTGAGCAAAAACTCTAGAAAAGTGGATTTTGTGGCGGAGGTTGGGGGATAATGCCGCCCAGCCAAACTGAGGTGCATCAAAATGAAGTGTGTTGACGATTTCCGCCTGCGTCTGGGCAAGCAAGAACTGGTTCCCATCATGGTGGGCGGCATGGGTGTGGACATCTCCACCGTCGCCCTGTCGCTGGAGGCTGCCCGACTGGGGGGTATCGGCCATATTTCCGATGCCATGGTACCCACGGTGACGGACCGTCGCTTCAACACCAAGTTTGTCAAAGACAAGCTCAAGCAATACAAATTCAACGTCGAAAACGCCGACAAGTCGGTGGTGAAGTTTGATCTGGACATCCTGGCCGAAGCCACCAGGCTGCATGTCGGCTCGGCCATGGAAGCCAAAAAGGGCGACGGGCTGATTTTCATCAACTGCATGGAAAAGCTCACCATGAACGCGCCCAAGGAAACCCTGCGCGTCCGCATGCAAACCGCCATGGATGCCGGTATCGACGGCATTACCCTGGCCGCTGGCCTGCATCTGGGTTCCTTTTCGCTGATTGAAGATCACCCGCGTTTCCGCGATGTGAAGCTGGGCATCATTGTTTCGTCCCTGCGCGCCTTGCAGCTGTTCCTGAAGAAGTCTGCCCGTACCGGTCGTCTGCCGGACTACGTGGTGGTGGAAGGCCCGCTGGCTGGCGGCCATCTGGGCTTTGGCATGGACTGGGCGCAGTACGATCTGGCCACCATCGTGGCGGAAATCCATGCCTGGATGCAGGCGGAAAAGCTGGATATCCCGCTGATTCCGGCTGGTGGCATCTTCACCGGCAGCGATGCGGTCGGCTTCCTGGAAAACGGTGCCAGTGCCGTGCAAGTGGCCACCCGCTTTACCGTCACCCGCGAATGTGGTCTGCCGGAAAAAGTACAGCAGGAATACTTCAAGGCCACTGAGGACGATATCGAGGTGAACCAGCTGTCGCCGACCGGTTACCCGATGCGCATGATCAAGTCCTGCCCGGCCATTGGCGATGGCATTCGTCCCAATTGCGAGGCTTACGGCTATCTCTTGGACGCCAATGGCAGCTGTTCCTATATCCAGGCTTACAACCGCGAAGTGGCCGCCCATCCGGGTGAGCGCCGCATCAAGGTGATGGACAAGACCTGTCTGTGTACCCACATGCGTAATTTCGATTGCTGGACTTGCGGTCAGTACACCTACCGCCTGAAGGATACGACCCGTCGCAATGAAGACGGCAGCTACCAGATTCTCAGCGCCGAGCATGTGTTCAAGGATTACCAGTTCAGCAAGGATGGCAAGGTAGCCCTGCCGGATTGATAAGGTACACAAACCCGGTCTGGCTGGACCGGTAGTGGAGAATGGCGAAACGCTGCGGCGCTTCGCCATTTTTCTTGTTGAAGCGGTACTGGCAGTAGTATTGTCAGAGCCTGTCTTGTCACTGTTTGAGGATTGCCATGACGGAACATCTGGACCCCGCCACCACCGCCCTGATTCTGATCGACTTGCAACAGGGCATCCTGGGTTTTGCCAAACAGCCTTATGACACCGAGCAGGTGCTGGAACATTCTGCTGCACTGGCCAAGGCGTTTCGTGCTGCCGGTGCACCGGTGGTACTGGTGCGGGTAGGCTGGTCGGCGGATGGCGGCGATGCCCTGCAACTGCCGACCGATCTGGTGCCACCGGCCACGCCGGTGCCGGATAACTGGCTGCAACAACCGGCCGAACTGGAAGTGGCGGCCAGTGATATCCAGATCATCAAGCGGCAGTGGAATGCGTTTTACGGCACCGAGCTGGATTTGCAGCTGCGCCGCCGTGGCATCCGCACCATTGTACTGGCTGGCATTTCCACCCATATCGGGGTGGATTCCACCGCCCGTTCCGCCTGGGAGCGCAATTACGCCGTGGTGCTGGCAGAAGATGCCATGAGCTGCCAGGTGCTGGAGTGTCACCAGTTTTCCGTCAAGCACATTTTCCCGCGCCTTGGCCGGGTGCGCAGTACGGCCCAGGTCTTGCAAGCCCTGGCAGCCGGGAAGGATGGCAGTGAGTCGTTATCCGCTTGATCCGAACCAGATTGAACTGACGGCGATCCGGGCGCAGGGTGCCGGGGGGCAGAATGTCAACAAGGTGTCTTCCGCCATTCATCTGCGTTTCGATGTGATGGCGTCCAGCCTGCCCGATCACATCAAGCAGCGGCTGCTGGCAATGGCCGATGCCCGGCTGAGCAAGCAGGGCATCATCATCATCAAGGCGCAGCAGCACCGCACACAGGAGTTGAACCGGGATGATGCGCTGGCACGGCTGCAAGCCATGGTGGATGCGGTTTCTCACCAACCCAAGGCCCGGCTGTCCACCCGGCCTACCTATGGCTCACGTCAGCGCAGGCTGGAGGGCAAGTCCCGGCGTAGCGGTATCAAGGCCTTGCGTGGCCGGGTGGATGACTGAAGCACCAAGGAAGGCTCAGGCGCGACGACTGGATTGGCAGCTGGGGAAAATGTGCTTGGCCAGTTCTTCAGCCGGAACCGGTTTGCACAGCAAAAAGCCTTGTAGTTCGATATCCGGATGGTGCGCACACAGGTAGTCCAGGTCCTGCGGGCTGTCTATGCCTTCCGCCACCATGCGCAGGCCCAGTTCACGTGCAATATTGGCCATGCCGGCAATGATGCTCTGGCTGCGCGCATCCTGATGGATGTCCTTGATCAGGATGCGGTCGAACTTCAGCTCGGTCAGTGGCAGGTTCTTGATGTGTTCCAGCGTGGTGTGGCCGGTGCCAAAGTCATCCAGTGACAGCTCGAAGCCACGCATGCGCAGGCGCAGCAAGGTTGCCAGCGTGTGGCCGAAATTGGTGAAGGCCATGGTTTCGGTGATTTCTAGCACGATGCGGTCAAACGCCAGGCCGCGCGATTCCACTTGTTCCACCAGCCAGTCCAGAAATTCCCGGTCATCCAGCAAGCGGCGCGACAGATTGATAGACAGTCGCAAGTCCTGTGTTTCCGGGCCGCGCATCAGCAAGTCCAGGCTGGTTTGCACGATACGGTGGGTCAGCAGCGAAATGAAGCCCTCGTGTTCCAGCATGCCAATGAACTGGTTAGGCCCCAAAATGCCCATGGTGGGATGACGCCAGCGCGCCAGGGCTTCGATTTGCACCGCCTTGCCCTGGCGCAAGTCGTAAATGGGTTGATAGAAGGCACAGAACTGGTTGTGGGCCAGCCCGGTGATGATGTCTATCAGCGGCAGGCTGCTTTTGTTGTCGATGATGTCCTTTGGCAAGTCCAGCAAGCGGGTGATTTCGGTCAGGAACAGATTGTCATCAATCGGTTTGGCCAGATGGCCAATACCGGTGAAGCCCAGCTCCTGCGCGGCACGCACGCTATTGGCCAGCAAGTCGGGCGAATGTCCGCTGATCAGCAGCAATGACGGAATGTGCGGTTGGCGCGACAGCTGTTCCACCAGCTCGATGCCATCCATGCCTGGCATGTTCAGGTCGGTAATCACCAGGTCCAGCCTGGGTATCTTGCGGCTGAGCTGGAATGCCCAGGTACCATCGGCGGCTTCGTGGATGATGGCATTGGGAATTTGCTGGCACAGCGCTTTGAGTAGCTTGCGCTGGCTGCTGCTGTCTTCGGCGAGCAGGATCTGTCTTGGCGGTTTGCGGTTCATGGCAGGCGCGCACGGCAGTGGATATTTCTCAATCTAAGCAGGTGTCATGCGATCTTTCCAGTTAAAAAACCGTGAAAGCTCAAGTCCTTTAAGGGAATTGCTGGCCTGTTATGCTGGCTTTAATGGATTGTTGAAAAATAATGGCAATACCATGAAGGCCAGTGTGTATATTCTGAACCCGAGAGATGAGTGCGGAGGCGGGAGAAAATGACGTACGCCCGGCATCTCGCCACAGGGTGGGCGAATGGTTCCGGGCGGTGCATGATGCAATGCGGCTGGCTGGACGGGCTTCAAGCCCGCAAGCAAGCGGCACAAGACTGCGCGACCTGCTCAGGTGGGCTGAAGGTCGCGAGACGAGATGACTTGCTTAGCGACGCTTGAAATGCTGCGGTGCCTGGCCGCCGACCGGTGCGGTCGGGTGGCGGAAGTTGATGCGACCCTTGGTCAGGTCGTACGGCGACATTTCCACGGTCACACGGTCACCCACCAGTACGCGGATACGGTGCATTTTCATTTTACCCGAGCCATAGGCCAGGATTTCCACATTGTTGTCCAGGCGCACGCGAAAGCGCGATTCCGGCAGCATTTCAATAACGACGCCTTGCAGTTCGATCATGTCTTCTTTGGACATTAACGATTCCTTTCAGTGTAACGGGGGGGCCAATAGCCCATGCGGCAGTCCCTCACGGAGCGCCGCATGATCTGCGATAACAGATTGCTTCTATCGATAACCAAGCAGGTAAGACTGGCAGCACACACGCTAGTGTGCCGTTACCAAGGCAAGGCAGACGGATTGAAACCCCGGTTGGGGAACGGTCCGGAAGGAGGCAGCGCGCATTATACGGCTAAATGGCTGATTTGTCAGCATAAATGAACAGTGAAGCTGCATTTGCTGCTGTATGCACTGTGTCAGCAGCAAAAACACTTATGCATCCGCAGCTTAGCCGCTGTTGTTTGCATGCCGCACCGCTTGTTGGCAACGGCTGTGGGCCTGGCCTGGAGGCATGCTGTCCTGCAGTGCAGGTGGTGCCGGCTAGTGGCAAGTTGGTAAAGACAAATACTTGATTTATGTCACAAAAGGAAAATTCAACATTCATATTCTTACAATTCAATACAAAAATGCACTGGATTATTCTTTCTTGAGCTGACATCCTGTAGGGTTTCGATTATCACGTTTTGCTGATATTCAAATCGAGGCAAAACGTTATCAGTTGTAAACTCTGTAGTAGGACAGACTTATGGAAAACAATAGAGAAGGCGAAGGACTCCGGCGCAGCCTGCAGGCGCGTCATTTGTCCATGATCGCCATTGGCGGCTCCATCGGCACCGGCCTGTTTCTGGCATCCGGCGCCACGGTAGCCTCGGCCGGGCCGGGTGGGGCCTTGCTGTCGTATGCCCTGATCGGGCTGATGGTGTATTTCCTGATGACCAGCCTGGGGGAAATGGCGGCTTTCATGCCGGTGTCCGGCTCTTTCCAGGTGTATGGCTCGCGTTTTGTCGATGCGTCCTTCGGCTTCGCCCAGGGCTGGAATTACTGGTATAACTGGGCGGTCACCATTGCGGTGGAACTGGCCGCGGCGGCCATCGTCATGCATTACTGGTTCCCGCATGTGCCGGGCGTGGTGTGGAGTGCGCTGTTCCTCGCCATCATTTTTGCCCTCAACTATTTCTCGGTGAAGGGCTTTGGCGAGGCGGAATTCTGGTGCTCCATGCTCAAGGTGGTCACCATCATTGCCTTTATCATTGTCGGTTTCATGATGATTTTCGGCATCATGACCAATCCGGACAGCAGCCGTTATGCGCCGGGCCTGAATGTGTTCATGCATGGTGACGGCCCCTTTGTTGGCGGTATGGCGGCGTTTGTCAGCGTGTCGATGATTGTGGGTTTTTCCTTTCAGGGCACCGAGCTGATCGGTGTGGCTGCGGGCGAATCCAGCCATCCGGCCAAAACCATTCCGCGCGCCGTGAAGCAGATTTTCTGGCGCATCCTGATGTTCTACATGCTGTCCATCCTGATCATCGGTTTCATCCTGCCGTATAACGACCCGATGCTGCTGAAGAATGATGTGCAGGACGTAGGTGCCAGCCCGTTTACCCTGGTATTCAGCCGAGCCGGTCTGGCGCTGTCCGCCAGCCTGATGAATGCGGTCATCCTGTCGGCCATTTTGTCGGCGGGGAACTCTGGCATGTATGCCTCCACCCGCATGTTGTACGTGATGGCGCATAACAAGATGGCACCGGCCTGGTTCGGCAAGCTCTCCGACAGTGGCGTGCCACGCAATGCCCTGTACGCCACTACGGTTGTGGCGGGCCTGTGCTTTCTTTCCTCGCTGTTTGAAAGCAATGCGGTGTACCTGTGGCTGCTCAACTCTTCCGGCATGACCGGCTTCATTGCCTGGCTGGGTATTGCCGTGTGTCATTACCGCTTCCGTCGTGCCTACGTACAGCAAGGATATGATCTGGCTGACCTGCCTTATCGTGCGCGCTGGTTCCCGCTGGGGCCGCTGTTTGCCTTTGCGCTGTGCATGTTGATCATGCTGGGGCAGAACTACGCTGCATTCACCAGTGCCAAGGTGGACTGGAACGGTGTGGTGGCCACCTATATCGGCATTCCGCTGTTCCTGATCCTGTGGCTGGGCTACAAATGGAAACATGGCAGCACGCTGATTGCGCTGGACAAGATTGCCCTGGCCGAAGCGCACGCCCAGCTGGAGCATTCCGAGCCCAAGGCCCGACTGGCCGGACAGATGGCTGACTGACAAGGAGATGACACTGGACGAGGCCCGGCTCTGCCGGGCCTTTTTCATGACCATGCCATGCTGCGCAACAAATTTTTTGGCGGCCTGCGCTGTATCCCGGCGATGTGCACGTTACAATCGCCGCGCATGGCACTGCACGACAAGATGCAGCACACGCGACACACCACCCCCACCAAGCAGGCCAAACCTGCCCGGAGAACAACAACATGGCCTTGATGTCACTTTTTTTCAGCAAGTACCTGTTTGTACTGGCTGCCTTGCTTCCCATCATCAATCCGCCAGGATTGGTGCCCATTTTCATTTCGATGACCGCGCGCAACAACAAGCAGCAGCGTGCCTTCCTGGCGCGCCGCATTGCGCTGTACTGCTTTTTGCTGCTGCTGGGCAGCATGTATGTAGGCAGCTTTGTGCTGGAATTTTTCGGTGTTTCACTGCCGGTGGTGCAGTTGTCCGGTGGCTTGCTGATTTCGCTGGCAGCCTGGCGCATGCTCAATGACAACCCGGCGGAGAGCAATCAGCCCTCCACCGAATCGGCCCGTCAGGAAAATCGGGATGAACTCAAGCAGCGGGCCTTTTATCCGCTGACTTTTCCGCTGACCGTAGGGCCGGGTTCCATTTCGGTGTCCATTACGCTGGGTGCGTCGATGTCGGTCGCCGGCAAGCCCATGGTCAAGTACATGCTGGTACCCATGGCCAGCCTGGCCGCCGTGCTGTCACTCGCCGTGCTGGTGTACATGTGTTATCGCCACGCCGACAAGCTGCTTGGCTATCTGGGGCAGACCGGCTCGGTGGTGTTCCTGCGTTTGTCGGCCTTCATCCTGATGTGTCTGGGGGTGCAAATCATGTGGGAAGGGGTGGAGCAGCTGTTTGTCGAGTTGATCCAGAACAACGCCGACTTACTGCACCGCTAGGCCAAAGCCTTGCTGCACGGCTTGCTGCAGTTGCGGATAAAACGCCAGGAAGTCTGTTTCCAGCGCAGCATAGTGTTGCAGTAAGTCGTCAATACCATGGGCAACCGGGTTGTCACGCCGGATACGGTGACGGGAAAAGCCGTGCAGCACGACGGCGATTCCTTCGGTTGCTGCATAAGACCCTAGCCAGTCCTGCGCCTGCATGCGCGGCAGAATGTCCAGCAGGCGGGGAGGCAGCCACTGGCGATGGGCTTGCAGTTCTGCATAACTGCGTGCAGTGAAGTCGGCCAGTGGCATGCTGGAAAATGACGTCCAGTGTCTTGCCAGGAAGTGGTCGTAAAAAATATCCACCAGAATGCCGGCATAGCGTCGTCGCGCGGGCGCAATGCGATTCTTGCTTTGCCTCACCAGCGGATGGCTGTCGGTATGGCTGTCGATCTGCCGGTGCAACAACATGCCCTGCTGCAAGGAGATGGGCAGGTGGCCGGCCTGGGATGGCTTGAGGAAGTCACCCAAGAGATTTCCCACCCGCGCCGCCGGGTTGTCCGGTGCCAGATGCAGGTGGGCCAGGTAGTTCATGCGGCACTCTGGCGATTGAGCCTTACCACGATAACGTCCGCCCGCTCTGCGCAGAACAGGGTGAGGCCCACTGCCATTTCTTGCCACAGGGCATCATGCAGTCCCAGCTGGCAGTGCCGGCCATCTTCACGGTACACGTCCAGTGTGCTGCCGGCTGCCAGCATCACCAGCAATACTTCATCATCACTGTGCACATGCTGTTTGCCTTGCACGGTCAAACGTTCTGTTTGTTGACGGTAACGGCTACGGCGGGTCATGACGTTGAAGTCGGACACCGGCCCGTCCTGTAATTGGCTGGTGATGGCCTCTTCCCCGGCAAAGGCCAGCGGCTGGCTGTGTTGCTGCAGCAGACTGCGGCTGCCATCGCCCCGCTGTAGCAACAGCCCCTTGCCATCCAGCAGCAATAGCTGGCGATCCACACCACTGAAATGCGAAAACGGGCCGTCGCTGGCCACACTGGCCATGCTGATGCGGTAGTCGAAATCTTCCAGTGTGGCACCCGGAGGGGAGATCAGGATCTGGCGCGTGGTACCACCACCGTTTTTCCACGCGGTGGTCGGATAGTCGCAGGCTGACAGGATGTGCATGGCAGGCTTTGGCAGGTAAAACGGCGATTATCCCCTCATGTTCCGGTGGATGCACCTGCTGTCTGGTAGGCCTGCTGGCAAGCTCTTGTTATGGCTGGTTTTTGTAGTGCGTCAACTACATGCAAAACGACTTGATCTGACGCAATATGCCATTTCGCTGGAGTGCCAAGATGGGATCAAACCTTACAGGCGCAGCAGGGCAGGGCCGGATGGCTCTGCTGACAGTTGCTTGCCAAACAGCAATGCTGCCTGCGCCACCCCACCTTAAGGAGATCATCATGGCTACCAGTGCTTTCTTCATTCCTTCCGTCAACCTGATGGGTGCCGGCTGCCTGCAACAGGCCGTCGACAGCATGCAGGCCCAGGGTTTCAAACGTGCGCTGATCGTGACCGATGCCGGTCTGGTCAAGACCGGTCTGGCAGATAAGGTGGCAAAGCTGCTGGCTGCTGCTGATATCCAGTCTGTCGTGTTTGATGGTGTACACCCCAATCCGACCAGTGCCAACGTCAATGCAGGTCTTGCGCTGTTGCAGGAAAAACAATGCGATGTGGTGATTTCGTTGGGTGGCGGTTCTCCGCACGACTGTGCCAAGGGCATTGCGCTGGTAGCGGTGAATGGCGGCAAGATTCAGGACTACGAAGGCGTGGACAAGTCTGCCAAGCCACAGCTGCCGCTGGTGGCCATCAATACCACTGCGGGTACGGCCAGTGAAATGACGCGTTTTTGCATCATCACTGATGAGGCCCGCCACATCAAGATGGCTATCGTCGACAAGCACACCACGCCGATTCTGTCCGTCAACGACCCGGAAACCATGGCTGGCATGCCGCCTTCGTTGACTGCCGCCACCGGCATGGATGCGCTGACCCATGCCATTGAAGCCTATGTTTCCACCATCGCCACGCCGATTACCGACGCCTGCGCCTTGAAGGCCATCAGCCTGATCGTGGCCTACCTGCCGCGTGCCGTAGAAAACGGTCAGGACATGGAAGCCCGCGAGCAGATGGCCTATGCCCAGTTCCTTGCTGGTATGGCTTTCAATAACGCTTCGCTGGGTTATGTACATGCCATGGCCCACCAGCTGGGTGGTTTCTATGACTTGCCGCACGGGGTGTGCAATGCCGTCTTGCTACCGCACGTGCAGGTGTTCAACAGCAAGGTGGCCGCCGCGCGCCTGGCGGATGTTGCGGTGGCGCTGGGGGTAAAGGCAGATGCTGCAGAGGCCATTGTAGCCATTCGTCAACTGGCTGCCCGCGTGGGTATTCCGGCTGGTCTGACCCAACTGGGGGTGAAAGAACAGGACATCCCGGTACTGGCTACCAATGCCCTGAAAGATGCCTGCGGCTTTACCAATCCGGTTCAGGCCACGCATGAGGAAATCTGTGCCATCTACCGTGCAGCCATGTAAGCATCGTCTGGTTTGATATCCAGCAGACAGGGCCGGCTTTGCCGGCTCTTGTTCATTTCAGCGGCTGGCAAAACCTGCGGCAGTGGCGGCGCTGCGGATGGCTTCCAGCACCAGTCTGGCCTTGCGCGGGATACGCCGGCTGGCGAATACCGCGTGCATCTGCGCATCCTCCCCCCGGCTGGACACAATGCGGTAATCCGGGCATAGCCGCACCAGCTGACCCTTGGCCACCAGTGGCTCGGCCAGCCAGTCGCCCATGCGTGCCACGCCCCAGCCAGCCAGCGCGGCCTGTAGCACCGCATTGCCAGAACTCACCCGGTGGCTGGCATTCAGGTTGAGGCTGACCTGATGGCTGCCCGAGACAAAATTCCAGGCTTTCAGGATGCGTGGCGCGGCATGAATCAGGATGGCGTGTTCACTCAGTTCTTCTGGCTGTAGCGGCAGGCCATGGCTGGCGACATAGGCCGGGCTGGCGTACAGGCGGCGTTGATAGGGCCATAATGGAAAGCCGATCAGCTCGCTGGAGGCGGGATAGGCACCGCGGATGCTGAAGTCCAGCTTCTCGCGGATGGGCTCCAGAATGGTGTCGCTGTACAGGATGTCAAAGCGCAGCTGCGGGTTGTGCTCGGCCAGTTGTTGCAGGATGGGCGGCAGGAAATGGCTGGCCATTACCTCGGGGGCGGAAAAACGCAGCCAGCCGCGCGGGGCGCTACCCAGTGCCGCCAGGTCGTCTTCCACCTCTTCCTGCAATTGCAGGATTTGCCGCGCGGTATCGTAGTAGGCCTCGCCTGCCATGGTGAGGCTGACTTGCTTTTGCGAGCGGGCCAGCAGACTGGTGCCCAGGTTTTCTTCCAGCGCCTGCACCGCACGGGTGGCGGTACTGGGCGAGGTACCCAGCTGACGAGCCGCCGAGACAAAGCTCTTGCGCTCTACCACGGCGCAGAAGACCTGCAATTCCCATAACAGCTTCATCTGGCATACCTGTATTGCAGAAATTGCAATACGGTATTGCAACAGCAAGGGCGGTGCAAGTCCTACAATGGTCAGCATTATCAGGAGGCTATCATGTTGTTGACCTTGGGGTTCTTGTGTTTCTTTTCTTTCATGGCCGGTTTGATTGACGCAGCCGTGGGTGGTGGTGGCCTGATCCAGACGCCGGCACTGTTCAATTTTCTGCCGCAGTATTCTGCTGCCACACTGTTTGGCACCAACAAGATGTCCTCGGCAGTGGGCACCTTGTCGGCCGCACGCTCTTATCTGCAACGGGTACGCCTGCCTTGGAAACTGGTGATTCCGGCGGCCATCACCGCCTTTGCCATGTCCTTTGCCGGTGCGGCTACGGTGAATGCGATCCCGAAGTCGGTGATTCGCCCGCTGGTGCTGGTGCTGCTGGTGTTGATGGCTATGTACACCTTGTGGAAAAAAGACTTTGGCAAGCTGCACAAACCGGTGACGATAGGTCGCCGTGAAATGGTCGTCGGCATGGCCATTGGCGGGGCCATCGGGTTTTATGATGGCCTGTTCGGGCCGGGCACGGGCAGCTTCCTGATTTTCCTGTTCATCCGCTTTTTTGCTTTCGACTTCCTGCATGCCTCGGCTGCGGCCAAGGTGGTGAACCTCACCACCAATGTGGCTGCGCTGGCGTTTTTCATTCCTACCGGCAATGTGCTGTTCCAGTACGCCATTCCGATGGCCGGCTTCAATGTGCTGGGTGCCATGGCGGGGTCCTGGGTGGCCATGAAGAAGGGGGCTGGCTTTGTCCGTATCCTGTTCCTGCTGCTCACCACGGTGCTGATTGGCAAGCTGGCCTGGGATATGGTGCAACCCTGGTTGCATGGCTAGGCTTAGTCTGCCGGCAAAAAAAGACCACGCATGATGGCGTGGTCTTTTTTTATCACGTTGCGCGCTGGGGGCTCAGTCGTGTTTGTCCCAGCCGCGATGACGGCCATGGTCGTGGTGGTGGCGATGGTGACGACGTTCTTCACCACGCGCCGGGGCTGCCGGGCTCTCCTCACGCTGGTTCTTGGTGGTAATGGCCACGCCGGTGGCACCGCCAACCGCGCTGCCGATGATGGCGCCATTGCGGCCACCTACTGCATTACCTACCGCGGCACCTGCTGCACCGCCTACTGCACCACCAAGAATCGCATCTGTTGTCGAGCCTGCCTGAGCGGCAGTGGCTGCCAGGCTGAGGGTAATGACCGAAATCCACTTGTTCATTTGCATGGTTTGCTACTTCCACTAAGTTAGTGGCGGCAGTCTAGTAACAGCGGGGCAAATCGGACAAGCGACGAAATGTTAGCAAGTATTGAAAAGCGTTTGCCATGTAATGACTTATGCATCAATTGGTGGTTGTTCGATTGCAAGTTATTGAATTGTATTGATTATTTATTCCATGCTCAGGCGGTGGTTTTATAACAATCTGTTACAGAGTCAGGCCGGGTAAACCGCTCGACCCTGCAACAGCCATTGTCATACTGTCAGTTTGTCATTGCCGGACAGCCTGCACATTACTGCCCGGAACAACCGCAACCACCGCCGCCGCCACAACCACCACTGCTAGCCGGTGCGGCTTCCTGTACCTGGTTCAGGCTGATCTGGAATTCAATCACAATCATCTCCGGCTGACGTTCGGCATAGCGGAAGGTGACTTGCTGGCCATAACGCTGGCGGACTTGTTCCAGCAAGGGCAGGGGGTCGTGATCGTTGACGAAGCGCATCACTTCGCCGTCGTGCAGCGATTCGAGCGCGCCAAAAATGGCTGCATGGCGAAAGCGTTTGGCAACGCCACGGGCGTCGAACAGGTAGCTGGTATTGAGTTGGGGGGAGAGCGTTGTCATGATGACTTCCTGCTTGAGGGTGGTGAAGCCCGGATTGTGTCGCCTCCGGGTATGACCCATCCTTGAGTCAGGATAAGAAAATCCGCATCGCCACCCCCCGCAGGCCAGCCAATCGGGAGCATCCTATGAATCCGCTGCGTTGCCCGCCGGCCAGTCTGGCCCGTACGCTGTTGCAGTTACCCAATGTCGGCCCTGCCATGGCAGCAGATTTGCGCCTGCTGGGACACACATCGCCGCACTCGCTCACCGCAGCTGACCCATACCGCCTCTATGCGCAACTGTGCCAGCAAACCGGTGTGCACCACGACCCGTGCGTGCTGGATGTGTTCATTGCCGTCTGTCACTACCTGCAACATGATGAAGCATTACCCTGGTGGCATTTCACCGCGGCGCGTAAGCAGAAACTGCCCGGTGATGCCGCCGCTGGCATCCCTCTGTACAATAAAGCGCCATGAACCTGCACCCATCCCGGCCAGATACCGCCTCCCCCTTGCTTGCTTGTCATGAGTGCGATCTGTTGCAAGCTGCGCCTGCCAATCGTGCACAGGGGGTGAGCTGCTGCCGTTGTGGTGGTCAATTATTGCCTGGGCCTGCCTACCGGCCCAGTACCTCGCTGGCTCTGGTGCTGGCGGGTTTGCTGGTGTTTGTGCTGGCCAATGCCTTTCCCGTAGTGGGCCTGGAAGCCGGGGGGGTGAAAACGGCGACCACCTTGCTGGGCACGACCTGGCAGCTGTCGCAGCAGCAAATGGAACCGGTGGCCTTGCTGGTGTTGCTGACCGGCGTGCTGACGCCGGGGCTGGAGCTGCTCTGCCTGCTGTATTTGCTCTTGCCCTTGTCGCTTGGCCATGCACCGCGCGGTTTTGCACGGGTAATGCGGCTGGTGCATGTGCTGCATCCCTGGGGCATGGTGGAAGTATTTCTGCTGGGTGTGCTGGTGTCGCTGGTGAAGCTGGCGCACATGGCCGAGGTGCATCCCGGTATTGGTTTGTGGTCGTTTTTTGCCCTGATCGTGCTGCTGGCCGGTAATGCCAGCCGTTTTGACCCGGGCATGCTGTGGGAGCGCTATCAGGCATGTCGCGACCGAACTTGAAAAGCGCAGCCAGTCAGGGTGTGTGGCGCTGCCATGCCTGTGGTCAACTGAGCCGGGTCAGCGCTCCGGCGGCAGCGGCAGTCAGCTGCCCGCGTTGCGGTGCCAGCCTGCACCAGCGCAAACCGCATAGCCTGCAATATGCCTGGGCTTTTTTGCTGGCAGCCATGTTGTGCTACATCCCGGCCAATTTGATGCCCATCATGCTGACGGAAATGCTGTCCGGCACCCAGCGCGATACCATCATGAGCGGGGTAGCCTATTTGTGGCGCAGCGGTTCCTGGCCGCTGGCCCTGGTGGTGTTCGTGGCCAGCGTGCTGGTTCCTTTGCTGAAAATTTTGTCCATGTTGCTGTTGCTGCTTACCGTGCACTGGCGTTCGCGCTGGGCACCCCGCCAGCGCACCCGCTTATACCGCCTGCTGGAAGTGGTGGGACCATGGTCGATGCTGGATATCTATGTGGTTGGCTTGCTGGTGGCTCTGGTGCAGCTGCAATCGCTGGCCACCATCAAGGCCGGGCCGGGTGCCATTGCTTTTGGCGCCGTGGTGGTACTGACCATGCTTTCTGCCATGCATTTTGATCCCAGACTGATCTGGGATGTATTCGAGGACGATGATGAGCGATAAGCCTTCCGCACAAACAGAAGAAACCCGCCCGCCAGAGAATGCTGCCGCGCAGGATGCCTTGCCCGTGGCGCTTGCCAGCCCGGCACGGCAAAGCCGCTGGTCGCCATCGATGGTGTGGCTGATTCCGCTGCTGGCAGCCTTGATAGGCGGGTATCTGGCGGTGCAGGCCATTCTGTCGCGCGGCCCCACCATTACCATTACCTTCCGTAGTGGTGAGGGGCTGGAGGCCGGCAAAACCCGTATCAAATACAGGGATGTGGATATCGGTGAAGTCACGGCCGTGCGTATCAGCCCGGATAGCAAGAATATTGAAGCCACTGCCCAGTTGAGCAAGGAGGCCGAACGCTTCCTGGCGCGCGACAGCCGCTTCTGGATTGTGCGGCCACGCATTGCCGGTGGTAGCGTCTCCGGCCTGGGCACCTTGTTGTCCGGTGCCTATGTCGGCATGGATGCAGGCAAAAGCAGCGAAATGAGCCAGCATTTCACCGGTCTGGATGTACCGCCCATCATTACCGGGGACCTGCCCGGTCGCCAGTTCGTGCTCAAGGCGGCAGAGCTGGGGTCGCTGGATATTGGCGCGCCGGTGTATTTCCGCCGGGTGCCGGTAGGGCAGGTGGTGGCTTATCAGCTGGACAAGAGCGGCAGCAATGTCGACATCACGGTGTTCATCAACTCCCCTTACGACCACTTTGTCACGGCGGATAGCCGTTTTTGGCATGCCAGCGGTATTGATTTGTCGATTTCAGCCAACGGGCTGAAGGTGAACACCCAATCGCTCAGCGCCATCATGCTGGGCGGCGTGGCGTTCGAAACACCGGTCAGCCCGACCGAGGACAAACCGGCCGCAGCCGGTGCGGTGTACACCTTGTCCAATACGCGTGAACAGGCCATGCAATCGCCAGATCATGAGGTAGTACCGCTGTTGCTGAAGTTCCAGCAATCGGTGCGTGGACTCACCGTGGGTGCGCCTGTCGATTTCCGTGGCATCGTGATTGGCGATGTCACCAGCATTGGCATGGAGTACGATGCACCGCGCAAAGACTTCAACATGCTGGTGAGCATCCGCATCTTCCCCAGCCGTCTGCTCAGCCTGTCACGCAATCTGACTGCGGAAAAACTGCACCAGCTGAAACTGGACAAGATGGTGGAACACGGCATGCGTGCGCAGCTGCGCTCCGGCAGCTTGCTCACCGGCCAGCTGTATGTGGCACTGGATTTCTTCCGCGATGCCAAGCCAGCCCAGTTGCTGCATCGTCAGGGCATGGATGTGCTGCCTACCATTCCTGGCGACCTGGAAGAGCTGCAAGGCGTGCTGCAACGCATTGCCCGCAAGCTGGACAAGGTACCGTTTGACAGCATAGGCCAGGAGCTGGATGGCACCATCAAGGAGCTGCACGCCACCCTGAATACCGTGCAACAGCTGGGCAACAGCCTGGATGGCAAGGTAGTGCCGCAAACCCTGCAAACCCTGCAGCAGTTGCAACAGACGCTGGACAGTGCCAGCCAGGCCCTGCAAGCCAATTCCCCCTTGCAGCAGGATGTGCGCAAAGCCGCGCAGGAAGTTACCGAGACCGCGCGCAGCTTCCGTGCGCTGAGTGATTATCTGGACCGTCACCCGGAAGCTCTGATCCGTGGCAAACAGGAGAATAAGCCATGAAAATGCGCAACCTTGCCCGTGGAATGTGTTTGTGTGCCGTGCTGCTGACGGCCTGCACCTCGGTGCCATCCCGCTTCTACCAGTTGCAGGCCACCAGCATGCCAGGCCAGAACCAGCGGCCCGGAGCGGTATTGCTGGTGGAGCAGGTTACGCTGCCGGCCGGGATGGACAGGCCACAATTACTGCTGGAGAACGCCGAAGGCCGCCCGCAGCTGCAAGAGCAGGATTACTGGACGGCCAGCCTGAGCCGCCTGTTGACCCAGGCTGTGGCAGGAAACCTGGCCGTGCAGCTGGGCTTGTCCACCATCTATGCAGCACCGCAACTGAGCCTGGGGCGGACCGACCTCAGCTTGCAACTGGATCTCCGTGAATTCCGCCTGCGTCATGGACAGGGCGCATCGCTGGCTGCGGCTTGGCGGCTGGTACAGCCCGCCTCGCACAAGGTGTTGCTGCAAGGTTATTTCAACCAGCAGCAGCCAGTGACTGTAGCGGGTAATGCCGCGCTGGTAGCTGCACAGCAGCAGTTGCTGGATGCGTTGAGCCGGCAAATTGGCGATGCCATGGCTGCACATCCGGACTATCTGCATCCAGCGGGGTGAGCATAGGGGCGGGCAGGCGCGTTGCTTTCCTGTCCGGCTGCTGAGGCGCGCTGGCGCACAGGGCTTGGCAGGATGGGGGAGATGCTGTGGATTTTGTTGGTTGTTTTGTGTTGATTGCTTGAAAGCCTGATTGACTGGTTTTTTGTTTTTATTTGTTGAAATTAATAGCATTAAAATTGTAATAATTAAGCATATTTTGGCTTAAGTTTATTTTGCGACTGGATAGAATGAACCGCATTCATTCTTTCTGACTTTTGCCATGTCATCGCCTGCCCCCATTTCACCTGCTACATCCGGTAATGCCTATTTGCTGCTGGTGCTGACCATGCTGTTATGGTCCACCAATTTTGTCATCGCCCGCGCCATTCATGGTCAGATCGGCCCTTTCGGGCTGGCGTTCGGCCGCTGGGCCATTGCCTTGCTCTGTCTGCTGCCATTTGGCCTGCCGCGACTCGGTCGGGCCTGGCCCTTGCTGCGACAACAATGGCGCAAAATGCTGCTGCTGGGGGTGTTTGGCATTGGTTTGACCAATACACTGGTGTATGTGGCGGTGCTCACCACCACGGCAACGAATGCCGTCATTCTCAATAGCGCAACGCCCATGATGGTGCTGGTGCTTGGCTCGCTGTATTTCCGGCAAAAGCTGGCCCGACGCCAGTGCTTGGGCATGCTGGCGGCCATGGCTGGTGCATTGCTCATCGTATTGAAAGGCGATGTGCTGAGAGTAAGCGCTTTCCAGTTCAGCCACGGAGACCTGCTGGTGTTGGCCGCGGGCTTGTGTTGGGCGGTGTATACCCTTGGACTGCGTACCTTGCTACCCGGGCTGGATGCCCTGGTGATGATGATGGTGCTGCTGCTGGTGGGCGAACTCATGTTGCTACCCGCTTTTGTGCAGGAAACCTGGCTGGCCGGTGGTTTTCATCCCCTGTCGCTGCCGGCCGGGGCGGCCTTGTTGTATCTGGGCATCTTCCCTTCGGTATTGGCTTTCCTGATGTATAACCGCGCCATTGCCCAGGTCGGCGCAGCCAAGGCCGCCGGATTTCTCTACCTGATGCCTGCGTTTGGCGCGGTGCAATCCATTGTTCTGCTGGGGGAGGAGCTGCATTGGTATCATGTTGCGGGCCTGGCAGCGATTTTTGGCGGTATCGTGTTGTCTTCGCTCAGTCGGAATGCAAAGGCCAACGAGCCTGTGCAGCGCGAGGCTACGCTGTCTGCCGCAGAGTGATGCGGAGTTGACTACGGATTTATACGGATGGTGCAAAACAGCATCAACCACTAAAGTACACATCGTTGGCAGTGCCCGTACTTATTGGATCTCCCGCAGTACCTGCCATCCTTAATTTTGTTTGTAGTTGAAGTACCTCTGGCTTTTGTTCCTCTTCAGTATTGGCTTAGCTCGGCCCGGTGATTCCTCCCCGTTTCACCGGGCATTTTCTTGTCCGTCTTTCGGTTTTTCTTTCTTGTCCCGATCATCAAATAGCTCTTCCGTGGCTGCCCGGCGGTGGTAAACATGGTCAGCCTGCGGTCTATCCCCTACAATAGCGCCAGATCAACAGCGGCTGTGCCGGTGGTGACGCGCTGCCCAGGATAATTTTGCACTGGCAGTGCGCAACCGGTGCTACCCGCTTTTTTTATTACAGGATGCTTTACATGGAACCCGTACGCCTTTCCAAGCGGATGGCCGAACTGGGTATTTGCTCCCGTCGCGAGGCGGACAGCTATATCGAACAAGGCTGGGTCAAAGTAGATGGCGAAGTTGCCGTGCTTGGCCAGAAGGTGCTGCCGCACAACACCATTGAAGTGCTGAAGAAGGCACAGGATGCCCAATCGTCACGCGTGACCATTTTGCTCAACAAGCCGGTGGGTTATGTGTCCGGCCAGGCCGAAAAAGGCTATTTGCCTGCTGTGACGCTGGTCAAGCCGGAAAATCACTGGTCGGAGGACCCCAGCAAGAAGCGCTTTATACCGGCACATCTGCGCGGCCTGGCACCGGCCGGGCGGCTGGACATCGACTCGGTGGGCTTGTTGATCCTGACCCAGGATGGGCGGGTGGCCAAGCACGTCATTGGGGAAAATTCTACGGTCGAGAAAGAATATCTGGTCCGGGTGACAGGTGAATTGAGTGAGCGCGGCCTGGCTTTGCTCAACCATGGCCTGTCGCTGGATGGCGAAGCACTCAAACCGGCAGAAGTGGTCTGGCAGAATGAAGACCAGTTGCGCTTTGTGCTGCGCGAAGGCAAAAAGCGCCAGATCCGTCGCATGTGCGAGCTGGTTGGTCTGCGCGTGGTAGGCCTCAAGCGTATCCGTATCGGCACCATCAAGCTGGGCAATCTGCCTACCGGCCAGTGGCGCTATCTGCGCGATGACGAGATGTTCTGATCCCTTCCGGCAAGATTTGGGAAGTGGAGTGCAACGGCGACTGATGGTCGCCGTTGTGCATTGCACGATACGACTTGGATTTGTCCGTCCACCATGACATCATCAAGAACATGAACCTGTTACTGATCTGTTTGCTCATCGGGCTGTCTGGCCTCGTCTTGTTGTGCGCTTATCCCTCTGCATGTGGACAGCGACTGTTGCGCGGTGGTTTGCGCTGGTCCGGCTTCCGGCAACGCCGACTGGCCCTGCCTGCAGGCGAACTGGCCTATCTGGAAGGGGGGGCCGGCCCCGCAGTCATGCTGATCCACGGCTTTGGCGGGGATGGCCCTACCAGTTGGGGGCGGGTGATGGCGGCATTGGCAAAACAGCATCAGGTGCTGGTGCCTGACTTGCTCTGGTTCGGTCGCAGTCATGCATCAGCAGTACCTGCGCTACAGGCACAGGCGGATGCTCTGGAAGTGCTGATCCGTGCCCGTGTTGCGGACAAGGTACAACTGGTGGGCTTGTCTTACGGTGGTTTCGTTGCCTTGGAACTGGCCCGGCGCATGCCGGAAAAGATTTCGCAATTGGTGATCATGGCCTCGCCAGGCATGGTCTACACCCCTGATGATCAGCAAGACCTGCTTGACCGGGCAGCGGTAAAGTCTGCAGAACAACTGTTTGTGCCCAGTGATGTGCAAGCATTGGCGCGCATGATGGCGCTGGTGGGGAGTCCACTGGCAAGGGCCCCACGGTTTTTACTGCAGGATGTATGGGCGTTTTATTACCGGCACCGCGCACCCCAGTTGCGTGCACTGATGCAGGAGCTGGCCACCGGCCAGCAGGCACATGTCGAGCGTCTCAGCCAGCCGCTGGCCATGCCGGCCGCAGTAGTGTGGGGGACTCAGGATGAAATCTTTCCCTTGCCCATCGGCCAACGGCTGGCCTGTTCGCTGAAGGCACCATTGTTCACCATCGACGGCGGAACGCATGTCCTGCCTGTCGTGTCTGCCTCGCAGACTGTCGCTGTGTTGCAGAACATTTTGCAGCAGATGCCAGCCTGACAGTGATCCTGTCACACTCCTGTATTGATCAGGCAGTGCGGCTTACCCGTTTGAAGGAGACTTGAGCGATGCTGGGCTGGTTGTGGCAAAAACTTGGGCTGGACAAGGCATCCCAGCAAGAAAAGGCAGCTGCCTTGCATGCCATCGAGATGGTGATAGACGGCTGTGACGGGCGTTTGCGCTTGTTGCCCGGGTATCAGCAACGCCTGTTGCCGGGTATCAGGCTGACGCTGGACTATCTCGCCGGACTACCCTGGCAGCAGATTGATCCGCTTGAACTGTCTTTGCGCAGTTTCAGTACCGACCGCCGTCTGGGCCTGCTGTTTTCCAGCCCGCTCAGCCTGCTGCTTTGTTTGAAAAGCAGCGAGCCCTTGCAGTCATTTTTCCTGTCCGCCAGCCAGGGCGACCAGGCCTGGGCCATCCTCAGCATGAGCCGGAGTGAAAGCATGCGCTTTGGCATGGTGGAGCACAATGGCGAAATCCGCAGCGATGTCGCCCAGCAGATTGTCAGTTTCGACCAGCATCGGCTGATCGAACCGTCTGCCTCGCCCGAAGACCTGCTGCAGAGTGCGCGTCGCCGTGGCCTGGCTGTGCTGGTAGCCGTGATCGACAGGCGTATCAAATTACTGCAGCAAATGCGGCTGGATTTGCAGACCGAACTGGACAAAATCCAGTTGAAGCTGGCTACTTTCGGGCATGCGGGCAGGGTGGTGATTGATGCGACCGGTGGTGCGGACAGCATGGCCAAGCTGTCACCGGAGGATGCCGAAATCCTGCGTCGGCGTGAATCGGAAATACAGCAGCAATTGCAGCCCTTGGCCCGGCTTGCCGAACTGGAAGGTATTCTGGATGTGGTCTGCGAAGTACTGGAGCAGCCCGCGCGGTTTTTTCACCTCGAAGCACAAACCATCTACCTGAACCGCATGGGTGTATTACATGAACGCCAGGATGCGGATGACGTTACCGCCTTGCGGTTCGAGCAGGTGGTGCTGGGGCAGTTGCAACCCATCTCCCGGGTGTTGATGCCGGTGCAGGTCCAGCGCCAGCAGGTGCAAGAGCTGGAGCAGCAGTTTGCCGATGAGCTGGCAGAATTGCAGCAGCAACAGATGCATGGCGGCTTATTCTGATTGGCCGGTGGCCAGCACCTCGGCACTGAGCTTGACGCGTGGCCAGATTTCCTCGGCCTGGCTGACGGCATAAGGCTGATGCTTGTACTTGACCACTCCTTGGTCTGACAGCAGCAAAACCCGGTTTGCCTGAACCCCAGCCTGACTCAGGCAAGCCTGGACACAGGAGAGGCGACAGCCATCCAGTGCCAGAATGGGGCGGCCCGACTGAGCCAGTTTCACCAGACCAGGGACGCCACCGCCCACGCCGGCAATACACGACATTTCAGCCAGACCTTCACGATCCAGCCGCAAGGCAAGGTCGTTTGCCATCTGCGCGGCGCTGGAGCAGCCGGAACAGGCGTAAACCAGTGGGAATTTGTTCGCTGTCATGCATGCATTGTGCTGTGCATGTCATGCAGCAAGGTATCCGTCGCAAGAGGAAGCCGGCCTAGCTCTTCCGGGGGAGGTGCAGGACCAGCGGCACCTTCATTTCTGCGGTGCTTACCCCGCCATGCTGGCCTGGCAGGTGCAGCGGTTTTTCCCAGGACAGGGTGTCGCGGATACTCCAGTCCTCGCGTGCCAGCAGGGTGACATCACCGCAACGGCTGGCCAGTTGAGGATGTGCTTCGCCGGGGCCAAATGCGCCATTTTCCAGCAACAGATTGCTGTCCAGCACCCAGCAGGCCTCTCCTAGCAGTTGTTGCGCATCATGCATGAAATCGTTTTTCAGCCCCGGTTTGACATGACAGAACACGGCCCGGCGCTCGCCGGACAATGGTTGTGCCAGCATGGCATATAGCGCGGGGAAGTCCTGGTCCAGGCTGATCATGCGCGTGCGCGGTGTGTCGATAAACCCATGATCGGCGGTGACCATGATGGCAGTGTCTGTCTGCTCCGCCACGTCCACCAGCTGGGCGAAGGCCGTATCCAGCTGGTCAAACAGAGAATGCACGGCAGGGGAGTGACAGCCCTGGCGATGCATCAGGCTGTCAAGCTGAGGCAGGTAAAGATAATGGAACGCGGGCACATCACTCTGCTGCAGGCAGCTCGCCAGCTGTGCAAACGCATCATCGATATCTCGATAGCCGGTGCGTTGCACGCTTCCTGCATGGTGCAGGCTATAGGGTGAATCGGCGATGTACTGCGGTTGCAGAATGTGTGCGGACCGGCCAAGTCGTGGTAGCAAAGGCGGGCAGACCAGTAACTGCCCGGCCAGTTGCTCCGGTAGCAGTGTGCTGTCATCCGGGTAGCGTACCGACATGGGCAATGGGGCAACAATGTGCTCCTGTCTGTCCGGTATTGTCTGGCAATGCAGATGCCAGCCAATCAAGCCGTGGCTGGCGGGTGGCTGGCCGGTCAGCAGTGTGGTGATGGCGGCAGCCGTGGTTGCCGGAAACACGCTGCTCAAGGTCGTGCACTGCTTGCGTTGCAGCACGCTGTCGGGGCCAAGCGTGCGCAATTGCTGCTCGCCCAGCCCGTCGATGAGCACCAGAACCACATGCTTGTGCTGGCCGATGCCTGACAGCCAGGGTTTAGATAATCTGGCATGTCCGCTCTGCGGCCCGCCAAGCTCATGGCTCAGGCTGGTCATCAGGTTGAGCAGGCTGCCACCTTGATAGTCGGGCCAATGGCTGCCGGGGCAAAAACGGCTCAGTGCAGAGGGCATGGGGGCTCGCATGACGGCTGAAATTCAGCCAGCTTACAGGCATACTGTGCCGACTTGAATCCCTGGTTTTTCATATGACCCAAGCCGAGCAAAACATCTGCCAGCGCTGCGGTGCCTGCTGTGCAGCCTTTCGCGTGAGTTTTCACTATTCCGAACTGGACACCGAGCCGGGAGGGCGTGTGCCGGCTCGCCTGGCCGATGAGGAGACTTCCACCATCATGCGCATGCGTGGAACCGACTATGCGCGTCCGCGCTGCATTGCCCTGGTTGGCAAGGTTGGTGAGTCGGTCAGCTGTGGCATTTACAGCGACCGCCCTTCGCCGTGTCGTGAGTTCGGCGCGCGTGCCAGCATTGGTGTGTATGAAGAAGCCTGTAATCGCGCTCGGGCTCAAAACGGATTGCCGCCATTGCAACTGGACTAAGTGCCACTATTCAGACTGGGAAAGAATTTTTCACCAGCTATCCTGAAACCATGCCGAACATGCGATCTGATCCAGCCGCTGTTTGGTGTCTTGTCTCCACCTCGGCCAGCCAGCAGGGCGGTTGACCGAAGCTGCCCCGGCCAGTATGCCGGGGCTTTTTTTGTGCCAATAAAAAACCGGGCCATGGCCCGGTTTTGTTGTCAGCACTGGGTGCTTGCTTAGCGACGTTCCACTGCCAGCGCCACGCCCATGCCACCACCGATACACAGCGTAGCCAGGCCCTTCTTAGCATCGCGACGCTGCATTTCGTGCAGCAGGGTAACCAGTACACGGCAGCCGGATGCGCCAATCGGGTGACCCAGGGCAATGGCACCACCGTTGACGTTGACCTTGTCGGCAGACCAACCCAACTCGCGTGCCACACCCAGGGCCTGGGCGGCAAAAGCTTCGTTGGCTTCCACCAGATCCAGCTCTTCCACGGTCCAGCCCGCTTTTTCCACGGCCTTGCGGGTGGCGGCAACCGGGCCGATACCCATGATTTCCGGAGCGCAGCCGGTGAGGGAGTAACCACGAATCACAGCCAGCGGCTTCAGGCCCAGTTGATCTGCCTTGGCAGCGGTCATCAGCATCACGGCAGCGGCTCCATCGTTAATGCCCGAGGCATTGCCGGCGGTCACGGTGCCGTCTTTCTTGAAGGCCGGACGCAGCTTGGCCAGGGTTTCGGCCGTGGTGCCGGCCTTGATGTATTCGTCGGCATCAACGGCAACCGGGTCGCCCTTGCGTTGCGGCACCAGCACCGGAACGATTTCGTCCTTGAACTTGCCTGCTTTCTGGGCAGCTTCGGCACGGTTTTGCGATGCCAGAGCCAGCGCATCCTGTTCTTCACGGCTGATGCCGTATTTTTCTGCCACGTTTTCCGCAGTAATGCCCATGTGGTACTGGTTGTACACATCGGTCAGGCCGTCGGCCACCATGGTGTCCACCAGCTGGGCATTGCCCATGCGGAAGCCGTCACGCGAACCCGGCAGGATATGCGGGGACAGCGACATGTTTTCCTGGCCGCCGGCAATCACGATTTCAGCATCGCCATTGGCAATGGCCTGGGCTGCCAGATGAACTGCACGCAGGCCGGAGCCGCATACCACGTTCAGGGTAGTGGCCGGGGTGGTGATCGGCAGGCCGGCCTTGAGCAAGGCCTGGCGGGCCGGGTTCTGGCCGACACCTGCGGTCAGTACCTGACCCAGAATCACTTCACTCACGTCTTCCGGCTTTACGCCGGTCTGGGCCAGCAGGCCCTTGATGACGGTGGCGCCCAGTTCGGGGGCCGGAACTTTGGACAGTGCACCACCAAAGCTGCCTACAGCGGTACGCAGGGCGGCAACAATCACGATTTCTTGCATAGCTAACTCTCCGTTATGGTTCTGCGGTGGGGGCCCCTGTCAGGAGCATGTGCCCGGCATGCGTGTGCCGGGCATCGGAAGATTATTGCAGGCTGGCTACCGTGCTGGGCATGGCTTTGGCCAGGACATAAGTGCCAGGTGCGGCTACCAGCGCCGGGAACTCCTTGCTGCCAGCCACTTTGGGCGCGGCAATCTTTTTGCCGGATTGCGGGGCCAACCAGCTGTCCCAGTCCTTCCACCAGCTGCCCGGACGGCTTTCTGCGCCTTCGAGCCAGACTTCCGGGTCGTCCACCAGGTTTTCATTCACCCAGTAGTTGCGCTTGTCCTTGGTGACCGGGTTGATGGAGCCGGCAATGTGGCCGGAAGCGCCCAGCACGAAGCGGCGCGACGGTGCGCCAGTCATGTACTTGATGCCGGAGAAGGCCGATTTCCACGGCACGATGTGGTCTTCACGGGCGGCAAATACATACAGCGGGATGTCCAGCTTGCTGATGTCGATGGGAACATCACACAGGGTGATGGCGTTTTTCTTCACCAGCGCATTGTTCAGGTAGAACTGGCGCAGGAAGAAAGTGTGCATCGGCAACGGCAGATCGACGGCATCGTTGTTCCAGTACAGGAGGTCAAACGGTGCCGGCGTCTTGCCCAGCAGGTAGTTGTTGACCACGTAGTTCCATACCAGATCGTTGGCGCGCAGGCTGGCAAAGGTACGGCCGATTTCCTTGCCGCTGACAATGCCGCCACTGGCCAGCTTGGCTTCGCGGCTGGCCACCAGGTTTTCGTCGATGAAGACCTTGATTTCACCCGGATCGGCATGATCAACCAGCGAGGTCATAAAGGTGGCGCTGTCGATCAGCTTGATGCCCTTGGCCTGCATCACACACAAGGAGGTGTTGAGGATGACGCCGCCGACGCAGAAGCCCAGGGCATTCATGCTGGGTTGCTTGGTGATTTTCTTGACGGTTTCGGCTGCGGCAATCACGCCTTTTTCGATATAGCTTTCCCAGGTGAAATGCTTCATTTCCGGGACAGCCGAACGCCAGCTGATCAGGAATACCTTGTAACCCTGGGCGACGAAGTGGCGCACCATGGAGTTGTCCGGCTGCAAGTCCATCAGGTAGTACTTGTTGATGCAGGGCGGAACGATGAGCAGCGGCTTTTCGTATACCTCGGTGGTGGTCGGGGTGTACTGGATCAGTTCGATCAGCTCGTTACGGAAAACCACCTCGCCCGGTGTAGTGGCGATGTTCTTGCCGATCTCGAACTTGCTTTCGTCCGACATCGAGATATGGCCTTTCTGGATGTCCTCGGCCATGTTCTTCATGCCTTCCACCAGGCTTTCGCCCTTGGTTTCCAGCGCCCGCTTGATGACTTCGGGGTTGGTCAGCATGAAGTTGGTCGGTGCCATGGCATCCAGATACTGGCGGGTGGCAAATGCCAGTTTTTCCTTGGACTCGTCTTCCAGTTGCGACTGGTCAACCAGCTCTGTCATCCACTTCGATGTTTGCAGATAGCTTTGTTTCAGGAAGCTGTAGAACGGGTGCTCGTTCCATTCCGGTGCGGCAAAACGGCGATCACTGCTGGCGGCAGGCGCTGCGGCGGCCTCGGCCGGTTTCTGGCCAAGGAATTGCAGCCACATGTTCATTTGCTGCTGGTAAAGATTGGTTTGCATGGCCAGCATCTGGTTGGTGTTGCTCACCATCTGGTTCCAGGCGCCGGAAATGGGATTGGCTGCTGCGTCCAGCGGCATGCCTGCGGTCATCGAATTGACAAACTGCTGCATCCACTGCTGGTTGGCCTCGGAGAGGCTGGAGAAGAAACTCTCCAGAGAAGCGGTCGTGTCCTGAGTCAAGGTACATCTCCTTAACGTGCCGTGAGAGGTGGGTGGATACGTGCTGCCCGGGTGGCCTGGTGGTGTTGCCACCGCCGGGGTACTCGCTGACTGTAACAGGACTGTATGACAATTTCACCGGCTGGCGGTAAGCCGACATGAAAAAATCCATGCTGGGTGTCGGGCTGTTGCGGCAACGCACAATTCATGTCCATGTCCTTAACCCAATACCACAGCCTGTTCTGGGCGTATGTCATGGACAGGCCACCGCTTCAGTCATGGCGGCCGGCATGGTAGCAGGAAATGCTCTTGTGATGACATACGTATAATCATTAATCAGCTCCCGCAAGCATGTCACATCTGGGATAATTGAGCGCTTGAACTGTAAGGAGTGCATCATGGCCGTTGTCATGCTGGATGGCGCAGCGCAGCAAGTCAGCAATATTTTCTGCATTGGCCGCAATTACGCGGCACATGTGGCCGAATTGGGCAATCAACTGGAAGAAGAGCCGCTGGTGTTCCTCAAGCCGACTTCCGCGCTTACCTTGAGCGGGCAGCCCATGTGTTTGCCTGCCTATTCTGCTGATGTGCACCATGAGTGCGAGCTGGTGCTGCTGATCGGCAAGGGTGGTTCTGACATTGCTGCTTCCGATGCGTTGTCTCACATTGCGGGTGTGGGCATAGGCCTGGATCTGACCGCGCGTGATGTGCAAAGCGAGGCGAAGAAAGGCGGCAAGCCCTGGACCAAGGCCAAGGGTTTTCCTCATGCGGCTTGTGTGTCCGACTTTGTCGCCGTTTCCACTGTGGATGTCAGCCAGCCCTTCAGCTTTAGCCTGCTGGTGAATGGCGAAACCCGTCAGCAAGGTGATACCAGACTGATGCTGTATCCGCTGGCCACCATCATCCATTATCTGTCGCAGACTTACGGCCTGACGGCTGGTGATCTGATCTACACCGGCACGCCACAAGGTGTCGCAGCCTTGTATGCTGGCGATGTGCTGCACTTGCAGCTGGACGGTGTGGTAAGTGCTGACTGGACGGTGGCTGCATGAGCCGCCAACGCGAGCAGGACGAAGACGACAGCAAGGTGCGGCTGGACAAATGGCTGTGGGCTGCGCGTTTTTACAAGACGCGCCAGCTGGCGCACGAGGCGCTGGAACTGGGCCGGGTGCTGGTGAATAGCGAGCGGGTGAAGGCTTCGCGCATTGTGCGCGAGGGTGACGAACTGTTGCTGCGCATCAACCAGCTGGAATACCGGATTACCGTGCTGCAACTGGCCACCCAGCGTCGTCCGGCCAAGGAGGCGGTGCTGATGTATCAGGAAGATGAAGCGGGCAAGGCTGAGCGCGAAGAGCGCATGTTGCTGCTGAAGGCCGAACACGCCAGCTTTCCCCATGGCGAAGGCCGCCCCACCAAAAAGGCCCGGCGTGACATCTCACGCTTCAAGGGCTCCCTGTAATGACCATGCCACCGTTCCAGATGCCGGACGGTGGCAGCCCTTGTCTGATTGTGTATTGATGTCTGCCTCATCTGCTGTTGCTGCGCCCTCCCTGCGTCCTTTTGCGCTGTTCTATTTTGCCTATTTCGCCTTTCAGGGTTTGTTCGGCCCCTTCTGGGGCTTGTATCTGGAATCGCTGTCCTTTTCTGCACTGCAAATTTCCGTGCTGATGGCACTGTCCACGCTGGCGCGTATTGTGGCTCCCGGTTTCTGGGGTTGGCTGGCAGACCGTCAAGGGCGGCGGCGGGCCATTATCATCAGTACCTCCTTGTGTTCGGCACTGGCGTTTGCGCTGGTGGGGCTGGGCCATGGTTTCTGGTGGATTTTCACCAGTCTGGCGGTATCGCATTTCTTTTGGGCCGGGGCCTTGCCGCTGGTGGAAGCCAGTACGGCCTACCTCACGCGCGCCCAGCCGGGCAGGTACAGCCGGGTGCGGGTATGGGGGTCGATTGGTTTTGTCTGCCTGTCCATGGTGGGCGGTTATGTGCTGGACCTGATTCATCTGGTCAATCTGCCATGGGCCTTGCTGCTGCTGGCATTCATCGTGCTGGCCGGCTGGTTTGTGCCGGATGTCAGCAATCCCCGTCAACATCAAGCGGCCGGGCCGATCTGGCAGACCTTGCGCCAGCCGCGCGTACTGGCTTTGTTTGCCTGTTGTTTCCTGATGGCTTACGCCCATGGGCCTTATTATACTTTTTATTCCATCGGCCTGCGCCATGCCGGTTATGACAAGGGTGCCATCGGCTTGTTGTGGTCGGTGGGGGTGATCAGTGAAATCCTGGTGTTCTTGCTGATGTCGCGCATCATGGGGCGCTTTTCTCTGGCCTCGCTCTTGACCGCTGTATTGCGCTTTGTGCTGATTGCCTGTGCGGTGGAGCAGCCGGTGCTGGCGGTGCTGGCGCAAAGCATGCATGCGCTGACCTTCGGTCTGCACCATGCCACTTCGGTGGGGCTGATTCAGCGCTTGTTTGCCCAGCAGCATCAGGGCCGGGCGCAGGGCTTGTATATCATTGCTTCGTTTGGTGTGGGCGGCAGTTCCGGTGGTCTGGTCGGCGGTTTGTTGTGGCCGCATGGCGGCATGTTGCCAACGTTTGGCATGTCGGTAGTGGCCGCAGCGCTGGTTGCGGCCGGAACCCTGCGTCAAACCTACAGCAGCATGATCAGCTTGAGTTCCGGTGCTGCAGCCAGATTCAACGTCAGCTGCTGATACACCAGGCGGCCGCGCTGCGGGTGATTGAAGGCGCGCTCGCCGCCTTCGCGGCCTTGCACGTCATGCTGCTGCCACAAGGTATCGAATTCCACACTGCCCTGGCGCAGGGTGTCCACCCATTGCCGGATGCTGTTTTCCTCCAGGCGCTCGCCTGCATCGGCGCGAAACTCTGCCACCATGCGCCGCGCCCGCACCGGCCAGTCTTCCACTAGTTGGCGTGACTCGCTGCGCAAAAACATGAAATCCAGCAGATTGTGTCGTGCCAGTGGCTGATCCAGCCAGCCACTGAATAGTTCCGCCGCCAGCGTATTCCAGGCCAGCGCGTCCCAGTTGGCATCTAGTACATATGCCGGTGCACCGATGACATCTACCGCGTCACGCAAGGCCTGGCGTGATTGCGGGTTGCGTTCGACAGGCCGGTCCTGTGGGTTTTTCAGTCCGGCCAGCTTGAACAGGTAATCGCGCTCGGCATGGGTCAGCAGCAGGGCATCGGCCAGACGTGACAGGGTGGGCGCGGATACCGACTGGCTGCGGCCCTGTTCGATCCAGGTCAGCCAGGTGGGGCTGATGCCACACAGGGCGGCCACTTCCTCGCGCCGCAAGCCCTTGGCACGGCGTCGGCTGCCCGCTGGCAAGCCGGCCTGTTGCGGGCTGACCCGTTCACGATGGGCACGGATGAATTCGCCCAGCGGGCTGGTGATCTTGGGCTGACTCATGAAGGCTCCTGTCCGGGTTTCTGCTTTAGCGTAGTAGTTATAGTACTAGTATAAATGCTTATCTTGTACTAGGAAAAAAGCTGCGCGATGATGTGTGCCAACAGCAGCCGATTTCTGTAGCGCACCACGGCCAGGGCAAGCAGGACAGCCTTGTGGCGGTAATGATCAGCGTGACAGAATGGCTGCCTTGTATCCGGCAAACCGGCGGTGTTGCAACCGCCATTTCACGAGCAGGAAGCCATGACAGCACAAACTCTTTACGACAAGCTCTGGTCCAGCCATGTAGTGCGGGAAGAGGCCGACGGCACGGTTCTTCTTTATATCGACCGCCATCTGGTGCACGAAGTGACCAGTCCGCAAGCCTTTGAAGGCCTGAAACTGGCTGGCCGCGGCCTGTGGCGTGTGGATTCGGTGGTTTCCACCGCCGACCACAACACCCCGACCGATCACTGGGACGAAGGCATCAAGGACCCGATCTCCCGCCAGCAAGTAGAAACTCTGGACGCCAACATCAAGTCCTTCGGCGCGCTGGCTTACTTCCCGTTCAAGGACAAGGGGCAGGGTATTGTGCATGTGATGGGGCCGGAACAGGGCGCCACCCTGCCGGGCATGACCGTGGTTTGCGGTGACAGCCACACCTCCACCCATGGTGCCTTCGGTGCGCTGGCACATGGCATCGGCACTTCGGAAGTGGAGCACGTGATGGCCACCCAGTGCCTGGTTGCCAAAAAGTCCAAGAACATGCTGGTGAAGGTGAATGGCCCGCTGCCTGCTGGTATTACCGGCAAGGACGTGGCGCTGGCGATTATTGGAAAAATCGGCACTGCCGGCGGTACCGGCTATGCCATCGAGTTCGGTGGCGAGGCCATTCGCAGCCTGTCGATGGAAGGCCGCATGACCTTGTGCAATATGGCTATCGAAG
Source organism: Aquitalea sp. LB_tupeE (assembly GCF_013391415.1). Classification (GTDB taxonomy): domain Bacteria; phylum Pseudomonadota; class Gammaproteobacteria; order Burkholderiales; family Chromobacteriaceae; genus Aquitalea. The sequence continues at coordinate 34,031 of NZ_JACAXB010000028.1, forward strand.
CCGGTGCCCGCTCCGGCATGGTGGCGGTGGACGAAAAAACCATCGACTACGTCAAGGGCCGCCCGTTTGCGCCCACCGGCGCACAGTGGGACGCGGCCGTGGCTTACTGGAACACCCTGCATTCTGACGAGGGCGCGCATTTTGACGCCGTGGTAGAGCTGGAAGCCAGCGACATCAAGCCGCAAGTGACCTGGGGTACTTCCCCGGAAATGGTGACCGATATCGACGGCATCGTACCGGACCCGGCTGCCGAAACCGACCCGGTCAAGAAGGGCAGTATTGAACGCGCGCTGGCCTATATGGGTCTGACTGCCAATACCCCGGTGAAAGACATCCCGGTCGACATTGTGTTTATCGGCTCCTGTACCAATTCCCGCATCGAAGACCTGCGTGAAGCTGCTGCAGTGGCGCGTGGTCGTACCAAGGCTGCCAGCGTGAAGCAAGTGCTGGTGGTGCCGGGTTCCGGTCTGGTGAAGGCGCAGGCCGAGGCCGAAGGGCTGGACAAGATTTTCATCGCGGCAGGTTTCGAATGGCGCGAGCCGGGTTGCTCCATGTGTCTGGCCATGAATGCCGACCGTCTGCAACCGGGCGAGCGTTGCGCTTCCACCTCCAACCGCAACTTCGAAGGCCGTCAGGGGCAGGGTGGACGTACCCATCTGGTCAGCCCGGCCATGGCAGCTGCGGCGGGCGTGACCGGCCATTTTGTTGACATCCGTCAGCTTTAATTCTGCGAAAGGAATTCATCCATGAAAAAAATTGCACTCAGCCTGTTTGTGACCATCCTGCTGTCTGCCTGCAATACCGTGCACGGCGTGGGTGAAGACCTCAAACAAGGCGGCCAGGCTGTCGGCCACGGCATTCAGAAGGCCGGACAGGCCATCGAACACGCTGCCCAATAAGGGCGGCATGCAGCGGAAAGAATCTCATGAAAGCATTCAATAAACTGGACGGGCTGGTGTGCCCGCTTGATCGTGCCAATGTCGATACCGACGCGATCATCCCCAAGCAGTTTCTCAAGTCGATCAAGCGTTCTGGCTTTGGCCCCAACCTGTTCGATGAATGGCGTTATCTGGACCACGGTGAGCCGGGCATGGACAACAGCGTGCGTCCGCTCAATCCGGACTTCGTGCTCAACTTCCCGCGCTATGCCGGTGCGCAAGTGCTGTTGGCACGGGAAAACTTCGGCTGTGGTTCCAGTCGCGAGCACGCACCGTGGGCGCTGGACGACCAAGGCTTCCGCGTGGTGATCGCCCCCAGCTTTGCCGACATCTTCTTCAACAACTGCTACAAGAACGGCCTGTTGCCTATCGTGCAGCCGGCTGAAGTGGTGGACCAGCTGTTCCGCGAATGCGAAGCCAGCGAAGGCTACCGCCTGACGGTGGATCTGCAAGCGCAGACCATCACCACCCCGTCCGGCCAGTCGTTTGCCTTTGACATCACCGAGCACCGCAAGCACTGCCTGCTGGGTGGTCTGGATGAAATCGGCCTCACCTTGCAGCACGCGGAAGAAATCAAGTCCTACGAAGCGGCACGTCGTCAGTCGCAACCCTGGTTGTTCCATCAGGCCTGAACCGGAGAATGACATGAGCCAGAGCGCACACGCAGAACACGTCCAGCAACAATTTGGTGCCCAGGCGGCCGCCTACCTGCACAGCCAGGTACACGCCCAAGGGGCCGAGTTTGCCCAGCTACAGCAAGCCGTGCGTGAGCATGGCGCGGCGCGGGTGCTGGACCTGGGCTGCGGTGCCGGCCATGTCAGCTTTCAGGTGGCTGAGCACGCCGCCGGCGTGGTGGCTTACGACTTGTCGGCCAGCATGCTGCAAGTGGTGGCGGACGAGGCGGCGTCGCGTGGCCTCGGCACGCTCACCACACAGCAGGGCGCGGCTGAGCAACTGCCATTTGCCGATGGCGAATTCGACTTCGTGTTCAGCCGCTATTCCGCCCACCATTGGGGTGATCTGGGTCTGGCGCTGCGTGAAGCGCGCCGGGTGCTCAAGCCCGGTGGCAAACTTGCCTTCATCGACGTGATGTCGCCCGGCCAACCCCTGTTGGATACCTATCTGCAAGCGGTTGAAGTACTGCGCGATACCAGCCATGTCCACAACTACGCCATGGCTGAATGGCTGGCCGCCTTGACTGCTACCGGCTGGCAAGTGCAGCAGGTGATGCGGCAAAAGCTGCGACTTGAATTTGGCGTGTGGGTGGAGCGCATGCGCACGCCACAAACCCTGCGCGAGGCCATTCGCCTGTTACAGCAGTCTGTTGGCCAGGAAGTACGCGACTACTACGCCATCGAGGCTGACGGTAGCTTTACCGTCGACGTGATTGTGCTGTGGGCGGCGTAAACAATTCAAAAACAAGCAAATACCGAAATCAAAGGATAAATCATGAAAATCGCCGTATTGCCGGGTGACGGCATTGGTCCGGAAATCATTGCTCAGGCACGTCGTGTGCTGGATGTACTGCGTCAGGACGGCCTGCCGATCGAGCTGGAAGAAGCCCCGCTGGGCGGTGCCGGCTACGACGCCTATGGCGTGCCGTATCCGGAATTCACCCAGAAGCTGTGTCGTGCCGCCGACGCCGTGTTGCTGGGTGCGGTTGGCGGCCCGCAATACGACACGCTGGATCGCCCGCTGCGTCCCGAGCGTGGCCTGCTGGCCATCCGCAAGGACCTGAACCTGTTTGCCAACCTGCGTCCGGCCATCCTGTACCCGGAACTGGCCAATGCCTCCACCCTGAAGCCGGAAGTGGTGTCGGGCCTGGACATCATGATCGTGCGCGAACTCACCGGTGACATCTACTTCGGTCAGCCGCGCGGCATGGGTGTGAACGAGCAGGGCGAGCGCGAAGCCTTCAACACCATGTGCTACAGCGAAAGCGAAGTGCGCCGCATCGCCCACGTTGCCTTTGGCATTGCCATGAAGCGCAACAAGAAGTTGTGTTCGGTAGACAAGGCCAATGTGCTGGAAACCACCGAGTTCTGGAAAGAAATCATGATCGACGTGGCGCGCGAATACCCACAGGTAGAGCTGAGCCACATGTATGTGGACAACGCCGCCATGCAGCTGGTGCGCAACCCCAAGCAGTTTGACGTGATGGTGACCGGCAATATCTTTGGCGACATCCTGTCCGACGAAGCCTCCATGCTCACCGGCTCCATCGGCATGTTGCCGTCGGCTTCGCTGGACCAGAACAACAAGGGCTTGTACGAGCCTTCGCATGGTTCCGCACCGGACATCGCCGGCAAGAACCTGGCCAACCCGCTGGCCACCATCCTGTCTGCCGCCATGATGCTGCGCTACACCTTTGCCCAGGAAGAAGCCGCCCAGCGCGTGGAAAATGCGGTCAAGAAGGTATTGGCCCAGGGCTACCGTACCGGCGACATCTTCGAGGCAGGCTGCCAGAAAGTCAGCTGCTCCGGCATGGGTGACGCAGTGGTGGCAGCGCTGTAAAAAAACTTCACCCTGATAGGGTTGACCCCATTGCCACCTGCGCTATCGCGCTGCACAATGGGGTAATAAAAATACTTGGCCCGCTGGCGCTTGCGTTAACGGGCCAATCGCAACTTTAGAGACAGATCCCAGGAGAAACCCGTGAAAGTAGGCTTTGTAGGCTGGCGTGGCATGGTTGGTTCCGTGCTGATGCAACGTATGCGTGAAGAGAACGATTTCGCTGTCATCAACGAACCGGTGTTCTTCACCACTTCCAATGTCGGTGGCAAAGGCCCGGACATCGGCCGTGATGTACCGGCGCTGAAAGACGCCAAGAACATCGACGAACTGAAGGCCATGGACGCCATTGTCACCTGTCAGGGCGGAGACTACACCAGCGACATCTATCCGAAACTGCGTGCCGCCGGCTGGACTGGCTACTGGATCGACGCGGCTTCCACCCTGCGCATGGCTGACGATGCCGTCATCGTGCTGGACCCGGTCAACCGCAACGTGATTGACAGTGCACTGGCCAAGGGCGTGAAGGACTACATCGGCGGCAACTGTACCAACTCCATCATGCTGATGGGTATGGGTGGCCTGTTCCGTGAAGGTTTGGTGGAGTGGGTTTCCTCCATGACCTACCAGGCAGCCTCCGGCGGTGGTGCCAACCACATGCGCGAACTGATCAAGGGCATGGGCGTGGTGCACGCTGCCGTGGCTGACGAACTGGCTACCCCGTCGTCTGCCATTCTGGAAATCGACCGCAAAGTGGCTGCCGCCATCCGCGAAGATGTGCCGACCGAATTCTTCGGCGCCCCGCTGGCTGGAGGTCTGATCCCGTGGATCGACAAGCAGCTGGACAACGGTCAGTCCAAGGAAGAATGGAAGGGCCAGGCCGAGGTCAACAAGATTCTGGGTAACGAAGCCGTCATCCCGGTGGATGGCCTGTGCGTACGTATCGGTGCCATGCGTTGCCATAGCCTGGCGCTGACTGTGAAGCTGAAAAAAGACCTGCCGCTGGAAAAAATCGAAGCCATCATCAAGTCCGGCAACGATTGGGTGAAGTGGGTGCCGAACGACCGCGAAATCAGCGTCAAGGAACTGACTCCGGCTGCCATCACCGGTGGCCTGGAAGTGGGTGTGGGTCGCGTGCGCAAACTGAACATGGGTGGCGAATACCTGTCCGCTTTCGTGATTGGTGACCAGCTGCTGTGGGGCGCGGCCGAACCGCTGCGCCGCATGTTGCGTATCCTCATCGAACGCTGATTCGGGTTAAAATAGTCACAACGCTTTTTTTCAGACGGTAACTTGCCGTTGTCGACTACACTGCAAAGGGCGCTTCATGCGCCCTTTGCTATTGGCTGAGGTAATATCAGCCTTTTCAGGAATGTAAGGATTTATTCGGATGATGCAGCTTGCTGTAGTAGGTGCCGCTGGCCTGGTTGGCCAATCTGTTCTCGAACTGCTGGCCGAACGCCAGTTCCCGGCAGAACGCGTGTTTGCCGTTGATGGCCCGGAACATGAGGCGTCTACCGTTTCGTATGGCAATCTGGAACTGGACATCCGTCAGCTTGATGAATTCGGTTTCGAGAATGTGGCACTGGCCATTTTTGTGGCAGGCAGCGATGTGGCGCGCGAATATGTTCCGCAAGCCCGCGCCGCAGGCGTGACCGTCATTGATTTCAGCGATGCTTATCGATTGGATACGGAAGTCCCGCTGGTGGTCCCCTCGGTCAATGGCAGCCAGCTTGAAGGGCTGGAAGCTGGTGCGCTGGTCGCTGCGCCCAATTGCACCGTCACCCCGCTGGCGATGGCCCTGCAACCCTTGTTGCCATTGCAACCGCGTCGTCTGACGGTTGCCACTTATCAGTCAGTATCCGGAGCAGGGCAGAAAGCGCTGGAAGAATTGGCCGAGCAGACCACGGCATTATTTTCGCAGCGAGAGTCTGAAAATAAGGTATTTGCCAAGCGAATCGCTTTTAATGTGCTGCCGCAGATTGGTGATGTTGATCCCGAAGGTATTTCCGATGAAGAACGCTCACTGATTAATGAAATACGCCGCCTGTTGCAGCAGCCTGAACTGCAGGTGGAAGCCAGTTGTGTGCGCGTGCCGGTATTCTTTGGTCATGCCTGGTCGGTAAGCCTGGAGGTGGCCGGTGATATTGATCTGGCCCAGGTGCGCAACCGTTTGTTGGCCGCTGGACTGCAATTGATTGCGGCAGATCAGCATGGCGGTTACATCACCCCGATGGAAGCAACCGGTAATGATGGTGTATGGATTAGCCGTTTGCGCAAAACCGGAAATTCCATCAGTTTCTGGCTGTCTGCCGACAATGTTCGGGTCGGTGCTGCACTCAACTGCGTTCTGCTGGCCGAGTCCTTGTATAAAGCAGGACTGTTTGAATAAATGTAAAGCCCCGGGTTAGCCGGGGTTTTCTTGTTATGTTATCTAGCTAAAAGCTTGGCTAGGGCCTAATATGGCACTAGTTGCCAGTTTTGTGCCTGTGCGGGTAGAGCAGGCGAAATAAAATCAAGATAAATGAGTGCCGGAAGGTAGACTGTGAATAATCAGGCAAAATTCAAGCTGAGCGTACTGGCAGTAGCCATGCTGTGTTCGGCAAATGTATGGGCCGGTCTTGGCAGGATTAATGTGCGATCCTACCTCGGGGAGACCTTTCACGCAGATATCGAGTTGACCGGCGTGCGCGCAAGCGAGCTGGAAACGGCTCGTATCGGGTTGGCCAGTCCGGATACGTTCCGGGACTTGAATGTCGATTACAGCGGCAGCATGTCGGCACTGCGCTTCCATGTTGTCCCGTCTGCACGCGGTGCAGTCATCCGGGTAAGCTCTGCCACACCTATCAACGACCCTTACCTGCGGTTTGTGGTAGAAGCCAAGACCAGTTCTGGCCGCTCCGTCCGTGAATACACAGTGTTGCTCGACCCCGCCAGCTATAATGCGCCGCAAGCCAAGTCCATCGTGCAGGACATGCCGCAGTATGCCGAAGACAATCTTTCCAGTCGCTATGCCGGCAAGCAGGCCAAGGCTGCTCGCGCCGTCACGCCCGGCGTGGTGCAAACCCGCTCCGGTTCCACCCTGCGTGGCATGGCAGCTCGCATCAAGCCCGCTGGTGCCACGACTGAACAAACCATGGCGGCCCTGGTTCAAGCCAACCCGCATGCGTTTAATGATGGCAATCCCAACAAGCTGAAAGCCGGTGTCACCATGAAGGTGCCTGCGGCCGGCAAGATCAAGTCACTCAGCACCGAGCAAGTTAATGGCATCCTGCACGCGGATGCTGCAACTGCACCGGCTGCCGCCCAGACTCCGGCTGCAGCGCCAGCTGCGGCTGTTGCCAAAGCGCCGCCAGCAGCCAAGGGCAAGAATGGTGATGTACTGAAACTGGTGCCTGCAGAGGCTGCCGGTGGGCAGCCGGATGGCAAGCTATCGGTGCTGGAACAACAGGTGTCTGCACGTGAGCAGTCGCTGAAAGATGCAGAAGCGCGTATTGCCGCCCTGGAGCAGCAGCTCAAGTCGCTGCAAAGCGGCAAACCGATTGCATCGCAAGCTGCTGCTGCGGTACCGGCTGCATCGGCTCCTGTAGTGGATGCCACTGCCAGTTCGCCGGCAGTGGCTCCGGCCCCGGTGGCCGCGCCAGAGCCCAAGCCTGTCGTTGCGCCTAAACCGGTAGTACCTCCTCCTCCGCCGCCGCCGGAGCGTTCCTGGCTGGATGGTCTGATTGACAACCTGCCGCTGATTGGTGGTGGTGTCGCTGGCGTCGGTCTGCTAGGTGCTTTGGGGGTACTGATCTCCCGTCGGCGCAAGGCTGCATCCGGTTCCTCCTTGCAGCTTTCCACTCAGGCCAGCAATGCTGTGCTGGGTCGTTCCGCTGTGGGTAGTGGCCCCAGCTCGGTCAGCGGCGGTCATTCTTTCATGACCAACTTCACCCAGTCATCCGGTGCCATCGATGCTGCAGAGGTCGACCCGGTAGCCGAGGCTGAAGTGTATATGGCTTATGGCCGCGATGCGCAGGCTGAGGAAATCCTGAAGGATGCGCTGGCCAAGGATCCGTCCCGTCAGGAAGTGCGGCAGAAACTGTTGGAGCTTTATGCCGCCCGTCCGGATACCGCCAATTTCGAGAAGCTGGCGCGGGAATTCCATGTCAGCACTGACGGCAAGGGCCAGGCATGGGCCAAGGTGGCGGCCATGGGGCTGGGTATCGACCCGACCAATGCGCTGTATCAATTGTCTGCTGATGAAGTGTCTGCAGAAACACCCGCACCCTCCAGTGATGGTTTGATCGATCTGGATCAGGAATTGTTTGGTGCTGCCGAGCCTGTCGCTGCCAGCCCGGCTCCCGAGCCGGTTGCTGCGACGCAAGCGGCGGAAGACCCCCTGCGTGCGGCACTGTTTGAAGAAGAAACGGTGGCAGCCAAACCGGCCGAAACCTCCAATATGCTGGACTTCGACCTGGATGCCGAGCTGGCAGCACCGGCACCGGCTGCTCCCGCAAAACCGGCAGCAGAACCGGAAGCCGAAACCAATCTGCTTGATTTCGATTTCAATCTGGATGGCCCGCTTAGCGAGCCTGATGTCAGCAAGGCTGAACCGCAGCCGGCAGCTGCAGCACCTGCCGTCAATGATGGATTCGAGTCCTTGTATGAGGACATGGTAGCGGCTACGCCTGCACCGGCAGCATCTGCGGTTTCCGCTGTCGAGCCTGCTCCTGTCGCTGATGGCATGCTGCTGGATGATCCGTTGTCTACCAAGCTCGATCTGGCCAAGGTGTATCTGGACATGGGTGACCGCGATGGTGCCCGTGAAGTATTGCAAGACCTGGTCGGAGAAGCGCAAGGAAGCCTGAAAGAGGAAGCCGAGGCTTTACTGGCCAAGATCAGTGCATGATGTCAGAAATGTGCTGGCAGGTTCAGTTTGTGTAGCGGGCGGTATCATCGTGCCGCCCGGCATTTTCTGTTTGCCTGATGCAAGCACACGTTTAAGCCGGGTAGTTCATTCGTAATAAAACCTGCCAGAGCAGGAATCAGGGAAGTCCGCATCATGGCTTCAACACATCGCATGACCTTGCTGGCCCTGTTGCTGGCCGGGATGGGTGCCACAGGATCGGCGCTGGCAGGCTTGGGGCCCATTCATGTCTTGTCTTCCGAAGGCCAGCCCTTCGAGGCAGAAATCCCGGTGGTGGATGAAGATCCGCAAGGGAATGTGCTGGTGGGCCTGGCTGATCGTAACAAATATCCCTTGGTTTCTACCTACAGCCAATCGGCACCGGTACTGAAGTTCTCCGCCATTCGCAAGCCCGATGGCAGTATCCAGAAGATTCTGGTCAAGGGTCCCAGCCGTTTCGATGAACCCTTGCTGCGCTTTGCCGTGGAAATGAGCTGGCCTGCCGGGCGTCTGGTGCGTGAGTTTGAAGTGGATTATCTGCGTGATGGTCCGCCACGCAAGGACAAGCAGCCAGGTCACGACGATACTGTCAAGAAGTCGGTTGTGGCACCGGACCAGATGCCGCGCCTGGGCAGTCTGGGCCTGGGGCAGCTGAAAGTGAACTCCAAGCTGGGTGAGCCACTGGTGGCCGAGCTGGAGTTGTTTGGCACTGCGGCCAGGCAAACCGACAATATCCATGTGGCCTTGACGGCTGACAGTTTGCAAGGCAGCCCCAGTGCCGAGCAGAGCCAGCTGATTGCTTCCATCTCTCACCAGCTAAGCCGTGTGGCTGACAAGGCCGTATTGCAGTTGCGCAGCACCAGGCCGCTCAATGAGCCTGTCCTAGCCTTCCGGCTGGACGTGGGGGCGGCCAATGTACATGCCCAGAAGCGCTACACCCTGCTGCTTGATCCCAACGGCTATACGGTTGAAGAACATGCAGTTACCCCCGCGCCGGAAAGCAAGCAGGCCGCCGCTCAAGTGCAACCCTTGAAGGTGTACCGCGTACGCCATGGCGATACCCTGTCGCGCATTGCTTCCCGCATGAAAGGTGGCGGCTCGGCCGCGGAAACGGCAGGGCGCTTGTACGAGGGCAATCCTGATGCCTTCATCGGCGGTGATGTCAATCGCCTGCGTGCAGGTACTGCATTGAAATATCCGGCGGCATGGCATTTGGCCGCAGCACCGGGCAGTCATCAGCTGAAGCAAGCCGGGGCTGAAGAAAAGCCCCTTGGCAAGCCGGTGGCTCAGGCTGCCGCACCGATCGCCGCGCCAGCCGCTGCGTCGCATGAGGCTCCGGCCAAGCCGGTCGTACCGCCTGATGCAGTAAGCCTCAAGCCCATGGTAAAAGTGCCGCCTGCAACGGCCAAGCCAACGGCATCGGCACCAGCCACGTCCGCACCACAAGTTTCCGCCGTCAAGGGTGTCAGTCCGGGCGCTGCGATCAATGAACAGGAAGCCCGGCTGAAAAATATCCTGCAACGTCAGGACCAAGTCTTGCAGCAGGCGCAACAAAAAGCCCAGGAACTGGAACAAAAGATTCGCATGATGCAGCTGGCCAAGGCTGCAGAAGCCAGTGCTGCGGCCATTGCTGCACAAAACAAGCCGGTGGCCAGTCAGGCTGCTGCCGAGCCCGCAGCCAGTCATGCAAGCACGTCTGCGCCGCAAGCAGCACAGCCAGCAGTCGCTTCTGCACCGCATGCCGAAGCCAGCAAGGCAGTGACACCAGCCAAGCCTGTCGTCAGCAAGGCTCCTGAGGCGGAAAAACCAGCCAGCTTCCTGGTGGATGATGTGCTGACTGTCTTGCACGATAATGCAGTCCCCTTGGCTGGTGGTGCTGCGGTGATCGGATTGTCCGGACTGTTGCTGGCTCAGCGCCGGCGCCGTAACAAACAGGAAACCGCCCAGCCACCTGGCGAGCCTTTGCCCGCAGCGGATAATCCGTCGATGTTGACCATGGGTCCCTTGACCACGCTGATGAGCGGCATCAAGCGGGGAGAGGGTATCGATCTTGCGTCGGTTGACCTGATTGCCGAGGCCGAGGTTTATCTGGCTTATGGTCGGCTGGATCAGGCGCTGGACATTCTGCGCGAAGGCCTGGTGCGTGAACCCATGCGGCAGGATTTGCGCTACAAACTGCTGGAAGTGCTGGCCATGATGCCGGACAAGGACGGTTTCATTGCCGAGGCCACCACGGCGCGCGGCATCTTCGGCAAGGACAGTACGCTGTGGATGCGGGTGTGCGAGCTGGGTCGTACCCTGGCACCGGAGCACCCCTTGTTCGATATGCAGCCAGTCGCGGTGGCCAGCCCGATCGACCTGCAACCGGTGCGACTGACGTCAGCCAGTGCTGAGCATGCCCCGGATACTGCCGTGGCAGCTGAAGGCGGGATTGATCTGGCTGCCGAACTGGGTGCAGTGGAGCCGCCTCCCGAGCCGGTGCTGGATACGGAATTCCTGCAAAAGCCGGCGGCAGGCCCGGCCCCCTTGCCGCCGGCTGCCGAGCATAACGACCCGCTGAGCGGCCTTGATGCTTTTGCATCTTTGGGTGAGCAGGAGCTGGAAAATGCGGTGAAGCAGGCCCCTGAACCCATGCTGGACATGGATTTCCTGGCCGACCTGCCCGCATCGCCAGCACCGGAAACGCCGGAAGCGCCGGTCAGCAAGCCGACGCCGCCAGCCGCAGCACCCACTTCGCAGTCCGAAGCCAATGACAAGATGGAACTGGCCAAGCTGTATCTGGAAATGGGCGACAAGGAAACCGCCGAAGCGCTGATGAAGGAAGCCGGGCAGACCGTCTAGCTATTTGATGCAGCGAATGGACGCGGGGATGCAGCAGCATCCCCGTTTTTCATGGCCCTTCCGGCAACTGCACGGCACATGGCTTCTTGCATGTCAGCATGGCGTAAACCCCGCAGGATAGGGTAGAGTTGATGCTTTGTCGTCCTGCTTACAGCGGTATGTCTGCTGATTGCAGGTGGTTTAGCAAGCAAGGTGTGTGGGCATGAGAATAGCGCTCGGCATCGAGTATGACGGTCGGGCATTCTCCGGTTGGCAGACTCAGCCGCATGGCAATACCGTTCAGGACAAACTGAACCAGGCCATCAGCCGGATTGCCGGTCATGAAATTACAACGCTGGCCGCTGGCCGTACCGATGCCGGTGTGCATGCCGCCATGCAGGTGGTGCATTTTGATACGCAAACGGTACGCCCGCTGACGGCATGGGTGCGTGGAGTGAATGCCCTGTTGCCGCATGAAGTGGCGGTGGTGTGGGCGCGCGAGGTATCAGACGACTTTCATGCGCGCTTCTCTGCATTTTCGCGCTCCTACAGTTATTTCCTGCTGACCCATCCGGTACGGCCCTGCCTGCTGGCCGGCAAGGTGGGCTGGTATCACCAGCAGCTGGATGTGGACGCAATGCGCCGTGCTGCACAGTGCTTGCTGGGTCAGCATGATTTTTCCAGTTTTCGCGCAGCAGAATGCCAAGCCAAGAGTCCGCTCAAAAACTTGCAGCAGCTGGATATCAACGAACAGGGCGGTTTGATTCGCTTCGACCTGATGGCCGATGCCTTCCTGCACCATATGGTGCGCAATATCGTTGGCGCGCTGCTGTATGTGGGCAAGGGCAGCCTGGATGAGGCCGACTTGCAAGCCCTGCTGGCGGCACGCGACCGTACCCGGGCACCGCCCACCTTCATGCCGGATGGCCTGTACCTGACCGGTGTGGGCTACCCCGGAGCGTTTGAGCTACCGACGCAGGCTGAGCCTGCCCGACTGGCTTTGTGGAGATGAAGTGACAGTAAGAATAAAGATTTGCGGTATTACTCGACCGCAAGATGGGGTCGAAGCCGCCCGCCTGGGTGCCGATGCCATCGGCCTGGTGTTTTATCCGAAAAGCCCGCGCAATGTCAGCATCGCCCAGGCGCAGGCGGTGATTGCCGCCTTGCCACCTTTTGTCAGCGTGGTGGCCCTGTTTGTGAACCCGGAACGCAGCTGGGTGGAAGAAGTGCTGGGCGCCTGCAGTATCGATATCCTGCAGTTTCATGGTGAAGAAAGTGCGGAATTCTGTCGTTCTTTCCAGCGGCCTTATCTCAAGGCGGTACGGGTAAAACCTGGCCTCGACCTGAGCGCCGCGGCAGCCCAATACCCGGATGCGCGCGGACTGTTGACCGACGCCTTTGTCGAAGGCGCGCACGGTGGCACCGGTACCACGTTTGACTGGACCTTGCTGCCGGAAAACCTGCCTCTGCCGTTGATTTTGTCCGGCGGGCTGGACGACAACAATATCGGACAAGCCGTGGCCGCAGTGCGGCCGGCGGCGGTGGATGTTTCCAGCGGAGTGGAAGCAGCCAAGGGAATCAAAGATGCTGCCAGGATGGCGGCGTTCATATCAGGAGCAAGGCATGGAGCGGTATGATCTTCCGGATGCAAAAGGCCATTTCGGCCCGTATGGTGGCGTCTATGTTGCCGAAACCTTGATGGCGGCACTGGACGAGCTCAAGAACGAATACGAGCGCGTCAAGGCCGACCCCACCTTCTGGGAAGAGTTTCGCCAGGAGCTGAAACACTACGTGGGCCGTCCCAGCCCCATTTACCATGCCAAGCGCTGGTCAGAGCAACTGGGCGGTGCGCAGATCTTCTTCAAGCGTGAAGACCTCAACCACACCGGCGCCCACAAGATAAGCAATGCCATCGGTCAGGCCCTGCTGGCCCGTCGCATGGGCAAGAAGCGCGTGATTGCCGAAACCGGTGCCGGCCAGCATGGCGTGGCCACCGCCACCGTGGCCGCCCGCTATGGCATGGAATGTTTTGTCTACATGGGTTCCGAGGACATCAAGCGCCAGTCGCCCAATGTCTTCCGCATGAAGCTGCTGGGTGCCACCGTGGTGCCGGTGGAGTCTGGCTCCAAAACCCTGAAAGACGCGCTGAACGAAGCCATGCGCGACTGGGTGACTAATGTCGACAGCACCTTCTACATTCTGGGTACGGCGGCAGGTCCGCATCCTTATCCGATGATGGTGCGGGACTTCCTGTCGGTGATCGGCGAAGAATCCAAAGAGCAGATGCCTGAGCTGACCGGTCGCCAGCCGGATGTCGTCGTGGCCTGCGTGGGTGGCGGTTCCAACGCCATCGGCATGTTCTACCCCTATATCAATGTGGACGGTGTGCGCATGGTCGGCGTGGAAGCTGGTGGTCATGGCATTGACAGCGGCATGCATGCGGCACCCTTGTCCGGTGGTGCCGGCGTGGGCGTGCTGCACGGTGCCAAGAGCTATCTGATGCAGGATGCCAACGGCCAGGTTGTCGAGACCCATTCGGTATCGGCCGGTCTGGATTACCCTGGTGTTGGTCCTGAACACAGCTATCTGAAAGATATTGGCCGCGCCGAATACGTTGCCATCGACGACAAGGAAGCGCTGGCTGCTTTCCATGACTGTTGTCATCTGGAAGGCATCATCCCGGCGCTGGAATCCAGCCATGCACTGGCCTGGGCGGCCAAGGTAGCGCCCACCATGGGCAAGGACAAGGTGATTCTGGTCAACCTGTCCGGCCGTGGCGACAAGGACATCAATACCGTGGCCGGCCTGGCCGGTATCACGCTCTAACAAGGCGAAGGAAGGCTTATGTCACGTATTGCTGCATGTTTTGCCGCCCTTGAGGGCAAGAAGGCGCTGATTCCCTTCATTACCGCCGGGGACCCGCATCCGTCCCGCACTGTCGAGCTGATGCACGGTCTGGTGGATGGTGGTGCCGACATCATCGAACTGGGCGTGCCGTTTTCCGACCCGATGGCCGACGGCCCGGTGATTCAGCGCGCATCGGAACGGGCACTGGTGCACAAGGTGGGCCTGCGCGATGTGCTGGCCATGGTGGCGGAATTCCGCAAAACCAACACCACGACGCCAGTGGTGCTGATGGGTTATCTCAACCCGGTGTTCGTCATGGGCTATGCGGCGTTTGCCACTGCTGCCCGTGAAGCGGGTGTGGATGGCGTACTGACCGTGGACTGCCCGCCGGAAGAAGCGGCCGATCTGTCTGCCGCGCTGATTGCTGCCGACCTGGACCCGGTATTCCTGATCGCCCCTACCACGCCAGAGGCACGGGTGCGCGAAATCGCCCGTCACGCACGTGGTTATGTCTATTATGTGTCGCTCAAAGGCGTCACCGGTGCAGGAAATCTGGACATTGACGACGTAGCGCGTAAAATTGCCGCCCTTAGAGCACATATTCAGGTTCCCATCGGCGTTGGCTTCGGCATTCGCGATGCCGCCACAGCCAAGGCTATCTCCGTGACGGCCGATGCGGTGGTGGTGGGGAGCCGACTGGTGCAGGAAATCGAGGCGGCTACAGAACAAACTGCCAAAGAGCGGTTGACCGGTCTGGTAGCGGAATTGAAAGCTGCCATTCTTTAAGGAACACGCAAACGGGGTGACATCACCCCGTTTTACTGACAACCCGGCTGGTCTGGCCGGGTTGTGTTGAGCAAGGAGTCAGCATGAGCTGGTTGAACAAGCTCCTGCCGCCGAAGATCAAGCGCGATTCCCGCGCTGACAAGCCTTCAGCGGTACCGGAGGGGCTGTGGAGCAAGTGCCCGGCATGTGAAGCCGTACTGTATTACACCGACCTGGAGAGCAATCTGCAGGTTTGTCCGAAATGTAATCATCACCATCCGCTGAATGCCCGTCAGCGGCTGGACATGTTGCTGGATGACGAAGGCCGCCGCGAAATCGGTGCCGAGGTCAAACCGGTGGACATTCTCAAGTTCAAGGATGGCAAGCGCTATCCGGACCGCCTGGCTGCCGCACAAAGCAGCACCGGCGAAGACGACGCACTGGTGGTGATGCAAGGCAGCATCCACTCCATGCCGGCCGTGGTGGCCGCCTTTGAATTCCGTTTCATTGGCGGTTCCATGGGTTCGGTGGTGGGTGAGCGCTTCGTGCGTGGCGTACAAGCCGCCATCGAAGCCAAGGCACCCTTCATTTGCGTGGCAGCATCCGGTGGCGCACGCATGCAGGAAGGCCTGAACTCGCTGATGCAGATGGCCAAAACCAGTGCCGCGCTGCAACTGTTGACTGATCACCAGCTGCCTTTCATCTCGGTACTGACCGATCCCACCATGGGTGGCGTGTCCGCCTCCTTCGCCTTCCTGGGTGATGTGGTGATTGGCGAGCCGGGTGCGTTGATCGGCTTTGCCGGCCCGCGCGTGATCGAGCAGACCGTGCGCGAAACCTTGCCGGAAGGCTTCCAGCGTTCGGAATTCCTGCTGGAAAAAGGTGCCATCGACATGATCGTCGATCGTCGCGAACTCAAGCGCAAGGTGGCCGAACTGGTGGCCATGCTGCAAAAGCAGCCTGCTGTTGCCTGAGTCATCATCGTGCCAAATGAAGCCGCTTCCTCTGGAAGCGGCTTTTTTCATGTCTGCCAGCTGTGCTAGGCTGCCGACATTGCTTGCCCTCTCCACCTTAGAAAGCCTTGCCGTGCTTAGCCCCAATCAGCTCTCCAGCCTGCAACACATCTTCCCCGCCGACCGCCTGCATCTGGATGCAGCCACCTGCGAACGCTATGGCCAGGACTGGACGCGCTACACCACACCGCAAGCCGCTGCGATTGTGTTTCCGGTCAGCATCGACGAAGTACAGGCCGTGGTGCGCTGGGCCAATGTCCACGGGGTGGGGATTGTCCCCTCTGGCGGCCGTACCGGCCTGTCTGGTGGCGCTGTCGCCACGCAGGGTGAGATAGTGGTGTCCATGGACCGGATGAACTGCATGGACGGTTTTGACCCACTGGCGCGCACTGTGCGCTGTCAGGCGGGAGTGGTCACTGCCGCCTTGCAGCAGTTTGCTGCCGATCATGGCTTGTATTATCCGGTGGACTTCGCTTCCAGTGGCTCCAGCCAGATTGGCGGCAATATTGCCACCAATGCCGGTGGTATCCGGGTGGTGCGCTACGGCATGACCCGCGAGTGGGTAGCCGGCCTCACGGTGGTGACTGGTAGCGGTGACGTACTGGAGTGCAATCTGGGTCTTACCAAGAACAATACCGGCTATGATTTCCGCCATCTGTTTATCGGTTCTGAAGGTACGCTGGGGCTGGTGGTGGCTGCCACCATGCGGCTGACCGACCCGCCACCGTTCACCACCGTGCTATTGCTGGCCTTGCCCGGGCTGGCAGACATCATGGCGGTGTTTCACGCCTTTCGCAGTGCGCTCACGCTGCAAGCCTTCGAATTCTTTTCCGATCTGGCACTGACCCATGTGCTGGCAGCCGAGCAGTCGGCAGCGCCACTGGCAGAGCGGCAGCCATTCTATGTGTTGCTGGAGCTGGAAACTGTTACCCCGTTGCAGGACGAGGCAGTCTTGCAGGTGTTTGCTGACTGCATGGCGCAGGGGTGGGTGTGCGATGGCGTCATCGCCCAGTCACAGCAGCAAGCCAAAGCCTTGTGGCGCTTGCGTGAGGGCATCAGCGCCGCCATCACGCCGTATACGCCCTACAAGAATGACATTTCGGTGGTGCTGAGCCGCTTGCCGGAATTCGTCGCGCGCCTGCAAGGTTTGCTGGCACGTGATTATCCGGACTTTGAGGTGCTGTGGTATGGCCATATCGGCGATGGCAACCTGCACATCAATGTGCTGAAACCGGCCAGTTGGGCGCTGGCAGATTTTCGTCATGCCTGTGAACAGGTCAATGAGCAGGTATTTGCCCTGGTGGCGGAGTTTGCCGGCAGCATGTCAGCAGAACACGGCGTGGGCTTGCTCAAGCGAGATTATCTAGGCGTAACGCGTTCGGCGGCAGATATCGCTCTGATGCGCGGTGTGAAAGCAGTTTTTGATCCGAACGACATCATGAATCCTGGCAAGCTGTTGCAGCTGGATGGATCGGATACATGAGCTGGCGGTGAAGTTGATGTGGAAAAGAAGTGGCAATGAAGTTTTTATGCTTATGGAATTTTAATTATAATTAATGCAATTAAATTGCTAATACATATTATATATAATTAATTAAAAACAATGACTTAGCTGAATATTTCAATATCCTGGCTTGCCTTGTTTGCAGACTTGTCAAATTAGGCATTGAATCTTGCTGATCTGCCTTTTTTCTAGGCAGCGCCAGCAAGTGGCTCATGGCAAAAGACTTTTTTTATTTGTTCAGTACTTATCCACAGAGTTATCCGCTGATTGTTGTGGATAATTGCAGCCCGCTGCAAGGGTGTGACCGTGGCTGGCTGGTCACAACCCTTGGTAGGCAATGGTTTCAGTCTGCCTGTACGCTGCTCTCCAGCGCTTCCAGCTCTTCTTGCAACAGCATCCAGTCTTCTTCCACTTGCGCCAGTTCGCTGCTGACCACGCCCAAGCGTTTAACGGCTTCGGCCAGCTTGCTCTTGTTGGCGTCGCTATAAGCGTCTTCACCGGACATAAAAGCATCCAGCTGGTTTTTTTCCGTGCTCAACTGCTCCAGTTGCTTCTCCAGCTTGGCCAGTTTGCTCAGCAAGGGCTTTTTCAGCTGGGCCAGTTTCTGGCGGGCTTCGGCCTCCTGGCGCTTCTGCTCCTTGCGGTTGACCGACTGGGCATCGCCGCTGGATGGCTTGTTGCCTTCGGCCAGCTGGGCCAGACGCCACTGACGGTAGTCTTCCAGATCGCCATCAAACGGCTTGACCGTGCCATCGCTCACCAGCCAGAACAAGTCAGTGGTGGATTCCAGCAGGCTGCGGTCGTGGGATACCACGATCAGTGCGCCGGAGAAGTCCTGCAAGGCCAGCGTCAGCGCGTGGCGCATTTCCAGGTCCAGGTGGTTGGTGGGTTCGTCCAGCAGCAAGAGGTTGGGCTTTTGCCAGACGATCATCGCCAGCGCCAGACGGGCTTTTTCGCCACCGGACATCGGGCCGACCAAGTCGGTTGCCGTGTCGCCACGGAAATTGAAACCGCCCAGAAAGCTGCGCAGTTCCAGCTCGCGCACCGTGGGTGCCAGGCGCTGCATGTGTTGCAGTGGCGATTCATCTTCGCGCAGGGTTTCCAGCTGGTGCTGGGCAAAATAGCCTATCTTCAGCGTTTGCGCCTTGATCACCTCGCCGGCCTGCTGTGGCAAATCACCCGCCAGCAGCTTCACCAGCGTGGATTTACCGGCACCGTTCACCCCCAGCAGGCCAATGCGGCTGCCAGCTTCCACTGACAGCGACAGGCCGCGCAAGATGGTGGTGCTGCCATAACCAATATCCACCTTGTCCAGTCGTAGCAATGGATTGGGCAGGTTGTCCGGGCTGTCAAAGTGGAAATCGAACGGCGAGGCCACGTGCGCCGGGGCAATGCGCTCCAGCTTTTCCAGCGCCTTCACCCGGCTTTGTGCTTGCCTTGCCTTGCTGGCCTTGGCTTTGAAACGGGTGATGAAGGATTCCAGATGGGCGATCTGGCGTTGCTGCTTGTCATATTCGCCCTGCTGGCGTGCCAGCTTTTCCGCCCGCATGGTTTCAAACTGGCTGTAATTGCCGGTGTACAGCGTCAGGGTCTGGTTGGCCACTTCGGCAATATGGCTGCAAATGCTGTCAAGGAAATCGCGGTCGTGCGAGATGATCAGCAAGGTGCCCGGATAGCTTTGCAGCCAGTCTTCCAGCCACAGTACGGTTTCCAGGTCCAGATGGTTGGTAGGTTCGTCCAGCAGCAGCAGGTCGGAGCGGCACATCAGCGCCTGGGCCAGGTTCAGCCGCATGCGCCAGCCACCGGAAAAACTCTTTACCGGGTTGCGGTGTGCTTCCACGGCAAAACCGAGGCCGGTCAGCAGTTTGGCGGCACGCGCGGGGGCGGAGTAGGCGTCGATGCGGGCCAGTTCGCCATGCAGATGGCCAATGGCGCTGCCGTCGTCGCGTGCTTCGGCAGCGGCCAGTTCGGTTTCCAGCTGGCGCAATTCCTGATCGCCATCCAGTACATAGTCGATGGCGGCGGTGTCCAGTGCTGGGGTTTCCTGCGCCACATGGGCCATCACCCACTGTTTGGGAATGTCGGCATCACCGGCATCAGCATGCAATTCGCCCTTGAGCAGGGCAAACAGGCTGGACTTACCCACCCCGTTGGCTCCGACCAGGCCGGTTTTGTAACCAGGGTTCAGGGTGAGGCTGGCGTCGATCAGCAAGTCTTTCAGCCCGCGACGCAGGCTGAGGTTTTTCAGTTGGATCATGTTGGGTTTCTGCGCGGCACAGCGTGCTGTGCCGACGGGACATTAAGCAGCGGGAAGCGTGGACAAATCCCAGCGTGGTTTGATGGAGTAGCTGCCGGGTGCCGTGGCATGTTGCAAGCGCATGGCACCGGCAAAGGCAATCATTGCGCCATTGTCGGTACACAGCGCCAATGGCGGGTAGAACACCTCCAGCTTGCGCTTTGCGGCAGCCTGATCCAGCGCAGCACGCAGTTGCTTGTTGGCACCAACGCCACCGGCCACCACCAGCTTTTTCATGCCAGTCTGTTTTAGTGCCTTGAGCGATTTGCTGACCAGCACCTCGACAATGGCTTCCTGAAAGGCCCGGCAAATATCCTTGCGGGTTTGTTCGTCAATCTGGCCGTGTTCGGCTTCAACCTGCTTGCTGAGGGTCAGTACGGCAGTTTTCAGGCCGGAGAAGCTCATGTCCAGATTGTCGCTGTGCAGCATGGGGCGTGGCAGATTGAAGCGGGCCGGGTCGCCTTCTTCGGCCAGGCGCGATAGCAGCGGGCCGCCGGGGTAGGGCAGGCCCAGCAGCTTGGCGGTTTTGTCGAAGGCTTCGCCTGCGGCATCGTCCAGTGTTTCGCCCAGCACTTCATACTGGCCGATGCCGTGCACCGCCATCAGCTGGGTGTGACCGCCGGAAACCAGCAGCGCAATAAACGGAAAGTCCGGGCGCGGGTCGGCCAGCAGCGGCGACAGCAAGTGGCCTTCCAGATGATGGACGCCGATTACCGGGATATCCAGGCCGAAGGCCAGCGCATTGGCCACGCTGGCACCCACCATCAGCGCACCGCCAAGGCCGGGGCCCTGGGTGTAGGCAATGGCATCCACATCGGCCAGTGTTTTGCCGGCATCAGCCAGGCAGGCTTCGGTCAATGGAATGACGCGGCGGATGTGGTCGCGGCTGGCCAGTTCAGGCACCACGCCACCGTATTCGGCGTGCATGGCCATTTGCGTATGTAGTTGGTGGGCAATCAGGCCCGCCGTGAGGTCGTACAGTGCAACGCCGGTTTCGTCGCACGATGATTCGATTCCAAGTACCAGCATGATGGCTTTATAACGGGGCAATCTTTCCATTTTACCGGCTAATCTTTGTCTGCCCAAATCGGGAATGATAGTCTGTGCCAATCATGCGCATCTGCGCGCAACAAAACAGGAAGGGACTGGCAGTGAAAGCAAGACTGAAATGGGTGGACGGCGTGTGTTTCATGGGTGAAAGCGGCAGCGGCCATGCCGTGGTGATGGACGGTGCGCCGGAAGGCGGTGGCCGTAATCTCGGCCCGCGTCCAATGGAATTGCTGCTGCTGGGCACCGCTGGCTGTACCAGTTATGACGTGATTTCCATCCTGAAAAAGTCGCGCCAGCAAGTGACGGACTGCTGGGTAGAGATGGAAGCGGAACGCGCTGATACCGAACCCAAGGTATTCACCAAGATTCATTTCCATTTTGTGGTGACCGGGCGTGAGCTGAAGCCGGAGGTGGTGGAGCGTGCCATCAAGTTGTCGGCGGAAAAATACTGCTCGGCTTCCATCATGCTGGGCAAGACAGCCGACATCACCCACGATTTCGAGGTGCGTGAGGGCTGATCTCCGCCTGACGCCTGGCTGTCTGTGCGCAGCCCGGACGTGAAAACCGCCGCTATCTGACAGGAAGCGGCGGTTTTGTTTTGCCGGCGGCGGCAGTCGGCGAGACGCGGCGGCAAAACTTGCCGCCTTGCCAGACTTTTACTGTCCGTACTGGGCGGCAACGCAGGCCTCCAGTCAATAAAATCAGGTATCTACGGTTTGCAAATGGGCTGGCATGATTCCTGCTATCACAGTGCACATTCAGGGAGGCATGGTCATGTTGGACAAGATTGGCAAGGAATTCGATTTTCAGCAGCGGGCGCTCAATCTGCGCGCATACCGCCAGGAAGTCATTGCCAGCAATATTGCCAATGCCGATACCCCCAATTACAAGGCAGTGGATTTTGATTTCAAGCAGGCCTTGCAATCGGCCCAGGGCAGTCAGAACAAGCTGGCCATGAATGTCACCGATGCGCGCCATTTGCCGGGTGATGCGGCTGGTGCAGCCGGCAAGCCTGCCATGCAGTATCGCAATGCGGTACAGCAAAGCCTGGACGGTAACACGGTGGACATGGATGTGGAGCGCGCCGCCTTTGCCGATAACGCCCTGCAATACCAATCCACGCTGACCTTCCTGAGCAAGCGTATTTCCACGCTGAACAGCGCCATTACCGGTGGAGGCCAGTAAGCATGTCTCTTGCCAATATCTTTGCCATTTCCGGTTCGGCCCTCACCGCCCAGTCGATGCGGCTTAACGTGGTGGCCAGCAATATTGCCAACGCGGAAAGTGCCACCAGTTCTACCGGTCAGCCTTACAAGGGCCGTCATGTAGTGTTTACGGCCTTGCCGGTCAGCGCATCCCAACCGCAGGTGGCAGGTGTGCGGGTGACGTCGATTGTGGAAGACCAGACGCCACCGCGTCTGAAGTATGACCCCAGTAATCCTCTGGCGGACGAAAAGGGCTATGTGAACATGCCCAATGTCAATCCGGTCGAGGAAATGTCCGACATGATTTCCGCTTCGCGTTCGTATCAGACCAATGTGGAAATGATGAATACCGCCAAGACCTTGCTGCAGAAAACCCTGCAGCTGGGTCAGTGATGAAAGGCCCATGCCATGACCAGCTCGGTTAATTCCTCGTCCAATCCGTATGCAATGCTGAACGGCAGTTCCAGCACCTCTGGCAGTACCGGTACCAGTTCGACCAATGCTAATACCGATACCAGCGCCAAGGGCATTCAGGACCGTTTCCTGAAATTGCTGGTCACGCAGTTGCAGGCGCAGGACCCGATGAATCCGATGGATAACAGCCAGATCACCAGCCAGATGGCGCAGATCAGCCAGGTGTCCGGCATGCAAACCCTGAATACCGCCATGCAAAGCCTGGTGCAGTCGCAAGCGGCCAACCAGTCGCTGATGGCAGCCACCATGATTGGCAAGCAGGCGCTGGTGCCGGGTAGTGCGCTCGACCTTACCAGTGGCAGCTCGGTGCAGGGTGCGGTCAACCTGAGTGGCGCGGCAACCGACTACACTGTCAGCATCAAGGATGCCAATGGCACCGTGGTGGATACCCTCACGGTGAAGAGCCCCAGCACTGGCCTGAACTCTTTCAATTGGGATGGCAAGGATGCCAATGGCAATCAGCTGCCTAGCGGTAAATATACCTTCTCGGCCCAGGCGACCAGTGCTGGCAGCGCGGCAGTCACAGCTACGCCATATGCCAATCAGGCGGTGACTGCAGTGAGCTGGGCCAGTGGCTCGCCTCAGTTGATCATGAAGGATGGCACCAGTGTTGGCCTCGCCAACGTCGCCCAGCTGTCTTAAATCCATTCATTAGCGTAATCAGGTTTCGGGGAGTAGTACCATGGGTTTTCAACAAGGTCTGAGTGGTCTGAATTCGGCATCCTCGCAGCTGGATACCATTGGCAATAACGTGTCCAATGCCAGCACGGTGGGCTTTAAAAGCTCGCGTACCGAGTTCAGCGATCTGTTTTCCACCAGTTTTTACGGTGTGGCCAGTACCAGTGCCGGTATCGGTTCGCAGGTCAGTGCAGTAACCCAGTCCTTCAGCGCCGGCAACATTACCCCGACCGGACGTAGTTTGGACTTGGCCATCAACAACAATGGTTTTTTCATTGTGCGGCAGAACCCGACCTCGTCCACCGGCTCGCTGGCTTACACCCGTAACGGCCAGTTTCAGGTGGACAAGGATGGTTACATTGTCAATGGCAACGACCGCCTGCAAGGCTGGATGGCCAATAACGGCGTGGTAACCCAAGGTCCGGTAACCGACCTGAAACTGCAAACCAACCTGATTTCGCCAGCAGCCACCACCAAGGTCACCATGGGTGTCAACGTGGATTCCCGTCTGACCACGCCTACCGTGACTCCGCTGGACCCCACCAACACCAAGACATTCAACTGGTCCAATGCTGCACAGGTGTACGACAGCCTGGGTAATCAGCACAACCTGACCCTTTACTACGTCAAGGGCACGGCTACCACCAGTGGCACGCCATGGACGGTAACGGCCTATGTGGACGGCAACCCGGCCACTACGCCCAACACCTACACCATGAACTACGACACCTCGGGTAATCTGACCAATACCACGCCGTTCAGCGTTACCTTCAGCCCCACGCCGGTGAATGGCTCGTCCTCGCCAGTTACCCTGAGTATCGATTACACCGGTTCCACCCAGGTGGCACAGGCTTCCGGTACTCCGACCGAAACAGTTGATGGCTATGCTCCGGGTACCCTGAGCAGCATGAATATTGATACCCATGGCAATATCATGGCCAGCTTTTCCAACGGCCAGAATAAAGTGATTGGTCAGGTTGCGCTGGCTACCTTCACCAATTCGCAAGGCCTGCAAAATGAAGGTGGCAATCGCTGGCAACAAACCCTTGCCTCAGGCGTGCCAGCCTACAATGCGCCGGGCTCCGGCAATGCCGGCACCGTGCAGTCGCAGGCACTGGAAGACTCCAACGTTGACCTGACGGCAGAACTGGTCAACATGATCACGGCGCAGCGTTTTTACCAGGCCAATGCCCAGACCATCAAGACCGAAGACACCTTGATGCAGACCATCATCAACCTGTAATTGATCACAGTCACAACAGCCTGAAGAAGCGGGGACTCAATGGATAAGATGTTGTACCTGGCCATGAATGGTGCCAAACATGTTGATTTGCAGCAGGCAACCACGGCCAATAATCTGTCCAATGCCCATACCAATGCCTTCAAGGCCGATCTGGCATCATTCCGTGCCTTGCCGGTAGTGGGTCCCGGTGCACCCACCCGTACCTATGTGGTGGATAACACCATCGGTCACGACATGAGCCAGGGCAGCCTGATGCATACCGGCAGTCCCAGTGATTTCGCCCTGGGCTCGCCCGGTTTCTTTGCCGTACAGGCCGCCGATGGCAGTGAGGCCTATACCCGCGACGGCGGCTATGTACTGGACGCCAACGGCATGATGCGCACCCGCAGCGGCCTGCCCATCAGCGGTGATGGTGGCCCCATCACTGTTCCTACCGGCTATCAAGTGCAATTGGGACAGGATGGTTCGGTGGTAGGCGTGCCGCAAAACGGCAAGGACCGTACCCCGCAGCTGCTGGGGCAGATCAAGCTGGTCAACCCTGGTGCCAAAGAAGTGTACAAGGGCCCGGATGGGCTGTTCCGCATGAATAATGGCGACACCGCCACCGCCGACACCAATGTCAAACTGGTGCCGGAAACGCTGGAAGCCAGCAATGTCAATGCGGTGGAAAGCCTGGTGCAGATGATCTCCCACGGTCGCCAGTACGACATGAATATCAAGCTGATGCAGAACGCTGACCAGAACGATCAGAAAGCCACCCAGTTGCTGGCCATGGGCTGATCTGCATTACACCAAACCGAATACCAACAAGAATACTGAGGAAACACCGCCATGATGCGTGCGCTTTATGTTGCCAAAACCGGGATGGACTCCAGCCAGTTCAATCTGGATGTGATCTCCAACAACCTGGCCAACGTCAATACCGTCGGTTTCAAGCGCGGGCGTGCTGTGTTCGAAGACCTCTACTACCAGACCCTGCGTCAGCCTGGTGCCCAGCTGGCGGATGGCAGTACCACTCCTACCGGTTTGCAAGTGGGTACCGGTGCCACTGCCGTGGCCACCGCCAAGAACTTTACCCAGGGCAATATGACCCAAAGCAGCCAGCCGCTGGATTGGGCCATTACTGGCGATGGCTTCTTCCGCATCCTGCGCCCGGATGGCACCACGGCGTATACCCGTGATGGCGAATTCAAGCGCAACTCCAGCGGCGACATCGTCACCTCTGACGGTTATCAATTGAATCCCAATATCAATATCCCCAGCACGGCCACGCAGATCACCGTGTCCAATGCCGGGGTGGTGCAGTATTTCCTGCCGAACAATCCGTCTCCGCAAACGGCCGGCACCATTCAGCTCACCACCTTCATCAACCCGCAAGGTCTGGAGAGTGTGGGCAATAACCTGTATCTGCAAAGTGCCTCGTCCGGCGACCCGCAGGATGGCGATCCGGGTACCGACAGCCGCGGGGTGGTAATGCAGGGCTTTCTGGAAGGCTCCAACGTGAATGTGACTGAAGAACTGGTCAACATGATTACCGCGCAGCGCTCTTTCGAAATGAATTCCAAGGCCATTACCACGGCCGACCAGATGCTGCAGAAACTGACGCAGATGTAAGTTGAAGGAGGACACTGAGCGTCGTGCACGAAATGCACTATCAACAGTGTCCTGATGCAGGTGCTTGTGTAATCAAAGGGTAGGCATGGCGTAATGAAACAGGCGTCATGCAAGAGGAGGGCGATATGAATATGCTGAAGTGGATGATGCTGGGTCTGGTGGCCGTACTGGCCGGGTGTGCCGCCCAGGAGCCGCCGCTGGTGACCCTGCCCATGACTGCGCGCCCACAACCACAAGCTGCCACCTTGCCTGCCAATGGTTCCATCTTCCAGTCGGGCAGCTATCGCGCCATGTTCGAGGACAAGATGCCAGCACTGGTAGGCGATACGCTTACCATCAATATCCAGGAAAAATCGTCCACCTCGCAGTCGGAACAGACCACTGCCACCCGTTCTTCTGCCTTGTCGGATACCATTTCCAGCGGCATGCAGCTGCCCTTCATTCCGGGCAGCCTTACCAAGGGCCTGGGTGCATCGCTGAATGGCAGCGGTTCGGCCAGTAATACCGGTAAGGGTACCAATCAGGTCGCCACTACCTTTGTCAGCTCGATCACCGTGACAGTGATTGAAGTGCTGTCCAATGGCAATCTCATCATCAGCGGCGAAAAAGTGGTGCGCATCAATGGCGATACCGAATCCATCCGCCTGTCCGGGGTGGTCAACCCGCGGGATATCGCCGCCGATCGCTCGGTTTCTTCGCTCAAGGTGGCAGATGCCCGGATCGAGCAGGAAACCAAGGGAAATAACCGCCTGTATAATGAACCGGGTTGGCTGGCCAAGTTTTTCCTCAGCATCATTCCCATTTGATGGCCAGGACTGGATGACATCATGAAAAAATTCCTGCTTGCCCTGACTTGCCTGTTGCTGGGGGCGCAAGTGCTGGCGGCCGAGCGGCTGAAAGACATCACCAATATCGCTGGTGTGCGTTCCAACCAATTGCTGGGTTATGGCCTGGTAGTGGGCCTGGATGGCAGTGGTGACAAGGTGACTTCTTCACCATTTACCGGCCAATCGCTGTCCAATATGCTGACCCAGCTGGGCGTGCAAATTCCGCCGGGAACCAAGGTTGACCCTAAAAACGTGGCGGCAGTCAGCCTGACTGCCATCTTGCCGCCATTTGCCCGCAAAGGCCAGGCGCTGGATGTAACGGTGTCGTCCATCGGTGATGCCAAGAGCCTGCGTGGCGGCACCTTGCTGCTGTCCCCGCTCAAAGGTGCTGATGGCCAGATTTACGGCATGGCACAAGGTAATGTGCTGGTGGGTGGTGCGGGTGCCGCCGCCGGGGGCAGCAAGGCGCAGATCAATCAGCTGAGTGTGGGGCGGATTGCCGGCGGTGCCACGGTGGAACGCGAAGTACCTACTGCGCTGGGCAACGGCGAATTCATCAACCTCGAATTGCAAGAAGCCAATTTCACCATGGCCAATCGCGTGGTGCAGGCCATTAACAAGGCGTTTGGCAATGGTACTGCCCGTGCGGTGGATGGTGGTCTGGTGGAAGTGCGTGCGCCGTTTGATTCCAACCAGCGCGTGCAGTTTCTGTCGCGGATGGAAAATCTTGCCGTAGACCCGGCAGAAGTTTCCCCTCTGGTCATCATCAATGCCCGTACCGGCTCCATCGTGATGAACCAGGCGGTGCAGCTGGAACCCTGTGCCATTGCCCACGGCAACCTTACCGTCACCATCAGCAACAACCCGCAGGTCAGCCAGCCGCCAGCGCTGTCCGGCGGTCAGACCGTGGCCACCAATCAGGCCAATGTCAGCGTCACCAGTGATGGCGGCAAGGTGCTGAAAGTGGCCAAGAGCGCCAATCTCAACCAGGTGGTGTCGGCATTGAATGCCCTGGGAGCCACCCCGCAAGACCTCATTTCCATCCTGCAGGCGATGAAGGCGGCAGGCTCGCTGAAAGCGGATTTGCAGATCATCTGATCTCTGGTTTTCTTGCTGACAAAAGGCCCCGCGTGCGGGGCTTTTTGCATTGGCCCGCTTCTTGCTAATAACGCGACAAGGAGCGAGTAATGACGACGCAGTTTTCCCCTAGCTATACGGCAGCCGATGCCCAGAACCAGCAACTGGCGGTAGACCCGACCCAGATGTCCGGTCTGCGTGCGCGTATGGCCAAGGACCCGCAAGGTGCTGCCAAGGAGGCTGCGTCGCAGTTTGAAGCCCTGTTGATGGGGACCATGCTCAAGACCATGCGTCAGACCAAGTTCGATGACGAACAGGATTCCGACATGGACACCTACCGCGGCATGCTGGACCAGCAACTGGTGCAGTCGCTCAGCAAAGCCGGGGGGATGGGCATTGCCAACCTGGTTTATCAGCAGATTGCAAAGCAGCAAGGACTTGACCCGGGCGCGGATGCCACGCAGTTACGGCCTGCTTCATCCGGTCCGGTACTGGCCAGCCGCTTCAGCCAGTCCTCGGCGCTGAAGGCCTATCAGGCAGCACAGGCGGAAGCGGCCACTGCCAGCAGTAGTACGGCGACACCGACGGCAACGGTTACGGCAGGCGGTGACAGCAAGAGCTTTGTACAGGGCTTGTTGCCGCATGCGCGGCAAGCTGCAGCGCAACTGGGTGTGGCACCGGAGTTTGTGGTGGCCCATGCCGCGCTGGAAAGCGGCTGGGGCAAGCGTGCCATTCGCAATGCAGATGGCAGTAACTCGCACAACCTGTTTGGCATCAAGGCGAGCGGTGATTGGCAAGGCAAGTCCACCAGCATTACCACCACCGAGTATGTCAATGGTGTGCCGCAGAAACGGGTGGACAGCTTCCGCTCTTATGACTCCTACGCCGATGCGTTCAGCGACTATGCACGCATGCTCAAAGAGTCACCACGTTATCAGGCTGTACTCAACCAGGGTCGTAATGTCGCGGGCTTTGCACAAGGCTTGCAGAACGGTGGTTATGCCACCGATCCGCGCTATGCACGCAAACTGGTTGATGTGGCGGCGACGCTGGCACAGCAGTCGGCCAGATCCTGATTAAAGTTTAAGCAGTTGCAGTCGATATAACAGCAGAGAGGAAAAAATGGGCTCAAATATATTTTCCATTGGCGTCAGTGGCCTGAATGCGGCACAAACCGCCCTGTCTGTTGTCGGCCAGAATATTGCCAATGGTAATACTCCCGGATATAACCGCCAGGTGTTGAGTCAGGCTGCGCGCATGCCGCAGCAAGAAGGCTTCGGCTACCTGGGTCAGGGCGTGGATATCACCGGCATCAGCCGTATTTATGACAAATATCTTGATATGCAGGTGCTCACTGCCCAGTCCGGCAGTAATTACTATTCCAGCCAGCTGTCCCAGCTCAACCAGATCAACAACCTGTTGTCCGACCCTACAGTTGGTCTGAGCAATTCTTTCCAAAGCTTCTACAGCAGTTTACAAACCCTGTCGCAAGACCCGTCCTCGGTGCCCAGCCGGCAGACCGTGGTCAATATGTCCCAGGCACTGGTATCCAATTTCACCGCCATTGGCAATAACCTGACGCAGATGCAAGCCGGGGTGAATTCGCAAATTACCAGCACGGTAAGCAGCATCAATGCCTTGGCACAGAATATTGCCGATCTGAACAATCAGATTGCTGCCGCAGCAGCAAGCAATACCCAGCAACAGCCAAACGACCTGATGGATCAGCGCGACCAGGCCATGGAGCAGCTGAACAAGCTGGTCAGTGCCAAAGCCGTGCCACAGTCCGACGGTACTTACAGCGTGTTCATCGGTAATGGCCAGGCGCTGGTGATGGGCAATAACGTGACCAAGCTGGGTACGCAAAACGATCCCACCAATCCTGCAAACGTGCAGGTAACCTATCCCAACGCCAATGGCACCAATACCGTGGTGCCAAGTACCGCGCTGGCAGGTGGCCAACTGGCGGGTTATCTCGATTTCCGTGACGGTACTTTGCTGTCTACCCAGAAAAAGCTGGGCACGCTAGCCATTGATTTCACCACGGCCATGAATTATCAGAACCAGCTTGGGCGCGATTTGTCCGGCAATCAGGGTGGGCTGATCTTTGCCGACATGACCAGTTACGCCTCCCATCCGCAGGATGCCGTGGCCAATATGCAATTGTTGCTGGCCGACCCCTCCAAGCTGGCTGCCTCGTCTTCCTTGCAACTGGGCAGTGCCGGCATCACCCCTTCCGGTAGTGGGGTCACGCTGTCTGGCGTGTGGGCCAGCATGCCCGGTACTTATGGCTGGACCAGTACTTCGTCGCCGCCTTCGGTATCGACCCATCCGGTTACTGGCCTGACCGGCATGACCATCAATGCCACCACGGCAACCAGCATCACTGCCACCCTCACCGGTGGTCCGGACAATGGTCAGACTTTCAATGTCGTACCCGACCCCACGGTATCCAATGGCTACAAGCTGGTGGACAATGCGACCCCTGCCAATGATCTGGGTATCAAGTTCCAGCTGTCCGGCCAGATGAAGGCCGGCATGACCATCAATGTCGCACCGGTGCCCACTGGCACGGCGGTAAGCGGCAACGGTAACAATCTGGGCGAGATGATGGGCTTGCAGACGCGCAAGATCGTCGATGAAAACAAGGATGGTACCAATACCGGCTTGCAGTCCTTCCAGACTTTCTACTCGACGACGGTAAGTTATGTGGGCAATGCCACCAATACCGTGAAGCTGGCGTCATCGTCGCAAACCACATTGCTGCAGCAAGCCACGACTTCGCGCTCCAATGTCAGCGGCGTGAACATGGATCAGGAAGCCGCCGACCTGATCAAGTACCAACAGGCATACCAGGCATCTGGCAAGGTTCTCCAGATTGCACAGACACTATTCCAGCAAATCCTGCAAATGGGTGGCTGAGGCGAGGGTTGAATCATGAGAATCAGTACCGCTACTTCCTATATGACCGGCACCTACGACATGCAATCGCTGCAGTCGCAGTTGCAGTCCTTGCAGTCCCAGCTCGATACGCAAAAGCGCGTGGTTACGCCTGCTGATGATCCGGTTGCCGCTGCGCGCATCTTGCAGCTGAACCAGTCTGACGGGATGAATACCCAGTACATCACCAATACCAAGGCGGTGGAGTCCACTTTGTCGCTGGCAGAGTCGCAGCTGACCAATGCGTCAAACTTGCTGACCAGCCTGAAAGCTTCCGCCATCCAGGCAGGGAATACCGTGCTGTCGTCCGACCAGTTGCTGATGATTCAGAAACAGGTGCAAGAAGGTATTTCGGAAATGACGGGTTACGCCAACGCTACCGATGGCAAGGGCAACTACCTGTTCAGTGGCAACAAGGTGGATACCCCTCCTTTTGTGCTGGATGCGACTTATGCTGCGACTTATCAGGGGGATACCGGTCAGCGTAACGTCCCCATCAGTGCCTCGCGCAGCATGCAGATTTCCGACCCCGGCAGTAATGTATTTGGCAATGCGACCAGCACCACTGCGGTGTTTGATACCTTGAAGTCGCTGAATGATCTGCTGGCGCAAAATCCAAAACCGTCGACCTATACCACGGATATGGGAAATATCATTTCAGCACTCGATTCCGCGCAGAAAAACCTGTCCACCAGTATTGCCTCGATTGGTGCGCGACGTCAGGAAAATCAAAGCGTGCAGGACATGGGCACCCAACTGGGCTTGCAGTACAAGAGTGGCATCAGTGACTTGCAGGATCTGGACATGCCCAGTGCCATCACCAGCTTCACCCAGACCCAGACCTCGCTCAAATACAGTCAGCTGGTGTACAACAAGGTCACCAACCTGTCCTTGTTCAACTATATGTCTTGAGTCCGGCCCCGGGCAGCACAAAAGCAAAACGGCTACCACAAGGTAGCCGTTTTTCATGGGCAGGAGCGCTCTTACAGCGTGGCGGGTTCCACCACGATGCCAGCCCGCAGGCCGGGCTTGACGCCTGGGTTGGGGAACAGGATGCGTTCCGCTCCGCCACTGGCGACATAGCGCTGCGCACCATCCTCGGCAATGACAAAGCCATCGGGCAGGGCGGTGAAGTTTTCCACCTGCGCATCCAGATGCAAACGGAAGGCCTCGCTGTGTTTGATCAGGTCGTATTTGGCCCGGAACAGCGGATAGTCGTCCGCCTGATAGTCAGCCAGCGGCGGCGTGGTGTCACTCAGCAATTGGCGCAAAGCCTGGTCGATACCGGCAAAGCGTGTCAGATCGTTTTGGCCAAACGGACGTGCCTTACCCAGTTCCAGCGTGAAGGCATGTGCCTGATATACGTGGCTGGTGTAGTAGCTGAAGGTATTGGCCGGTTTGCTGTGCAGCAGCACGGCTTCGATACCGCAGTGTTTCAGCCAGGCCAACTGGGCCGTATCATGCGCGCGCTGCTGCAGGAAAGGGTAGATGGCAAATTTTTCGTATACCGATCCACGGATGGCGGTGTGCAGGTCGTAATGCAGGCGTGCTGCATGTGCCGGGGCCTGGTCAAAGAAACGCCCGGCCGCTTGTTCCAGCAAAGCGGCACAAGCGGCCTCCTGCGCGTTGGCATGCTGCTGGTGGGCAGCATTGAACAAGCGATTGAGATCGTAATCCAGATAGCGCTCGCCTTGCTGCATGGCTTTGGGGTTGCCAAAAGCCACCAGCAGCCGGTGGTGCAAGGGCAGGGTGCCGCTGGCAATATCGGCCAGCATGGCGTCGATCACTTCAATAGGTGCCGTTTCATTGCCGTGGATGCCGCAGGACAGCAGTATGAATGCAGGCTTGCTGTGCTGGTTGGCTGGGAACAGTTCCACGACATTGCCAGCATGCCAGCGGGCAAGGACGCCATCCGCCAGTTGCCAGTCTTGCTGGGTAGGGTCTTTTGCTTGCAGTACGTGTTGCAGAAAACGGGAGGGCTGGGTGGTCATCGGCAGTCCAGGCAAGAAACGATGTTTGATTGTAACCATTTCTGTCCGGTGTGCAGCCGGCATGCCGCGCTGATGAACGGGCATGCCGTTTCTGGGCAAACTTCAGTCTATCCAGCCGGGTTTACGCATTTCCAGGAAAGCCTTGACGCCTTCCTGGCCTTCCTCGCTGCGCCGTAAGGCCACCATGCGGTCTATGGTCAGGTCGATGACGGCGGGGGCAATGTCGCGGTGTTCGATGTCGCGAATCAATTGCTTGGCCGCCACCATGGCATGTGGGCCGTTCAGCAGCAACTGGCGGCACATGTGTTCCACTGCATCATCCAGTTCATCGTTTTCCACGGTCTGGTGAATCAGTCCCAGGCGACGTGCCTTGCCGGCATTGATGCGCTCTGCCGTGACAAAATAGCGGCGTGCGGCACGCGGACCGATGGCACGCATGATGTAGGGTGCGGCCAGTGCCGGAATGATGCCCAGCTTGACGTCGGAGAAGCAGAACAAGGCTTCGAACACGCTGATGGAAACGTCGCAGCAGGCAATCAATGCAGCGCCAATGCCGAAGGCCGAGCCTTGTACCCGTGCAATGGTGGGTTTGGGCAGGTGGTCCAGCGTTTCCAGCAAACGGGACAAGCGCTGGGCATCCCGTCTTTGTTGGCTTTCATCAAATTCGGTCAGGCGTCGCAGCCAGGCGCTGTCATGGCCCGCCGAAAAGCTGATGCCCTCGCCAGTCAGTACCACGACACGAACGCTGTCGTCTTCGGCCAGTGTTTCCAGGGTGGCGGTCAGCAAGTCCACCATCTTGTCATCCAGCGCATTGTGCAATTCGCCACGATTCAGGCTGATGGTGGCAATGCCTTGCGGGCTTACCTTGAGCAGTACGGCCTCTTCCATGGGGGTTCTCCTTTGTTGTTGTTTGACTGTTGGCCCCGTCAGGGCTGGCAGAAGCGGATGATGCTGCGGCTGAAGGCTTCTGCCGCTTCGATATGCAGGACATGCGCAGCGTGCGGAATTTGTTCCAGCGTGGCATGCGGAATGCGTTGCTGCAAGATTTCCGCCTGATACAGCGGAGTGAGACGGTCTTCCTCGCCTAACAGGATGTGGCAGGGGAGCTGAAGCTGTGGCAGCCAGTTGCGGGCATCATGTTCCTTCACGCCGTTGATCAGGCGGATGACTGCGTCCCAGTCCACCATGCCGGCCAGTGTTTTCATGTCTTCCAGCATGGCCGCGTTGGCCGTGAGAAAGCGACTGGAAAACAGCCAGGGTATGCTGGCGTTGTAACGCAAATCCAGTCCGCCTGCCTGATTGCATTCAATCCAGCTCTGGCTGATGCGGTTATTCGCCTCGTCCGACCAGGCCAGGGTAGAGGCCAGCAGCAACTTGCGCACCCGCTGCCCGTGTCTGTGGGCAAAGTGCTGGGCCACCATGCCGCCATAAGACAGCCCTACCAGAAAGACTTGGGATAGCTGCAAGGCATCCAGCAAGGCAGCTGCCAGGTCGGCTTGCTCCGTCAGCGTGTATTTCTCGGCAACTGGCTTATCCGTTTGTCCCTGGCCCAGAAAGTCGAAGCGGATGACGCGATACTGGCTTTCCAGTGCGGGCATCATCAGGCCCCAGGCCGGTGTGGACATGGTGATGCCATTGAACAGCAGCAAGTCCTGCTGGCCATGACCGCTGATTTCATAAAAAACCGAGTGGCTACCGAGTGCGAGATGGGGCATGGAAGACTCCTGCGGTTGATGGCTTGCGCGGATGGTCGTTTCTGTCATTCTAGGCCGCATTGCCGATGGAGAGCCAGCAAGCGGTCTCTTTGTTGAGATTTACCCGTGGCTGGGTAAAGAGATTGTCATTTGTACGGTTTAAAGTACCAGTTTGTACATTGGCCGGATAATCAAACCATCGCTATGGACTGTACGCCGCATAAGGACGTGACCGAGCTGGCTCAGCTGGCTTCGCGCTGTCACGAACTGGAAGAAATCATCAGCGAGCGACGCCTGCAGCCGGTATTCCAGCCGATTGTCGATCTCACTACCGGTGGCGTGCTGGGCTATGAAGGCTTGATTCGCGGGCCGTCGAACAGCCCGCTGCATTCGCCGGTCAGCCTGTTCGACCAGGCCGAGCGCTGCCAGCTGACGGTCATGCTGGATCGAACTTGCCGTCAGGTCACCATGGAACGATTTGTCGAACTGGGCTTGTCCGGTTTGCTGTTTCTGAATATCTGCCCGGCAACCTTGTTGGCACCCGAACATCGGCAGGGTGAAACGCTGGCTTTCCTGCAGAAAATCGGCCTGGCTGCCGAGCGCATCATTATTGAAGTGACCGAAACAACCCCCGCCGCCTGTTATACCAGTTTGCGCTGCGCTACCACGCATTACCGCGACAATGGCTTTCGTATAGCGCTGGATGATCTTGGCGAAGGCTTTTCCAATTTGCGGCTGTGGTCCGAGTTGCGGCCGGACTTTGTCAAACTTGACAAACACTTTGTGCAGCAGCTGCATCTGGACCCGCTCAAAGAGCAATTTGTCCGCTCGATGGTAGACATTGCCCGCCAGTCCGGTGCCATGCTGGTGGCCGAAGGGATTGAAACCCAGGCCGAGTTGCGTACCTTGCAAAGGCTGGGTGTGCGCTATGGGCAGGGCTATCTGCTGGCGCGACCCAGTGTGGTGCCTGCGCTCGATTTGCAGATTCACGTCAACGGCGTGGTGTGGGAGGGCGGTCGCAACCGAACGCCCTGGCAAATGCAGGCCACGGCGCGGGATGTGTTGCAGGAAGTACCCTGCCTGACGCCGGATGTGCCCAATGAGGCGGCTTATCGCCTGTTCGACCGCGACCCGTCCCGCTTTGCCATCCCGGTGGTGAAAGATGGCGTGCCGGTTGGCCTGCTGCGGCGTCATCATCTGCTGGAAAGTTTTGCCCGGCCATTCAATCGCGAACTCTATGGCAAGAAGCCTTGTACCACGATGATGGACAAGCAGCCCTTGATCGTGAATGCCGACTTGAGCGTGCATGATTTATCCACGCTGGTGGTGGCGTCCGAGCAGCGTTATCTGGTGGATGGCTTCATCATTACCGAAAACGGCCAGTACCTGGGTATGGGGACCGGCTTTGCCCTGATGCGCAAAATGACCGAGTTGCAGATTTCCGCTGCGCGTTATGCCAATCCGCTCACCGGCTTGCCAGGCAATGTCCCTTTGTCCGAAGCGATAGACCGCTTGCTGGAGGCGAAGCTACCGTTTGTGGTGGCCTATGCCGACCTGGATAATTTCAAACCCTTCAATGATTTGTACGGCTATGCCGCCGGGGACGAGATGATCTGCCTGCTGGCCAGGCTGCTGGTGGATTGTGTGGATGCGGATCGCGATTTTGTCGGTCATGTGGGTGGGGATGACTTCGCCTTGCTGCTGCAGTCGTCAGACTGGCGACCACGCCTGGAACAGATGTTGCAGCAATTCGACGCGGAAGTCCGGGGAATGTTTGATCCCG
The DNA here is from genome assembly GCF_013391415.1 of Aquitalea sp. LB_tupeE. Classification (GTDB taxonomy): domain Bacteria; phylum Pseudomonadota; class Gammaproteobacteria; order Burkholderiales; family Chromobacteriaceae; genus Aquitalea. The sequence goes on from NZ_JACAXB010000028.1 coordinate 70,189, forward strand.
CGCATCTGGCCAGCGGTGGTTTTGACATGCCGGGCCGTAATGGTGAACCCATGCATTTTCCGCTGACTTCCCTGTCGGTGGGGGTGGTCAAGGTGGCACCGGGCCAGTTTCCCACGCATTACGAAGTGGGTGCTGCCACGGCTGACGCCAAGAAACAGGCCAAGAAGCAGGCCGGCACCAGCCTGTTTGTCGAACGGCGGCTGGCGCAAGGGGCTGGCGGCCTTGTTCGATGAATTAAACAGACATGCGCTGAGAGCCGGTTTTGTATCAAATGTGAAGTGCCTATTCATGTTTTTTCCCCCAAATGCAGCACTGTGAGGCCTGAAAGCCACATTGCTCGCTCACTTTTGATCAAGTTTTGTCTTGAGGCTTGTCAAATTTATTAAACGTAAGCTAGGCTTCTCTCCAGCAAAAGAGCAGCGTATAGACTGCTTTGGGCAGTAATGCTGGCATGACATGAGGGGGTGTTTCACTCCAATTTGATCAATGCACAGTGCTGACCAGATCGTTCGGGAGAGTAGGGGAGGAGCCAGCATGAACCATGTCGCAGCACGCATTGCCGTCCATGACGTCAACACAGGCTACGCCCGCTTCAGTAGGCCCCCCCATGAAGGTATCGTTTCCGGTTTGACCGTTTTTCCCGCTTTTTCTTTGCCAGACACTGCCCATTCACGGTGGGGACTGGTATTGTTTTGAAAGCGGATTTAGGTGCGAGTGAAAAGGTGGTAAACCTGCCTTTTCTGTAAGCTGACCGTTATTCAGGTCGCGGACACGCGAAATCAGCCGCCTGGGCTGGAATAGTAGGAGGGAGCAAAATCATGACGGATGCTGTAGCGGCCAACAAGCCGGTTCAATCAAATGCTGGTACACAGGCTGCCAAGCAGGTTCAGAAAGTGCAAGCCAATGACAAGCCTTATCTGAAAATCAGCGGGGTGGTCAAAAAATTCGGCGACCACGTTGCTGTCGACAATGTTGATCTGGAAATCAGACAACACGAAATTTTCGCGCTGCTGGGTAGTTCCGGCTGCGGCAAGTCCACCCTGCTGCGCATGCTGGCAGGCATGGACAACCCCACCTCGGGCAAAATCATTCTGGATGGCGAAGATGTCATCGGCCAGGCACCGTACGAGCGCCCGGTCAACATGATGTTCCAGAGCTATGCCCTGTTCCCCCACATGACCGTAGCTGAAAACATTGCCTTTGGCCTGAAACAGGACAAGCTGCCCAAGGCGGAAATCAGCGCCCGTGTGGACGAAATGCTGGACCTGGTGCAGATGCGCAAGTACGCCAACCGCAAACCGCATCAACTTTCCGGTGGTCAGCAGCAGCGTGTGGCACTGGCGCGTAGCCTGGCCAAGCGCCCTAAACTGCTGCTGCTGGACGAACCGCTGGGTGCACTGGACAAGAAGCTGCGTCAGCAAACCCAGCTGGAACTGGCCAGTACCATCGAAAAGGTGGGCGTGACCTGCATCATGGTGACGCACGACCAAGAAGAAGCCATGACCATGGCGGATCGCATCGGCATCATGTCGGAAGGCAAGCTGCTGCAAGTGGGCACCCCGACCGAAATCTACGATTACCCCAACTGTCGCTTCACCGCCGAATTCATTGGCGAAACCAATATGTTCGAAGGTGCGGTGACTGTTGATGAAGCCGACCGGGTGGAAATCACCTCGCAGGAACTGGGCGGTGTCGTGCGTATCGACCACGGTATTACCGGTCCCAAGGGCATGCATGTGTGGGCCAGTGTGCGTCCGGAAGATGTACGCCTGGACCGCAAGACCGTGGCAGCCGGCCCGAACATGGCCTCCGGTGTGGTGGAAAACATTGCCTACATGGGTAGCTACTCCGTGTTCCACATCAAGCTGGCCAGCGGCAAAATTGTCAAATCAGTGGTGCCGTCCTCGCGCTGGTACGATGCCGACGAAACCGCTCCCACCTGGGGCGACCCGGTATTTGTCAGCTGGCGTGCCGATGCACCGGTCATCCTGACCATGTAAAGCCAATTCAGAAGGTAAAAGCGGATACATCATCAGTGTGTCCGCTTTTTTTACGCCCGTAGTCATGGCTTTTGTTTCACGCAATTCAACTTCCTGTCTCCGAGGTTCTCATGCTCCGCTTCGCCCATCAGCCTGCCGTGCCGTCCTACTACCAGGCCAGTGCCAGCCACTGGGAGGCCTGCCCGCCACTGCAAGGCGCGGTCAGTGCCGATATCTGCGTGGTGGGCGGCGGACTGGCCGGTTTGTCCGCCGCGCTCAACCTGGCCGAGCGCGGTTTTACTGTCACCTTGCTGGAAGGCAGTGCCATCGGTTTTGGTGCTTCCGGGCGCAATGGCGGGCAGGTGATTGCCGGTTATGCCTGCGGCACCGACACCTTGCGCGCGCAACTGGGCAGCGAACTGGCGCGGGTGATGTGGGACATGTCGGTGGAGGCAGTCGACATCATCGATGATCGGGTGCTAAAACACGGCATTGATTGCGACTGGACGCGCGGGTTCTGCAATGCGGCCATCAAGCCCCGTCATATGCAGGAGCTGGCAGCCTGGCAGCAAGAGGCCGAAACCGAATACGGCTATGACGGCATGCAGCTATGGGACAAGGCCACCTTGGCGCAGCAACTGGGCAGTGAGCGCTATCAGGGTGGTTTGTTTGACCCGCGCTCCGGCCACTTGCATCCGCTCAACTACACCTTGGGTCTGGCGCGTGCCGCCGTTGCCGCCGGGGTGAAGATTTACGAACAGTCCCCGGTATTGCGGCTGGAGCAGGGCGCACAGCCAGTGGTGCATGCCGAACAGGGGCAAGTGCGTTGCCAGCATGTGGTGCTGGCCTGTAATGCCTATATTGGCCAACTGCTGCCACAGCTGGAGCGCAAGATCATGCCGGCCGGCACCTATGTGATTGCCACCGAGCCATTGGGGCGTGAACGCGCTGCCAGCCTGATCGCCAACAATATGGCGGTGTGCGACACCAATTTCGTGCTGGATTACTACCGCCTGTCGGCGGACAACCGTCTGCTGTTTGGTGGCAAGGTGAGTTACTCCGGACGCGAGCCGCATGATCTGGCCGGAGCCATGCGTAGCGATATGTTGCGGGTGTTTCCGCAGCTGGCGGATGTGAAGGTGGACTATGCCTGGGGCGGCTTTTGCGACATTACCGTCAATCGTGCGCCGGACCTTGGGCGTCTGGATGGCAATATCTACTATATGCAGGGCTTTTCCGGCCACGGGGTCAATGTCACCGGGATTGCCGGCAAGGTGATTGCCGAGGCGATTGCCGGCACCGCTGGCCGGCTGGATGTGTTTGCCCGCCTCAAGCACCGCGACTTTCCCGGTGGCAAGTTGTTGCGCACGCCAGCGCTGGTGCTGGGCATGGCCTATTATCGGATCAAGGATGCGCTGTAAAGAGGGCGCGTCGCCGGTGTGTGCATGCCAGACGGCTGCTATTTATTGTGTGCTAGGACAAAATGGAAGATATGCCGTCAAAAGCCTGATCGGGCAGCATATTTGCCGTTTTTTTGCCGCCATGCCGAGCTGTGCCGGACAGGACTTTGCCCCAAAAAATGCCGCTGTGGCCCCGTCATCAAATTTTTACTTGTCAAGCTGCGTGATGTTGTTAAAATCCGCGCTCGTTTTGCAATGCAAAACACCGACAATCAATTGTTTCGCTCCGACATCCCAGGCCCACATAAAAGCTTTGTAGCCCGAAAGCCGCGCACTAAGGAGCGGGGTTATCCATCGAATCATTGAGGGAAAATCTCATGGCTTGGACTGTGGCTGATAGCCGGAGCCTGTACGGCATCCGGCATTGGGGGGCGGGCTATTTCGACGTGGGCGACAACGGTTGCATTCAGGTGCAGCCGAATGTACGCCATGCCACACGTATCGATCTGCACGAATTGAGCCGTCAACTGGGGGCAAAAGGTCTGGATCTGCCGCTATTGGTGCGTTTTCCGGATATCCTGCAAGACCGCGTCACACGCCTGTGTCGCGCGTTTGACAATGCCATTGCCACGCAAAACTACGGCAATCGCTATACCGCCATTTACCCGATCAAGGTGAACCAGCAAGAAGCGGTGGTGAAAAGCATCATCGCCACTCGCGAGGTGTCCATCGGGCTGGAAGCGGGCTCCAAGCCGGAACTGATGGCCGTGCTGGCGCTGGCGCCCAAGGGCGGCACCATCATCTGCAATGGCTACAAGGACCGCGAATTCGTACGCCTGGCGCTGATTGGCCAGAAGCTGGGCCATCAGGTGTTCATCGTCATCGAAAAAGAATCCGAAGTTGACCTGGCGATTGAAGAAAGCCAGAAGCTGGGCGTGCGCCCGATGCTGGGCATGCGCGTGCGCCTGTCCTCGCTGGCCAGCAGCAAATGGGCGGATACCGGCGGTGACAAAGGCAAGTTCGGCCTGTCCGCCGCCCAGCTGATTTCCGCTGCCGACAAGCTGGCTGCCGCCGGCATGTCCGACTGCGTGCGGCTGATGCACTTCCACATGGGTTCGCAGATTGCCAATATCGGCGACTACCGTGCCGGCTTCCGCGAAGCCGTGCGTTACTTTGCCGAACTGCGTGCGCTGGGCCTGCCGATTGACCACGTCGATGTAGGCGGTGGTCTGGGTGTGGACTACGACGGTACCCATTCGCGCAATGCCAGCTCCATCAACTACGACATGGACGAATACGCCCAGGTCATCGTGTCGATGCTGGCCGAGTTCTGCGACGAAAACGGCATTCCGCATCCGCGCATCCTGTCCGAATCCGGCCGCGCCATGACTGCCCACCATGCGGTGCTGATCATGAACGTGACCGACGTGGAACGCCTGCCGGAACGCGTGCCGGAAGTGGACGACCTGTCGGTGCTGGCCAAGCCTGTACGCAAGCTGTTCGAGCTGATGGAGCTGACCGACGAAGAAATGGTGACGGAAATCTATTACCGTGCCAGCCACTATGCGTCCGATGTGTCCGACCTGTACTCTGCCGGCCGCATTTCGCTGAAGGAAAAGGCCATGGCCGAGGACGTGCACGCCACGCTGTGCCGTCGTCTGCATCGCCAGCTGCAAGCCAGCCAGCGTTCGCAGCGCCAGGTGTATGACGAACTGACCGACAAGCTGGCGGACAAGTATTTCTGCAACTTCTCGGTGTTCCAGAGCCTGCCGGATACCTGGGCCATCGACCAGATCCTGCCCATCATGCCGGTACACCGGCTGGACGAGCAGCCCACCCGCCGCGCGGTGCTGCAGGATTTGACCTGCGATTCGGACGGCAAGGTGAAGCAGTATGTCGACCAGCAAAGTATTGAATCCAGCATGTCGGTACACGATGTTGAACCCGGCAAGGAGTACCTGATCGCCGTGTTCATGGTGGGTGCCTACCAGGAAATCCTGGGTGACATGCACAATCTGTTTGGCGATACCGATTCGGTCAACGTCTACGTGCGTGACAACGGCCAGCTGGAATTTGCCGGTGTCGAGGAGCATGACACCATCGAAGACATGCTGCGCTATGTACACCTGTCGCCGGAGGAAATCCTCAACCGTTATGAGGAAAAAGCCCGTGCGGCCGACCTGTCCAGCGACGAGCGCAATGTGTTCTTTGCCGAGTTCTGCCGTGGTCTGAAGCAGTCGTCCTATCTGTCGGTGTAAGCCGCACAGGTTTGATGCAAAAGAAAAAGCCCTGAGAAATCAGGGCTTTTTTGCGTATTTTTCTCAGAAAATCAGCCTTCGGCTTCGACAAAATCCAGTTCCGGCGGCTCGCGGCGGAAGAAACCGGTGAGCTTGGCCAGATAGGCAATCCCGACTGCCAGCCAGATCAGGCCCAGCATGATGGCGCGGCCATCCAGGCTGACCAGCAGCCACAGGTCGGCCAGCATGCCGATCAGCGGGAACAGCAGGAACAGGAAAAAGTCACGCGGTGCGCGACGGCGCTGGCGCACGTAGTAGTGGGCAATCACCGACAGATTGACGAAGCTGAAGGCGAGGAAAGCACCAAAGTTGATGAATGACGTGGAGGTGGTGACATCCAGCTTCAGCGCCAGCAAGGCTACCACGCCGCAAATCACCAGATTGTTCACCGGCGTGCGAAAGCGCGCATGCAACTTGCCGAACACGGACTGCGGCAGCACCGTGTCGCGGCCCATGGCGTACAGCAGACGCGAGGCACTGGCCTGCGCCGACAGGCCGGAGGCAAACTGGCCGATGATCAGGCCGATCAGGAAGATGCTGGCAAACAGGTCGCCGCCGATATTCTTGGCAATCTCGAACGCGGCATCATCCACGCTCTTGAACTGGCTGGACGGGTGGGCCAGCTGCACAAAGTAGGACGCCACCACGAAAATCAGCCCGCCGATGATGGTAATCCACATGATGGCGCGCGGAATGGTATGGCGTGCATCGCGGGTTTCCTCGGTAAGCGTGCTGACCGCATCAAAGCCGAGGAAGGAATAACAGGCGACGGCGGCACCGGCCATGATCATCGGCAGCTTCATGTCGCCACGGAAGAAGGGCGCCAGATTCCACAAAGGCTTGCTGGCATCGCCTGCCACATAGTGGATGCACAGCGCAACAAAGGCCAGCAGCACCAGGAATTGCAGCAGCATCATCAGGTAGTTGACGGTGTTGGTCATCTTCAGCCCGACAATATTGATCAGCGTGGTGAACACGATGAAGGCAATCACCCACACCGCCATCGGAATACTGGGAAAGGCCGACGCCAGATAGGCCGCGCCGATCAGCCAGATGGCCATGGGCAGGAACAGATAGTCCAGCAGCACCGCCCAGCCCACCAGAAAGCCCAGTTTGGCGTGGATGGATTTGCGGGTGTAGGTGTAGGCCGAACCGGCCACCGGAAAGGCCGCTGCCATGCGGCCATAGCTGTAGGCGGTAAACAGCATGGCCACCAGCGCCACCAGATAGCAGGAGGGCACCATGCCATCGGTCATTTGCGCCAGGATGCCAAAGGTCCCCAGCACGATGATGGGCGTCATGTAGGCCAGGCCAAACAGCACCACGGAGCCCAGCGTCAGCGAGCGCTCCAGTTGTTTCGTTTCCATTGTTTCTCCTTTGTGGCTCATGTTTTTGTTTGTTGTCATGAGCCTGTCTCTTTTGTTTTGACTGCCAGTGATTGCTAGGGCGTGGCTAGTGCCGGATACGGAAGCTGCGCTGGCCGTTTTCGCCGTTGATGACTTCACCTGCCAGGGCAATGCGCCGGTCGTGCAGATAACGGTAGTCGCGGCGACTGGCCTCAAGTTGCTTCAGGTCCAGTGCCACACGCAGTTGCTGAGGGTCACGGCCACAGCTGGCTACCACTTCGCCAAAGGGGTTGATCACCGCGCTTTCACCAGCAAACTGCAGGCCGTCGCCACTGCCGCAGCGGTTGGTCATCACTGCAAACAGCTGGTTTTCCATGGCGCGCGCGGTAATCGCGGTACGGTGTACCGGGCCGTAGGGGTCCATATTGCCGTTGGTGACAATCAGCAGGTCGACCTCTTGCTGCGCCAGCGCGCGGGCGGTTTCCGGGAACTCGATATCGAAACAGATCAGGATGCCGACGCGCAGGCCTTCCCACTCGCAGCTCAGCAGTGCATCGCCGGGGGTGAAAATGCCGTGGTCCGAAGCCCACAAATGGGTTTTGCGGTAAGCCAGTGCCACGCCCTGTGGGGTAATCAGAGCCGTGGTGTTGTAAAAGCGGCCTGCATGCGCTTCGGCAAAACCGATGGCGATGCTGATGTTCTTGTCGTGTGCGGCCTGCTGGATAGTGCTGATGGCCGGGCCGGCTATGGGCTGGGCCAGGTTGGCGATATTGTCAGCGGTGGGAAAGCCGCTGAGATAGGTTTCCGGAAATGCCAGCAGGCGGGTATCCGGGCCGCAGCGGGCGATGGCGTCCAGGGCGCTGGCGGTGTTGGCCGGGATGTTGCCATCCACGCCAGGCAATTGGGCCAGTTCTACAATCATGCTGTCTCCTTGGTTGACTGTTGTCACACTACAGTGCAACAGCGACCTCACGCGGAGGGAAGTGCTGTTGGCAAGTGGCTAAGCGTGCTAGCTTGATAGGCTGTCAGCGCAGGGCTCAGTATCGGTCCCTGGTCAAAGTATGAAAATTACATCAAATGAGTAACCAGATTGGGGTAGTCGTGGCTGTGGAAATACAGGATATCGCCTGGCACCGCACGGTGGGGCGTTTGATCGATCAACTTGATAAACCGGTATTCTGGCCCGCCTTGCTGGGTGTGCTGGCCGATTATGTGGCCTTTGACAGCTGGGTGGTGCTGCTGTTTTATCCGGATCGACCGCCCTCCGTGCTGGCCGAACAGGCCATGTCGGATGGTGGTGTGGACACACTGTTTCAGGATTATCTGCAGGGCCTATACCAGCTGGACCCGTTTTATGTCGCCAGTCTGGAGCACCGTCATGCCGGGCTATTGCGGCTGGACGAGGTGGCGCCGGACCGCTTTCCCTTTACCGATTACTACCAGCGCTATTTCCGCCTGAACATTGTCGAGGATGAGGTGCAGTTCAACCTGCCCTGCGAGGATGGCAGCACACTCTGCCTGTCGCTGGGAGCGGGACGGCGTTTCAGTCCGCAGCAGATGGCCACGCTCAGCCTGCTACAGCCATGGGTTCTCGCCCTGATGCGCCATCGCCTGCATTTCGAGCAACTGGCAGCCAGCAAGCCTGTCGTGCTTGCTCCGCAGGCAGCCCCGCTTGGGCTGGAGGGGCAGGGCCTCACCCTGCGCGAGAACGAGGTGGCCCAACTGATGCTGGGTGGTCATTCCAGCAAGGCCATTGCCCAACGCATGCAGATATCGGTGGAAACCGTGCGCGTGCACAAGAAGCATCTGTACAGCAAGCTGGGCATCAATTCGCAATCCGAGCTGTTTTCGGTGTTCCTGCGCGCCAGCCGGGCGTGAAAAAGCCTGCGCGCGGCAGGCTTGGTGTGACAACGGGTTTGCTTACTGGATGATGCCGCCACCCAGGCAGATATCGCCGTCGTACAGCACGGCAGACTGGCCCGGCGTCACCGCCCACTGTTTTTCGCGGAAGGTGAGGGTGGCCTGGCCATCCACCACTGGCGACAGTGAACAGGCGGCATCGGCCATGCGGTAGCGGTTCTTGGCGGCGTATTCGCCAGCTGCCGGTGCACCGTTCAGCGTCCACGACAAATCACTCATTGCCAGCGTGGGCTTGAGCAGCAGCGGGTGATCATGCCCCTGCACCACGATCAGCTTGTTGCCCGGAATGTCCTTGCCGGCAACAAACCACGGTTCCCCACTGCCATCCTTGCTGCCGCCTATGGTCAGGCCCTTGCGCTGGCCCAGCGTGTAGTACATCAGGCCCATGTGCTCGCCCACTACCTTGCCCTCTGCCGTCACCATCTGGCCCGGCTGGGTGGGCAGATAACGTTGCAGGAACTCGCGGAAGGGGCGTTCACCGATAAAGCAGATGCCGGTGGAGTCCTTCTTGGCCGCAGTGGGCAGCCCGGCTTCTTCTGCCAGCTTGCGTACTTCGGTCTTGCGGATGTCGCCCAGCGGGAAGATGGCTTTTGCCAGCTGGTGTTGCTGCAAGCGGTACAGGAAGTAGCTCTGGTCCTTGGTGTGGTCCACTGCCTTCATCAGGTAGTGCAGGCCGTCCTGTTCCATCTTGCGGGCGTAATGGCCGGTGGCGATGCAGTCGGCACCCAGTTCCAGCGCGTAGTCCAGAAAGGCCTTGAACTTGATTTCGGCATTGCACAGCACATCCGGGTTAGGGGTGCGGCCAGCCGAGTATTCCTTGAGGAAGTACGAGAACACGCGGTCCTTGTATTCCTTGGCGAAATTGACGATTTCCATGTCGATGCCGACGATGTCGGCCACACTCATGGCATCCAGTGCATCCTGCTTGATGGAGCAGTATTCGTCGTCGTTGTCGTCTTCCCAGTTCTGCATGAATACGCCGATGACTTCATGGCCCTGTTGCTTGAGCAGCCAGGCGGTTACCGACGAATCCACACCGCCGGACATGCCGACGACAATACGTTTCTTACCCGTCACGGGGAAAATCCTTCTTTCCAGAGAGCCAGGGGCACCACTACCGGTGGTTCCCCGAATGAGTTGAACCAGCTGTCCACCACCCATTCCTGGCTGGTGTCCTGCTCGGTGATATGGCTGGCAAAGTGTTGGGTCACCAGCCAGCGGGTGCGTCGCACAATGGGGTCGACCCGGTGAAAATGCAGCCAGCCCTGTGTGGCCAGAAACTGCAGGAAGGCTGAGTCGTTATGGCTGTGATCGATGCAGTCCATGCGGCCATCGGCATCGTTGTCGAAGCGGTCGCCACCCTTGTCGTGCCACAGCGGGCTGTCTTGTGCCGACAGCCAGTACAGGGCCTGGACGGCACGCTGGATCTGGCTGCGTTCGGTACTGGCATCCTGCGGATGCTCGAACAGCCGGGCCAGCCAGTCGCGGGCTTCTTCGGAAATTTCCACTTCCAGCTGTTTGGCGCAGCCGTAATCATAACAGAGCTGCAGGGGGTCCGCATGCAGCGTCCCGGCGGCAAGCAGCATGCCAAGCCACAGGCAGCGGCGCAGCAGCAGGTGAAGGTGGCGCAAGGTTTCCTCCCTTGCCGCCAGCTTCAGGGTTGATGATGAATCAGATCCAGGGCAAAACGTTGTCCCAGCCGGTAGTCATCCAGGCATTGCATGACAACCGGGCTGCGGTGTTGCGACAGGCGGGCGGCGATCTCATCGTAAGTAAGCCAGTGCGCGCTGACAATGCCTGCATCCAGTTTTTCTGCCGGATGATGTTGCACCGCACGCGCGGCAAAGGCAAAACGCAGCCAGGTAATGTCGCTGTCCGGTTTGTCCACCATGTAGATGCCCACCAGGTGTTGTAATTCCACCTCCCAGCCGGTTTCCTCACGTGTTTCACGCAAGGCGGCGGCAAACAGGGTTTCACCGTGTTCCAGATGACCGGCTGGCTGATTGAAGCGCAGGCCTTGCTCGGTTTCTTCTTCCACCATCAGATAGCGACCATCCCGTTCCACGATGGTGGCCACTGTGGTATTCGGCTTCCATTGCATGTGAGTGCTCCTAATCTAATTGACAATCGTTATTATTTGAAAATACCATACAGAGAATTATTCTCATTCAAGGTTTGTGCCATGTATGTCTGCTTGTGCAATGCGGTAACCGACAGCCAGATCCGTCAGGCAGTAGAAGACGGTGCCACGCGCATGTGCGACTTGCGGGCAGAGCTGGGCGTGGCTTCCGAGTGCGGCAAGTGCGCCTGCTGCGCCAACCAGCTGCGCAAGGAAACCTTGCAGCAGATGAGTGCTTGTCATCCGGGGCGTGCTGCCGCCTGAGTACAATTTCACTTTTCCAGTCTGCTGCCAGCATGGGCAGCACAAAAAAAGGGGGCCTTGGCCCCCTTTAGTGTTTGTGCCGACTGCTTATTTGCCGGCACTGGACTGTTTCTTGGCTGCCGGCGCCGAGGCATCGGGCGCCGGGTCTTCCTGCTCTTCCCATGGCAGGGCAACCTTCTTGCTGTTGATGGTGAGATTGCCGCCCTTGTAATTCAGTTGGGTGGAAATCTGGCCCTTGTCCTCATTGATGAATTTTTCATCCTTCCACTGCGTCAGCTGGTTATCCAGCAGATTGCGCGCCAGGTCTTCCACTTCACCCATATTCGGCTGTACTTCCGCGCTCTGGTCCACCATGAACAGGGTGCGTGCTTGCGCCACCACCAGGTTTTCCAGGGTCTTGCGCGGCAGGCTTAGTCTGGCTTCCACTTCAAAACGCTTGAGGAAGGCGGTGGAGTTGTTCAGGTCGGCCTGCTGCAGTCCGTTCAGCCCCAGGCTGCCTTGCAGTGTGGTCTCACCGCTGGGCATCTTCAGGTAGAAGTCGTTGATCACCAGCTTGGGATTGTTGGTGAGCAGCGGAATGCCGGTGTGCTTGATGGTGTCGATATACTGCTTGCGCAACACTGCCGGGTCCACACCTTCGAACGGAATCTGGCTGATGGCCTGATCCAGTTTCAGCAGGGTGGGGCCGTGCAGGTGGTTGGCCGACACATCCAGCCGCATCGGGCCGTAGTGCTGATCGTTGTAGTTGAACTCGGCAAAATCCAGCTTGCCGCGGGTGTTGACGAATTCGTCCTGCTCGCTGCTGACAATCTGGTAGCGGAAGTTCTTCAGCGATACCGCTGACGGTTTGAATTCACCGGACGGATTGATGAATTCACCCACCCGCATGCGCGTCATCAGGTAAACCAGTTCGTTCAGCTTGATGCTGTAAGGAACGCTGTCCTTCCAGTTCAGCTGCACATTGCCCACGGTCAGTTCGCTGGTGCCCAGCTTGATGCCGGTGGCACCAGGGCGGATGTCGGAGACATAGCGTACGCCGTCAAAGGCCAGGCTGCCCTTGCTGGAGGCTTCCAGCAAAAAGCCCGGCGAATTGGCTTCGGTCTTGTATTCCTTGTAGCCAGAGGCATAGTCCAGCTTCAGGTCGAAGCCTTTCCATTTCATCTTCACGCCGGACAGTGCTTCTTCGTAGTCGAAGGAGGGCACATTGATGTTCAGCTCACCACCACCGCCAAAGCCCAGCCGGTTGACGATGGTGATCGGGTCCTTGTCGCCAAAGAAAGTCTTGAGCGTTTTGCGGGTGGCATCGCTCATGGCAAATTCCGTGGTGACCAGTGCCCGGGCCGGACGGAAATCCAGGCTGGACAGGCCGGGGAAAGGGCCATGCTTGATGTGGTTGGTGAACTTGATGGTGGAGTTCAACAAGGGCTTGAAGTTGTCCGGCAGCATGCTTTCATACGGCCCGGACAGGCGGCGGTTGAATTCCAGCTCGGTGGTTTCGGTGGAAGAGAACCAGCCGCGGTCGTAGCTGTGAGACTTCACCTTGAATACGGGCAGGCTGGCCAGCATCTTGTACTGTTCTTCCAGCGTGTCTTCGGCCTTCATGCCGGCCCAGAAGGCAGCCGCGCCATTGAACACCAACAGGCCACCCAGGGTGGCTCCCGCAATAATCAGACGTCGTTTTGGCAACACAAGCGTTTTTCTGAAGGGTGTGTGGAATAAGGCCCTATGGTACACCATGCACGCCGCAAGTCGAATCTTAGAAAACACCCTGACACTGTTATGTCTATTGGTTAAAATGGAGGATTGCCCATTTACAAGGTTGTTTGCCCGCATGTTTTGGCTTAACGGTTTGCTGGATCTCCCATGGTGGGGGTATATCGTCGTTGCGCTGGTGCTGACGCACATCACCATTGCCTCAGTCACCATTTTTCTGCACCGCCATCAGGCGCATCGTGCGCTGGACCTGCATCCGCTGCCCAGCCATTTCTTTCGTTTCTGGCTGTGGCTGACCACCGGCATGGTGACCAAGCAGTGGGCTGCCATCCACCGCAAGCATCACGCCAAGTGCGAAACCCCGGAAGACCCGCACAGCCCGCAGATACTGGGTATCAAGAAAGTGCTGTGGGAAGGCGTGGAGTTGTACCGCGCCGCCTGCAAGGATCAGTCCATCATGGACAAGTTCGGCCACGGCACACCCGATGACTGGATTGAGCACAAGCTGTACACGCCACACTTTGGCAAGGGCATCTTCCTGATGCTGGCCATCGACCTGTTGCTGTTCGGCCCGGCCGGTCTGTCGATCTGGGCAGTGCAGATGGTGTGGATCCCGTTCTGGGCGGCCGGGGTCATCAATGGTCTGGGCCACTGGTGGGGTTATCGCAATTTCGAGAACGAAGATGCGTCCACCAATATTTTCCCCTGGGGCATCATCGTGGGTGGTGAAGAGCTGCACAATAATCACCACACCTTCGGCACCTCGGCCAAGCTGTCGTACAAATGGTACGAGTTTGATATCGGCTGGATGTATATCCGCCTGCTGGAAATCTGCCATCTGGCCAAGGTACGCCGGGTAGCGCCGCGTCTGGCACAGGATGCCAGCCGCCCGCAGCTGGACCTGGAGCATCTGCAGGCCATCATTTCCAACCGCTACGTCATTGCCGCACGTTATGCGCGCGAGCTCAAAGAGGTGTATCGCAAGGAACTGGAGCAGGTCAGCCTGCCCGATATGGACGATCTGTCACGCAAGATGAAAATCTGGCTGAAACAGGACGCCAAGGACACGCCAGCCAGCGACAAGGCGCAACTGGAACTGTTGTTGCAGCACAGCCCTACGCTGACAACGGTGTATACCATGCGTCAGGAGCTGTGCCGCTTGTGGGAGCGCTCCTCGCTGACGCGTGAGCAGCTGTTGCACGAGCTACAGGACTGGTGCCAGCGGGCCGAGCAGTCCGGCATTGCCGCGCTGGAGCGCTTTGCCCTGAATTTGCGTACGACCGCCGTGGCCTGAGGTGTTTGGCCTGACACAAGAAAAACCCGCCGTTCTGGCGGGTTTTTTTACGGCCAAACTAGGTGGCTATTCGGTAATGCTCTGGTTCCAGTAGGCCTGCTTGATGTAAGGCATGGCGGTGAGTTGGGCGGCAATTCCTTCCAGTACCGCTGAGTCGGCCGAAGTCGACAGCAAGGTGGCGGTGATTTCCACATCGTCATCACCAAATGGCTCGACATTCACATCGCCCAGCGGGTACTGCGCCCGTTCCAGCAGCGCGTCTATCATGGAGAAAGCCAGCTTTTGCTGTTCTTCGTCGCTGATCACGCATAGCTGGTAGGTGACTTCGCTGTGCTCATCATCTAGCGGAGTGCGGTTGATGGAATTCACCACCGGGCGCAGCAGGGTGTTGGCGGCCAGCACGAAGATGGCATCCAGTAAGGCCGCATCCAGCAGGCCTGCTCCGGCGCAGGCACCGGCAGCGGCCGACCCCCACAAGGTGGCGGCGGTATTCAGCCCGCGTACATTCAGGCCTTCCTTCATGATGGTGCCGGCACCCAGAAAGCCGACACCGGATACCACATAGGCCACCACATGGGTGGCGCCTTCATTGCCGCCCAGCCGCATGGCCAGATCAACAAAAGCAGCTGCGCCCACGGCAACCAGGGCATTGGTGCGCAGGCCGGCAGTACGCTGACGAACCTGGCGCTCGTAACCGATGGCCGAGCCCAGCAAAAAGGCAGTGACCAATGCGATGAAGGAATGGGTAAAGACAGAAAAATCGAAGTGCATGCAGCCTCCTGTTGTTATGGTCTGGTGCAGGCGTATGTGTAACAGCTGGTGATTGCAATCTGATGCAAGCACCAGCTGTCATGCAAGGAGAGGGCAGGACCATGGCGTCCTGCCCGGGTATTACAGCATGGAGGCGACCACCTTGTAGATCACCATGCCCATGGCCACCACCAGATAGCCACGCAGCACGGCCATCCACAGCTTGTTACGCTGTGACAGCACCAGCGGGGGCAACTGGTCCAGCGCCGGCATGCGCCAGGTATGCATGTGATGCAAATCCACCTTGCGTGCCTTGTGATGCGGAACCTGGCCCTTTTCCATTTCTTCGCGGGCATGCAGCACATTCACCACGATGGCGATGATCAGGCCGATCACGCTACCACCAATCAGGATATTGCTGATGGTTTCGCCCGACATGTCGGGGAAGATCACGGCTGCTGTCAGGATGATGGACAGCAGCACCAGTACCGCCACGATGATGGCCGACAGTACATTGAAGACGCGACCATTCACCCACGGCCCCAGTACATCCTTGTCATTGCACAGCAACAGCAGGAAGACGGTTGCGCTGGGCAACAGCACGCCAGCCAGGGTTTGCACGGCATTGGTCAGCATACCCAGCGGTACGCCCGGAATCAGTACCAGTGCGGCAGCCAGCACGATCAGACCGCAATACATGGCATAGAAGCCCTTGGCGTCACCTGGCTTGCGGTGCAGCGAGTGTTTCAGGCTCAGTACATCGCCCAGTGCATAAGCGGTGGACAGCGATACCGCCATGGCGCCGATGATGCTGGCGTCAATCAGGGCGATGGCAAACAGCGTACCGGGCAGGCGGCCATAGTATTTGGCCAGGCCATTGGCGACTGCGCCGGCATCCTGGAAATTGCCGAACTCCGGATGACCCATGAACACCTGGGCGGTGAAGGCAATCATTGCCACCGCACCAATTACCACCAGTGCGATGCCCAGCCACAGATCGGCGCGCTCATAGGAGATGAAACGCGGGGTGATGCGCTTGTCGATCAGATAGCTTTGTTGGAAGAACAGCTGCCACGGTGCCACGGTGGTGCCGACAATGCCGATGATCAGCAACATCACGTCGGCCAGCTTGCCGCCTGCCGGCATTTGCGGGACCAGAAAATCATGTGCCACCTGGGTCATGGGCGGGTGCACCATCACTAAAATGGGTACCAATAGCAGGCTGCCGGCTACCAGAATCAGCGAAAAGCGCTCGAAGCGGCGGAAGTCGCCGGTGCTGGCAGATAGCATGATGAATACCGCTGCCAGGCCCACGCCGATGATTTTGGGTACGCCCAGAAAATCCATCCCCAGGCTGATGCCGATGAATTCGGTGACGATGGTCAGCGCATTGAGCAAGAACAGGTCGATGGCGCTGAATGCACCCCAGAACTTGCCAAAGCGTTCCAGAATCAGCCGGGCATGGCCCACGCCGGTGACAGCCCCCAGGCGCAGCACCATTTCCTGATTCACGTACAGGACCGGAATCAGCAGCGCCAGCGTCCACAGCAGTGAGGTGCCGTAGTTTTGTCCGGCCTGGGCATAAGTGCTGAAGGCGCCAGCGTCGTTGTCGCCCACCATCACGATGAGGCCGGGGCCGAGAATGGCCAGCAGGGTCTTGAATTTGGCCATCCAGCCATGGCGGGCATCGGTGTCGTTGTGACGGATGGTGCCCAGCGCGCCGCGGATGTCTCCGATGTGGGCGCTATCCAGTACGGCGGTGCGGTTATCTTGTTTGGACATGTGTTACTCCCTGAAACTGTTACTGCATAAGCATTCTGGTGCGGTCCGACGGCTCGGATCTGCCTTTCAGGGGGTATGGATGTCTGGTCTCATGGCAGGCATGAAACGCGAGATATCCAGGTATCCTGCTGGCTTGTCGTGGCGAGGTCGGTACGGCAATACGGCGTGGCACAAGGGCCGGGTCGGGGAGGTCACACAGAGGTGAGGCGGGAGGAGAAGGGGATGTCAGTGGCGATAGGGCATCCTCATCGTACTGCTCGCCGTCATGCTGCTCTGTGCGACCGCGCTACTGGGGTAGGGGTCCATGTTGGTCCTTTTCCTGGTTTTGGTATCTGGCGATGCCGGTCAATCACTGCTTGCCGGACGTTGGCGGGCAGGCAGTCTCAGGCCTGCTTGCGGCCGTGCAGGGCGATGCGCAGATGGCGGTACAGCCAGCTCCACACGCTTTCATCGCGGCAGGCAAATTCATAGTGGTCCGGCTGTTGCCGGGTCTGGTTCTGTTCTGTGGACAGCAGCATTGCGTAGTGCATGATCAGGCTCCTGAAGTGGCTTCGGGCGCTGCCTGATGGTGTCGGATGCAGACGGATCAGGCATTACCCTTGAAAAATCTCATGGGCAAAGAAGGACATCGATCACTGTCTGATGGCATGGCGGCTCCTTTCTCGTCTGTGGCCTGGTCGGGCGCAGAGGCTGCGGAGTCAGCAACGCAATGCGGCATCTGGCTGCAAGCGCAAGCAAGGCGACAAGCCATGGCTTAGCGAGAGCACAATGCTGCATGGGCAACTGGTAGGGCGGGTGCACGGGGGTGAAACAAAGGGGGTGAAGCAGATGCGCACCATCTTGATCTGACAAGACGGCGGCGGGGGAATACGGCGCAGGTCTTGGCGGATCAGCTCAAAACAGTTTGTTGATGACTGGGGCAGTCCAAGGCAGTAGACCTGAATTAAAAAGATGCGCGGATTCTAGTCCTCGCTGTTTGCGGGTGTCAATCGCGATTGACGGCTTTTTGTGCCATTGCAGCAAAAAAGTTCCGCGATTGTGCCACAAACTGCCTCACAGGCCTGCTGTTGCCGTTTTTAGGCTGGCATTGGCGCAACTGGCACGGTGCGGGGCATGGGGATAAGCGCATGTACCCAATGCGCTTTAGCGGTAGAATCGGCGCTTTCCCACCTTGCAGCAAAGGAAGCAGCATGAGCATCTATCGTCACAAGCAGGGCGCCCGTCTGGCTGAAGCCGCCGTGTGCAACGGCATGATTTTCCTCGCCGGTCAGGTGCCGGAAAACACCGACGCCGACGCCCAGGCGCAAACCGCCAATGTGCTGGCTCAGATCGACACCCTGCTGGCGGAGCTGGGTTCGGACAAGAGCAAGATTCTGGATGTCACCATTTTCCTGGCCAGCCTGGCCGACTACGATGCCATGAACGCTGCGTGGGATGCCTGGGTGCCGGCTGGCAATGTACCGGCGCGTGCCACCGTGGAAGCCAAACTGGCCAACCCGGCATGGAAAGTGGAAATCAAGCTGGTGGCTGCCAGCTAACATCGGTCAGCAATGATCCGTACACACATGAAAAAACCCGCTGCGGCGGGTTTTTTCATGTGTGAGCGTTGTGCTCAGAAACTGCCTGTGTAGCGCAAGGTGTCGGCCACCGGCTTGCCAGCGATGAAATCGCTGCAGGCCTGCAGCACGCTATCAGTCAGGTCGGCGCGCTGCGCGCTGACCGGCAGCACCGGCAAGCTGCGCATCCAGGTCAGCTGGCGCTTGCACAACTGGCGGGTGGCGGCCACGCCGCGTTCAATGAATTCCGCTTCGCTGCACAGCCCGTCCAGATAGTCCCAGGCCTGGCGATAACCCACGCAGCGCATGGACGGCAGGTCGGGCGTGAGTGCCGGGTAGTCCTGGCGCAGGCGGCGCACTTCACCCAGAAAGTCCTGCTGCAGCATCAGGTCGAAGCGCTGGGCAATACGCTGGTGCAGCCAGCTGCGCTCTTCCGGCACCAGCGCCAGCGGCAGGCAGTGAAAGTCAGCCGCCGCTTCTTTGCCACGAGCAATCAGGCTGGACATGGTCTGGCCGCTGAGCAGGCAGATTTCCAGCGCACGGTGAATGCGCTGTGCGTCATTGGGGTTGAGACGGGCGGCGGTGTCCGGGTCCAGCACGGCCAGCCGGGCGTGCATGGCCGGCCAGCCAATGCGGCCGGCTTCGGCGTCCAGTTCGGCGCGCAGTGCCGGGTCGGCTTGCGGCAGGTCGGACAGCCCTTCCAGCAGCGCCTTGTAGTACAGCATGGTGCCGCCCACCAGCAGCGGCATATTGCCACGGGCGCGGATTTCCGTGATCAGGCGGTTGGCATCGGCATGAAACTGCGCGGCGGAATACGTTTCCAGCGGGCTGATGATATCGATCAGGTGGTGCGGGCAAGCGGCCATTTCGTCCGGCGTCGGTTTGGCGCTGCCGATATCCATGCCGCGATACACCAGGGCCGAGTCCACACTGATGATTTCCACCGGGAAATGGCGGGCCAGCGCCAGCGCGAGGCCGGTCTTGCCGGAAGCGGTGGGGCCCATCAACAGAATGGCGTCGGGTGTGTGTGACATGGTGTGGTCTTTGCACTGGCTGGGTCTGGGGCGCGATTGTCGCACAGCTGCATCCGCCCCGGAACCGCTTTTACCGGTGTTGTGCCAGCAGGCTGGCAGCGTAGCTGTCCAGCTGTTGCAGGATGGCTTGCTGGGCCGGTGTCAGTTCGCGTTCCCGTACGGTGGCCATTTCCTGCTGGAACTGTGCCAGGCTGCGTCCGCCCACGCCGTCTTGCAACTTGTGCCGGCACCAGTCGTGCCAGCGTTGGCTTTCTTCATCTGACAGGCTGGCCGGGAAATTGCGTGCGCGGTAGCGGAACAGCAACTCACCCAACTGGGCATCTTCAAAAAAGGCCATTTCACCGGTCAACTGGGCGGCGGATTTCTGCCGCAGCTTGTTCAGCACCTTGCGGTCGTTATTGCTGACAAAACCGCCGTACAGATTTTCGTCCACATCACGCGGCTCGCCCGCTTCGCGGCGATACACCTGCCGCCAGCTGTGGGTGAGGTCGGGCAGGGTGGCGGCGCTGGCGGCATGTTGTCGGATCTGATCCATGTTTATGCCCCAGTGGGCAGCGCGATCCTCGCTCAGCACCTTGGGATTAGCCACGACAAACGGTGATTTGTTGATGTGGATGGTTTTGAGCGGCAGGCGGGTGACGCCTTCCGGCAGATCTTCCGTGCGCGTGTAGATGCGCTGGCGGATGTCGTCCGCACTCAGGCCGCGCAGCATGGCCGGGTCGAAGGCCAGGTCCCACACGATGACTTCATTGCCGTTGGTGGGGTGCTGGGCCAGCGGCCAGACCATGGCCATATTGCCCCGCTCGGCACCATACATGCCGGAGATGTGCAACAGCGGTTGCGGCTTGTGCAGGTTCAGTTGGGCCTTCACCGCGTCTTTTTTGCGCAGGCTGAGGTAATAGTCGAACAGCTTGGGTTGCTTTTGCTTGATCAGCCGGGCCAGCGCAATGGTGGCGCGTACATCGGACAGCGCATCGTGGGCGGCTTCGTGCAGCAGGCCATTGGCAGCAGACAGGTGTTCCAGCTTGAAACTGGGGCGGCCGTCCTCGTGTTGCGGCCATTCAATGCCTTCCGGCCGCAACGCATAAGTGGCGCGCACCAGGTCCAGAATGTCCCAGCGGCCGCATTGGTTCTGCCATTCGCGGGCATAGGGGTCGATCAAGTTGCGCCAGAACAGAAAGCGGCTGACTTCATCATCAAAGCGCAGCGTGTTATAGCCCACGCCGATGGTGCCGGGGGCGGCCAGCTCGCGTTCGATCACGGCGGCGAATTCATGCTCGGCCACGCCTTGTTGCAGGCAGTGTTGCGGGGTGATGCCGGTGAGCAGGCAGGCTTCCGGCGCGGGCAGGTAGTCGGGGGCGGGCTGGCAGTACAGCATCAGCGGCTCGCCGATTTCGTTCAGCTCGGCATCGGTGCGTATCCCGGCAAATTGTGAGGGGCGGTCCTGGCGCGGTACTGCGCCGAAGGTTTCGTAGTCGTGCCAGAAAAAAGTATGCATGGCAGTATCGTCATGGTTGAACGAGGCGGAGGCTGGCAGTCTGGGGCAAGGCTGCCGGGCGGCGCAAGGGCTGGCGGCTCAGCCCTGATGGAAGCAGCGGCCACACACGGCGCGATAGCGCGCCTCGCCGCCTATCTCCACTTGCGGGCCTTGTACCACACGGCTGCCATCGGCATTGATGCGGATATGCATGGTGGCTTTTTTGCCGCAGGCGCAGATGGTCTTGATTTCTTCAATCTCTTCGGCGCGGGTCAGCAGCCAGGTGGAACCAGCAAAAGGATGGCCCTGAAAGTCCACCCGCAGGCCAAAGCAGATCACCGGGATATTGCGGGTGTGGGCCAGGCGGTGCAGCTCGCAGACTTGTTCCGGCGTCAGGAATTGCGCTTCGTCCAGCAGGATGCAGCTGATGCCAGCCCAATCCAGTGTCAGGAAATCGGTATCGCCAGCAAAGGTGTGGGCCTGACGCTGGATGCCCAGCCGGGAGGAAATCATGCCCACGCCGAAGCGGTCGTCAATGGCGGCGGTATACAGCGCCACCTGCTTGCCCATGGTTTCGTAATTGTTGGCAATTTGCAGCAGCTGGGTGCTTTTGCCGCTGTTCATGGCGGCGTAGCGGAAAAACAGTTTGGCCATACGGATTTTTTTCTGCCAGATAAGGTTCAGCGCCCGCGCATGAACAGATTGTCCAGGTCTTTCATGCTCAGCCGCGACCAGGTGGGGCGGCCATGATTGCACTGGTTGGAGCGTTCGGTGCTTTCCATGTCGCGCAGCAGCGCGTTCATCTCGGTCAGTGTCAACTGGCGGTTGGCACGTACCGCGCCGTGGCAGGCCATGGTGGCCAATAATTCATTACGCCGCTCGGTCAGCACCTGGCTGAGGCCGAATTCGCGCACGTCTTTCAGCACGGCGCGGGCCAGATCGACCGGATTGCCATCCTGCAGCCATACCGGCACACCACGCACAGCAATCTGGGTGGGGGACAGCGGGGCCAGTTCCACGCCTAGTTGTTTCATCTGCTCGCCATGCTCGTGCACGGTGGCCACTTCCATGCGGTCGGCGGCAAACGATACCGGCAGCAGCAAGGGCTGCATCGGGATGGTGTCGGCCTCCAGCGCGGTTTTCAGCCGTTCGTACACAATGCGCTCGTGAGCGGCATGCATGTCCACCACAATCAACCCGTCCTCGCACTGGCTCAGGATATACACGCCATGCAGCTGGGCCAGCGCAAAACCCAGCGGCGGAATGCCATCGCTGGCTTGCGGCAGGGCTTGCAACTGGCTGGGCGACAGCATGGCGGGCAGGGGGCTGGCTGGTAATGGTGCTTCCTCGGCCAGGCGGCGGCTTTCTTCTTCGCGCAGACCACCGAACATCTTGTCGTAAGTGCCAATGGCTTCGCGCGCCACATGCAGCGGCATGCTCTGCTGCTGGTAGCTGAAAGGCCGCGCCGGGGTGTGGCTGCTGCCGGATGCCGGCACCGGGCTACGCGGCGGAAACAGTGTGGCTTGCGGTTCGGTGCTATTGGCGCTGGTGTTGATATCACCCTGCGCCGGTACCGGGCTGCTGCTACCGGCGGTGGTTGCCGCCAGCGCCTTGTTGATGCTGTGAAACAGGAACTGGTGGATGGCCTGGCTTTCGCGAAAGCGCACCTCGATCTTGGTGGGGTGGACATTGACGTCCACTCCGGCCGGGTCCATCGACAGGAACAGCGCATACACCGGGTGACGGTCGTGATGCAGCACATCGCGGTAAGCCTGACGCAGCGCATGCTGGGCGGTTTTGTCGCGGACGAAACGACCATTCACATAAAAATACTGCGCGTCGCGGCTGGCCTTGGAATAGGTGGGAGAGCCGACAAAGCCGCTTAGCGTCATGCTGCCCGCCGCGGTTTCCACCGTGATGGCTTCGGCAATGAAGTCCTTGCCCAGCAGTGCACCCACTCGCGCCTGCATATCCTGGGCAGGCAAGCGCCAGATCACCTTGCCATTGTGACGCAGCATGAATTCCACCTGTGGATGCGCCAGCGCAATGCGCTCGAACGTGGCTTCGCAATGGGCGTATTCGGTGTTTTCACTCTTGAGGAATTTGCGCCGTGCCGGGGTGTTGAAGTACAGGTCCACCACTTCCACGCTGGTGCCGGGCGCATGTGCGGCGGGCTCTACCGGATGCAGTGCGCCGTCGATGGCGATGATCTGGTGCGCGTGCTCGGCAGCGTGCGGGCGACTGGTGAGGGTGAGGCGCGAGACGGAGGCGACACTGGCCAGTCCTTCACCGCGAAAGCCCAGCGTGCCCACCTGTTCCAGATCATCCAGCGAGGCGATCTTGCTGGTGGCGTGACGGTCCAGCGCCAGTGGCAGATCATCCGCCGCAATACCGCCGCCGTTGTCGGTCACGCGGATCAGCTTGATGCCGCCTTGGGCCAGGTCGACGGTAATCTTGCTGGCACCGGCATCCAGGCTGTTTTCCAGCATTTCCTTCAGGGCAGAGGCGGGGCGTTCCACCACCTCGCCTGCAGCGATCTGGTTGACCAGGTGATCAGGGAGCTTGTGAATGCGTTTCATAGGACAGGGATGATAATGCCGGACTGGCAGGAAGGGTAGGGCAATGATCCCGCCGGAGGTGGCGGGACCGGGCAATGCTTACTGGCGCTGTGCCGCGCGTTTGTGCCGCCAGAACTCGATGATGGCAGGCAGGAAGGACACAAAAATGATGCCGAAGATCAGCAGTTCCAGATTCTTGCGCACGAAGGGCAGGTTGCCAAAGAAATAGCCGGCGTAGCAGAAGCCGGCCACCCACAGCACCGCACCGGCCACGTTGTACACGGTGAACTGGCGATAGCCCATGCTGCCGATACCGGCCACAAACGGGGCGAAGGTGCGGATGATGGGCACGAAGCGGGTGAAGATGATGGTTTTACCGCCGTGACGGTCGTAAAAGGCGTGCGTCTTGGCCAGGTATTCCGGCTTGATCAGGCGCGGAAAGCGTTGCAGCAGCCGTGCGCCCAGCAGTTTGCCGATGGTGTAGTTAACGGTATTGCCGAGGATGCCGGCCACGGTCAGCAGCAGCACCAGCATGTGCACGTCCATCTTGCCCATGGCAGCCAGCGCACCCGCGACGAACAGCAACGAGTCGCCCGGCAGGAAGGGCGTTACCACCAGGCCGGTTTCACAAAAGATGATGAGGAACAGGATGGCGTAGATCCATACGCCGTACTGGGCCACCAGCTGGGCCAGATGGACGTCGATGTGCAGGATGAAGTCGAGCAGAAAAGTGATGGCTTCCATGGGGACACCGGTTTGGTCTGTGGAGGATGAAAAACTGGCCGGACAAGCCGGCCAGTCATGACAGCAGATGCGGGGTCAGACTCAGACCACCGCTTCTTCTTTCGGTTTGGTCGGCTTGATCATGTGCTCACGGCTAACGCCCAGCCACAGTGCGATCGGGCTGGCCACCAGTACCGAAGAGTAAATGCCGAACACGATGCCGATGGTCAGGGCCATGGCAAAGCCGTGCAGTGCCGGGCCGCCGAATACCAGCATGGACACCACCATCATCTCGGTGGAGAAGTGGGTGATGATGGTACGGCTCATGGTGGCGGTAATGGCATTGTCGATGATGCTGGCCGTGGTCTTGCCACGCAGGCCGGGCTTGCGGAAGTTTTCACGGATACGGTCGAACACCACCACCGATTCGTTCACTGAGTAACCCAGCACCGCCAGTACGCCGGCCAGTACGGTCAGCGAGAATTCCCAGCGGAAGAAGGCAAAGCAGCCCAGGATGATCACCACGTCGTGCATGTTGGCGATGATGGCCGACACGGCAAAGCGCCATTCAAAGCGCAGCGCCAGGTAAGCCATGATGCCCAGACACACCAGAATGGCGGCGGTCAGACCGTGGGAAACCAGCTCCTCACCCACGCTGGGGCCGACAAAGTCCACCTTGCGCAGCTGTACGGTGCCGTCCTTGGCTTTCAGCAGGCTCATCACCTTTTCCGACAGCTGGGCAGAGGTGGTGCCCGGTTTGTTCGGCAGGCGAATCATCACATCGCTGCTGCTACCCAGGCTTTGCACGGTGGCTTCGCCCAGTTTCAGGCCATCCACGGTATCACGGATCAGGTTCAGGTCGGCCGACTGCTGGTACTGCACTTCCAATACGGTACCGCCAGTGAATTCAACGCTGTAGTTGAGACCACGGGTAGCCAGAAAGAACACGGCCAGAATAAAGGTGACCAGCGAAATTGCCGTGGTCAGCTTGCCGTAGCTCATGAACGGGATGTCCCGTTTGATGCGGAAAAGCTCCATTGTCTGTCCCGTCCTTATTTCTCAGGTTTCCACACCTGGCCAATGGCCAGCGAGGTCAGTTTGCGACGGCGGCCATACCACAGGTTCACCAGGCCGCGCGATACCAGTACGGCGGAGAACATGGAAGTCATAATGCCGATGCAGTGCACCACGGCAAAGCCGCGTACCGGGCCGGTGCCGAAAATCAGCAGGGCCAGACCGGCAATCAGGGTGGTGACGTTGGAGTCCAGAATCGTCGCCCAGGCATGGCCGTAACCGGCCTGGATGGCCGAGTGCGGCGGCACGCCATTGCGCAGTTCTTCACGGATACGCTCGTTGATCAGCACGTTGGCATCAATCGCCATACCCAGAGCCAGCGCGATGGCGGCAATGCCGGGCAGGGTGAGCGTGGCCTGCAGGATGGACAGGATGGCCAGCAGCAGGAACACGTTGACGGCCAGCGACAGGGCGGAGAATACACCGAACACACCGTAGTAAATCACCATGAACACCGCGATGGCGGCAAAGCCCCACAGCGTGGAGTGGAAGCCCTTCTCGATGTTTTCCTTACCCAGGCTCGGGCCGACGGTACGCTCTTCGATGATGTTCATCGGCGCGGCCAGCGAACCGGCGCGCAGCAACAGCGCGGTGTCATTGGCTTCAGCCGGGTTCATGCTGCCGGAGATCTGTACGCGGCCACCACCGATTTCCGAGCGGATGACCGGAGCAGTCACCACTTCGGCCCGACCTTTTTCCACCAGAATCATCGCCATGCGCTTGCCGATGTTTTCGGCCGTCACCTGACGGAAAATGGAAGCGCCGGTGGAATCCAGATTGATGTGTACCGCCGGGGCACCGTTTTCATCAAAGCCTGCTTGCGCATCGTTGATGTTGTCGCCGGTCAGTTCCACGTCCTTCTTCACCAGAATCTTGCTGTCGCCGCGCGAGGTGGCTTCGTCCAGCAGGTCGTAACCAGCCGGAATATTGCCGGCCAGTGCATCGCTGACCTTGCCCTGGTCGTCTTCCACCATGCGCACTTCCAGCGTGGCGGTGCGGCCAATGATGTCCTTGGCGCGGGCGGTATCCTGAATACCCGGCAGTTCCACCACGATGCGGTTGGGGCCGGCCTGCTGGATGATGGGTTCAGACGTACCCAGCTCGTTTACCCGGTTGTGCAAGGTGGAGATGTTTTGCTTGACCGCATCGCCCTGGATCTTGGTGACTTCTTCCGGCTTCAGCGTGGCAGTCAGTTTGTAATTGGCATCGTCGCTGTTGAGCACCAGGGTGGGCAGGGTGCGGCTGACCACAGCCTGCGCGGCCTTCAGGGTGTCGGCGTCACGCAGCTGCACTTCCAGCACATTGCCATTGCGCTTGATGGTGCCATAGCGCACTTGCTTGTTCTTCAGCTCGCGGCGGATGTCGCCGGCGTAGCGTTCCATGGTCTTGTCGATGGCAGCCTGCATGTCAACCTGCAGCAGGAAATGCACGCCACCGCGCAAGTCCAGGCCCAGGAACATGGGGTAGGCCTTCAGGTCGGCCAGCCACTGCGGCGAGGCCGGCAGCAAGTTGAGCGCAATGATGTAGCTGTCACCCAGCGCACGCTGGATGGCGTCCCGCGCCTTGATCTGGGTGTCGGCATCCTTGAAGCGGATCTTCAGGCTGCTGCCGTCCAGATAAAGACCGTCCGGGCTGATGTTCTGGGCTTTCAGAGCCTCTTCCACGCGGCCCATCAGGGCGGTGTCCACCGGAATGGACTGGCGGGTGCTGGAGACCTGTACCGCAGGAGTCTCGCCGTAGAAGTTGGGCAGCGTGTAGATCGTGGCAATGATCAGGGCTACCGCAATGACGAGGTATTTCCAGAGAGGATAGCGGTTCATGAGTGATATCGGAGGTAGGAAACGAAACTGGCCGTCACCCGTTATTACCGGGCTGACGGCCGTCCTGGGGAATTACAGGGACTTCAGCGTGCCCTTTTCCACCTTGCCGGTAACGGCCGGGCGCTGCACATTGATTTCCACGCCATTGGCGATTTCCAGGGTCAGGAACTGTTCGCCGGCTTTAACCACGCGGCCCAGAACACCACCTTGGGTAATGACTTCGTCACCCTTCTGGATTTCCGACAACATCTTTTGATGCTCTTTCATTTTCTTCTGCTGCGGGCGAACCATCAGGAACCAGAACAGTACGAAAATGACGATCATGGGCAGGAAAGACATGATGTCGAAACCGGCTGGTGCGGCACCGGCGGCGAAAGCTTTATCGATGAAGGGCATTGTTTGCTCCCTTGTTATTTAGGTGTTGTTGATACAAACCGGCCATTGTAGCCACGCTATGTGGGTTTTTCCAACCGTCGGGCATGTCTGACCTGTGCCTGACCGGCGCGGTTCCCCTTGTCAGGCGACGCCGCGCGCGCGTTTGGCAGCAAATTCCAGGCGGAAATCCGCAAAGCGGTCTTCCTCGATGGCCTTGCGCATTTCGCGCATCAGTTCCTGGTAGTAGTAGAGATTGTGGATGGTGTTCAGGCGGGCACCCAGGATTTCACCCACGCGGTGCAGGTGGTGCAGGTAAGCGCGGCTGAAGTTGCGACAGGCGTAGCAGCCACATTCTTCGTCCAGCGGTTTCTTGTCATCCTTGTAACGCGCGTTCTTGATTTTCACATCGCCGTACTGGGTGAAAATCCAGCCATTGCGGGCATTGCGGGTCGGCATCACGCAGTCGAACATGTCGATGCCGTTGGCCACGCCGTGTACCAGGTCCTCCGGTGTGCCAACGCCCATCAGGTAGTGCGGCTTGTCAGCCGGCAGCATGCCGTTCAGCTCGTTCAGCATGCGGTACATCTCCGGTTTGGGCTCACCCACCGACAGCCCGCCGATGGCGTAACCGTCAAAGCCCACCTGCAGCAGGCCTTCCAGCGACTCCTGGCGCAAGTCGGTATACAGATTGCCTTGCACAATGCCGAACAGGGCATTGGGGTTTTTCAGGTCGTCAAAGGCGCGGCGTGAACGTTCTGCCCAGCGCAGGCTCATCTGCAGCGATTTCTGTGCGGTATTGCGATCCACCTGGCCCGGCGTACATTCGTCCAGCTGCATCACGATGTCCGAATTGAGCACGGTCTGGATCTTCATCGAGATCTCCGGGCTCAAGAACAGCTTGTTGCCATTGATCGGGCTCTGGAAAGTGCAGCCTTCTTCGGTCAGCTTGCGCATGTCGGCCAGGCTGAATACCTGGAAGCCGCCCGAGTCAGTCAGAATGGGTTTGTCCCAGCCGATGAATTCGTGCAGGCCGCCAAACTGCTCGATCACCTCCAGACCAGGGCGCAACCACAGGTGGAAGGTGTTGCCCAGAATGATCTGCGCGCCGATGTCGTTCAACTCCACCGGGCTCATGGCCTTGACCGAGCCATAGGTGCCCACTGGCTGGAAAACCGGGGTTTCCACCGTGCCGTGGTTGAGTTCCAGTGTGCCGCGCCGTGCGCCGCCGGATGTTTTGTGTACGGTAAACTTCAGCATGGGGTGTATTTGTTATGCAAAATCAGCGCGCTAGTATACAGCAAGCGGAGGGGGCTGTTGCTTAGGCAGGGAAAATCGCCGCAGAAGATATTTATGGGCGTGGCGGGTGAGGCAGGTCGAGTGCTTCAGGCCGGGCGGCCTTTGCACAGCCTGACTTGCGGATTCATGCGGTCAGGGGCTTGCATTTTCGCGGTCAGGCCTTTAGTATTGCCAACTCGACGACAGGCACGTAGCTCAGCTGGTTAGAGCACCACCTTGACATGGTGGGGGTCGTTGGTTCGAGTCCAATCGTGCCTACCAATACACAGCATGGAGTTATCCCAGGTGAAAAACTGGCGAACTACCACAACCCGACATTCTCACGCTAGCTGAGCCTTGCGGGTTGTACCATGCAAAAAAAGAGCGGCTCAGGCCGCTCTTTTTTTTTACCCTTCGTAACAATATTACGCCCTGTTTGGAGTTGACATGCCTGACATTCGCCTGCCTGACGGCTCGGTTCGATCCTTCGACAAGCCGGTAACGGTTCATGAAGTGGCTGCGTCCATCGGTACCGGTCTGGCGCGTGCTGCGCTGGCAGGTCGCGTCGATGGCGTGCTGGTGGATACCTCGTACAGTATTGATCGTGATGCCGATCTGGCCATCGTGACCGACAAGGATGCCGATGGTCTTGGCATCATCCGCCACTCCACCGCCCACTTGCTGGCTTATGCGGTGAAGGAGCTGTTCCCGGAGGCGCAGGTGACCATCGGGCCGGAAATCGAAAACGGTTTCTACTACGACTTCGCCTACAAGCGCCCGTTTACCCCGGAGGACCTGACGGCCATCGAAAAGAAGATGACCGAACTGGCCAAGAAGGATATCCCGGTTGAGCGCTACGAACTGCCACGTGATGAGGCTATTGCTTACTTCAAGAGCATTGGCGAAGCCTACAAGGCCGAGATCATCGAATCCATCCCGCAAGGCGAGGTGCTGAGCCTGTATCGCGAGGGTGAATTCACCGACTTGTGTCGTGGCCCACACGTGCCGTCCACCGGCAAGCTGAAGGTGTTCAAGCTGATGAAGGTGGCCGGTGCCTACTGGCGCGGCGACAGCAAGAACGAAATGCTGCAGCGTATTTACGGTACGGCCTGGGCCAAGAAGGAAGATCTGGAAGCCTACCTCTATATGTTGGAAGAGGCGGAAAAGCGCGACCACCGCAAGCTGGGTGTGCAGCTGGACCTGTTCCACCTGCAGGACGAGGCGCCAGGTATGGTGTTCTGGCATCCCAAGGGCTGGCAGCTGTGGCAGAACGTCGAGCAATACATGCGCGGCAAACTGGTGCAAGAGGGCTATCAGGAAGTCCGCACGCCGATGATGATGGATGTGGAATTGTGGAAGAAGTCGGGTCACTGGCAGAACTACAAGGAAAACATGTTCATCACCGAATCGGAAAAGCGCGACTACGCCGTCAAGCCGATGAACTGCCCCGGTCATATCCAGATTTTCAACAGCGGGCTGCGTTCCTATCGTGACCTGCCGCTGCGCTATGCCGAGTTTGGCTCCTGTCACCGTAACGAACCGGGCGGCGCGCTGCACGGCATCATGCGTGTGCGTGGCTTTGTGCAGGATGATGGCCACATCTTCTGCACTGAAGACCAGATCAACCAGGAAGCCAAGGCGTTTCACCAGCTGGTGATGGAAGTGTACGAGCGCTTCGGTTTTGACAAGGTGTCGATCAAGCTGGCGCTGCGTCCGGAAAAGCGCCTGGGTGCCGAAGAAACCTGGGACAAGGCCGAGCAGGGCATGCGCGAAGCGCTGCAAGCATGCGGCGTGGCCTGGGAAGAGTTGCCGGGCGAGGGTGCCTTCTACGGTCCGAAGATCGAATATCACGTCAAGGATGCGTTGGGTCGC
Organism: Aquitalea sp. LB_tupeE; assembly: GCF_013391415.1. Classification (GTDB taxonomy): domain Bacteria; phylum Pseudomonadota; class Gammaproteobacteria; order Burkholderiales; family Chromobacteriaceae; genus Aquitalea. The sequence continues at coordinate 100,817 of NZ_JACAXB010000028.1, forward strand.
TCCTGGCAGTGCGGTACCTTGCAGCTGGACTTCATGCTGCCGGAAAGTCTGGGCGCTGAATATGTGGCCGACGACAACAGCCGCAAGCGTCCGGTGATGTTACATCGTGCGGCGCTCGGTTCGCTGGAGCGCTTCCTGGGTATTCTGATCGAAAACCACGCAGGTGCCTTCCCGTTGTGGCTCTCTCCGGTGCAGATGGTGGTGATGAATATCACCGAAGCACAGGCGGATTATGCTGCACAAATCGCCGAAGCATTGAAGAAACAAGGCTTCCGCGTCGATCTTGACTTGAGAAACGAGAAGATCGGCTATAAAATCCGCGAGCACAGTCTGCAAAAGCTGCCGTACCAGATCATCGTGGGCGACAAGGAAAAAGCAGGCGAACTGGTTGCCGTGCGCGCCCGAGGTGAAGACCTGGGTCAGCTCACGCTGGATGCATTCATTGCCCGCCTCAAGGCTGAGATGCCCGAGGCCTGATCCGGCAACGGCAGGCATTTGATAGATTAATAGGAGATTTGGCTATAGCTCAGGAACGCGAAGCACGGATCAACGGCGAGATTACCGCTCGCGAGATTCGTCTGGTAGGCATGGAAGGTGAGCAGATTGGTGTTGTCAGTCTGCGTGAAGCAATGGCACTGGCCGAGGAAAATGATGTGGATCTGGTGGAAATTTCCCCGACTGCTCAGCCTCCGGTCTGCAAGCTGATGGACTACGGCAAGTTCAAGTACGAACAGTCGAAGAAACGTCACGAAGCCAAGCTCAAGCAAAAGCAGGTCCAGATCAAGGAAATCAAGTTCCGCCCGGGCACTGACGATGGCGATTACAACGTCAAGCTGCGTAACCTGATCCGTTTCCTTAATGATGGCGACAAGGCCAAGATCACCCTGCGTTTCCGTGGTCGTGAAATGGCTCACCAGGACATCGGCCTGGCATTGCTCAAGCGTGTTGAAGCCGATTTGGCTGAAATTGCGACAGTTGAGCAATTCCCCAAGCTGGAAGGTCGTCAAATGGTGATGATGATTGCCCCGAAAAAGAAATAATCGGGTATAATCGTTTTCTCAATGCGGCAGGGTCTACCCTGCCGTGTTGATTTTGTAGGGCGGCAATGCCCTGCGCAAAAGCGTGACGCAGTGGTTTCAAGCACCTTCGGGTCACCCTGTGTCTAATCTAACTCAGAAATTCTGCAGGAGTTTTCCATGCCGAAAATGAAGACCAAGTCGAGCGCGAAAAAGCGTCTCAACGTGCTGGGCAATGGCGGTGTAAAGCGCTCTTATGCGTTCAAGCGTCACATCCTGACCAAGAAAACCACCAAGAACAAGCGCCAGTTGCGCGGTACCACCATGGTACACGCCACCAACATGGCTTCTGTTCGCGCCATGATGCCCTACGCATAAGGAGACTGAATAATGCCACGCGTTAAACGCGGTGTAACCGCACGTGCTCGTCACAAGAAAATCCTTGCCCTGGCGAAAGGCTATCGCGGCCGTCGCAAGAACGTCTATCGCATCGCCAAACAGGCGGTGATGAAGGCCGGTCAATACGCATACCGCGACCGTCGTCAGAAAAAGCGTCAGTTCCGTCAGCTGTGGATTGCCCGTATCAACGCCGCTGCGCGTGAAAACGGTCTGCCGTACAGCAAGTTCATGAACGGCCTGAAGAAAGCCGCCATCGAAATCGACCGTAAGGTCCTGGCCGACCTGGCCGTGTTCGACAAGGCTGCCTTTGCTCAGATCGTTGAAAAGGCGAAAGCTAGCCTCGCTTGATAGCAAGACTGTAAAAGGGGAGGCTGATGCCTCCCTTTTTTTTCATTTGCTTGTAGTAACGATGTTGCAAGAGCGTTGACCAGACTGCCATGAGTGTGGTCAGCCTTTTTGTTCCGGTCTGCCGGTTGGTGCAGGGTGCCGCTGATGTCATGCAACGGTTGCCACATCGCCGGCCGACAGGCCGGAAAGACGCATACGGTGTGAGACCCAATGACTAACGTTGACGCGATTCTCCAAGCTGGTCTGGCTGCCGTCGAGGCAGTGTCCGACCTCATCGAACTGGAGCAGGTCAAAGCGCGCTATCTCGGCAAGAGCGGCGAGCTGACCGAACTCCTCAAACAATTGGGCAAGCTTCCTCCCGAGGAGCGCAAGGCTGCCGGTGCCACCATCAATGTGGCCAAGCAGGCTTTTGAAACCGCCCACAATGCCCGCCGTGACCTGATCAATGCACAGAAGCTGGAAGCCCAGCTGGCGGCCGAGTCGCTCGATGTCACCCTGCCGGGCCGTGGCTTGTCTACCGGTGGCCTGCACCCGGTGGCGTTGACGCTGGAACGTATTGCCACCCTGTTCCGTTCCATGGGTTTCCAGGTGGCGGACGGTCCGGAAATCGAAACCGATTTCCACAACTTCCAGGCACTGAACATTCCGGAAAACCACCCGGCCCGCGCCATGGCCGACACCTTCTATGTAGAAGGTGGTGATGTGCTGCGTACCCATACCAGCCCGATTCAGGTGCGTTACATGCTGAACAACGAGCCGCCGATCAAGATCGTGGCTCCTGGTCGGGTATACCGCGTGGACTCCGATGCCACTCACTCCCCGATGTTCCACCAGATGGAAGGCCTGTGGGTGGAAGAGGGCGTGTCCTTTGCCGACCTCAAAGCCGTGGTGACAGATTTCCTGCGCCGCTTCTTCGAACGTGATGATCTGCAAGTGCGCTTCCGCCCGTCTTTCTTCCCCTTCACTGAGCCGTCCGCCGAAATCGACGTGCTGGGCGAGCGTGGCTGGTTGGAAGTGGGGGGCTGCGGCATGGTGCACCCCAATGTGCTGCGCAATGTGAATATCGATCCGGAAAAGTACAGCGGCTTTGCCTTCGGCATTGGTCTGGACCGTTTCGCCATGCTGCGTTACGGCGTGAATGACCTGCGACTGTTCTTTGAGAACGATCTCAACTTCCTCAAACAGTTCAATTAAGCGCAGGTAGGGATAAAGAATGCAATTCTCCGAACATTGGCTGAGAAACTGGGTTAATCCTTCCCTTTCCAGCGAGGAACTGTCCTACCTGCTGACCATGGCGGGTCTGGAAGTGGAAGAAACCACCGCCGCTGCGCCGGCGTTTACCGGCGTGGTGATTGGCGAGGTCAAGGAATGCGTCAAGCACGAAAACGCTGACCGCCTGCGCGTGACCAAGGTGGACGTCGGTACTGGCGAACTAGTGCAAATTGTCTGTGGCGCACCGAACGTGGCTGTCGGTGTGCGTGTGCCGTGCGCACTGCCAGGCGCGGTATTGCCGGGCGACTTCAAGATCAAGCCCACCAAGATGCGTGGCGTGGAGTCCGGCGGCATGCTGTGTTCCGGCAAGGAACTGGGCGTACCCGAAGATGTGGATGGCCTGATGCTGCTGCCGGCTGATGCGCCTGTAGGCCAGAACATCCGCGACTATCTGGGTCTGGACGATCAGCTGTTCACGCTGAAAATCACGCCTAACCGTGCTGACTGCCTGTCGATCAAGGGTATCGCCCGCGAAGTAGCCGCGCTGACCGGTGCTGCACTACAAGCACAAACCATTACTGCCATCGCACCGCAAATCGATGACGTGGTACCGGTGGCTATTGCTGCCCCGCAAGCCTGCGGTCGCTATATCGGCCGCGTGATCCGTAATGTCAATGCCGCTGCGCCGACCCCGGACTGGATGAAGCGCCGTCTGGAGCGTTCCGGTCTGCGTTCCATTTCCGCCATCGTTGATGTCACCAATTATGTGTTGCTGGAACAAGGCCAGCCGATGCACGCCTTTGATCTGGCCAAGCTTGACGGCGGTATCACCGTGCGTATGGCCAAGGCGGGCGAGCAGCTGCTGTGCCTGAACGAAAAAACCGTCACCCTGGCCGAAGACAATCTGGTGATTGCCGATAACGCCAAGGTACTGGCCATTGCCGGTATCATGGGTGGTGAGAAAAGCGGTGTCACCACCGCCAGCACTGACATCATGCTGGAAAGTGCCTTCTTTGCTCCGGCAGCCATTGCAGGCAAGGCCCGCGCCTGGGGTTTCGGTTCCGACTCTTCTTTCCGCTTCGAGCGCGGTGTGGATTTCGAACTGCAACGTGACGCAATGGAACGTGCCACCGAACTGGTACTGTCCATCTGCGGTGGTGAGGCTGGCCCGCTCAACGAGCAAGTTGCCGAACTGCCGGTCCGCAAGGGCGTGAAAGTGCGCACCGCACGCGTGGCACGGCTGCTGGGTATTACCCTGTCGACCGAGCAGATTGCTACCATCCTCACCCGTCTGGGTCTGGTGTTCGATACGCTGGAAGATGGCTTTCTGGTGCATGCACCGTCTTTCCGCTACGACATCGAGATCGAAGAAGACCTGATCGAGGAAGTGGCCCGTGTACACGGTTACGATGCCATCCCTTACGAAGCCCCGGCTGCCCGCCTGCGCATGCTGGCGCTGCCGGAAGAGCGTCGCCCGCGTGAAGACATCCGCCATTTCCTGGCTGGCCGTGACTACCAGGAAGTAGTCAGCTACGCCTTTGTCGAAGAGGTCTGGGAGCGTGACTTTGCCGGCAATGCCGACCCGGTACGCCTGATCAATCCGATTGCCTCGCAGATGAGCGTGATGCGCTCGTCCCTGATCGGTGGCCTGGTCAATGTGCTGCAAGGCAACCTAAATCGTAAACAGCCGCGAGTGCGGGTGTTTGAAGTGGCCCGCGTGTTCGGCAAGAATGCTGCCGGCAAGGCCGACGAAACCACCCAGCCGGAAAAAGTGGCAGGCCTTGCCTGGGGCCCGCGCGTTGCCGAGCAATGGGGTGCCAAGGCCGAGCGCATCGACTTTTACGATGTAAAAGCCGATGTGGAAGCCCTGCTGCTGCCAGCCCAAGCCAGCTTCACCAAGGCCGCACACCCGGCCTTCCACCCCGGCCGTTGTGCCGAGATCAGCCTGAACGGCAAGGTGATTGGCGTGATGGGCGAGCTGCATCCCAAGTGGGCACAGCAATACGGCCTGCCTACACCGCCGGTGCTGTTTGAACTGGATCTGGCTGCTGTCGAACAGCGCACTGCCACCAAGGCGCAGCTGGTGAGCAAGTTGCAGCCGGTACGCCGCGATCTGGCGCTGGTGGTTGACGAGCAGGTAACGGTTGCTGCTATGCTGGATACTTTCCGTCAACATGCATCCGCGTTGGTGAAGGAAGTGGCCCTGTTCGATGTCTATCGCGGCAAGGGTGTGGAAGAAGGTAAGAAGAGCCTGGCCTTCCGTGTGGTGTTGCAGGACGACGCCCGCACCCTGACTGATGAAGATGTCGAGCCGGCCATTCAGAAGCTGCTGGATGCTGTTGCAAACGCGCATGCAGCCCAGTTGCGTCTGTAAGCCATTATTGCCGGAAGGCGTGGCATAATGTCCGCCTTCCATCTGTATATTCAAGAAGTTAAGGGGTAGTCATGACTTTGACCAAGGCTGAGTTGGCCGACCTGTTGTTTGACCAGGTAGGTCTGAACAAGCGTGAAGCCAAGGACATGGTTGAAACGTTTTTTGAGGAAATCCGTATCGCACTGGAAGCAGGCGATTCGGTAAAGCTGTCCGGATTTGGTAATTTCCAGCTGCGCGACAAGCCGCAGCGTCCGGGCCGCAATCCCAAGACTGGGGAAGAGATTCCCATCACGGCACGCCGCGTGGTGACCTTCCACGCCAGTCAGAAACTCAAAGGAATGGTTGAGCAATACCATGCTAACAAGCAAGGCTGATTTGCCGGCAATCCCGTCCAAGCGCTACTTCACCATCAGCGAAGTGAGCGAGCTGACCGGGGTGAAGCCGCATGTGCTGCGTTACTGGGAGCAAGAATTCTCCCAGTTGCGCCTGGTCAAGCGTCGTGGCAATCGTCGTTATTACCAGCATCACGAGGTATTGCTGGTGCGTCGTATTCGCGGCTTGCTGTACGATGATGGTTTCACCATTCAAGGTGCGCGTCAGCGCTTGGGTGCGGGTGGTGAAATGGAGCGCCCGATTACTGCTCAGGAAGTACGCGCTGAATTGGAAGCCATTCTGAATTGGTTGGATTCAGGTATTGGCAAACAGTAAATAAACAGCTACAATGTGTTTCTCTTGAGTCGGGGTGTAGCGCAGCCTGGTAGCGCACCTGCATGGGGTGCAGGGGGTCGGAAGTTCGAATCTTCTCACCCCGACCACAAGACTAAATCAGTACACATATCATTAAAGCCACCAATATAAGGTGGCTTTTTTGTTGCCTGCGCAAAATGCGCTGCGTGATATTGGTATTTACAGGCAATATACAAATATGAAAGCCACCCGATTAAAGGTGGCTTTTTTCATGCGCATTCAGCCAATATGCTGCAACATGGTGATAATTTTGCCACAGCCATGGCCATCAAGCCCTGACAGAATACTGGCTAAACAACGAGGCTGATCTGTGCAGCCAGCCCGATCAGAGCGCGCTCTTGATCTTTTGCCACATGGTTTTTTCTTTGTTTACCTTGCAGTACTCGTCAATTTGCGGGCGGATTTTTTCTACGTCGGCAATGACTTCAGTCGCTGTAACCTTGCCATTCTTATGCTTGCTGATTTCATAACCAAGAATGATGGGCCTGTCGGTTTCCTTTATCACGAGATAGTCGTTGCAAGTAATTGCGTATTTGGCATTTGACTTGCTGCCAGATGCATTCTGTTTGCCAGTACCACTGCTGGCAACAGCAAATGCGGAACTGCCAAGTAATGCGATCAGGGCCATGATTTTCAGTTTTGCAGGCATGCTTTGACTCCTTGGTGATGATCATCCCCGAAACAAAAGAAAAGTGTTTGGGGTGAGGCCATCCTCCAGTTATGTAATTTTTCGGTCAAGGCAAGCTGTCGTGGATATTTCGTTTCTGCTTGATGAGTTTTCTTTGATTCGCTGAGATTAATCAGTGATGATGGTGGCAATGCGTCTATGTATTTGAATTTATTGCCATTGCTATCGAGATTGTCAACAGGATGAAGCTGTCTGGTGTTTAGGGTTGGGCCCGCAAGAATGGTGTGGAGGGACTGAACCCGGCACTTTCGGGTTAAGCGCAAGAAGTCTGGTACAAGCGCTGGTGCGCGTGGAGCAAACTGTGTCTTGTGAGTTATCCACTCAATACAGGCCCGGCCTTGATGACGGCCTGAGTCCGGCTATTGACCTCAAGCTTGCGCAAGATGGCCGATACATGCGCCTTGACGGTGCTTTCTGCAATATTCAACTCAATCGCCACAATTTTGTTGGGTTTGCCGGCAATAATGGCTTCCAGCACACAGCGTTCTTGTTTGGTCAGGCTGGCAATGCGGTTGCGCATGGCTTGTTGTTCGACAGACAAGGGCAATGGGGTCGGGCTGTTGGTGTCGTGTCCGGCCAATTGTTCTGGCTGGTAGATTTCCCCGTCTTCGGCAATGCGGCGTACTGCATCCGCCATTTGTTGCCGTGGTGTGGATTTGGGGATGAAGCCACACACGCCCAGCTGCAATGCCGCTGCGACCACTTCGCTGCGTTCATCCGCTGACACAATCACCAGTGGCACCACCGGCGCGCTTTGGCGCAACAAGGCAACGCCTTGCAGGCCGAACATGCCCGGCATGTTAAGGTCCAGCAGCGCCAGCTCAAGCGTGTCGTCGTGAATGGCAGCCTGGACTTCTGCCAGTGAAGTGCACTCGATCAGCCGCACCGAACGGCCAAACGCATCCAGCACAACATCTTTCAACGCTTCGCGAAACAGCGGATGATCATCAGCGATCAGAATACTCATTTCCATCATGGCCCCAACGCGTGAGTCAAGCTGACTGATTCGGCCAGCGAACAAGACTATAGCCTGAAATGCACAATGCTGGCAGCATGGCTTTTGGTGGTAAAGGTGGATTGAGTGCTTGTGTGCAGTCTTCTGGCTGTTATCTTGCTATCGATTCGAGTTTGGCAATGGGGAGAGGCTGCGCGCTAGAATGCATGGCCTGTGTGGCTATTCAAACCGGTGTCTGCCAGGCTGCCTGACAGTGTTGATGATGCCTGACCATGTAACAAAAGTAGAAGCCAGCACAGATTGGCTGACACAGAACAGGGCTGTTCAGCCAACTGCGCAGCCTGGTGGAGACAAGATGAAGCAGCCTTTGGTGCTGCTGGGTAGCACTCAGCAGCAAGACCCGGCGCAGGCCGCGGCAGAATTGTTCGCGCAGCTGTATCAGCCATCACTGGCTTTGGTATTGCTGTTTATTTCGCCAGCCTATGACCTTTCCTTGCTGGCCCAGGCGCTACAAGGCCATTTTGGTGATGCCTTGGTGGTGGGTTGTACCACGGCTGGCGAGATCGGCTGCCATGGGTATCAGCAGGGCAGTATCAGTGGGGTCAGTTTTGCCGAGCCCGATTTCTTTGCCGTTGCGGCCAGGCTGGACCAGCTGCATGACTTCGAGCTGGCGGATGCTTTTGAAGCGGTAATGACGGCCCGGCATGAGCTGGCACGCAAGAGTGGCTCCGCAATCGACCGCAACAGCTTTGCCCTGATGCTGATTGATGGGCTGGCTGCCTGTGAGGAACGCGTCGCCAGCCGGCTTTCCTCTGCCCTGGGGCATATCCCGCTGCTGGGTGGATCGGCCGGTGACAATATGCGCTTCGAAAACACGGCGGTTTTGCTGGATGGCCGTTTTCATACCCAGTCTGCTGTCTTTGTCATGGTGGCCAGCCGCCATCCTTTTGAGATGTTCAAGTCCGAGCATGCGGCACGTAGTGGTGAACGCATGGTGATTACCGAAGCAGATGCCGATAGCCGTCTGGTTACCGAGATCAATGCCGAGCCGGCGGCGGCGGAGTACTGTCGTACCTTGGGCCTGGACCCGGAGCAACTGGATGCCAATACCTTTGCCGCCCACCCGCTGGTCCTGCAAGTGGGTGGCGTGCCGTATGTGCGCTCCATCCAGCGGGTGAATCCTGATTTGTCATTGTCTTTTTTCTGTAGTGTGGATGAGGGCGTGGTGTTATCGGGCACACAGGCGCAGGACCTGGTGGCCAGCCTGGATAAAACCTTTGCCCGCGTTCGCCAGCAGCTGGGGCCATTGCAGGTCGTGCTGGGGTGTGACTGCGTATTGCGCCGCATCATGATCAGCAATACCGCTGCACAAAGTCGTCTCTCCAGCTTGCTGGTGCAGAATCGGGTAGTGGGCTTCAATACCTATGGCGAACAATTCAACGCCATGCATGTCAACCAGACCTTTACCGGCATTGCCATCGGCTATGCCGGACATCAGGGCGTGCTGCATCAGGGGTAAGCATGGAACCGGCTGTCGATCTCTCCCGGGCAGATTCCGCCACGCTGCTGCAACATATCGCACAGCTGGAAAAGGACAATGCCAAACTGCGCAAGATCAATAACGCATTGATTTACCGCGTGGAAAGCGGCATGGCTGACAATGGTAATTCCTTTACCATTTTCCAGGTGTCTGCCGAGCTGGAAAAGCGCATTCAAGAGCGTACCCACGCGCTGGAGCGTGCCATCAACGACTTGAAGACCAGCAATATCGCTCTCGAAGAAGCCCGGCTGGCCGCCGAGCAGGCCAATAACCGGCTGGGTGTGGCGGTGGACACTATTGCCGACGGTTTTGCGCAATGGGACCAATACGACCGCCTGGTCCGTTTCAATCAGCGGATTGTCGAATTGTTGCCGGTCCTGCGTGGCCATGTGCGTACCGGCATGCACTTTGCAGAATATCTGGATCATCTGGCTGAGTCCGGTGCCGTGCTGGACGCCATGGGGCAGGCCGGGAGGTGGCGTGCTTTGCGTTACCGTCAGCATCAGGACAGCAATGGCAGCTATCTGGAGCCATTGAGCGACGGGCGTTGCCTGCGTATCAGTGAACGGGCGACGGCCGATGGTGGCCGGGTGGCCATTTATACCGACATCAGCGAAATCAAGCGTCAGGAGCAACTACTGCGCCAGCAAGACCAGGCTGCGCACCGCCAGTTGCTGGCCGCCACCGTCAACAGTCTGCGTCAGGGCATTGCCGTATTCGACCAGCATTCACAGCTGCTGGCCTGGAATCATCGCTTTTGCGAATTGGCGGGCTTGCATCCGGCCACCCTGTCTATTGGGCAGGCCTTGCCGGAAGATGCCGAAATTCCGCTGCTCTGCCCGATCAGTGGCAGTTATGAGGTGGAAACCTGCCACGGGCTGGTGCTGGAGATTGAATCCTGCCCGATGCCCAATGCCGGTTTTGTGATTACCTGCAGTGATGTCACCGCACGCAAGCATGATGAACGTGCGCTACGCGAAAGTGAGTCCAAGCTCAGACTGATTACCGACGCCTTGCCGGCACTGATTTCCTATGTCGACAAAGACCAGGTTTACCGCTTTACCAACAAGGGCTATGAAGACTGGTTTGGCAAACCGGTCAACGAGATCAACGGCCATACCCTGCGCGAAGTGCTGGGGCCTGACTTGTACGACCCGCGCCGCCATTTTGTCGAGCAGGCGCTGGCTGGTGTTTCTTCTGTCTTTGAACTCAAGATGCCCGCGCCCAAACGCTCGGTCGAATATGCGCAGGCGGCGTTCATTCCTCATATTGGCGAGGACGGTGCGGTGCATGGCTTTTATGCGCTGATCCAGGACATCACGCAAACCCGGCGTGCCGAGCAGGTGCTGCAACAGGCCAAGGAAGAGCTGGAACAGAGCGTGACGGCACGTACCGTGGAATTGCGTGATGCCAATACCCAGCTGCGCGCGGCCATTGTGGCGGCAGAAGAGGCCAATCTCAGCAAAACCCGCTTCTTTGCCGCCGCCAGTCATGACCTGTTACAGCCGCTGAATGCGGCGCGCCTGTTTGTGGCCAGCCTGGCCGAGCGCGAGGGCAGTGCCGACAGCATGCGGCTGGCGCAACATGCCGCCAGCTCGCTGGAAGCGGTGGACGACCTGATCAACACCTTGTTGGAACTCTCGCGCATTGATGCCGGTGCCTTGCAAATCACCCCCAATCACTTTCATCTGGACCAGTTGCTACGCCAGTTGAGCATCGAGTTCAGCCCCTTGGTGGCCGAGCGCGGCCTGAAACTGCGCTGCCATCCCTTGCCGGTGGTGGTGCATAGCGACTGGGTGCTGCTGGGGCGCATTCTGCGCAACTTCCTGAGCAATGCTTTGCGCTACAGCGAACAAGGCAGTTTGCTGCTGGGGGCTCGGCGGGTGAACGACGGCGTGCTGGTGGGGGTGTGGGATCAGGGGCAGGGCATTCCGGCGGGCAAATTGTCACTGGTGTTCGAGGAATTCCAGCGTCTGGCTGAACACAGCGGTATGTGTAGCAAGGGCCTGGGCTTGGGGCTGGCCATCGTCAAGCGCCTGGCCACTCGTCTGCAGCATCGCTTGGTGGTGCAGTCGCACTATGGGCGTGGCTCCTTCTTCGGCATTGTCTTGCCATATGGTCAGGCCGAGGCTGCCAGCCTGTTTCCGCGTCAGCAAGAGCGGGTTGCCTCGCCGGGGCCGTCCGAGCTGCAAGGCCTGTCTGTGCTGCTGATTGATAATGAACCGGCCATCCTGGCCGGCATGAGCACCTTGCTGTCCGGCTGGGGATGCCTGCCACTGGTGGCGGCAAACACGGCGCAGGCCGTGTCCTTGCTGCGCCAGCTCAGCCGCCCGCCTGACGTGATTCTGGCGGACTATCATCTGGACAACGAGGAGCGCGGGCCGCAAGCCATAGTGGCTTTGTACGAAGCATTGGGACAGCGCATTCCTGCGGCGATTATCACCGCGGACAGAACGCCCGAGGTTGCTGCGCAAATTGCCGCAGAAAGCTGGGCCATGCTCACCAAACCCGTCCGTCCGGCCCGATTGCGTGCGCTGATCGGTCATCTGGGGAGGTTGGCACAGTCCGGTGCTGACTGACCTGACTGCCGGGGCGGAGCCCAGGTTTCTAAGACCAAAGTCGAATAGAGCAGGGCGGGATAATTTCGCAGAATGACTTGGCTGCCGGTAGACACGCCGGCACTCCGATTCTAATAGCCAGGAGGCAACGTCATGTATCAGCAAGCACTCGCCGCAATCAGCAAGAAAGTTCCGCTGAAGTCCCGCTACGAAAACTTCATCGGTGGCCGCTGGGTGGCCCCGGTACAAGGCCAGTACTTCACCAACATCAGCCCGATCGACGGCAAGCCGCTGTGTGACATTGCCCGCTCTAGCGCTGCCGATATCGAACTGGCGCTGGACGCCGCCCATGCCGCGGCCGACCGCTGGGGACGCACTGCACCGGCTGTGCGTGCCAATGTATTGCTGAAAATTGCCGATCGCCTGGAAGAATACCTGCCTTTCCTTGCGCTGGTGGAAACCCTGGACAACGGCAAACCCATCCGTGAAACCAATGCCGCCGACTTGCCGCTGGCTGTCGACCACTTCCGCTATTTCGCCTCCTGCCTGCGTGCGCAGGAAGGTTCGCTGTCCGAACTGGACGACGACACCGTGGCCTACCATTTCCACGAGCCGCTGGGTGTCGTGGGGCAGATCATTCCGTGGAACTTCCCGCTGCTGATGGCCGCCTGGAAGCTGGCCCCGGCACTGGCTGCCGGTAACTGTGTAGTGCTCAAGCCGGCCGAACAAACCCCGATGGCCATTCTGGTGCTCATGGAAGTGATTGCCGACCTGCTGCCGGACGGCGTGCTCAATGTGGTGAACGGCTTTGGTGTGGAAGCCGGCAAACCACTGGCCACCAACCCGCGTATTGCCAAAGTGGCCTTTACCGGCGAAACCGGCACCGGTCGGCTGATCATGCAGTACGCTGCTGAAAACATCATCCCGGTCACGCTGGAACTGGGTGGCAAGTCGCCCAATATCTTCTTCGAAGACATCATGCGCGAAGACGACGACTTCTTCGACAAGGCACTGGAAGGCTTCGCCATGTTTGCCCTGAACCAGGGTGAAGTATGTACCTGCCCGTCGCGCGTGCTGGTGCAGGAGTCCATCTACGATGCCTTCATGGAACGTGCCGTGGCCCGCGTACAGGCCATCAAGCAAGGCAACCCGCTGGACATGTCCACCATGATCGGTGCGCAGGCTTCGCGCGAGCAACTGGATAAGATTCTGTCCTACATCGATATCGGCCGGGCCGAAGGTGCTCAAGTGTTGACCGGCGGTGGTCAGGCCCATCTGGGCGGTGCACTGTCCGAGGGCTTCTATGTACAACCCACCATTCTGGCGGGCCATAACAAGATGCGTGTCTTCCAGGAAGAAATCTTTGGCCCGGTGGTTGCCGTGACTTCCTTCAAGGACAAGGAAGAAGCACTGCGCATTGCCAATGACAGCGCCTTTGGCCTGGGGGCCGGTGTGTGGACACGTGACGGCAATACCGCCTACCGCATGGGACGCGAGATCAAGGCTGGTCGTGTGTGGACCAACTGCTACCACCTCTACCCGGCACACGCTGCCTTTGGTGGTTACAAGAAATCCGGTATCGGTCGCGAAACCCACAAGATGATGCTCGATCACTACCAGCAAACCAAGAACCTGCTGGTGAGCTACAGCCCGAAAGCGCTGGGTTTCTTCTAAGCAAGCGGCAGGTTTCCTCCGCTGAGGCGACAGTGTGGTGCTTCTTGCCGCGCCATCGCTTTCCTGGCAGTCCATTCCATGGTCATCACCTGCGGCAGGTGGTGACCGTGTGCAAGCAGCGGTCCTCCTTGGGGGTGGCGCGAGCCGCTCTCGCTTTGGCGCCGCCGGTTTTTCGCAAAGGGGTGACATGATTTCCCGCGTCAACATGACAGAGCGTGCTGCGGAACTATTGTCGGTGTTGTGCCAACGCCATGGTTCCTTGCTGTTCCATCAGTCTGGTGGGTGTTGTGATGGCAGTGCGCCACTGTGTTTTACCCAGCAGGAATTCCGTGTTGGCGATCATGACATTCTATTGGGAGAAATCGGCGGCTGCCCTTTTTATATCAGCGAATTCTTGTACGCTTACTGGTATAACTGTCAACTCACCATCGATGCCTTGCCCGGACGCAGCAGCAGCTTTTCGCTGGAGGGCAGCGAAGGCATGCGCTTTGTCACCTTGTCGCGTTTGTTCAGTGACGAAGAACTGGCAGAACTCGCCAAGCAATCAAATCAGCCTGACTGATGGCAGATCCTGGGTTTGCCATACTCAGACGCGGACTTGTAAATAAAGTAAAACCCCCATAAAGGGGGGGTTTTCATTTCCGGCCAGGAAAAATCCTTTACCGGTCTTGTCTGCCATTAAAATGACCGCAGTTTCACGAGGCATCCAGATAGTCGTAGCCGGCCCAGTCCAGCGCATAACCGCTGCCCTGCCGTTTCAGATGGACGGGTTTGAGCAGGCCATGTTGCTGCATGTAGCGCAGGTGTTCCTGAATGATGCTTTCGTTGACCTCATTTCCCATCTCACGCCGGATGGCGGTCATGATCTGCTGTTCATCCAGATACTGCACCTGTCGTGTGCGCAAGATGCGCAAGATCCGGAAAATCAATAATTCGTTGCGAGGCATTGGCGTATATCATGTTGCAGCGATCTTTCATTTATCTGACATTTTTATTGCCTTCGTCAAGAAAGATGACGGAAATGTTTCAATCAGGAGTATTCAATGGCAACACAGCGACCCGATTCCCCATGCATTGCACGTTGCACAACCGCAGTTGGTGACAATGTTTGCCGAGGATGTGGCCGTAGCTTTGCCGAAATTTCCAACTGGTGTTTCATGGACGGCACCGAGCGCGAGCAGGTATGGCAAACCCTGCCTCAGCGGATGCCCTTGCTGGAAATTGCCGAGCGTCTGGGGGTGTTGCTGGACTTGCAAGTACAGGATGGCCTGGAGTGGGGCGTATTACGTCTGGATGGCCGAACCCTGATGCTGCGTCTGAACGCAGGGCAATTGGCGCTGCGCTTGCCGGATGGTCGGGGGCTGCCTATTGGTCTGGAGCAAGGCTTGGATGGAGTATTGGCGCAACTTTCCCAATATATTGCATTAGCGAATTAGCATAAAAAGGAAGACTAACTGATGGCACAGGATAGCTCTCTGCCTGCATTTTGGGATCAACGCTATGAACAAGGCGTGACACCATGGGAGGGCGCAGCGGGCGATACGCAGATGCAGCAGTTTTTTGCCCGCTTGGCACCTGACAGCAAGGTACTGTTGCCTGGCTGTGGCAGTGCGGTCGATGTTCCCTGGCTGCTGTCGGCCGGCATGCGGGTGGATGCCATTGATTTCAGCCACGAGGCGGTCAAGCGTGCGCGTCAGGCTTTGCAGGGAAGTTCGGCCCGGTTGTGGCAGGCCGATTTTTTTGCTTTGCAGGCTGATGCCCATTATGACGCCATTTTCGAGCGCGCCTTCTTGTGTGCCTTGCCACCTAGGCTGTGGGAGAGCTATACCCATAAGGTTAGTCAGCTGCTGCGTCCCGGTGGTTTTCTGGCGGGTGTGTTTTTCCTGGCGGACAAGCCCAAGGGGCCACCCTATGGCACCAGCCTGGCAGAATTGCACCAGCGGCTGGATCCAGCGTTCAGCTTGCTAAGCTGCCAGCCCGTAGCGGCAGCAATACCGGTTTTTGCCGGACAAGAGTACTGGATGGTGTGGCAGCGTTTGGCTGATTGAATTTACGCGCCGCTGGATTCATCAGTTTTTGTATTGATAGTTTTCAATTTTTTTTGTGTAGATGGTAATGATTCTTGATTGGTGTCAGGTTTATCCTAAATTTGATTGGTTAATTCACTAAATTAAGGTAAAAATGTAGCGCCCGCTTTAAACATATAACAAGCAATAGCAGCAGGTTGTAAGGAGAGAGCATGGAGTGGTTCTGGCGCGTCTATACCCTGATCGAGAAAACATTTTTCTTTACCCTGACCCGGAAACTGTGCAGTTTCTTTTTTCTGAGTCTGTTTCAGCTGATCATGGTGGTTTACGTCTATCTGGTGCTAACTGGCATTCGCGGTCAGTTGGCCGGTTCCGGTATCAATGCGGCCAGTCTGGCGCAGATACAATCCAGTATTGATGGCGCCATTTTCTGGTCATCGGCATTGTGGCTGGCTGGCTTTGTCTTCATCAGTTTCATGGTCTGGTATTTGCGCTACCTGATTGTGCGTCCGCTCAAGATGATTATCGGAATTTTCAATGAGATAGGCGCCGGAGAGGGTGATTTATCACGGGACATTCCTACCGTCACGCATGACGAAATCCGCGAAGTTTCGATCTCCTATAACCGCTTCCAACTGAAAATGCGCGAAATCATCAGCAATGTGCGCCTGATGACGGTACGTATTGCCATGGATTCGGCACGAACCCGCAAGAATGTCAGTGAATCGCTGGGCAGTGCGGTGCGACAGGATGAGTTCGCCACCAGGGTGCGCGATGCCAGCGACCAGACGACTTCTGGCATCAATCAGGTGACTGGCCAGACGCAATCTATCTCGGCCTCTACCTTGTCCAATCTGGACGTGGCACGCGAGTCGTATGACGAACTGAAAACTGTGGCCGACCGTATTTTTGACATCAGCCAGAAGGTGGGACATTTCAACCAGACGGTTGAAGATCTGAGTCAGCGCTCGGCCAGTATCAAAACCATTGTTGATCTGATCAAGGATATTTCCGATCAAACCAATCTGCTGGCACTGAATGCCGCCATCGAAGCGGCACGTGCAGGTGAAACCGGCCGTGGTTTTGCTGTTGTAGCAGATGAAGTGCGCAAGCTGGCAGAGAAGGTCAAAAATGCCACTGACGAAATCTCCAGCAATATTGATGGCATGCTGGGCCTGGTTTCCGATACCCAGGTTGAAACCAATGAAATCACCACGGGCACGCATCAGGCACGCGAAGTGGTATCGCGCGCCTCACAGCACTTTGGCCGCATGATGGGAGATTTCGAAGCCACGGCCAGCAGTCTCACCCAGATTGCCGGCACCATGGAAGACTTTGCTGAAACCAACCGGCAGGTCAATCGCCATGTATCCGAGATTCATGGTCTGGGCCAGTTGGTGACAGAGCGCTTGAACCATACCGAGCATGTGGCAGATGAACTGTCCGGCGTGGCAGAACAAGTGCAGGAAATGGTATCGCGTTTCATTATTGGCGAAGGCGAGTTCGACCGCATGATCAGCTTGGCACGCAAGCAGCGCGATGTGTTGCAGGACATTCTGCAGCAACAGCTGAAGGACGGTGTGGATGTATTCGACAAACGTTATCAGCAAATTCCTGGCAGCAAGCCGCCCAAATACCACACGGCCTATGATGAAAAACTGGCCAGCCTGGTGCAGCCCCATTACGACGCTTTGGTACGGGATGTGGTCGGCGGGCGTTTTTGCTTGCTGGTGGATGGCAATGGTTACGCCCCGACGCATAACAGCTGGTATAGCCAGGCCATGACGGGTGATACAGAAAAAGACCTGATCAACAGCCGTGACAAACGGATTTTCTCGGACCCAGCAGGATTGAAGTCGGCGCATAACACCCAGCCCTTCCTGCTGCATACCTATATGCGTGATACTGGTGAAATCCTGTCCGAGCTGACCCTGCCGGTTTACCTGGATGGACGTCACTGGGGTGCGTTGCGACTGGGGTTTGACCCCAGCAGCTTGCTGGAGGCTGCTGGGTTGAAGAACAAGAACAAACGCTGAGTCAGCATCAGCGAACAGCAGGAAATAAAAGAGGCCCATAAGGGCCTCTTTTTAGTTTGACTACCAATGCGTGTCATCAGTCCAGCTGTGATGTGCAGCAGGGGCAACGGCTAGCCTTCAGAGGCACGCTGGACAGGCAGTAGCGGCATTCCTTGGTGGCAGGAGCGGCCGGAGCCTCTGCCGGTGCTTCGCGCTTGAGCCTGTTGATTGCCTTGACCAGCATGAAGATGGCGAAAGCGACAATGGTAAAGCTGACCAGGGAGTTGATGAACAAGCCGATATTCATGGTGACGGCACCAGCCTGCTTAGCCGCGGCTACCGAGGCATAAGGCCCGGCTTGTTTGACGCCTTCCTTGAGAACCAGGAAGAGGTTGGCAAAATCCACGTTACCAACCAATAGCCCGATAGGCGGCATGATTACGTCATCAACCAGCGATTTGACGATGGAACCAAAAGCGCCACCAATTACCACGCCGACTGCCAGATCGATAACATTGCCTTTAACGGCAAATTCCTTGAATTCCTTCAGAATGGACATGGCTGATCCTTTGATTTTTGTTTAATACAGTGTTAAGCAAACACTAGTTTAGCACGAATATGCTGATATGTTGCGTGACCAACATGCAGCTGCCAGATGCTTTGAAAACCCAGCTTAATTTACCTGATTCCTTGGCAAGGAATGTGGCCTGTGTTGCTGGCATCCAGCTGTATGGATCTGTTCCGGGTATTTTGTTGTTGTATTGCCGATTTCTGCTGTCGGTGATGACTGGTGCTTTCCGCTGGACATGCATTCTAAAACAGCAGGCTGCTTGCGGGTGTTGTCTTGGTGGACGGAGGTTCGAGAGCGGGGAGAGTGCCAAGCGGAGAGGCGTGTAATGCAGAATCTTCAGCAAGCCGTGCAGCGGTACAGCAAAGTGGCAGAAAATGGATGCGGGCTGCAAACAGCAGTAAAAAAGGAGATAAACAAAAAGCCCACCGTGTAGGTGGGCTAAGTGCTTGAATCTAGTGGCTCCCCGAGCAGGGCTCGAACCTGCGACCTGCGGATTAACAGTCCATTTAACGGGCCTTGCCCAGACTGAAACTCCATCGAAAAGCAAATAAAAATCAGTAACTTAACCTACCTACACTTCCTGCGACTTACCGCCATCTACCTCACTAAGTGCTGCAAAATTGCAGCAACGCAAAGTCATTTTAGGCAATGCAGCCTTGCTTCGCAATAGAACAAATGCATTAAAAATCCAGGTTTCACACTGTATAGCGCTATACGGAGTGCTGGCAGGTGCCAGCTTGACCGGATACCCTCATGACATTCCCTTTGCTAACCCCAGCCGAGCTTGCCCAACTTATAGGTCTGTCTCTGCAAACTATCTATAACCGTCGTAATAATGGTGGGTCTCTACCACCTGCGATTATGCTTGGCCGGCAAGTACGTTTCCGTCAGGAGGACGTGGATACTTGGTTGCAAGAGCAGTATGAACACATCTCCGGTGAGCAAAATCCAAGCATGCTTCCGCCCAATGTTCCTGCTAAACGTGGTCGGCCGACCAAAGAAGAGCAAGTTCGCAAGCGCCGCGAGTCAATCTGATTACAAGAAGAAAGGCTGACTACTGGTAAGAATAAATTACCGTCACTCGGTCTGAAAACCTATCGACAACTCCTTCAGTATAGGCAGCGTTATTGCACAGTTGATTTGGTAAGAGACAAACCAGCAGCTCCCCCTGCTAAGTGGCTGCTCAGAGAACGGATGAATACGGAACAGCGTATCCACACAGGTTTGACCGACACGTCGTCGCGCATGAATCAAGCCAAACTATTACAGCACCAGCCGCTCCCCATGACTCACCTTCTGCACATAAAACAGGTGCGGCAGCGGGCCATCGTATCCACGCTGTAGCGCAGCCTGGCATAGCGCCCACGACTGGGTTCGTATGCCATGAAAGCCAGGCTGCCTTGCGATGCGCTCCAGCGTTTCCGTTATCGCGGCAGTGTTTTTCCGATTCGCCTGCATGGCAATCATGGCATGCAGTTCTTCGATTTCCTGTTTTGACCGTCGCCATGTCCACGCGGCCCGGCCTCGGCTGGGTTGACGTACCAGTTCATACCCAAGCCATTTCAAGTACGGTTTATCTCCGACATCCTGCAAGGTTTCCTGCTCGAGTCCTTCCCCATCTGTTGCCAGCAGTAGCCACTCCACTTTTTCTGCAGCCAAGGGCCAATACATGACCAACACGGTATTAGCCAGCCCTTTCCCCTTACGCGTCAGTCGTTGGGCTGGCGAGCAGCCAATCCCGTACAGAGTATGAAATTTCTTCGCCATGGCTTCGGCTTTGCTCACGGCAACAGTGCCGTGCG
>NZ_JACAXB010000029.1 GCF_013391415.1 Aquitalea sp. LB_tupeE
TGAATGCATTGCTGGGTGGCTCCCCGAGCAGGGCTCGAACCTGCGACCTGCGGATTAACAGTCCGTCGCTCTACCGACTGAGCTATCAGGGAATAACCGGGCAATGCTGATCAATGGTTTCTTGGCTCCCCGAGCAGGGCTCGAACCTGCGACCTGCGGATTAACAGTCCGTCGCTCTACCGACTGAGCTATCAGGGAACATCAAGAGAGTGCGAACTATACCGATGAGAGCCAGGTGTGTCAACGGTTTGACGGTCTAATCTTGCATATTCTCCATGGCGAGTTTTTTACTATTGGCTAAGTGTATGACGTTAAAAGAATATCCTGCTGTGCGAGCTTTGTAAGCTAGCGTGGTGCTGGCAGAACAGAGCTGGAAAAAGTAGAATTCCTGACTAATTTGGTGTGCTAATTACAGGTGTCGCAAGATGAACAAGTCGTGGCAAGTTTGGGTTGATGAGAATCACGGGGCTGTTGGCCAGGATGGCCTGCTGCAATTTCCGGATTTGTTCGGGCAGGTTGCTGCGGTCCGCTCAGGCAATGCGCTGGCGGTATTGGATGGTTTTGCCCTTATCCGTCTGGACGGCGATGATGCCGAATCCTTCCTGCAAGGCCAGTTGTCCGGTGATATTCGTGAAGTTGGTGAAGAAGCCCGCTTCACTACGTACTCCACAGCCAAAGGACGCATGCTGGCCAGTTTTCTGGTATGGAAACAGCAAGGCAGCTATTACCTGATGGTTTCTGCGGATATTTGCCAAGCCATCGCCAAGCGCCTGACCATGTTTGTCATGCGCTCGAAAGTCAAGGTTACCGTACCCAATAGCGCTGAAACCTGTTTGTTGGGTGTGCGCGGTGCACAATTGGAAGCCGTTATCGCGCAGTATTATGCGAAACCGGCAACAGGCCCGCTTGCCGTACAGGAACAAAATGCCGATGTGGCCATTGCATTGCCTGGTGGCGGTTTCATCCTCAATTTGGCGACCGATTCCGCATTGGCGGCTCAGCTTGTGGCCCAGAAAGCCACAGCGGTCTCATCACAAGCCTGGGGTATCCGTGATATTGATGCGGGCATTGCCTGGGTGACACTGGCAACACAGGAACAATTCGTCCCGCAAATGGCGAATATGGATTTGATTGGTGCTGTCAGCTTCAAGAAGGGTTGTTATCCGGGGCAGGAAATCGTTGCGCGGACCCAATATCTGGGCAAAGTAAAACGACGTTTATTCAAGGCAGGTCTGGCAGTCAGTGCGCGAGCCGGGGACAAGCTATTCAGTCCGGAGCTGCCGGAACAATCAATTGGTATGGTTGCTGCAGTTTGTCCGGTGAATGAAGTCCAACAAGAAGCCCTGGTGGTTGTACAGTCAGTTTGCTGGGAGAAAGGGATTTACCTGGATGCTGAATACCAGCATCGCCTGGAATGTCTGACACTGCCTTATGCTATTCAAGATGAATAAATACTTGCTTTGTTTACAGAAATTTAGCACTTCAGCCTTGACGGTTCTATCTGCTTTTGGCTAAATTGGAATTGTTATGGTCAAACTGAATAATAAGGGCGGAAAATGGACATTAGCACTCTGAGTTTTACTGAGCTGGTTGCTTTGAAAAGCGATGTTGAAAATGAAATCAAGCGTCGCGAATCGGAAGAAAAAACCAAAGCCAAAAAGCAGATCATCGAACTGGCCAAGGCTTATGGTCTGAGCGTTGAAGAAGTTCTGGGTAAAGTAGGTGGCGCGGTACGCAAGCCGGTTGAAGCCAAGTACCGTCACCCGGAAAATGCCGAACTGACCTGGACTGGCCGCGGTCGTAAGCCGGTATGGGTACAGGAACTGCTGACTGCTGGCAAAACGCTTGAAGATCTGGCCATCTGATGTAACATGGCCTGCCAAGTGCCTGTTTCAAAGCGCCTGTATGGGCGCTTTTTGTTTTTGCATGCAAGTTCTTCTTGCCCAATTGGCTCCGTGTATAAATACTGATAGCAATATCCACCGCAACAGCAGTCTTTCTTGCGGCTTCCCCTTACCTTGATCGCCCGAAAGCTACGACATGTTGGACTTTTTCTCCAGAGGCAACAAGAGCAAGTCAGATCCTTTGGCAAACGCTGCCGCTGCCAAGGCTTATGCTGATGCACTCAAGCAAGAGTACGGCGCAGCTGCTCACGAGAAAATGACCGAAATGCTGGCCGAGGTGAATGCGCAATCTGTTCGGGTGACCGCTGATTTACTGGATGCGGTGTTGACGCTTAATCTGGAGCTACAGCCACTGCACGATAATCTGTGCACACAGTATTTCCTGAACTCCCGTATGCCCAAGGTATTGGAAGGGCAGTTGCGTGCCCAGATACTGTCTTTTGGCAAGGAATTGCTGGATTTCTACCAGCGTGCACTGTCATTTGATGTAGATGTCCAGCAAGAGGAGCGCCTGCGCGCCATGCTGCCTTTGGTGCTGGTGCGCATGATGCATTATTTTGGCGAATTTGCCCGCTGGCAGTATTTGCGTCATTTCAGTCCTGATGATGTGTTCTGGTTAAATGTAAATCAGCTTTACCGCTTTGCGGAGAAAATGCGGGTTGACTCCACGCCTGTTTTTCTTTTCGGAGAGGAGAGTCCGGGTACGACAGTGCAGGATCAGTATCTGATCATGCTGATGCTGTCCTTGCTCAGTAGCGGGAATCTTACTCAGCGGCAATTCAATTTCTCTTATCATATTCTTTGTCTTGTCTCCAATCGCATGTCACTACATCCTGAGTATGCACAGGATGCGAGTTTTGCTGTGGTGTTGAATGAGGCAAAGCCGGCAATGCGTCCCGCGGGTGATATGGCAAGCGATGCTGCGCGTTACTGGTCGACGGCAGACATGGTGGAGATCATCCATGGCTGGGCGACCGTGATGGAAGGTGGCCGTTTGCCACCCGAGCTCAAGCCCTTGATTGAACCTGGCATTGATGCAGGCCTGCTACGTATGCTGTGCCGGGAGTGGGCCGCTCAGCCAGTGCGCTTTGAGCGGGCGGAGCGTACGGTGGTGACCAATCGCAATCTGGAGGTGGCGCACCGTCTGTCCTTGTTGCACCGTTTGATTCGCCAGCCGGACGAGGCCAGTCAGGTGCAAACGCGTCATGCAGATACCGACAGCTTTGACGACGCGGCCAATATCCGTATTTACGGGTTTGTCACCAGCCGCAAGCGCGACCGCAGCACGCTGGCGCTGGCCCCTCTATCCGGCGATGCCGCCATGCCTGCAGCGCAGTCACGTGACGAGTTCTTGCGCTGGTCGGTGGATAATGTTAGCCAGACCGGCCTTGGTGTCACCCTTGATGTACTCGGAAATGAGTGGGTCAGCCTGGGGGGGCTGGTGGGCTATCGCGATGTGGACAGCAACAACTGGAGCCTGGGCCTGATTCGACGGGTCAAGCGTGCCAATCAGCGCGAGCGTATTTATCTGGGGCTGGAGACCCTGTCCAGTCGCCCAGTTGCTGCCTCTATCCGGCCGGTGGATAGCAAGCTGATTGATCCTACCTTACCTCAGGAAATGGTGTGGTTATCAGGGCACATTTCCTTGTTCGTGCCTTTTGATCGTGGCGGACGTCGCATCAACGCGCTGATCATGCCGATTTCTTGCTATACCCTAGGCAAACAATACTATATGACAGCACGCGGCAAGCATTTTCAGATCGCCCTGGGAAAGGTGCTGGAGAAGGGGAGTGATTGGTGTCTGGCAGAGATCGAACTGGTGAAGGCGCTGGAAAAGCTGCCTCTCGTCATGTAATGCCTGTCTTGCAGGTCTGCAACAAAAAGCCGGAGATCGCCTCCGGCTTTTTTTGTTACTCAGGTGCGGTCAGCGCAACTCGTTGATGACTGCATAGATGGGGGTAAGGACGGCCTCGCCCATGCGCAGGCTACGTTGGCCATTCCAGCCATAGTCATCGTCTGGCAGGTTGGCATTGTCCTTGAACGGCATTTCCAGGGTAAAGGCCAGACACTTGAAGTTTTCTCCCACCCAATTAGTGGCCAGGCTGAGATTGGCACTGCCCGGGGCATCCTTTTCATAACCTACTTCATCCTGGAAGTCGGGGTTGGCGACCATCAGATAGTGTTTGAACTTCTCTTCCAGCTGGCGGATGGTGTCGGTGTAAGAGGGCACGCCTTCGGTACCGGCGACAAATACATAAGGAAGCGACTCGTCGCCGTGAATGTCCAGGAACAGGTCAACACCGGTTTCCAGCATCTTGTTGCGTACCAGTTGCACTTCCGGGCTCTTGTCCGCAGAAGGCTCCAGCCATTCGCGGTTCAGGTTGGCTCCGGCGGCATTGGTGCGCAGATTGCCCAGGATGGAACCATCCGGGTTCATATTGGGCACAACATAAAACGTCGCCTTGTCCAGCAAGGCGCGGGAAGTGGCATCCAGCGGGTCGAGCAGACGGTTGAGGAAGCCTTCGACAAACCACTCGGCCATGGTTTCACCCGGGTGCTGGCGGGCGGTGATCCAGATTTTCAGATCGGACTCCACCTCGTGACCGATGGTGAGCAGATTGATGTCACGGCCCTGCACGGTAAAGCCCAGGTCGTGAATCTGGCACAGGCCGGAACCCTGCGCCTGGCCCAACAAGTTCAGATGCTGTTCGTGCGAGTAGGGTTCGAAGTAAGCGTAGTACACGCTGTTGGCCAGCGGCACATGCTCTACTGTCATCACCTGGCCATCATACTGCGCCGGTACACGGAACCAGTTGATGCGGTCGTAGGAGGCCATGAGCTGATAATTAGTCCAGCCTTCCGGGTAGGCGCACTCGCCGGCATTCAAAAAGCGCAGGGTACATGCCTGATAAGCGGCACCTTGCAGGCGGAAATAGAACCACTGGGCAAAGTCCGCGGCATTATCATGGGGAATCCGCAGCTGAATATCGTCGAAACTCTCCATCGAAACGATTTCGATACTGCCTGCGTCAAAGTTGCTGCTGATTTTCATGCGTTGAACCTGTCGTCTTTGCCGGAACTCAAAAGAGGAATTGTAAACCCGCCGCGCTGGCTGTGCATCAGACAATAGAAAAAACCCCGCCATGGCGGGGTTTTGACCGAGCATGATTTGCTTAAGCGCGCTTGGTAGCGGTCTTTACAGCGTCGGCAGTGGCGCTGCTGGCAGCCTTGATGCTGCTGTCGGTGAACTCGGCAACCTGTTGGGCAGCCTTGCTGAAGCTGTTTACGGCAGCGGCGGCGGCAGCCAGCGAAGTCTTGACGGCATTCAGGGCATTGTCCGAACCTGCGGGTGCATTCTTGGCAGCACCTTCCAGAGCGGTGATCAGGTTCTTGTTGAAGCTGCCCAGGTTTTCTTCTGCCAGTTTGGACAGTTCGCTTTGTGCTGCAGAAACGATTTCGTAAACATTGCGGGAGTTGGCAACCGCCTTGTCCACGGATTGGGTGGCCAGCTGGTTGATTTGCTTCAGGGCTTCCTGGGCATCAGTGGTGCCGGCCAGAGCCTTGGCAACCTTGACGTTTTCTTCCAGGGTTTGCTTGGAGGCTTCCAGGTTCAGCTTGACCAGGCGCTCGGCGCTGTCCAGGGAGATTTGCGCAACACGCAGGGCCGCTTCGAAGCCGGACAGGGAGACTTTGCTCAGTTGATCGTTAGTATTGAACATGTAATTACCCTCATCATTAGATTTCGTGGAAAAGACCGACAAGCTCTGTATTGATTGTATCTATTTTTATATTGCACTGCACAATGCAGCCGGAATGTAGCATGGTCCGTGCAAGGACGGTAGAAGTTTTGCTCTAGCTTGTTGTATTTATGATAAATTGCGGGTGCACAACACCAACGACAATAATCCGGGAGTGTTACATGAGTGTTGAAAAAAGGGTCATCAAGAAGTACCCGAACCGTCGCCTGTATGACACGGCGACCAGTTCCTACATCACTTTGGGAGACGTAAAGCAGCTGGTGCTCGAGAACGTGGATATCCAGGTTGTCGACGCCAAGACGCAGGATGACATCACCCGCAGCGTGCTGCTGCAAATCATCCTGGAAGAAGAAAACGGCGGCATGCCCATGTTCAGCTATGAAGTGCTGACCCAGTTCATCCGCTTTTATGGTCAGGCCATGCAAGGCATGATGGGCCCCTTCCTGGAAAAGAACCTGCAACTGTTTGGTCAGATGCAGCAGAAGTTGCAGGAACAAACCCGTGCACTGTACGGTGACAAGGCGGTGTTCAATTCCACCATGTGGGGAGAGTTCATGAAGCTGCAGGGCCCTGCCATGCAGAACGTGATGTCCAGCTACATGGAGCAGAGTACCGGCATGTTCCTGGAAATGCAGAACCGCATGCAAGAGCAAACCAAGCAGCTGTTCAGTGGCTTTGGTTTCCCCGGTTATGTTCCTCCGGGCAAGGACGATACTGACAAGTCCTGATGTCAGCGTCCGTCACAACCCGCGTGAGTGCGGGTTTTTTTGTGTCTGCGCTCTTGCTGCTCACCGGCTGTGGTGGCCCCCGTGATTTGACGGAAGAGCAGCTGGCCGAACTGGCGCAGGATGTGCATGTGCGCGTGGCCGATCACACGCTGGTGCTGCCACGCGTTGCTGTGAGAAATCCGGGTGCCGGAGGACAGCGTTTTTCCCTGGCAACGAATACGGCGGAGGATGTTGCCGCTGATGCAGCGCGGCAGCGCCTGCGCGATGCCAGTGCACCTGCTGCCGCGCTGGAGCTGCCGCGGCTGAACATCCTTATCCAACACTATGGCTGGGAAGAGTACATTCCCCAGTCGCAGGCGTTTTGTAGTCAGTTGCGGCGGCAATGGTCGCGCGCATTGTGTAACAATGCCTCGCCGGCGCTGATACAGGCGCTGTCAAACAATGAATTCAGCCTGTTGGCCTGGCCGCTTGCGCCAGAGGTGCGTGCAAGCGTCTGGGGTGCAAATTGCCTGCCTGCAGGGCAGGCACTGCCGGATTTGCCGGTTGACGGTCAGGCAATCATACTGTGCCGGCTCTCATCCTCGAGCAAGGAAAACCCACTGTTCCACGCCGTGGTCCGTATTGATGAATCCCTGGCTGCCACCTGGGTGGTATGGCCCGAAGCGAAGACGGGTGAAACTGCGGCAGCCAAGGCGCAGCGCGAAGGGCAGGCAATGATTGCCCTGGTGCAGCTGGGCTTGGGGCCGGAGGAGGATTTCGCCCGTCTGCATCAGCGCATGTGCCAATTACAGCGTCCGGCTGCCAAAGGGTCTTCGGATCGCCCGGATTGCCCATGACAAGGTTTGCCGGGCCTGAATGACAACAGCCCCTGTCCACGTGGTGTGGGCCGGGGCTGTGTTGTTTCAGTCTGCGATGCGGCTATTACAGGCTGGGGAAGGCAAACTGCGAAGCTTCGTGGCTGGCGCGTTGCGGCCAGCGCTGGGTGATGGTCTTGCGCTTGGTGTAGAAGCGCACGCCATCCGGGCCGTAGGCGTGAAGGTCGCCAAACAGCGAACGCTTCCAGCCGCCAAAGCTGTGGTAGGCCACCGGCACCGGCAGCGGTACGTTGACGCCCACCATGCCCACTTCGATTTCATCGCAGAACAGGCGTGCTGCTTCGCCATCACGGGTGAACAGGCAGGTGCCGTTGCCGTATTCGTGGTCGTTGATCAGCTGCATGGCGTCTTCCAGGCTGTTTACCCGCACAATGCACAGCACCGGGCCGAAGATTTCTTCCTCATACACCTTCATGCCGGGCTTGACGTGGTCGAACAGGGTGCCGCCGACGAAGAAGCCTTCCTCGCAGCCGGAAACCTTCAGGCCACGGCCATCTACTACCAGTGTTGCGCCTTGTTCCACACCGCTGTCGATATAGCCCACCACCTTGTCGCGTGCCGCGCCAGTGACCAGCGGGCCCATGTCCAGGCCGCAGGAGGTGCCGGCACCGATTTTCAGCTCGGCAATCTTGGGCTTGAGTTTTTCCACCAGCTTGTCGGCCACCTGGTCACCCACAGCCACTACCACGGAAATGGCCATGCAGCGCTCGCCGCAGGAACCATAAGCCGCGCCCATCAGCGCGTTGACGGTGTTGTCCAGATCGGCGTCCGGCAGCACCACGGCGTGGTTCTTCGCCCCGCCCAGCGCTTGCACGCGTTTGCCGCGCTTGTTGGCTTCGGTGTAGATGTATTCGGCAATCGGGGTGGAGCCGACAAAGCTGATGGCTTTCACTTCCGGTGCCTGGATCAGGCCATCAACGGCTTCCTTGTCGCCATTCACCACATTCAGCACGCCCTTGGGCAGGCCGGCTTCATGCAGCAGCTGGGCGATCAGCAGGGTGGAGCTGGGGTCGCGCTCGGACGGCTTCAGGATGAAGCAGTTGCCGCAGGCAATGGCCAGCGGATACATCCACAGTGGCACCATGGCAGGGAAGTTGAACGGGGTGATACCGGCCACCACGCCCAGCGGCTGGAAGTCGCTCCAGCTGTCGATATTGGGGCCGACATTGCGGTTGTACTCGCCCTTGAGCAGTTCCGGCACGCCGCAGGCGTATTCCACGTTTTCGATGCCGCGTTGCAGTTCGCCCACCGCGTCTTCCAGGGTCTTGCCGTGTTCTTCGCTGATCAGCTGGGCAATTTTGTCGCGGTTGGCCTCCAGCAATTGCTTGAAGCGGAACATCACCTGGGCGCGCTTGGCCGGCGGGGTTTTGCGCCATTCCGGGAAGGCAGCCTTGGCGCTGTCTATGGCGGCACGCAGGATGGCCTGGTCGGCCAGGGCCACTTCGCGCACCGGCTTGCCGAGCGAGGGGTTGAAGACGGGGGTGCTGCGGCCTGCCTGCTGGACAAGCTCACCGTTGATCAGATGGGCGATGGTGCTCACGTTGGATTCTTTCTTGCTATGCACGGTATTGGTTTGAGTATCAGGCTCAGGCCAGCTTGTTCAGTACGTTGCCCACGGCATCGAACAGGGTGTCGAGCTGTGCCGGGGTGGTGTTGAAGCTGGGTCCGAATTGCAGGGTGTCGCCACCAAAACGCACGTAGAAGCCGGCTTTCCACAGCGTGAGGCCCGCCTCGTAGGGGCGGATGGCGGCATCGCCGTCACGCGCGGCCAGCTGGATGGCACCGGCCAGGCCGCAGTTACGGATGTCCACCACATGCGGGCTGCCCTTGAGCGCATGCAGCTTGTCCTCGAATACCGGGGCCAGTGCCAGCGATTGTTCGATCAGCTGTTCGCGCTTGAGCACTTCCAGTGTGGCCAGACCGGCAGCGCAAGCCACCGGGTGGCCGGAGTAGGTGTAGCCATGGGTGAATTCAATGGCGTGCTGCGGCAGGTTTTGCTGCATGAAGGTGTTGTAGATTTCCTTCGAAGCAATCACTGCGCCCAGCGGTACCGCGCCGTTGGTCACCTGCTTGGCGGTATTCATGATGTCCGGGGTCACGCCAAAGTAGTCGGCACCGGTCCACTTGCCCATGCGGCCGTAGGCGGTGATGACTTCGTCAAAGATCAGCAGAATGTTGTTCTGGCTGCATATTTCGCGCAGGCGTTGCAGGTAGCCCTTGGGCGGCACGATGACACCGGCCGAACCGGACATGGGCTCGACGATGACAGCAGCGATATTGGAAGCGTCGTGCAGTTCGATCAGCTTGAGCAGTTCGTTGGCCAGCTCCACGCCGCCGGTTTCGGCCATGCCACGGGTAAAGGCCATGCCCGGTTGCAGGGTGTGCGGCAGATGATCGGCATCCATCAACTGGCCGTACAGCTTGCGGTTGCCACCAATGCCACCTAGCGCGGTACCACCGATGTTCACGCCATGATAACCACGGGCGCGGCCGATGAAGCGGGTTTTGCTGGGCTGGCCCTTCAGGCGCCAGTAGGCCTTGGCCATCTTGATGGCGGTATCGGCGCACTCGGAGCCGGAGCCGGTAAACAGTACGTGGTCCAGGCCTTCCGGCATGATGCCGGCGATTTCCTCGGCCAGGCGGAAGGCCAGCGGGTGACCGTACTGGAAGCCCGGTGCGTAGTCCAGCGTGCCCAGCTGACGTGATACCGCTTCCTGGATTTCCTTGCGGTTATGACCGGCACCACAGGTCCACAAACCGGACAGACTGTCGAAAATGCGGCGGCCCTTGTCGTCGATAAAGTAATTGCCGTCAGCTGCCACGATGATGCGCGGGTCTTGCTTGAATGCACGGTTGGCAGAGAAGGGCATCCACTGTGCGTCGAGTTTCAGATCGCTGGGGGTGAAGACAGAATGCGGTGCAGACATGATGGCTCCTGGTGCCATGGTTGATGTGCACAGCATGCATCAAACAATAGGTGAGTTAAATTGAAAGTTATAAACGTAAAGGTGAGTTTTTTTGAACGTAATGCAGATGACTGCGGGATGGCTGCCAGACTGGCTAGCCAAGCGGCAGGCTGGCAGGTTGTTGCGCCAGCCGCCACGCGCGCGGGGTCTGGCCGCAATCTGCCTTGAATGCATGGGCCAGTGCGGCTTCGCTGCCATAGCCCACGACATCGGCAGTCAGCTTCAGCGGCACGCAAACCACATCTGGCATCACGCCAGCCAGCGGGTTGTTGGCACCGCGGTCAAATTGCAACTGGGCGCAGGCGAGCGTGGCACCCGCTTGCGTATCGCTGACAAAGCGCCGTGCCAGCGGGCGCGGGTAGAACAGCAGGCTGGGTTCGCCAATATGCAGTGCAGCCTGGTCGGGGTGTTGTACTTCCAGTTCACCGCGCTGTACCAGATGTAGTTGGCCGCCGCTGTCCGGTGCAGCAAAGCGTGTCACCCCGCACAGGTTGCCGGAGTGGAACAGGTGCGCGCACCGGGAAGTGGTGCAGTAAGGCATCCAGCCTGTCGGTGGAATTACCTTGCATTTCCTACGATTGATCAATTTATCAATACTTTTTGTATCATATCGTATTGACCGGTGCGGTACAGTAGTTCCTGCCAAACGGCTTGAACCCCACACTCACGCAATGCAAGGAGTCCACCATGTCTATCGAAAAAGTCCTCTACCGCGCCAATGCCACAGCCACCGGTGGCCGCGAAGGCAGTGCCGAATCGTCTGACGCTGCTTTGAAGGTGCAATTGTCCACCCCGCGCGAACTGGGTGGTGCCGGTGGCCCGGGTACCAATCCGGAGCAACTGTTCGCCGCCGGATACTCGGCCTGCTTTCTGGGGGCGCTGAAGTTTGTAGCGATGCAAAGCAAGGTGGCCTTGCCTGCCACCACCACGGTAAATGCGACCGTAGGTATCGGTCCGATTCCGACCGGCTTTGGTATTGAAGTGGATTTGCAGATCAGCATTCCCGGCCTGGATGCAGCCCAAGCGCAAGCACTGGTGGACAAGGCACACATTGTTTGCCCTTACTCCAACGCCACCCGTGGCAATATCGACGTACGCCTGCAGCTGGTGTAAGCCGACGCCCGATTCACTGGATTGCGCAACCCCCGCTTTGACGGGGGTTTTGCATTTATATGCCATGAAACATGACTTTGGTTTATGTAGAAATCAAATGACAACGCAAATGTCAGTCCGGCCTGTCGGGCATGGCCGCTCTTTACACTTATTGACATAATCATGCGCAAAATTAACGGTAATTAATAAATAAAACAATAAGATAGTAGGCTGCCAACAGGATGTCTGCGCATGCCGGACAAAGAGAAACGTGAAGATGGACCACCAGCAAGCACAAGCACAAACGCGACAAATACAATTTGACATGATGGCGTTCAGCCGCTGGCAGATCCGTCTTTTGCGCGGGGTGATCCCGCTTGTATTGCTATTGATCCTTATCCTGCCTCCGTCGGTCATGCCAACACTGCTGCCCGCAGGCTGGTTGGGACTCGCGCCAGTCACACTGGGCCTCCTGCTGTCCTTATTCTTGTGGTCGGGTTGTGGTTTTTTACTTTGGGCCTTGTTTCGTGGCTGTGCCATGGCCAGTGCAGCGCAACAGCAGGAGCTGCAGCGCTTGTTTGCGGATTATCCGGAACTGCATGCTTACCGAGACCGGGTAGCTGCGCTGGGCCGTGGTTTTACCGTGGGCGAACATGAAACCCTGATGGCCTGGCCAGCCATGAAGGCAGCGATTGCCGACGATCTGGATTCGGCCGTCTGAAAGGTTGTGGCGACCATCCGGCAGCCAGTAGCGCGCGGCAGGGTGTTTTGACCGAAGCTGCATGGGTATGTACTGGCAAATCGCTGTATAATCTGGCGTTTTTCATTTTTTGCACTACGCCACATGTCCAAAGCTCCTCGTATCGGTATGGTTTCCCTCGGCTGTCCCAAGGCCCAGAGTGATTCCGAACATATTCTTACCCGCCTGCGCGCGGAGGGTTATGAAATTTCCTCCTCCTATGACGGGGCTGACCTGGTGGTGGTCAACACCTGTGGCTTCATCGATTCGGCAGTGACCGAATCGCTGGATGCCATTGGCGAAGCGCTGAATGAAAACGGCAAGGTGATTGTCACCGGCTGTCTGGGTGCCAAGGATGGCGTGGTGCAGAATGCCCACCCGTCGGTACTGGCGGTGACCGGCCCGCACGCTACCGACGAGGTGATGGACGCGGTACACAACTACCTGCCCAAGCCGCACGACCCTTTTGTCGACCTGGTGCCGGATATCGGCATCCGCCTGACGCCCAAGCACTACGCTTACCTGAAGATTTCCGAAGGCTGTAATCACCGCTGTACCTTCTGCATCATCCCGTCCATGCGTGGCGATCTGGAAAGCCGCCCGGTACATGATGTACTGCGTGAAGCGGCCAATCTGGCCCGCGCCGGGGTGAAGGAACTGCTGGTGATTTCGCAGGACACCTCGGCCTATGGCGTCGATGTCAAATACAAGCTGGGCTTCCATGACGGCCGCCCGGTCAAGACCCGCATGACCGAGCTGTGTGAGGAGTTGGGCAAGCACGGCATCTGGGTGCGCCTGCACTATGTTTACCCCTATCCGCACGTGGATGAGGTGATTCCGCTGATGCGCGATGGCAAAATCCTGCCTTATCTGGATATTCCGTTCCAGCATGCCAGCCAGAAAGTGCTGAAGCTGATGAAGCGTCCGGCCAATAGCGACAATGTGCTGGCACGCATCAAGAAATGGCGCGAGATCTGCCCGCAACTGGTGATCCGTTCCACCTTCATTGTCGGCTTCCCCGGCGAAACCGAAGAAGACTTCGAAGAACTGCTGCAATTCCTGCGCGAAGCCCAGCTGGACCGCGTGGGCTGTTTTACCTATTCCGCTGTCGAAGGCGCTACCGCCAACGACTTGCCCGATCAGGTGCCGGAAGACGTTAAAGAAGCGCGCAAGGAGCGCTTCATGGAAGTGCAGGCAGAAATCAGCGCCCGCAAGCTGGAAGCCCGTATCGGTCAGCGCCTGACCGTGCTGGTGGATGAAATCGATGACGAGGGGACTGCCATCTGCCGCAGCTATGCCGATGCGCCGGAAATCGACGGCCTGGTGTTTGTGGAAGATGCCACCGGTCTTGAGGCTGGCCAGTTTGTCGAGGTGGACATTGTTGATTGCAGCGAGCACGACCTGTGGGGCGAGCGCGTCTGATTCTTTATTACGGATGAACAGTTGTACCAACGGCCTGCCAGCAAGCAGGCCGTTTTTGCGTGCAGCAGACTTAGCCGGTAAACGCTGGCAGGCTCAGCGTGAAGCAGGCACCGCCAGCCGGGTGATTATCGGCGCTCAGTTGGCCGCCATGACGCTCGACTATGCCATAGCTGATGGACAAGCCAAGCCCGGTACCCTTGCCGATGGGCTTGGTGGTGAAGAAGGGGTCGAAGATCAGCGGCAAGGCTTCCTCGCTGATGCCGCTGCCATTGTCGTGCAGTTGCAGTTCCACGTTTTGTCCCTGACGGTTGATGGTCAGCTCCAGCCGGGGATTCCGGGTTTTCTCGATGGCATCAAAAGCGTTCTGAATCAGATTCACCAGCACCTGTTGCAACTGGTTGGCCGAACCGCACACCCAGGCCGGGGTGTCCAGCCCGGTATTGAGGATGTCGACCCGAAACGGCGCCGCACGGCTGACCCAATGCACTGCGCGCTGTGTCAGGTCAGCCAGGTCCACCCGCTGGCGCGTGTTTTCTTCCACGGCAGAAAAGCGCTTTAGTGCATCCACGATATGGCCGCTGCGCTCGGCCCCTTCCATCAGGCCTGCGCTGAGCGAGGGCAGGTCGGCAATCAGCCGGTCGATTTTCAGCTCGATGCGTAATGCCTGATTCTCCGGGCTCAGGTCGTTCGCATGAAGGGCGTTCAGATAACGGGTGAGTTTGCCGGCATAGCGTTGCATGGCATGGGCATTGCCCAGCACAAAGCTGATGGGATTGTTCAGTTCGTGCGCCACGCCCGCCACCAGGCGGCCCAGCGAAGCCATTTTCTCCGCCTGCACCAACTGTGCCTGGGCGGATTTGAGCGCCTGGTGCGCCGCCTGCAACTGGGCATAGGCGCGCTTGAGTTCGCCTACCGGCCGCCCGACGGCGACAAAGCCGCTATAGCGACCTTCGCCGTCGTACAGCGGGCTGACATTCCAGGTCACCGGTACGGGTTCTCCCTGCTGGCGGGGCAGGGCAATTTCCACGTCCTGCATATCGCTGCGACCTGCGGCCAGCAGATTGGCTATTTGTTGCTGCGCCTGGCTGTCCTGCACCAGCTCGGTCAGGTCGCAGCCGACCAGCGCATTTTCCGGGCGTCCTGTCAGTTGCAGCATGGCCCGGTTCACCTGGCGCACCTTGCCCACGGTGTCGCACACGATCAATACATCAGTCATTGCAGCCAGCACGCCCTCGGTGAAGTGATGGGCCTCGGCCAGTTCGCGGTGTTTGGTCTCCAGCGTTTCCTGGGAGGCCACCAGTTCGCTGTACACCTCATCCATGCGCTGGATGACATCAATCCAGGCTGATTCGGCCAACTCCTGTCCGGCAGCAGCAATGCTGTCGTCCGGCAGGCTGACTGGCGCATGCAGGGCATGGTGCGATACGGGCATGACGGGTGTTTCCTGTAAAGGGCAGTGGTTTCATCCGATGGCTTGTCCGGCAGCCATGTCTGCCAGGCGAGTGTGGCGGCCTGGTGGTCCGGCTGTACTGATTTTATGCCGGGAGCCAGTTGCCCGGCATTTTTCTTTTGTGGCTTGCCTTGGTGCCCATGCCTTTGTCCTTGTTTTGGCGGGGGGGGGGGCTTGTGGCGCCGTCGGGGGTGGCTGTCGGTAAAGCATGGCTGGGGTGGTCGTGTGGTGCTTGCTTTGAGTAGCAGTAACTTGAATGTGGTTATTGATTGCAATCCGCTGCAATTTAATGGAAATCATGAATGCAACAGGGAAGTGACTAGTCGTAAAAGACTAGTGATAACTGAAAAGACTATTTGATGTGGCTCGCGTGGCAGTTAAACTTTTCACGTGGAAATAATTTAAATGATTAACTTTAAAATTAATGGTAAAAAGAAAAATTTTTTATAGTAATAACAGGGTGTTGAAAAAAATGCGTAAATTGTCATGGATTTGCTATACTTGCTGCCTAGAATTCAGCGCCAAATCGATAGAATCCGAAGGCAATCCATTGCCACGTGCTGGCTCACTCAGATGGTCTTTCAGCTTGAATGGAATGAAATCATCCGTTTTTACGGATTAATTAAGTTTCCATTGCTGTCTTTTGTCTCTCTAGTTTAGAGACGTGAATGACGTTGTTTTGTTGGGGATTTCACAAGGGAATTCCTGCGCAAAAATTAAATGACAAATAAATTTAATCTCTTGTTTTTAATGAAAATTTCATTAAATGGTCATGCGCAGACAAGAGGTGGCAAGCGTGCGCGCAGTTGTTATGTGATTTCCGTGTAGGCCATGGCAGTGCCCGCCGGATGTTCTTGTGTTTCAAACAAACCAGACTGAAACCGCTATGCGAAAACTAGTCTTGGCCATCAGCATGGCCTTTGGCGCACTGGCTGCCTCGGGGGAGGCTGCGCCGTTGTGGAAGAGCAAGGCCTACGATGCAGCCATCATCCAGGCCCGGCAAGGCAATACCCGGCCTGCGCTGCAAATGCTGGAGCAGGAGGCGGGCAAAGGCCCGCTGGCGGAACCCTTGCTTAACGACTACATCACCTTGCTGTGCTGGGACCAGCAGTACGCCAAGGCCATCAAGGCAAGCCAGGGCAGGGAGGATCAGCTGCATGCCGATACACTGCGCCTGTTGGCGGCCAATCTGCGCGGCCGCAAGGATTTTGCCAATGCCAGCCGCCTGTATGGCCTGGCCAGCGTACGTGGTGGCGATATCAGCACCAGCATCCAGCAGGCCATGAGTACGGCAGAGGGCGGCGACATTACCCGGGCGCTGGACATGCTGAATCAGACCAATCCGCTGTCGCACGACGATGCACGGGAACTGACCCGGGCGCGGGCTTATGTACTGATGCTGCATGGCGATCAGGCCCGTGCGCTGGATTACATCCAGGACAATCTGCAGCGCTATCCGGCAGACCAGGTACTGATGGCCTTGAAGCAGGATGTGCTCACCCGGCTGGGATTGCCGGATCTGGATGCCAAAGGCGGTGCCGAACTGGGCGAGCAGGACAAACAGCAGATTCTGAAAGTCTCCACCATCGAGTTGCAAGGCGCTGGCGATTTCACCACTGAAACCTACAAGCGCCTGATTCCGGCTGCTTCCTTCTTCAATAACTACGTTCTGCTGTTAAGCCAGAAAAACCATCTGAACAGCGCGCTGGACATTGCCGCGAAGAACCCCGCTTTGCTGACCCGCAAAACCCTGGCCGTGCTACAGCAAACCAGCGACAGCCAGGGCCAGCCGGCCCAGCGCGCGCAGGTGCGGCAGTGGATCAGCCAGTATTACGGCATTGACGGTGATGATGCCGGGACGCTGGTTGACAGCAGCGGAGCCGCCCCGGTCAGCCCCGAGCTGGCCGAAGTCCGTGCGCATGCCGATGCCTTGCGTCGTGAGGGCGCTTATGCGCAAGCACTGGTGTATCTGAGCCGCTGGCAGGCCCGCTATGCGGACGATCCGGTGCTCAATGCCCAGTACCGCAGCGTGCTGGCCAGCCTGCAAATGCTGGATGCCCAGCAAGCCTTGCTGAGCCGCCCGGCACTGCCGGGGCAGGACCCGCGCTGGTCGCTGGATCAGCAACGTGGCTTGCAAGCCAT
This sequence comes from Aquitalea sp. LB_tupeE, assembly GCF_013391415.1. Classification (GTDB taxonomy): domain Bacteria; phylum Pseudomonadota; class Gammaproteobacteria; order Burkholderiales; family Chromobacteriaceae; genus Aquitalea. The sequence continues at coordinate 17,077 of NZ_JACAXB010000029.1, forward strand.
CGAATGGGCGCAGGTGCGGGCGGATCTGGATGAAATCCGCGAGATGCAACACATGCTGGACCAGGCCCTGGAGCAAAATGCCCGCTGGCTGAACGCCCCCGGCCTCAGCCCGGCCATGCAGGCCAGAACCATTGATGTACGGCTGCAATTATTGCAGCGGCGCGGTCGGCCGGACGATGCCGTCCAGCTGTTCGAACAGCATCCGCAGCTGGCTTATACCGCCAGTGCCTATGGTGCGGTGGCAGCGTCTTATCTGGTATTGAAGCAGCCGGAGAAAGCGGCCGGACTCTTTGGCAAAGCACTGGACCAGGCACGACGCGGCGACCCCAAGGCCGAGTGGCAAGTGGGCCTGGCCTATGCCCAGCTGGAATCGGGCCAGTACAAGGCTGCCAGCCATTCCATGAAAGATGCCTTGCGCACCACGCCGCGCAGCAGTGCCGACCCGCTGACCGGCAATCAGCGTTTCAACCCGGACTATCTGTCGCTGGCCTATCACCAGGCCATGATCACCGCCTTTCTGGGCGATGTAAAAGGCGCGCAGCAGCAAATGGACAGCTTGCTGGACCAGGCACCGTTTGCCGCGCAAACCCGCATCGGCATGTCGCAGATTGCCCTGTTGCTGGAATCGCCCACCACCACCAAGGCCATGCTCAAGCGCCTGGCGGTGGACGACGGCCCGGAGAAAAACTGGGACGTGATGGTGGGGCAGGTGGAGGCCGACCTGGCGCGGCAGGACTTCCAGCAGGCGCGGCGCTTGCTGGATGAACTGGAAACCATGCCGGTGGACTCGGCCGAAAGCCGACTCAAGCTGTCCGAACAGCAAGAGCAGTACCGCGCCCTGATGGGGCCGGAACTGGTAGTGGAGGCCGGGCACGACCTGGGCAGCAGCCAGGGCACCAGCATGCACAATGCCTATGACAGCCAGACCCGGCTGTACAGCGCCACCTATAACAACCTGCGCGTGTTTGCCCAGCACCAGTTCCAGACTGCCGACTTTACTTCTACCACCGGTGTAGGCACGGACAAGGTGCGTTTTGAAACCGCAGGCCTGGGGCTGCAATACCGCAGCCAGTATGGAACAGGTGAAATCGGCGGCTTCAGCCAGCTGGATGGCCATGCCATGCAAGGCGGTTTTGCCGGGTTCGACTGGACGGTGAGCGACAACTGGATGCTGGGCCTGCGCTACGAGAAAAACAGTATGGCCACGCCACTGGAAGCCCGTCAGAGCGGGGTGTATGCCAATCGGCTGCTGGGCAAGGTGGAATACAAGCGTGACGACCTGACCACGGTGGAGTTTGAAGCGTCGCAAATGGACTTCACCGACACCAACCGTCGCCAGGGTTTTGCACTGACCGTGAACCAGACCCTGATCAAGGGGCCGATCTATCAGCTCAACGGCATTCTGGAAGCCAGCACCAATCATAACGACGTGCTGGACACCGCCAACTACTACAGCCCGCACCGGGACCTGGATACCAGCCTCACCCTGATGAACGACATCACGCTATGGCGCTATTACGACAACAGCTTCCATCAGCGCATCGGCATCAGCGGCGGCCGCTATTACGAAACGGCCTTCGGCAGCAAGAACACCTGGGCCTACACCATCGAACAAGTCTGGGATTTCAAAAAAGGAGGGGAGATCCGCTACGGCTTCTCACGCTCCATGCACCCCTATGACGGGGTGTCGGACGGCAGCAACCGCATCTATCTCTTCCTGGACTGGAAAATCAAATGAAAAACCTGATCCGCATTCTGCTGCTGGTACTGGGCATGCTGTTGTCGCTGCATGTCCAGGCCAGCTCCGCCACTTCGAAACTGATCATCTTGTGCTACCACGAAGTGGCCGAAGATGCCCTGTCGCTGTCCGACCCGTATGCGGTGGATGTGCAGCTGTTATCCAAACAACTAGCCTGGATGAAAGGACAGGGTTATCACTTTGTCAGCGTGGATGACATTCTGGCCGACCGCAACGGCAAGCGCCCTTTGCCGGAAAAGGCCGTGCTACTGAGCTTTGACGATGGTTACCAGAGCATGTACAGCAAGGTGTTTCCCATCCTCAAGCAGTTCAAGGCACCGGCCGTGGTGGCGCTGGTGGGCTCCTGGCTGGTACCGCGTGACGACCAGGAAGTGCAATACGGTGACATCTGGGTGCCACGCAGCCGTTTTCTGAGCTGGGATGAAATCAAGGAAATGAAAGCCAGCGGGCTGATTGAAATTGCCAGCCATTCCTATGCCATGCACAAGGGGGTGATGGCCAATCCGCAAGGCGGCTCCGAACCGGCTTATACCAGCCCCAGCTGGAGTGAGGGCAAGTACGAAAGCTACGACGCCTACCTGGCCCGTGCTGCCGCCGACATGAAAAAGAACAGCGACTATCTGGCGGAAAAACTGGGTGAACGCCCGCGGGTGATGGTGTGGCCTTATGGTGCTTATAACTTCCGGGTGACCAAGTTGGCCGGTGAACTGGGCATGCCCGTCACCATGAGCCTGGACGATGGCATCAACACCGGCAAAACCCCGCTGGAAGCCATGCGCCGTGTGCTGATGGACGCCCGTACCAAGATTCCGGAACTGGCCTTCCAGTTTCACCAGCTGGAAAAGTTTCCCGACGGTGTGCGCCCGGAATCCAGCCGCATCATGCATGTGGACCTGGACTACATCTACGACCCGGACCCGGCCCAGCAGAACCGTAACATCGACGCCCTGCTCGATAGGGTCAAGGCCATGGGCGTGAGCACCGTCTACCTGCAAGCCTTTGCCGACCCAAAAGGCAGTGGCGAGGCCGAGGCGCTGTATTTTCCCAACCGTTACCTGCCCATGCGCGCCGACCTGTTCAACCGCGTGGCCTGGTCGCTGGACACCCGTTGCGACGTGAAAGTGTATGCCTGGATGCCGCTGCTGGCGTTCAAGCTGCCTGACAGCAACCCGGTTTCCTCCAAGCTGGTGCTGGCTGCCTCGCGTGACGGTTCGCCGCCGCAGGTCAAAGGCTATCGCCGCCTGTCACCGTATTCGGCCGAAGCCCGCGCCACTATTCGTGGCATCTACGAAGACCTGGCCCGTGGCGCGCACTTCCATGGTCTGCTGTTCCATGACGATGCCACCTTGTCTGATGATGAGGACGTCAGTGCCGACGCCCAGGCTTGGTATCAGAAGCAGGGCCTGCCGCTCAACCCGTCCGAGGCCCGCAAGGACCCGGCCACCCTGGCACGCTGGACCAGCGAAAAAATCAAGCGGCTGGACGACTTCAGCCTGGAGCTGGCCGACATCGTGAAAATTTACGAACCGGCACTCAAGGTCGCGCGTAATTACTACGCTCCGGTGGTGCTCAACCCGGCCTCGGAAACCTGGTTTGCCCAGTCCTACCGCAGTGGTTTGCAGAATTACGACTACGTGGCGGTGATGGCCATGCCTTATATGGAAAAGGCCGACCAGCCCAAGCAATGGATGCAGACCCTGCTCAACGACGTCAAGGATATTCCGGGCGCGCTGGATAAAACCGTGTTCGAACTGCAAGCCACCAACTGGCGGACCAATCAGCCAGTACCGACTGAAGAACTGGTCGATACGGTGAATACCCTGCACGAACAAGGCGCGCGCCACTTTGCCTACTACCCGGACGATCAGTTCAAGGACCAGCCCAAGCTGTCGGTCATCCGGCGGGTGTTTTCCATGAAATCCAATCCGGCTGAATAACAGGAGACCACGATGAGCACGCTGATTGCAGTGATTCTGGCCTTCGCCTTCTACTACCCGCTGTTCATGGCCTGGTTGTGGATGCAGGGGGCGGTGTTCTACTACTGGCATTACGAGCGCAAGGACCCGCCGGTTTCCCAGCCGCCGGCTCTGGATTACCCGCCCATTTCGGTCATCGTTCCTTGCTACAACGAGGGGCAGAATGCGCGGGAAACCATTGGTGCGGCACTGGCGCTGGACTATCCGGATTTCGAAGTCATTGCCGTCAACGACGGCAGCACCGACGACACCGGCAGCATCCTGAACGAACTGGCGGCCAGCAACCCGCGCCTGAGGGTGATTCACCAGTCACCCAACCAGGGCAAGGCGGTAGGGCTGAATACCGCACTGGCTTTCTCGCGCAACGAATACCTGCTGTGCATTGACGGCGATGCGGTGCTGGACCCGTACTCCGCCAAATGGCTGCTGCGGCATTTCATCAGCTCCCCGCGCGTGGCTGCGGTTACCGGCAATCCGCGTATCCGTAACCGCACCACGCTCTTGGGGCGGCTGCAAGTGGGCGAATTCACCGCCATCATCGGCCTGATCAAGCGCGCCCAGCGTGCCTATGGCCGCTTGTTTACCGTGTCGGGGGTTATCACCGCTTTCCGCAAATCCGCAGTGATCGAAGCGGGCATGTGGAGCGAAGACATGCTGACCGAGGACATCGACATCAGCTGGAAGCTGCAACACAAACACTGGGCGGTGCGCTTCGAACCGCATGCGCTGGTGTGGATCCTGATGCCGGAAACCCTCAAGGGTCTGTTCAAGCAGCGGGTGCGCTGGGCCAAGGGCGGTACCCAGGCGCTGATGCGCAATGCCTGGGTGTTCACCAGCTGGCGGCACCGTTACATGTGGCCCATCTACCTGGAGTATTTCCTCAGCGTGGTGTGGTCGTACAGCATGGCCTTCGTCATTTGCTACTGGCTGGCGTCGCTGATCTTGCCCGGCATGCTGCAACCCATCTCCAGCCCCTTCCTGCCCGGCTGGTACGGCCTGCTGCTGGGCTATACCTGCCTGACCCAGTTTGCCGTGAGCAAGGCCATCGACAGCCAGTATGACAAAGGGCTGGGCAGGAATTATTACTGGATGATCTGGTATCCGCTGGCGTACTGGTTACTGAATGTCGTGACCTCGGTGTACGCCTTTCCGCAAGCTGTCATCAGAAAGAAAGGGACCCGGGCCCGCTGGACCAGTCCCGATCGGGGAGTTCATTATGGAAAATAGTGCCGACCAACTGATTATCGAAGCGCCGCACCTGCTGTCGCCACCGCAGCGCTTCTTGTCCTGGTTTCTCACCACGCTGGGCTGGGTAGCCTGGTGCTATCTGTGGCTGCCGGCATGCCAGTGGTGCGCTGACGTATTACAGTCCGGAGGCATATTCGATTCCGCCCGCAGCAGTGGCGAGCTGGTCACGCTGGGTATCTATACGCTGATTGGCGTCACGCTGGGTACCGCCCTGGTGGTATGGGCCATGTCCAGTTACTACAAGTACAAGGGGGTGGACCGTCGCAAGCCGCGCGGTAATGCCAGACCGCAAGATGTCGCCCGGCAGCTGGGCATTCCGCTGAATGTATTGCATGAAGGACAAGGCCGGCAGGTCATGGTGGTACATCATCTGACAGATGGCGGCATTGCCCGCGTGGAAGCCCTGGGCTGATTGCTTTTCCTGTCTATCTGCAACCCCGTCAGGCCCGGCAAGGGCGGGGTTTTTTGATGACAGCGCGGGCTTGCTGATGCCACACGCGCTGTCGCATGGCATCATATGACATTCACCATGACCGGACTCCCACCATGTTTGCCCATGCTTTTGCTTACAAACAGTGGGCCGACCAGCGCACGCTGCAGGCCGTCGCCACACTGGATGCCACGGCGCAGTCCGCTGCGCTGGCTTTTGTCTGCCAGCAGCTCAACCACATGCTGATAGTGGAAGAGCTGTTCCGCGCCCGCTTGCTGGGCCTGCCCGCGCCGCATGCCGCCACCAATACCGTGTCACTCCCTGCACTGGACGAACTACAAAGCCGTCTGCATGCGTCGGACAACTGGTTTGCTGACTATGCCACAACACTGGCACCCGCCAGCCGTGACGAAATCATCCGTTTTGTGTTTGCCGATGGCCAGGCCGGCAGCATGAGCCGGGAGGAAATCCTGTTTCACATCATTAATCACGGCACCTACCACCGTGGTGCCATTGGCCATGCACTGGAGCAGGCCGGGGCAGCGCGTCCGGCGGATACCTATACACTCTACATCCATGCGGCCGAACCCCAGCGCCGCGGGGATTGAAGCGTATTGGCGTGGCTGCGCCACCCGCGTGGCAGCAGGGTTTGTCTGCTGACCCTTAGTGCGTGGTGCACACCTGACAGGGGTCGAAACTGCGCACGATGTGCTGTACCTGCAAGGCTTGCGGGTCGCTGGCTTCCACCCCTTCCAGTGCTTTTTCCAGTGGACCGGGCAGGCCCTGGCTGTCGCGCGGCGAGAAATTCCATGTGGTCGGGGCGATGATCTGGTAACGGCTGATGCGCCCGGCATCCACGGCCACCCAATGCCCCAGCATGCCGCGTGCCGCCTCGGTCAGGCCGATGGCTTGGCTGTGTTGTGGCTGGGTGGGGGTGGCCAGCTGGAATACGTCATCCAGTTGCAGTGCGGCCAGCCCTTGCTCCATCTGCGGCACGATGCGCGCCACTTCGGTGAGGCGTGCTACCACCCGGCTCAGTACATTGCCACCATGCGCTTGCACTAATGACTGCAACAGCGACTCGCCACGCAGCAGGCCACGCGCCAGTGCGCCGGTTTCGGCGGCGGTACCGGCAATGCGTGGCGCTTTGCTCCAGCTATACCCTTCGGCCTTGTCCGGCAATGGCACCGTGTCGGTGTGCAATGGCGTGGATGGGCCTTCGCCAGCGAGCCAGCTGCTGTGGTTGTCTTCGCTGATGTCGTCCAGCGCCAGCGGCTGGCGGCTACCATCCTGCCATAGTCCTGCCGGGCTCCAGCAGCCATCAGGGGCGGTGTAGGCATCGGCGGCAATAAAACGGTCGTAGCTGCGGCCCAGCGTGTGCAGTTGCAAGCTGTCAGCAATGTTGAGGAAGCAGGTGAAGTCAGACTTTGGCGCTTGTGCGCGATAGTGGGCCAGCGCCGCGGGGGAATCCAGCGCGGCAATGGCTTCCAGCGGCAGACCGAAGGTGTGCTGTTCCAGATAACGGCGGAAGCTGCGCAGCCATTGCTGCAAGCGCACTCGTTCGGCCGCGCTCACCACCTTGGTGACACCGCCTGGTTGCAGGCACAGCGTGTGCGGCCAGTGGCCGGCCAGGCTGCCCATGAAACGCATCAGGATGGCGCGTGCCTCCAGCATGGGGGCGACGGCGCTGCCGCGCTGGGCCTGGAAACGGCTGAGCACTTCTGCATGCCAGGGTTGGGACTGGTAGTCGGTGCGGGCGAAGTCCGGCATGAAAAACAGGTAGAAATGGCTGAGGTGGTCGGCCACGTTTTCCACTGCGTGGATCAGGTTGCGCACATGCAGGCCGTTAGGCGGCGGGCTGATGCCATACAGGGCTGACAGTGCATTGGCTGCTGCCACCGATTGCGATACCGAACAGATGCCGCAGATGCGCGGCACGATGGCCAGCGCATCCAGCGGCTCGCGGCCCAGCAATATCCGTTCGAAACCGCGAAACAGCGGCGCGGTGACACGGGCGGCACTGACCTTGCCATCGGCAAAGTCCAGCGTGATGTTCAGATCGCCCTCGACACGGTTGAAGGGGCCAAGAATGCGGCGGCTCATGCTTTGTTCTTTTTCGGCAGGGAAGGTGGCACAGTCAGGCGGTCGCGGGTGGCATTCTGCCGTACCCGGGCCGGCGTGGCGGATTTGGACAACGTAGCCAGCGCAACAAACCAGGCCTTGGGCATGTCGGTGGGCAGGCCCACGGGAAAACCCGCTACCTGCGGTGTGCTGAAGAAACCATGGCCGGGGTCGGCAAAGTCCGGCGCGGTGCAGTTGATGCAGGGATAACCGCCGGTGAGGCAGGAACCCTCGCCATTCCAGCCACGGCTGTTGCAGTCTGCATGGGCCTGGGTGCCCTTGCAGCCCACGTGTTCCATCAGGCAGCCCATCTGGCCCGGCGCGGTGGCGCTGGCCTTGAATTCGTAAAATTCGTTCTTGTCGCAGCCGTGGTGGACCAGCTTGTCGGCGTAAAAGCGTGGCCTGCCCAAGGGGTCGAGGTCGCTGGCTTTCAGGCTGTCACTGGCCAGCAAGGCCAGGGTTTCCAGCACCCAGCCCGGATGGGTGGGGCAGCCGGAGATATTCACCACCGGCAGTCCGCCTGCGGCGTGAAAATCCCCCCCCAGCAGGCCGCCCGGATGGTTACCGCTGTGGTTCAGTCCGGTGGCACCAGTCAGGTTGTCACCCGCAGCGCTGATGCCGCCATAGGCCGCACAGGTGCCCACGGCGATGACTTGCCGGGCGCGGCGCGCCAGCTGTTCGATCAGCGTGCTCATGCTTTGGCCGTCCGGCAGCAGGTGAAAGCGCCCGGCGGCACCGGTCATCACCGAGCCTTCCAGACACAGCATATCGAGCGGTTCGCGGCCATCGGCCAGTGCTTGCAGCAAGTGCATGGCTTCATCCAGGCTTTGCTCGGCAAAACTCGGGTGCCAGATCAGCTCGATGCCGATGTCTGCCAGCGTGGTAAACAGGCTGGGTGATTCGGCATTCAGCAGCGACAGGGTACAGCCGCCGCAGCCGCCGGATTGCAGCCACAGCAGGCGTTTATTTTTCGAGGCCATAGCGGGTCAGCTTGTTGCGCAGGCCGACGCGGGACAGTCCCAGCTCGGCGGCGGCGCGGGTTTTGTTCCAGCGCAGCCGGGTGAGGGTTTCGCGCAGGATCTGCTTTTCCAGTTCTTCCATGCGGGTTTTCAGATCACCCGGCAGGCCGGACAGAAAAGCCAGCTCGGCAACCTGTTCTTCGGCGGCGGCTTGCAGCACTTCGGCGGACAGCAGCTCGGCCCCCAGCCGGTCTTCGTCGCTCAATACCAGCATGCGGTTGATCTCGTTGCGCAGCTGGCGCACATTGCCCGGCCAGCGGTAGTCCTGCATTGCCTGCAAGGTGTCCGCGCCAAAATGGGCGGCCGGACGCTGATAGTGCTGGCAGGCTTCTTCCAGCAGGCTGTGGGCAATCAGCGGAATGTCCTGCGGCCGGTCACGCAGCGGCGGCACGCTGACGGTAAAGGCGGACAGGCGGTAGTAGAGGTCTTCGCGAAACTGACCGGCACGCACCAGTTCGGGCAATTGCTTGTTGGTGGCGGACACCACGCGCACATTCACCTTGAGCGGGCGCGGGCTGCCCACCGGGCGGATTTCGCCTTCTTGCAGCACACGTAGCAGCTTGGCCTGAAAGGCGGGCGAGGTTTCGCCGATTTCATCCAGGAAAATGGTGCCGCCATCGGCTTGCTGAAACAGGCCGATGCGGTCCTGATAAGCCCCGGTGAAGGCACCGCGCTTGTGGCCGAACAGCTCGCTTTCCAGCAGTTGTTCCGGCATGGCGGCGCAGTTTTCCACCACGAAGGGGCGGTCGCGGCGGTGGCTGGCATAGTGCAGCGCACGCGCCAGCAACTCCTTGCCCACGCCGGATTCGCCCTCAATCAGCACGGCGATGTCAAACGGTGCCACGCGTGACAGCAGCGCGCAGATCTTGCTCATGCTGCTGTCCGGCGCACGCACGATATTGTCCATGGCCGAGCGTTCGCGCATTTGCTCGCGCTTGCTGTCCACCCGCACCTTGAGCCAGGGTTCGGACGATTTGAGCTCCACGTTCAGCAGCTCGTTTTCCTGCTGCAGGCGGAACAGCTCCACCGCGCCCTGCACGGTAAGCAGCAGCGATTCCGGCCGCCACGGCTTGAGCAGGTACTGATAAATGCCCGCCTCGTTAACGGCGGCAATGATGTCGGCGTTGTCGGTGTAGCCGGACAGGATGATGCGGATGACTTGCGGGCAGCGTTCGCGTACCTGCTTGAGAAACTCCACGCCACTCATGTCCGGCATGCGCTGGTCGCTCACCACCACCTGGATGAATTCCGAATCCAGAATGGCCAGCGCCTCGGCTGCACCATTGGCGGTAAACAGGGTGAAGTCGTCTTCCAGCGTGCGTTCCAGGGCTTCCAGAGAGCGGATTTCATCGTCCACCAGCAAGATGGCGGGTTTGGCGCGCATTGTTCTTGTTCCCCTAGCTGTGTTCTGTACAGTGTTCTGAATGGCGCGGGCGGGCAGGCCCGTCATTTATTATTGCTTGCAGTATCGGACAATGGCCTAGCAAATGCGCGGCAGCATTTCGCCGCTCAGCCAGTCCAGCAGGCGTTCGCCGCCAAAATCGGTTGCCACGCGTACAAACTGGTGGGCATCGGCTACCACCTCGCCAATGATGGCTGCCTGCTGCCCCAGCGGGTGGGCGTGCAGTGCCGCCAGTGCCGCTGCCGCCTCTGCTGCCGGGCAGATGGCCACCAGTTTACCCTCGTTGGCAATGTAAAGCGGGTCCAATCCCAGAAATTCGCAAGCCGCGCGCACGCTGGCCTGTACCGGAATGGCACTTTCCTGCAGGCGCATGCCCACGCCGGATTGCTGGGCGATTTCGTTGAGCGTGGTGGCCAGGCCGCCACGGGTGGGGTCGCGCATCAGGCGCAGGCCGGGGCTGGCGGCCATCAGGTCGGCAGCCAGCGTGTGCAGGGCCGCGCTGTCGGACAGAATGGGGCTGCCAAAGCCCAGCCCTTCACGCTGTGACATCACCGCCATGCCATGATCGCCCAGCGTGCCGGACAGCAACACCACATCGCCGGGGCGGGCCTGATCGCCGGACAGCTTGACCCCGTCGGCTACCACCCCCACGCCGGTGGTGGAGATGAATACGCCATCCCCCTTGCCGAGCTCCACTACCTTGGTGTCGCCGGTGACAATGGCCACCCCGGCTTCGCGTGCGGCGGCAGCCATGGAGCGCACGATGCGCGCCAGATCAGCCAGCGGCAGGCCTTCTTCCAGAATGAAACCGGCGGACAGATACAAGGGCGTCGCACCGCCCATGGCCAGGTCGTTCACCGTGCCGTGTACCGCCAGGCTGCCAATATCACCACCGGGGAAGAACAAGGGGGAGATGACATGGCTGTCAGTAGCAATGGCAATGCGTCCGCCCGGTGGCGGCAGGATGGCCTGGTCATTACCCTGTGCCAGCCAGTCGTTGGCAAACTCGGCGGCAAACAGCTCGCTCACCAACTGGGCCATGGCGCGGCCACCGCTGCCGTGGGTGAGGTTGACCAGACCGTGCTTGAAGTCGAGCGGACGGGTGTAGGGCTTGCTCATGCCGTGGCTCCCTGTACGAAACGGCCATAGTGGTAATGCGCGGCACAGGCCCCTTCGCTGGATACCATGCAGGAACCCAGCGGGTTGTCCGGCGTGCAGACAATGCCGAATACCTTGCAGTCCTGCGGCTGCTTCTGGCCACGCAGGATGGCACCGCACTCACAGGCCTTGTGGTCCGGCACATGGCGGTAGGGCAGGGCAAAGCGCAACTCGGCATCGAAGTCGGCAAAGTCCGGGTGAATGGCCAGTGCAGAGTGCGGCACCTGGCCCAGTCCGCGCCATTCGAAGCTGTCGCGCAGCACCATGGTTTGCGCCACCCGCTCGCGCGCTTTCTGATTGCCTGCGTGGGTAACGGCGCGGGTAAACTGGGTTTCCACCTCGGTACGACCCTGATTGATCTGCTCCACCAGCATGGCCACCGCTTGCAGTACATCCAGCGGCTCGAACCCGGCAATCACCACCGGCTTGGCAAACTCCTCGGCCACGGCGGCATAGGGTGCGCTGCCGATGACGGTGCTGACATGGGAGGGGCCGATAAAGCCGTCCAGCTGTACCGCATCGCCCGCGGCCAGCAGATGGCGCATGGCCGGAGGGGTAAGCACGTGGTTGCAGAACACACTGAAATTGGTCAACTGCTCCTGCCGCGCCTGGATGAGTGCCAGCGCGGTGGGCGGGGTGGTGGTTTCAAAGCCGATGGCAAAGAACACCACCTGTTTGTGCGGGTTGTCACGGGCAATCTGCAAGGCGTCGTTGGTGGAGTACACCATGCGCACATCGGCACCTTTGGCGCGCGCCTGATACAAGCTCATCTTGTTTGATGCCGGAACGCGCAGGGTGTCGCCATAGCTGCACAGGATGACATCGGGCCGCAGCGCCAGCTCGATGGCCGAATCCACACGGCCGATGGGCAGCACGCATACCGGGCAGCCGGGGCCGTGAATCAGCTTGATATTGTCCGGCAGCAAGCCGGTGAGCCCGTAGCGGGCAATGGCATGGGTGTGGCCGCCGCAGAACTCCATCAGCCGGTATTCGCGCGCCGGGTCCACCAGGCGGCTGATTTGTGCAGCCATGCCACGGGCAACGTCGCCACGGCGGAATTCGTCAACATACTTCATGCTTGCTCCCCTGCGGCCAGTTGGTCCATCAAGGCCAGGGTGCGGGCGGCTTCGTCCGGGTCCAGCTTGCCGATGGCATAGCCTACATGCAGGATGACGTAGTCGCCTTGCTGCGGGCTGTCGATCAGGGCGACCGACACTTCACGGCTGACGCCGTCCACGTCCACCACTGCCATGTCGTCGGGCAGTAGCTGGCTGATTCTTACCGGCATGGCCAGGCACATATTGTTTCTCCTTGTTATTGTGTTTGCGCTGCACAGGCTGGCGCATCAGCACCATTGCTGCGCATTACCCTGCAGCAGCCGCTGGCGGGCCACCCAGGCCTGACCCAGACTCAGGCCGCCATCATTGGGTGGCAGCTGCTGTGCGGTATGGATTTGCAGTCCGGCATCGCGCAGCAGCGGCAGCAGGGTATTCAGCAAGCGGCGATTGGCGCAGCAGCCACCGGCCAGCACCAGTTGCCGGATGCCGGTGGTACTGGCGGCACGTTCGGCCCAGTCGGCCAGCGCATGCGCCAGGGTGGCATGCCACAGGCTGGCGATGGCCACCGGGTCGCTCAGTTGTAACAGCTGGTGGGCCAGCGGGGTGAGGTTGAGCAGATTGGCCGGTGAGACCTGCCAGCCTCCCGCCAGTGGCACACAGGGTGCGGCCAGTGCTTCCAGTTTTTGCGCGGCTTCGCTCTCGAAGCTTTGCTGCGGGCAGATGCCTGCCAGGCCGGAAATGGCGTCAAACCAGCGGCCCATGCTGGTGGTGTCCGGGCAGTTGAGCCCGGTTTCCAGCTGGCGCAGCAGCATGGGCAGGCCGGGGCGCTCGCTCAGGTGCTGCGGCAAGGGCTGGTCGCTGGCCAGGCGCTGCCACAAGCCCACGGCCATGCGCCAGGGCTCGCGCGCGGCCTTGTCGCCACCGGGCAAGGGCAAGGGGGTGATGTGGCCCATGCGCTCGCAACTGGCCCCTTCCAGCATCATCAGTTCGCCGCCCCAGGCACCGCCGTTCTTGCCCAGGCCATAGCCGTCCAGTGCCAGACCCAGCGTCGCGCCTGACAGGCCATGTTCGGCGATGACAGCCGCCAGGTGGGCATGGTGGTGCTGCACCGGCAGTACCGGGATGCCCAGCTGCTGTGACCATTGCTGGGCCAGCTGGCTGGAAAAACTATCGGGTTGCAGATCGCAGGCAATGGCTTGCGGGCTGACGCCGGTGAGGTCCAGCAGGTGCTGGGCGGTGTGTTCCAATGCCTCGCAACTGAGCGGGTGGTCCAGGTCGCCCACATATTGCGAGACAAAAGCCTCGTTGCCGCGCAACACCGTCGCCGTGGTCTTGAGATAAGCGCCCAGCGCCAGCACATCCGGCCCGCTGTCGGCCAGCGGCAATGGGGCCGGCACGAAGCCACGGGCACGGCGGTAGAACAGCGGCTGGCCGTCTTGCAGCGCCAGTACGCTGTCGTCGCAGCGGGTGACGATGCTGCGGTTGTGCAGCAGAAACACGTCGGCCACCTTGTTCAACCGTTCGCGTGCTTCCTGATTACTGGTAACAATAGGCTCGCCGGACAGGTTGGCACTGGTCATCACCCAGCTGCGTCCACAGGCTTGCTCGCGCCATTCTTCACCTTGCGGACGGCCCAGCGCTTCGTGGAACAGCAGCCATTGCAGCGGGGTGTAGGGCAGCATCACGCCGATGGCGGCAATGCCGGGCGCGATGTCTGGCATCAGCCGGTCGGCTTCCGGCTTTTTTTGCAGCAGCACGATGGGCCGCTCCGGGCCTTGCAGCCAGGCGGCTTCCTGCGGGCTGACTTCGCAAAAGGCACGGACGGATTCCACATTGAGCGCCATCACCGCCAGCGGCTTGCCGGGGCGATGCTTGAGCTCTCGCAGCCGCGCCACCGCCTCCGGATTGGTGGCGTCGCACACCAGATGAAAACCGCCGAGGCCCTTCATGGCAATGCTGCGGCCCATCTTGAGGATTTGCCAGGCACCGTGCAGCGGGTCGCCATTCAGGGGGATGCCAAAGCGGTCGGTCAGTTGCAACTGCGGGCCGCAGTCCGGACAAGCGGTCGGTTCAGCATGAAAGCGGCGGCTGTGCGGGCTCTGGTATTCGCTGCGACAGGTCGGACACAGCAAAAAGGGCAGCATGCTGGTGTTGGCCCGGTCGTAGGGCAGGCGATGGGTGACGGTGTAGCGCGGGCCGCAATCGGTACAGTTGATGAATGGGTAGCGATATCGGCGGTCAGCCGGGTTGAACAATTCGGCGAGGCAGGCCGGACAGGTGGCACTGTCGGCAGGCAGACGCGCCTGGGTGGTGTTGCCGCTGCTGCTGCGGATTTCAAAGCCGTCCTCGTCCGGCAGCGGGTCCAGCAGGGTTTGCTGCATGCTGTCGATTTGCGCAAGCGGCGGCAGGTGCTGTTGCAGTTGCTGCTGGAAGGCGGCTAGCTGGCTGCTGCTGCCTTGCAGTTCCACCGTCACGCCTTCGCCACTGTTGTGTACAAAGCCGGACAGGCCTTCCGCCTGGGCGGTGCGCCAGATGAAGGGACGAAAGCCCACTCCCTGAACCCGGCCGCGGATGGCCAGTCGCAAGCGTTGTGTCGGCATGATTCAGCTACGCTCCTGCAACTGTTGTTCCAGCGCGGCAATCTGCTGGCGCAGGCGGGCCACTTCGCGTTGCTTCACCAGCTGGGCATCGTTCATTTCCAGCAGCAGCCAGTCTATCCACAAGTCCATTCCGTCGCCGCTTTTGCTGGACAGCTGCAATACCTTGATTTTCGGGTTGATGCGACGGGCGTTGGCAATGCACACGTCCACGTCGAAATCCAGATGGCGCAGCAGGTCTATCTTGGTCAGCAGCATGATGTCGGCGGCGGCAAACATATCCGGGTACTTCAGCGGCTTGTCCTCGCCTTCGGTCACGGACAGGATGGCCACCTTGTGCGCTTCGCCCAGATCGAACGCCGCCGGGCATACCAGATTGCCGACGTTTTCGATCAGCAACAGGCTGTCATCCGCCGGGTTCAGCTGCTCCAGCGCCTGGCCCACCATGTGGGCGTCCAGATGACAGCCCTTGCCGGTGTTGATCTGGATGGCCGGTGCTCCAGCCGCGCGGATGCGCTCGGCATCGTTGCTGGTTTGCTGGTCGCCTTCCACCACGTATACCAGGGTGTCGCTGCCCAGCTGGCGGATGGTTTCGGCCAGCAGGGTGGTTTTGCCCGAACCGGGGCTGGACACCAGATTCAACGCAAAGATGCCGCGGTCGCGCAGCCACTGGCGGTTTTGTGCGGCATAGCCATCGTTCTTGGACAGGATGTCCTGCTCGATCTTCACCATGCGCGCCTGGCTCAGGCCCGGTGCATGGGCATGGGCGGCACCCTGGCCGTAATGCAGCGCCGCGCCTCCCGCCTGCTGGCTGAGCGTGGGTTGGTGCTCTGCCGCCTTGGCTGCCGGGCTTGCCGGTGCCGGGTGGGCATGATGATGTGGGTCGTGGTCGTGGTCGTGGGAATGGCCATGGTCATGGCTGTGCGCATGGTGCGGGCGATACGGAAACTTCACACCGCCGGGAGCCCGGCCTTCAATCTTTACATTGCCTTTGCTGCAGCCGCAAACGGTACACATTGCTGCCTCTCCTTTATTGTCATTCTGATGGCAGTGGCCGGTGGCCACTTGCCGGTATTCATGGTGCGGGGCTTATTCCACTTCCAGTTCGCTGACGCGCATTTCATCGCCACCGGTTACTTGTACCTGATGCTTGCCGCACAGCGGGCAGGCATCAAAGCGGGCATGGACGGCCACTTGCTGGCTGCAGGCCAGGCACCAGCCGGCACCGGGCTGGCGCACAAAGTGAAAGCGCGCGCCATCGGCCAGCGTATTGCGGCTGACCACTTCCAGGCAAAAATCCAGTGCTTCCACTTCCACCCCGGCCAGCTCGCCAATACTCAGCCACACCTGTTTGACGCGGCTGAAGTCCTGCGTCTTGGCCTGGTCTTCCAGCAACTGGACAATGCCTTCGGCCAGTGACATTTCATGCATATTCGGTTTCCTTGCTCACGCTGTATGCCACACAGGGGTCGATCAGGCTGATCTGGCGCTGCCATTCTGCGGCAGTGGCGTCAGCCAGAAAACCCAGACTTACCCGCAATACCCCTTCCGGGTGCGCATGCCACAGCGTGGGCGGCAACACCCGATACCGGCTGATACGGCCACTTTCATCCAGCGCCGCCAGATGCAAAAGCGGGCCGCGTGCGGTTTCTACCAGCGCCAGGGCGCCATCGGGCAGGCTGGCGGCACTGGCGCGCAATGGCTGTGTGCCGCTCAGCCAGCGCGCCAGTTGCAGCAGCCGCGCCAGCAGTCGTGCGCGCGGGTACAGGCCTTGTTGCAGCAAGCCGGGCAGTTGGGTGGCTTCACGCGCCAGTGGGCTCACCTCACAGGCTTGTCCCTGCCATACCGGCCCGCCGGGGCGTAGCCAGTCGGCCAGATGATCCGCCAGCATGTCAGCGTCAAGTGGCGGCAACAGCACACAGCCGGGCAGCGGCTGATCCAGCATCGCCAGCCAGCGCGCCGGGGCGGTATGGCCTGCTGTCAGCCAGGCCTGCCAGCCGTCTTCTCCGCGTTGCAGCCATTGCGGGCAGTCTTCGCCGTAGACAAAGGACTCGGCCAGAATGCGCAGCGCAGGCAAGTCCTGTGCAGTGCGCCATTGTGCGGTCCACTCTGCCGCCGCCGGTGCGCCGTCAAAAGCCTGCGACCAGTCCAGCAGCAGCTTGCGCAGGGTTTCGCGCGCGGCTTCCAGTGTCAGCACGCTACGCTGTGCATTGCTTGCCATGGCCTGCTGACCGGCTGCCTGTTGCAACACCAGTCTGGCGGCCAGGCTCTGTGCCCTGGCACACAGGGTAAACAATAAAGGCGTCATGGCCTCGACTTGCGCTACGGACTGGCCGATGAACAGGCGCTCGGCCTCCATGCGCGGCCAGCTTACGCGCACGGCAGGCGCGCTGTCCTTGTTCTGGCTCAGGACAATGTGAATCTTGTCGGGCTTCATGCGCGCAATCCAAACAGGCGACGGCGGGACAAATCCGGTGCGGCGGGCTGTGCTGGTGGAAACAACAGCTTGAGTACTTCTTCCGCCGTAGCACAGGCGCTGGCCTGATCGGTAAATTGCAGCACTGGCGAAAACAACGAGCACAGCCGGTAGTCGCCCAGTGCGTCTTCATGGCCAGCCATGAAGGGCAGGGCGTCACCCGGCAGCGCCACCACTACCTCGCCACCGGGCGGTACCGGCGGCAGGCTGTCGGCAGCAGCGGGCAGCAGCAGCAGGTTCATGAACCAGGGGGTGAGCAGCACGCCCACCCATAGCTGTCCGTGCGGGCCGTCCCACTGCTGAAAGCCGATGGACTGTACTTGCAGTGCCGGATTGAGGATGGGGATGCCCTGCATGCGCGTCTGCTCGATCTGGCGGAACAGCTGTTCCAGTTGCAGGCTTGGGTCAAGGTCGGGATTCATGCCGGGCTGTCCAGCACCATGAACTGCTCGCGCGCGCCGTCACACACTGGGCAGCGCCAGTGTTCCGGCAGGGCGGAAAACGGCGTGCCGGGCGGAATCTGCCATACATCGTCGCCCTGGGCCGGGTCGTACACCCACCAGCAGATCTTGCATTCCATGCGGGCATCGTCCGCCAGGCTGGCGTCGCGTCCCAGATAGGAGCCTTCAAAGCGCCCGTCCATCAGTATTCCCCTTGCAACCACTGCCAGGCTTCTTGCAGCCGGTCCAGCGAGTCGGCCAGATCATCGGCCGAGGCCAGCGCCACCTCTGGAATACGGGTGATTTCCAGCGTATCCAGCAAGATGCTGTTCATGCCGTTGAAGTACTGCACGCGCCAGACATTGGCCAGCGAGGTGGCCATGATGCGGCATTTGCCATAGCCACGCGAAAACACCCCGCTATTGCCCGGCCCCAGAATGGCATCCAGGCAGTCCATGTCGGCCGGGCTCATCGGCAGCAGCGAGAAGTTGATGATATGGGCCTCGTCGCTGGTGTTCTGCATGGCGGCGGCAATTTCGGTCAGCACTGGCCCGGCGTTCATCAGCTGCTCGGGCAGGGTGGGGATGTCCAGCGCGGCCTTGCCAAAAGCGCGGGCCGCCTGCCATACGGCGGCGGGAATCGGGCAGGCTTCGATACGGTCGGCCAGCAGCTGGCCATCGGCGCTGCTTTCCAGCACACGCCAGATGCCGGCGAATACCGACTCCTGCATGTCCAGTTCGCGCCCGTCCAGCAGTTTCACCCGACAGGACACCTCGCCTTCGCCCAGCAGCTGGTTGATCAGCTGGCGGTTGGCGGCGTCAAGCTGGCTGATGTCCTGCGCTGGGTAGTTTTCCGCATCCCCCTTGTAGCCTTGCAACTGGGAAATCAGCTCGGCAATCACCTGTTTGGCGGCATGCAGGTGTTCCACTTCTTCCGAAGTGGGCAGGGTGGGCTGGTCGAAGCTGTCGATTTCGCGCGGCAGCGGCATGTAGGCCAGGTCCGGGTCTTCCGGCTGCGAACCGGGGCCAAGGCCGACGACGGCGACGGGGAAGGGTTTGATGTTCATGCGCAACCTTTCTCGCTGCTGGCACTGGTAACCGGAATGCCGACCGAAGGCGGACGACGGGTGGGCGCGGTGAGCTTGTCGGCAAAGCTGTGCACGATGTCCGGCCAGTCTTGCAGACCGGCGATGATGCCCACGTATTCGCCCCGGCGCAAAAACAGCAGGGCGGGAAATTTCAGGATGCCAAAGCGTTTGGCAATAGCCTGGCTGGCCGGCAGGTTGGCATAGGCCACGCGGAAGGTGTCGGCGGGGAATTCACGCAGCACTTCCGGCACGATCACCACATTGTCCAGTACTTCCGGGTATTTCACCGGGTCGGCATTCAGCATCACGATCAGGTTTTGCGTGGCGCTGGCCAGGCTGTCCAGCCCGTCGGCATCCACGGCCAGGTAGCCGGTGTCCGCCAGTCTTTGCAGCAGATTGTCTTGTGGCGTGCTCATCAGGAGGGTTTCCTTTGTGCGTCGAATTGCGCTTGCAGATGCGGAGGGAGTTGCGGTTCGCGCTGATTGAGGTCGGCCAGATGGATGGCCGGGTCGAAACGGCCGTTCATGGCGGCGTCCAGTGCGGCCAGCGCGTCCAGAATGTCGGCTGCACGTTCGGCGCTTAGCACCTCTCGTGCTGCGCCCATGAATACCAGCAGCCAGTCACCGGGCTGTACTGCGCCCACCAGCGACAGGTCTACCGTTTGCCATTGCCCGGCGTGCTGACAGTCGGCCACCAGTTGGTGACAGCGTTCCACTTGCATGGGGATGCCCAGACACATCAGCCTTCTCCTTGCAGCACGCGGTCGTCGCCAATGCGACAGGCCAGTTCGGCGGACGGGCGTTCATCTTCATAGCGCTGCATGTCCAGGCTGGCGTGATTCAGCCGGTCGTCGTCCTGGCGGGGTGACAGGCTGACGCCCCAGTCCTGCAACTGCTGCACGGCCTGTTGAATGGCCGGTTCCAGCTGTGCACGCACGGGGTCGGTCAGGCTGCCGCCATAGTCTTCCAGCTGCACCGGCTGCACGCCGATCAGTACGATCTGGCCGGGCAGATTGCCTTTGAGGTCGGCCAGCGCCAGCACTTCGGAAAACCCGGTCTGGTGCAGGCTCATTTTCTTGGCGGTGAGATAGGCCGGTACGGCATCGTCGCGGTACACCTTGAGTGTGCCCGGCGTGAGGCCGAAGTCGATGGCGTCGAACAGGATCAGCCGGTCGGCCTCCTCCACATAAGGCAGCAGCAACAGGCCCTGGGTGCCACCGTCCACAACGTCGACGTTGGCGGGAAGCTGATAGCAGGCAAACAGCTGCTCGGCGGCGCGTACGCCAAAGCCTTCGTCAGCCCAGAGCAGGTTACCCAGCCCCATGATGGTGATGTGTGCGGTGTGCATGGTCTTGATACTGCTGTAACGGAGTGGGTTACAGATCAAGATTCATGCCAGTGCCGGGCTTGCAGGGAATGTGTGTCAGATCAGAGGTTTGGCGCTTATTCCATACGCAATGCAAGGACATAGACCTGACAAATGGAAAGTAAAAGTGCAAATCATCTAACCAGTAGTGATCAGATAGTTGCCGTGAGGCTGTATTACCGGAAATGGACATGGCTGATTCGGGAAGCGGCTGATGGTTTCATGCAGTACGACTTTTAACAATCAGTGACCGATGACAAAACACTGATACCGCGTGTCCCATTTGCCTTCTTGTTACCGCCTGCTTGCGCTGTGCCTGTGCCAGATCACCAGGGCATGGGCCAGCTCCCCGCTGGATACCGCTTCTTTGCCAAGCGCTGTGGATGACAAAGCGTCTGTCGCACAACACGCTGCTGCAACCCTGCCCAGTCAGGAAGAACCCTGCTTTCTGATCAGACACATCAAGCTTGCGGGAGAGCAGTCAGCGCATTTTCAGTGACTGCTACATGGTGCCGCCTTACCGGCCAGTGCCAGCGGTCGCTGTCTGGGCAGCCAGGACATCAGCCTGTTACAGCGGCGGATGCAGAACGCACTACTGGCACAGGGCTTTGTCACCTCACGTGTGTTGGTCAGCCCGCAAAATCTGAGCAATGGTCAGCTGGTGTTTACCCTGCTGCCGGGTTTCATTCATCAGATAAAACCCACTGCGGACAGCACGCCTGGGCTGCGGCTATGGAATGCCCTGCCTGCCAAGCCCGGATCGGTACTCAATCTGCGCGATATCGAACAAGGGCTGGAAAACCTGCAACGCCTGTCTCCGGTACAGGCGGACTTCCAGATTGCCCCGGCCAGCGCGGCTGATGCCCCACCCAATAGCAGCGACGTACTACTGAAATGGCAGCAACAGCGGCCATACCGACTGTTATTGCAGCTGGATGATGGCGGCAGCCAGGCTACCGGTGTGCTGCAAGGCAGTTCCACCCTGGCGGTGGACCATCTGTTGACGCTCAATGACATGCTCAACCTGTCACGCAGCCAGGCGCTGGGTGGTGGCCAGAACGGCGAGCGGGGATCAGAAAACAATGCGCTCAACTACAGCCTGCCGCTGGGCTACTGGCTGCTTGGTTTGACGCTGAGTGATGGTCGTTATCGCCAGTCGGTGGCCGGTGCCTATGAAAGCTATCTCTACCACGGCAAGAACGAGAGCACGGCGCTCACGCTATCGCGCCTGCTGCTGCGTGATGCTGACAGCAAAACCGGTTTCAGCCTGCAACTGTGGCAACGCAAGGCCAGCAGCTTGTAAATCGGCATGCAAAACTTTCCAGGTTTCCGGGGTGATCGGCATCCAATTCTTTCCAC